>NZ_JBEXXC010000005.1:0-615722 GCF_040630175.1 Nocardia sp. NPDC005825
CTATTCAATCACCGAGGCAGTGCCGGGCGAGGTTTTCCTCGTTTACGAGGTATGTTTATTCGCTATGGCCCTGCATCCCCAGGGGATGCAGGCCCTTTCCGTTGTCGACTGATGAAACACCGACGGCCGCAGGGCTATCGGGACATGCCTAGTGCGTTCCCGGCACCGGAACCGGCACCACGGGGGCTCCGGACGGCACGGCGAGCGACGACGGCAGCACCGGCGGGATCGTGATCGGCTGCTGCTGAGCCGGCGGCTGCTGCTGGGTGGGCGGCTGCCCGCCGCCCGGAGTCCCACCCTCGGTATTGCCGATGGTCGGCACCACGACCGACGTCGGATTGCCCGCGGTAGGCGGCGCCGTATGCGGCTGGGTCTCCACCGGCGGCACGGTCGGCACCTGGGTGACCGGCGGCACCACGGGCGGCGTGGAGATGCCGCCACCGGTGGCCGGATTCGGATTCGGGTTGGTGCCGCCGAGGGTCGACGAATCCACCGTGGTCGGCGGATTGCCATCCGTCTTGACCGGCGGAACGACCGGCGACACCGGCACATTCGCGGAGGACGGCACGACCGGGGCCTTGGTCGTGGCCGGGGCCACCGCCGCCAGCGACTCGGCAACCTTGGGCGCGGTCGCCTGCAGCTGCGTGTACAGCTGCTGCCAGCGATCGGTCAGGCTGTCCTTCTTGCCCGAGTCGTTGACCTGGGAGGCATTGTCCGCGGCCCGCTCCATCAGCGGCTTGGCCTCGTCGGCCTTGCCCTGCGCGATGAGCTCCTTGGCCTGCTCCAGGTCGCTGTCCGCCCGCGAGACCACGGTGGACTGGGCCTGCTCGCTGAACACGACGGTCTTCATCTTCCAGAGCGGATCGCCGGGACTCGCATTGTAGGAGAACGCCGTCAGGCCACCGAAGATGAGCGCCAGGGCCGCCGCGGAACCCAGGATCGGCCGGACGAGCCGTAGTCGCCCGCGGTTGCCCGCGCCGATTCTGGCCTGTCGTGCACCGATCTCCTGATTGACCGCGGCGACGATGGCATCCAGGTCCGGTCCGGCCGGCAAAGGCTCGGCCATGATCTCCGCACGCCAGTCGGCCAACAGGGCCGCCAGCTGGTATTCCTCCGAAGTACCCGTCTGCACGGGACCGTCACCGGAGATGGCGTCGATCAGCGCATCGTCGCGTCGCACCGCGGCGATATCGACCGGCCCGGTATCACCGGACGCCTCGGCGTAGGGACCGCTGTTCTGCGATCCAGGTCGCGCCTTGAAGTCGCCCCGACCGCGCTCGCCATCCCTAGCCATACATTTCACCTGCCCTCGCCACTTGAGACTTGAGTTTCGCGAGTGCCCGGTGCTGGGCGACTCGTATAGCACCCGCCGTACTGCCCACGGCGACTGCGGTTTCTTCAGCCGACAGACCCATGACCAGGCGAAGGATCAGGATTTCTCGATGCTTCTCCGGCAATGTCGCCAACAGTGCGTTCATCTGTCGGCTCGTTTCGGATTCGAGAGCTCGCTGTTCCGGTCCCTGGTCGGTGGATATGACATCCGGTACTTCGGCCATGGCGTCCGCCTTGTTACGGGCGGAATTTCTGTGGGCGTCCGCGACCTTGTGCGAGGCGATGCCGTAGACGAACGCCATGAACGGTCTGCCCTGGTCCTGGTACCGGGGAAGCGCGGTCATGACGGCCAGACAGACCTCCTGCGCGACGTCGTCAGCGGAGAGTTGGCCGCGTTCGGCCGTTCCGATGCGCGCACGGCAATACCGCACCACGAGGGGGCGGATGCTCACCAGTACCTGGGAAAGGGCCGCCCGGTCGCCCTGCGCTGCGGCAGCGACGACAGCGGGATCCAACTCCTCACCCGTGTTGTTCATCGTCAGAGCTGTTCCTGGCGTTTACGAGAGTGGCACGGCGGCGGGATGGCGAGCCGGTGCTTCCGCGGAGGGGCGGAACGGTCCAACAATAGCGGCTGGCGTACTGGTGCCAATCGTTACGGGGTCGTTCTCGGGGCAGTCTCAGGGAAGTGCCGGAGATCACTCAGGGACGATCGGTGGATCAATCAGGGACGGCCGAGAAGCTCGCTCGCCGAACGCAATCGCCCGCCGCGAGCGGCCAGCAACCGCGCACACTCGGCCGCCACGGCCGCGCCGTCACCACCGGGCTCGACCCCGGAGCGGAGCATGGCGCAGGCCCAGCGCAGCGGGAGCAGCTCGTGTTCGGCGCAGGCCCGATCGACTTCGACTGCGAGAGCACGGGATCGATCGAGGTCGCCGGCGGCGGCGCTGGCGGCGGCCAGCAGTAGCCGGGATTTCACTCGATGCCGCAGCGAGGGCGAGTTTTCGGCGAGCGCCACGGCGGCCTCGGCGTGCGCCAGGGCGGGGTCGGCCGGAACCGGGCGGTCGCCCGCGGCAGGATCGGCGGCGGGGGCGGAGATCAATCCGGAGCCGGGGGCCGACAGCGCCGTCTCGGCACTCACCCAGTGCAACCGCACGCGCGGCCGCCACGCCGTGTCGGCGGTGGCCAGGTGAACGTCGAGATAATTTCGGCAACGATTCAGCAGCCGGGCGGCAAGCGCCGGGCGGAGGCTGCCCAGGGCATCGGCGGCGAGTCCGGTCAACGCGTCGCAAACGGCTTCCGCGGATCGGATCTCAGCGAGTGTCGCGGCGGGCGCGGGAGCGGCGGCGGCCGGCGCGGGCAGCGCCAGAGCGGCGGCGCGCCCGTCCACGACAGCGGCGTGGTTGTGCCAGCCGAGCTGGCGCAGCAACGACGCCTCGGTGCTGTGGGTGAGCGACAGCAGGGCGGGGTCGGTGGTGCCGCGGCGGGCGTGGCGGAGTTCGGCACGCGCGGCGGCGTAGTAACCGATTCCACTCAGCGAGACAGCCCGCAGCCAGGATCCGGCGGCGTCGGGCGCGGCGGGCAACCCGGTGGCAGCACGCTCGGGCGCGGAACCGAAAGCGGCGTCGGCGAGTACGGAGTTCACTTCGAGCACAGGCACAGCCGCACTGTAACCAGTGGCCGGACATGTGAGGGCAGCCGCCATAGCATAGTTCCCCAGCTATCGGCCAGCATTCACCGGAGCCTTTGTGTTTCCACTCCGTAAATCTGTCCTCGCTATCGACCAGCACGCCCGTAAGGAATTCGTATAGCGTTTCGCGCTATTAACCCGGCGGCCTCGAAGCGGCCATCTCTACCCTACTCAGCGCAGGATGTCCAATGGCTGAGATCACTCTGATCGAGAGCCTTGCATAGATCGCGGCACCGGGATTCGGGCCCAAAAATCCGGTTCTACCAGCGGTTTTACCCAGTCGGATGGGCTATCACAGCCAGGTCACGGCGCTGGGCAACCGATCAGTATCACCACAGGCACCCCATCTTGTAAATAGCGCGGATGTTAATTCTCTAATGTGCAGGTATTCGGCTCGAGTCGAATGAAGCTATTGACTCGAATTCGTTTCGCGACCTAACGTACGTCATCGCCGTCGTTGGCGTCGTGCTGAATTGCGGCGCCGATGAAGTGCGATCGCCGGGCCACGGCGATGCGGCCACCTGTTTGCCACCAGCACCGCTCGACAATGCCGACGAGCTCGCACCAAGAGGAGTTCACCATGCCGATGCCAACCCACCTCCCCGGGCCGAACGCCGATGTATGGGATTGGCAGATGCGCGGATCCTGCCGCGGTCAGGACTCCGCCGTGTTCTTCCACCCGGACGGCGAGCGCGGCCGGGCGCGGGCCCAGCGCGAGCTGCGGGCCAAGGAAATCTGCAAGGCCTGCCCGGTGCTGCTGCAGTGCCGTTCGCACGCGCTGAAGGTCAGTGAGCCCTACGGCATCTGGGGTGGCATGTCGGAGACCGAGCGCGAGTTGCACGCCCGCCGCAACCGCCGCCGCATCGTCGCGTAATCCGGGCGCCCGCAGGCACTCTCGGCAATCGCTCGGGACCGGTGTTCACCAGCGGTGTCCCTGATGCGACAGCGGGCCGGGCTCGAGATTCCTCCCATCCTTTCGGGGTGGCGCGCCGAATAGCTAGCAAACACCCGGCACCGCCCGGCGGGGTCGGCAACCTCCGGCGCGTCACGGCGTGTCTTCGATGTCACGATTGCGACGTTTCGGTCAAATCGGAAAATCGCTGTGCCACAGTCGCTTTGCCGAATACCCCCACCCGAGAGGAGGTCATAGCGGCACGCTACCCTCGTGGCCGATGACACAGAACGGAGCGTTGTGACAACGCGGCCGCCTGCCGCAGAGGGCGACTCGTTCCAGAGCTCGAGGGACGGACGAGGGGTGGATGCACCCAGCGTGGACTCTGCGGTGACGGCGCGCGCAGCCGAAAGTCTCGAACTCGCCGCACTTCTCGAGCGTTGCGGGCAGTCCGATCAGCAGGCCTTCGCCGAGCTGTACGACCGCACCAGCGCGCGAGTGTTCGGCCTGGTCCTACGCGTGCTCCACGATCCGGGATACGCGGAGGAGACCACTCAGGAGGTCTATCTCCAGATCTGGCGCACGGCCGCCAATTTCGATCCCAACAAGGGATCGGCCGTCACCTGGTTGATGACGCTGGCCCATCGCCGCGCGGTCGACCGAGTCCGCGCCGAACAGGCCCACGCCCAGCGTGAGGTCGCATACGGCACCAGCACCCTCGGCAACGAATTCGACGAGGTCACCGAAGAGGTCGGGCGACGACTGGAACAGCAGGCGGTGCTCGCCGGGCTGGCCACCCTGACCGAGACGCAGCGGGAGGCGATCTCTCTCGCGTACTTCGGCGGTCGGACATATGCCGAGGTGGCGGCCTATCTGGGCGTAGGGTTACCTACCGTTAAGTCCCGTATTCGGGACGGACTGACACGACTCAAGAAAAGTTTGGGAGTGACGTGAGATGAACGAAAGCCAGATCGATCTCGCGCACACTGTCGCGCTCGGATCGATCGGCGACGAAGATCAGCGCGCAGTGGCGGACCTTCTGGATACCGACGACCCCATACTGCGCGCCGCCTTCACCCTGGAAGTGCAGCAGACCCGAGAAGCGCTCGCGCTGGCCGCGTCCGTGCCGGCCGTCCCGCCGCCACCCGCCCTCCGCGACCGCCTTCTCGCCGCGATAGCCACAGACCCGGCCCCGCCGACCCCGATTCACCATTCGCACACCGCTCTCCGCAACGGAAACGGCCGTTCGTCGTTCCCCGTGAGAGATTGACCCACCCCGCGCCCCGGAACGCTCTCCGGGGCAATCTCCCAATTCCACCCCCGCTCCGCCCGTTCAACTGGTAAGGCGCTCCGAGGTAACAATCACGCCAAAAGGGACGATTCGGACACCGTAACTCCCTGCGCGCCATGAGAATTCATGCCGCCCAGCGAACGGAACCGGCATGTACCTGCTCTCCACCCTCACCCGCGTCACACTCCGCGCCCTCGCGGGCATCGCCGCCGTCGCCCTCATCGGCATCGGCTGCTTCGTGGCCGCTCACTCCCCCGCGGCCGCGCCGGACGAGTACCCGGCCGTTCCGCTGCCGCCGGTCACGGCACCGCTCG
Organism: Nocardia sp. NPDC005825; assembly: GCF_040630175.1. Classification (NCBI taxonomy): domain Bacteria; kingdom Bacillati; phylum Actinomycetota; class Actinomycetes; order Mycobacteriales; family Nocardiaceae; genus Nocardia; species Nocardia sp. NPDC005825. The sequence goes on from NZ_JBEXXC010000005.1 coordinate 5,517, forward strand.
ATCCGGCGCCACCGGTCCCCACGGCGATACCGCCGTCGAAATGACCTACCCCGCACGCTGAAACGCCGAGGCCCCCGGACGGAATCCGTCCGGGGGCCTCGGTGTCACCGATCGATCAGTGGGAGTGGCCGGCGTGGGCGTCGGCCGCTTCCTCGACGGGCTTGTCGACGATGGCGGACTCGGTGGTCAGCACCATGCGGGCCACCGAGGTGGCGTTCTCGACGGCGGAGCGGGTGACCTTGACCGGGTCGATGACGCCCTCGGCGACCAGGTCGCCGTAGGTGAGGGTGGCGGCGTTGAAGCCGTGCTCACCGTCGGTCACCTTGGAGACGACGACCGCGCCGTCGACACCGGCGTTGCTGGCGATCCAGAACAGCGGCGACAGCAGGGCCTGACGCACGACCTCGACGCCGACGGCCTCGTCACCGGACAGCGAGTCGCGCAGCGCCGGCAGCGTGGCGGCGGCCTGCACCAGGGCGGTGCCGCCACCGGGGACGATGCCCTCGGCGACCGCGGCCTTGGCCGAGGCGACCGCGTCCTCGACGCGGTACTTGCGCTCCTTGAGCTCGGTCTCGGTGGCCGCGCCGACCTTGATGACGGCGACGCCGCCGGCCAGCTTGGCCAGCCGCTCTTCCAGCTTCTCACGGTCCCAGTCGGAGTCGGTGTTCTCGATCTCCTTGCGCAGCTGCGCGACCCGGCCGTCGATGTCGGACTGCGCGCCCGCGCCCTCGACGATGGTGGTCTCGTCCTTGGTGACCACGACGCGGCGGGCCTTGCCCAGCACGTCCAGGCCGGCCTCACGCAGGGTGATGCCCAGGTCCGGGTTGACCACGGTGCCGCCGGTGACGATGGCCAGGTCGTCCAGGAACGCCTTGCGGCGGTCACCGAAGAACGGGGCCTTCACCGCGACCACCTTGAGGGTCTTGCGGATCGCGTTCACCACGAGGGTGGACAGCGCCTCGCCGTCGACGTCCTCGGCGATGATGACGACCGGCTTGCCCGACTCGGCGATCTTCTCCAGCAGCGGGAGCAGGTCCGGCAGCGAGCTGATCTTCTCGCGGTTCAGCAGGATCCACGCGTCCTCGTAGACCGCCTGCATGGTCTCCGGGTCGGTGACGAAGTACGGGGACAGGTAGCCCTTGTCGAACTGCACGCCCTCGGTGATGGCGACCTCGGTCTGCAGACCCGAGGACTCCTCGATGGTGACGACGCCGTCCTTGCCGACCTTGGTCAGCGCCTCGGCGACGAGGGCGCCGATCTCCTCGTCCCGCGAGGACACGGTGGCGACCTGCGCGATGGCCTTCTCGCCGTTCACCGGGGTGGCGGCGGCGTGCAGGGCGGCGGCGACCGCGTCGGCGGCCTTGCTCATGCCCTTGCCCAGGGTCATCGGGTTGGCGCCCGCGGCGATGTTCTTCAGGCCGCCCTTGATGAGCGCCTGCGCCAGCACGGTGGCGGTGGTGGTGCCGTCGCCGGCGACGTCGTTGGTCTTGGTGGCGACGCTCTTGACCAGCTGCGCGCCCAGGTTCTCGAAGGGGTCCTCGAGGTCGATGTCGCGGGCGATGGTCACACCGTCGTTGGTGACGGTGGGGCCGCCGAAGGCCTTGGCCAGCACCACGTGCCGGCCGCGCGGGCCGAGCGTGACCTTGACGGCGTCGGCGAGCTTGTCGACGCCGCGCTCCATAGCGCGACGAGCCTTCTCGTCGAACTCGATCTGCTTTGCCATGTACCTACTCCTGTGAAGGTCGGGGGCGAACGCACTCCGCCCCGGGCCGGTTGCTGTATTGGCAGCTGCGACTCCGGGGCGGTGTCTCTCGTTAGGGGTTCAGGGGAAGCCCCCTGGGCCCCGAGAGTTGGAGCGTTCTTACTTGGTGACGACGGCCAGCAGGTCGCGGGCCGACAGGATCAGGTACTCCGAGCCGTTGTACTTGATCTCGGTGCCGCCGTACTTGCTGTAGATGACGACGTCGCCTTCCTTGACGTCCAGCGGGATGCGCTTCTCGCCGTCCTCGTCCCAGCGGCCGGGGCCGACGGCGATGACGGTGCCCTCCTGGGGCTTCTCCTTCGCCGTGTCAGGGATGACCAGACCGGAGGCGGTGGTGGTTTCGGCCTCGTTGGCCTGGACGAGGATCTTGTCCTCGAGCGGCTTGATGTTCACGCTCGCCACGTTGAGCCCTCCACTTTCAGGGGATTCTTCTCGTCCGGGGCTGTTCCCCGGACGCACGGTTTCGGTCATGTGCGTGACCCTGTGCAATCAGCCCCGTCGTCGCGGGTGCCGGGACCCCTGCTCAGTAGTCATCAGCTGGCACCTGAGCACAAATACCAGTGCCACCTAGCACTCTATACACGGGAGTGCCAGCGCTCAAGGCAAGGGGCTGCCAGTGCACCCTCCTGACACGACTCGCCGACGTGACGGCCCGGGAATCTGAGGTCTTCCAAAGAAATCCGAAAATCTGTAACGTTCGGATAACGGATTGTGACACCATTGACGGCGGCCCCGCGGCGAGACCGAATCGGTCGGGTCACGCGCGCCGTCGACAGTTACACATCTGCTTCACCCCGCTTTCCGTGCGGCAACCCCGCGCACGGGCTCGAGAAGAGAGCAAGACCGCAAGTGATCAGTGGCAGGTCCGGATGCCCCATCGGACGCGAGCCCGCCACGGTCCGTAGCTCGCCGGAATCGTCCGCTACCCGTCGGGCGCGCCCGGAGTCCGTTCGAGATGGTCGTCTCCACCAGGACCATCCGCTCGAAGGGAGGTGAACATGCGAACATCCCTCGGCATCTCGGCCGGGAGCGAAGTGGTGTGCTCGGCGACGGTCGCCACCGCGCCCAACGGCGCCCAGAGCTTCGACTACCGGGTCGTGACGGCCGATACCGCGCACTCCGACCTCGGTGATCTGGTGGCCTCCTCGATCGAGTTGATGACCACCCAAATCCCCCGCGACACCGTGCATCCCGTCGGCGCGGGCGCCCGGAACAACGGCCACCACGAGCCCGACTCCACCCCGCCCGGCGATATCGCGGTCGCCTACCGCGACCGCGAGCAGGCCCAGATCATCCGGTCCGCCATCGGGCGGCAGCGCCACGGCGTGCAACTGATTCCGGAGACCACCGCGGCCCTGGCCTACCTGCGGCACACCGGCCTGCTGGACCGCTGGGACACGGTGGCGGTCATCGACATCGGGGCCAAGGGCACCACGGTCTCGGTCGCCGATCATGCCGACGACACCGTGCTGCGGTCCGAGCGCATCACCACCATCAGCGGCAACGCCATCGACGAACTGATCCTGCAGCACCTGCTGGACTGCCACCTGTCGCGGCGCGGCATCCGCCCGAACCGCGGCATCCTGCTCAATCGCAGCCGCGCCGCCAAGGAGCACCTGTCGGTGGTGCCGGCGGTGACCATCGATCACGTGGCCGGGCAGCCGCTCAAGCTGACCCGGGTGGATTTCGAGGAGATCGTCGCCGATCTGCTGCACGATCTGGCGGTGTTCGCGCGCGGCGTGTTCACGCGGGCCCCGAAGTTCCCGGAGGCGGTCGCGGTGATCGGCGGCGGCGCGAACGTGCCGATCATGGTGGTGGGGCTGGAACGCCAGCTCGACATCCCGGTGGTCACGGTGCCGGAGCCGGAGTCCGCGATCGCGAAAGGCGCGGCGCTGGTGGCGGATTCGACCGTGCCGACCGCCTTCCCGGTGATCGGCCTGGGCTCGGACGCGCCGATCGGCACCTTCACCAAGCTGGCGGGCACCCTCGCCGGGGCGATCGTGGTGGTCGGTCTGATCGTCGGGTACGGGGTCAAGGAGTTCGTGATCGAGGAACCGCAGCCCGCGCACTACTCGCCGACCTCGACGCAGCAGCCGCCGACCACGCCGCCCGCGCCGACGACCACCGTCCCGGCGCCGAGTTCGGTCAACCCGACCACGAACCAGAACCCCACCCACCGCACCACCGTCGCGGTGCCTCCGGCCCAGACCGGTTCGGCGAACGGCACTCCCACGGTCGTCCCCGGCATCACCACGCAGCAACCGCCGCTGCGTCCGGACCCGGATCTACCCCAGATCCCGTTCCCCGCGGATCTGCCGCGCCTGCTGGGCCCCTTGCTGGGCACCACGCTGCCGCCGATCGATCCGGAACCGCACGTCTCGCCGACGCCGCACGCCACCGCTTATGCGGCCTCCCCGCGATTTCAGCGCCCGGCTCTGAGCCGTTGACGGTGGGCGCCCGTGCCGGGCGACCACCGCGGTCGGAATCTCACAGATAGCTGGTGGAGACCGGCAGGCCCGGATCGGTGGCCACGGTCAGTTCGGAAGGCTCTGCGCCGCCCGCGATCACGTGCGCGCCCAGCGTGGCGATCATGACGCCGTTGTCGGTGCACAGGCGCGGCTTGGGGACGCGCAGGGTGATTCCCGCTGCCGTGCATCGTTCTTCGGCCATCGACCGGATGCGGGAGTTGGCGGTCGCGCCGCCGCCGAGCACGAGGGTGTCGACGCCGACGTCCTGCGCCGCGCGCACCGCCTTCATGGTGAGCACGTCCGCGACGGCCTCCTGGAAGGAGGCGGCGATATCGGGGATGGGCAGGTCGCGGCCTTCCCGTTGCGCCGCTTCGACATAGCGGGCGACGGCGGTCTTGAGGCCGGAGAAGGAGAAGTCGTAGCGCGGGTCGCGGGGTCCGGTCATGCCGCGCGGGAAGGCGATGGCCTTCGGATCGCCGTCGGTGGCAATGGAATCCAGGACGGGTCCGCCCGGGTAGCCGAGACCGAGCAGCCGGGCCACCTTGTCGAAGGCCTCGCCCGCGGCGTCGTCGACGGTGCTGCCGAGTTCGGTGATGGGCTGTCCGAGGTCGGTCACCTGCAGCAGGTGGGTGTGCCCGCCGGAGACGAGCAGGGCGACCGCGGGCGGCATCGGCCCGTGCTCGAGGGTGTCGACGGCGACGTGCCCGCCCAGGTGGTTGAGCGCGTAGAACGGGATATCCCAGGCCGCCGCATAGGCTTTCGCCGCCGCCACGCCGACCAGCAGGGCACCGGCGAGGCCGGGGCCGATGGTGACGGCGAGCGCGTCGGGCTTGCTGATCCCGGCGGTGGCCAGGGCCCGGCGCATGGCGGGCACGATGGCCTCGAGGTGTGCGCGCGAGGCGATCTCGGGCACCACGCCGCCGAAGCGCGCGTGCTGGTCGACGCTGGAGGCGACCTCGTCGGCGAGCAGTTCGCAGCTGCCGTCGGGCAGCCGCCGCACGATGCCGACTCCCGTTTCGTCGCAGGAGCTTTCGATACCCATGACGATCATGACGAGACCTCGGCGTCCTTGGTGAATCCGTCCTGCGGGAATCCGGCCATGGCCGGTCGCCGCATGGTGTACGCGTCGGCGCCGCTGGGCTGGTAGTAGTTCTTGCGCAGCCCGATGATGTGGAAGCCGTGCTTCTCGTAGAGCGTGATGGCGGGCGCGTTGTCGGTGCGGACCTCGAGGAAGACGGGTCCGCCGCGGCGTCCGGCCTCCAGCAGCAGCGCCTCGAGCAGCAGGGTGCCGACGCCGCGCCGATGGTGGTCCGGGTCGACGCCGATGGTGTGGACTTCGGCCTCGGGGTGTTCGGCGGTGCCGAGCAACGCGATTCCGGCGTAGCCCACCATGTCCCCGCCGGCGTCACGGGCGGTGATGTAGCGGTTGTGCGGTCCGGCCAGTTCCGACAGGAACGACACCTCGTGCCAGGGATCGTCCTCGGGGAACAGCACCTGCTCGAGCTGTGCGCAGCGGGTGACGTCGGCGGGCCGCATCGGTTCGATGCGGATGGTCATCGGCCCACCTGCGCGTAACTCTTCTCGACGGCGTCCGGGCGGCGCAGGTACAGCGGTACCAGCGGGGCGGGGACGGCGCCGGACAGGATGTCGGCGGCGGCGCAGCGCACCAGCCCGGCCGGGGACGGCGTCTCGACGGGCAGCACGGGCAGGTCGAAATAGTCGACGTGCGAGGCGGATCCGGCGATCAGGGTGGCGGCGGCCTGGTCCAGGTCGCCGGGCTTGCTCACCTCGGGGCCCTCGCAGCGTTCGAGGACGAGGCTGCCGGGGACGGCGCGGTAGCGCGCCCAGTACACCTCGCGGCGGCGGGCGTCGGTGACGACCAGCAGTTCCACCGGGTCGGAGCTCTCGCGCAGGTAGCTCTCGGTGTCGGCGGCGATGGCGTCGAGACTGCACACCCCGTACACGGGGATGCCGAGGGCGTCGCCGAACGCGGCGGCGGTGGCCATGCCGACCCGCAGTCCGGTGAACGGCCCCGGCCCGATACCCGCCACGACCGCGGCGATATCGGCCCGCGAGCGGCCCGATTCGGCCAGGCAGGTCAGGATCTGGGGGGTCAGCACCTCGTTGTGCGCGCGTGCGTCCACGGTCACCTCGGCGGTGATCGTGGTGATGCGCGGTGCGTTCGACCCGGGTTGCGCCGGTTCCAGTTCCACCAGTCCCGCTGTGACGGCGGGAGTCGCGGTGTCGACAGCCAATATCAGCATGATTGCCTCAACAATACCGGGTGGTACAGCCCACTCGGCGTGGTGTCTGCCTGCGGGAATCTCGCGCCGGATCAGGTGGCGGCGACCCACTCCCATTCCGCGGTGCGGACATCGGACTCGGGTTCGCGGCGCAGCTGGATCCGCAGGTGGCGGTCGGCCAGGTGTTCGGCCACGCCGAGACCCCATTCCACCACCACGACGGCGTGGTCGAGATCGGTGTCGAGGTCGAGGGCGTCGAGTTCGTCGAGGTCGCCGCCGAGCCGGTAGGCGTCCACGTGCACCAGCGCCACCGCGCCCGGGTGCGCGCCGGCGCGGTGCTGGCGGGCGATGATGAAAGTCGGTGAGCTGACCCGTCCTTGGACGCCCAGCCCGGCGGCGATGCCGCGGGTGAGCGCGGTCTTGCCCGCGCCCAGCGGGCCGTCGAGGATGACCAGGTCCCCGGCCTGCAGCTGTTCGGCGATCTCGCGGCCCAGCGCCTCGGTGTCCTCGACGGTGGCGAGCATGCGGTGGTCGTTCACCGGTCACCGCCGATGTGGTCGCGCACGACGCGGCCGCGCGGATTGCACACGATCTCGTAGTTGATGGTGCCGAGCGCGTCGGCCCATTCCTGGGCGCGCGGCTGTCCGGGTTCGCCGCCGAACAGCACTGCGGTGTCGCCCGCCTGGACTCCGGCCTCGTTCTCGCCGAGGTTCACCACGATCTGATCCATGCACACCCGCCCGATCTGGGTTCGGCGCGCGCCGCCCAGCCACACCGAGAACTTCCCGCCGAGGGTGCGCGGCACGCCGTCGGCGTATCCGGCGGGCAGCAGCGCGACGGTGGTGTCGTGTTCGGCGATCCAGTCGTGGCCGTAGGAGACGCCTTCCCCGGCGGCCACCCGCTTCACCCGCAGGACGCGGGCGCGGAAGGTCATGGCCGGGCGCAGCCCGAAGTCGGACAGTTCCGGAATCGGTGACAGGCCGTAGACGGCGATGCCGGGGCGGACCATGTCGAAGGCGAGGTCCGGGCGGGTCAGCGCGGCAGCGGAATTCGCGATGTGCACGAGTTCGGGTTCGAGGCCGTGTTCCTTGGCGGTGGCGATGAACTCGAGGAAGCGTTCCCGCTGCCGGTCGTTGACCGGATGCTCGGGCTGATCGGCGAGCGCCAGGTGCGAGAAGATCGCGCGCAGCCGGGCGGTCCCGTCGTCGACCAGCCGCCGCAGCTGCTCCAGGACCTCCGGGTATTCGGTGGCGGGAATGCCGTTGCGGTTGAGCCCGGTGTCCACTTTGAGGCTGACGGTCGCGGTGCGACCCAGTCGCCGGGCGGCCGCGGCCACCGCCTCCAGCTGCGCGAGCGCCGACACCCCGATCTCGATATCGGCGGCGATGGCGCTGCCGTAGTCGGCGTCGGAGGTGTTGAGCCAGCACAGGATCGGCGCGGTGATCCCGGCGGCCCGCAAGGCCACCGCCTCGGCGACCGTGGTGGTGCCCAGTTCCCGCGCCCCCGCCGCCAGCGCCGCCCGCGCCACATCGACCGCACCGTGGTTGTACCCGTCGGCCTTCACCACGACCATGACCGCGGCGTCACCGGCGTGCTCGGCCAGTATGCGCACGTTGTGGGCGATGGCGTCCAGGTCGACGAGGGTTTCCACCTGTGGGTCGGGCTGCTTCACACCACCGATCCTGCCATCCGGGCAGGGGCGATTCGCGTCACACCCGAGTCGGGGCGGCCGTCGCGGGGCGGTATCGGATCGCGGCGGCGAGTGCCACGGGCACGGCGGCCAGGGCTCCGGCGAGGGCTTCGGGGCTCGCCGGCAGCAGCGGCAGCCGCACGTTCGGGGTGGGGATGCGGCCCTGGGCGGCCAGAACCGCTTTCACCACAATGGGATTGGGTTCGGCGAACAGGGCGTCGGCCAGCGGGGCCAGCCGGTTGCCGAGAGCGCGGCCGGTGTCGAGCGCGCCGGTGCGCCAGGCCGCGACCAGGTCGGCGTAGGCCGCAGGTGCGACATTGGCGCACGCGAGAATCGCTCCGGTCGCGCCCAGCGCCAGCAGCGGGGCGGCGAACAGATCGTCGCCCGCCAGCACCGAGACGTGCTCGGGGACGCGGGCCAGGAAGGCCACCGTGGTCTCGTCGACGCCGCCCGCCGTGTACTTGAAGCCCGCCACGTTCGGCAGTTCGGCCAGCCGGCACAGGGTTTCGGCGCTCAGGGTGCGAGAGGTGCGGTAGGGGATGTGGTAGATCAGCACCGGCACCGGACTGGCGGCGGCGAGAACCCGGAAGTGTTCCACCACACCGTCTTCCGAGGGCCGGTTGTAGTACGGGACCACGGCGAGGGCGGCGGTGGCGCGCGGGTCGAGGGCGGACAGGGCGCGCGCCGAGTCGTGGGTGGCGTTCGAGCCCGCGCCGACGATCAGGGTGGCGTCGCGTTCGGCGCAGACGCGGGCGCAGACCTCGATGACGCGCCGCTGTTCGTCGTGGGTGAGGGTGGTGGGTTCGCCGGTGGTGCCCAGCGCGACGAGGCCCGCCGCGCCGGCGTCGAGCACCTCGTGGGCGAGCGCCTCCAGGGCGTCCGCGGCCAGTTCGTCGTCGGCGGTGAAGGGCGTGACCAGGGGAACGTAGAGGCCGTTGAATGTCATGGCACCAGCCTGGTCGAGCGGATACGTCAGGTCTATTTCACGTTTCTATCCCCGAGCATAAGATCAACTGATGCTGGATGTCCGTCGCCTTCGTCTGCTCCGCGAACTCGCGCACCGGAAGACCATCGCCGCGGTCGCCGACGCCCTCACCTACACGCCCTCGGCCGTCTCCCAGCAGCTGACCGCCCTGGAACGCGAGGCCGGGCTGCCGCTCCTGGAACGCACCGGCCGCAGCGTCGTCCTCACCCCCGCCGCCTTGCGTCTGGTCGAGCACACCGAGACCATCCTCGCCGTCCTGGAACAGGCGACCGCCGAACTCGCCTCCGCCCGAACCGAACTCACCGGTACCCTGCGGATCGGCGCCTTCCCCACCGCTGTCCACCACATCCTCTCCCCCGCCCTGATCTCCCTCAGCCGCGACCATCCGCTGCTGGAACTCCTGGTCACCGAACTGGATCCGGCCGCCGCCCCCGCCGCGCTGCGCGCCGAAACCCTCGACATCGCCCTGCTCCAGGAATACGACTACGTCCCCCTCACCCCCGAACCCGGCCTCGACACCGAACCCCTCTTCGAGGAAACCATCCACCTCGCGACCCGTACCCCCGGTCCACTCACCGCCCACTCCGATTCCCCCTGGATCGCCGGCACCCCCGGCACCCTCTGCTACGAGATGACCGTCCGCGCCTGCCTGGCCGCGGGATTCACACCCCGCATCCGCCACCACGCCGACGATTTCGGCACCGTTCTCAACCTGGTCGCCGCGGGCCAGGGCGTCGCTCTCGTCCCCGACCTCGGCACCCATTCCGCCCCGGCCGCCGTCACTCTCACCCCGCTCCCCACCCGCCGCCGCACCCACCTCGCCTACCGCCGCGGCACCGGCGACCATCCCGTCATCGCCGCCGCCCGCACGGCCCTGCACACCGCCGCCACTACCGGTTGACGCGGCCCTGCCCGGGCCGTCAGGCCCCGAGTTCGCGGAGAGTGCCGATGGCCTCGCGGACGTGGGAGAGCAAGGGGGACGCGGAGATCGGGGCGCCCGCGGTGGTGGCGGAGTGGGCGGCGAGGTTGGCGGCGAGGGCGTGGACTCGGGCGGCGGCGGCAGCGGCCCAGGCGGGATCGCGGCCGGCGGCCAGCAGGGCCGCGATGATGCCGGAGAGGACATCGCCGGAACCGGCGGTGGCGGCCCAGGAACCACCGGCCTCATTGACGATGACCGGGTGGCCGGGGCTCGCGATCAGGGTGGCCCTGCCCTTCAAAAGAACTGTGACCTGCCAGGATTCGGAGAGTTTGCGAATCGCGGCGACTCGATCGGGCCCGGGTTCGGAGCCGGTGAGGCGGGCGAACTCACCGGCGTGCGGGGTGAGAACCGTGGGGGCGGCGCGACCCGTGACCAGGGCCGGGTCGGCGGCCAGGAGGGTGAGGGCGTCGGCGTCCACCACGACGGGGAGGTCGGTGGCGAGCACTTCGGCCAGACGGTCGCGGGCGGCGGCATCGGTGCCCGCGCCGGGGCCGATGACCCACGACTGCACGCGTCCGGTCGCGGAAATGGACTCGGCGGCAATCACTTCCGGGAAGTGGGCGAGCACCTGCGCCGCGCCGGTCCCCGCGTAGCGCACCATGCCGGAGGTGGCCGCGACCGCGCCGCCGGCGCACAGCACGGCCGCGCCGGGGTAGGTGCCGCTGCCCGCGCACACACCGGTCACGCCCTGCGTGTACTTGTCGTCGAACGGGCCGGGGACGGGCCAGCCCGCGCCGACCGCCCGTGGCTCGAGCGCGATCAGATTCGATTCGGGCAGCCGTAATCCGATGGGTACCAGCTCGATTCGGCCGCAATGCGGTGCGGCCAGGGCATGCACGGGCTTCAACGCGCCGAAGGTGACGGTGACGTCGGCCCGGACGGCCGGACCGTGCACCGCCCCCGTGTCGGGGTCGACGCCGCTGGGCAGGTCGGCGGCGATGATCGGGCAGCGCACGCCCGCAACCAATTCCGCCGCGACCGGACGTAGCGCCCCGCGTCCGGAGATCCCGACGATGCCGTCCACCACCAGGTCCGGCAGGCCCAGGATCGCCCCGGCCACGTCTTCCCGCGCCGCCGCGTCCCCGCGCGGCTCGTGCGCGGTGGGGGGAGCCTCGACGATGCGCCCGCCCGCCCGGTGCAGCGCCGCCAATCCCTCGGCGTGGGCGCGCTCGGGGGCGAGCAGGATCGCGCGCACCGCGACGCCCCGGCGGCGCAGGAACGAGCCCGCCCACAGTGCGTCGCCGCCGTTGTCGCCGGAGCCGACGAGGAGGGTGACCGCGCGTCCGGCGATGCCGCCGGTGCGTTCGCGCAGTTCGCCGACCACCACCTCGGCGAGGCCGAAGGCGGCTCGTCGCATGGGCATTCCGGCGGGTACGCGGGTGAACAGTTCGGCTTCGGCGGCCCGCACCTCGTCGGCCGTGTAGTAGTCGAGTACCGCGTGGTCGCGCACCGCCGGTGCGGTCATGGGTCGCCTCCCGGATTCGGACTGCCTGCCGTTGTGGAGACTACGCCCGTCGGTTCGCCGCGCAGGTCAGGGCGGTCCCGCGAATGGTCCGCTATCGACGGGTACTAGCCTGGCTGACATGCCGATCCGCCAGTCGTCCTCGCGTGCCCTGCTTCTCGTCGCCGTCGTGGCGGCGGCGCTAGCGGCCGGGGGCTGCTCGTCGGACACCTCGAAGCCCGCCGCCACCTCGACGGCCGCGGTTCCGGCGTCCTCGGCGGCGACCTCGACCGGTCCGGCCGCGCCCGCCGCGGTCACCGTGAACGTGACGGACATGAAGTTCTCCCCGGCCGATATCACCGTCAAGGCCGGGGACACCGTGACCTGGAAGTTCGACGACAAGGCCCCGCACGCGGTGCAGGGCATCGGGGATGTCGCGCTCGGCATCAACAGCCCGATCATCCGCAAGGGCGAGTGGAGCCACACCTTCACCACGCCGGGCACCTACCGCTACCTGTGCCCGCTGCACCCGGACATGAAGGGCACCGTCACCGTCCAGTGACGGGCCCGCCCTACTCGACGGTGACGGACTTGGCCAGGTTGCGCGGCTTGTCCACGTCGTAGCCGCGCGCCTGCGCCACCTCGGCGGCGAAGATCTGCAGCGGGACGGTGGACAGCAGCGGCTGGTACAGCGTTGGGGCCGAGGGGATTTCGATCAGGAAGTCGGCGAACGGCCGCACCGTGTCGTCGCCTTCCTCGGCGATGACGATGGTGCGCGCGCCGCGGGCCTGGATCTCGCGGATATTGCTGAGCAGTTTGGAGTGCAGCACCGCCCGGCCCTTCGGCGACGGCATGACCACGAACACCGGCAGGCCGTCCTCGATGAGCGCGATCGGGCCGTGCTTGAGCTCGCCCGCGGCGAAGCCCTCGGCGTGCATGTACGCCAGTTCCTTGAGCTTGAGCGCGCCTTCGAGAGCGACCGGGTAGCCGACGTGGCGGCCCAGGAACAGCACCGTCGGCACGTGCGCGAACTGGCGGGCGATCTCGCGCACCTTCTCGGCCGATTCCAGCACCTGCGCAACGAGTTTCGGCATGGACTCCAGTTCGGCGAACTCGCGCGCCACCTCGTCGGGGTACTTGGTGCCGCGCGCCTGCGCCAACGCCAGACCGACCAGGTAGTTGGCGGTGATCTGGGCCAGGAACGCCTTGGTCGACGCCACCCCGATCTCCGGGCCGGTGCGGGTGTAGAGCACCGCGTCGGCCTCGCGGGGTATCTGCGCGCCATTGGTGTTGCAGATGGCGAGGACCCGCGCCTTCTGCTCCTTGGCGTGCCGCACCGCCTCCAGGGTGTCGGCGGTCTCACCGGACTGGGAGATGGCGACCACCAGGGTGGAGCGGTCCAGAACCGGGTCGCGGTAACGGAATTCGCTGGCCAGCTCGACCTCGACGGGCAGCCGCGTCCAGTGTTCGATGGCGTACTTGGCGAGCAGGCCCGCGTGATACGAGCTGCCGCAGGCGACTACGAACACCTTGTCGACCTCGCGCAGCTCCTGGTCGTGCAGCCGCTGTTCGTCGAGAATGATGCGGCCGTTCGCGAAGTGGCCGATGAGGGTATCGGCGACGCCCGTCGGCTGCTCCTCGATCTCCTTGAGCATGAAGTAGTCGTGGCCGCCCTTCTCGGCGGCGGCCAGGTCCCAGTCGATGGTGAACGGGCGGGTGCGCGCCTCGTCGGCCGTGCCCGCGAAGTCGGTGACCCGGTAGCCGTCGGCGGTGATGACCACGGCCTGGTCCTGGCCGAGTTCGACTGCCTCCCGGGTGTGTTCGATGAACGCGGTGACGTCGGAGGCGATGAACATCTCGCCCTGCCCGACGCCGACCACCAGCGGGGTGGAGCGGCGGGCGGCGACGATGGTGCCCGGGTGGTCGGCGTGGGTGAAGACCAGGGTGAACGCGCCCTCCAGGCGGCACACCACGCTCAGCGCGGAGGCGACGAAGTCGCCGGCGGTGTCCCCGGCCGCGTAGGCCTGCGATACCAGGTGCACCGCCACCTCGGTGTCGGTGTCGCTGCCCAGTTCGACGCCCGCCTCCTCGAGTTCGCGACGCAGCGGGGCGAAGTTCTCGATGATGCCGTTGTGCACCACCGCGACCCGGCCGGTGCGGTCTCGGTGCGGGTGGGCATTGCGGTCGGTGGGCGCGCCGTGGGTGGCCCAGCGGGTGTGGCCCATGCCGGTGGTGCCGGCGTAGTGCTCGGGCCCGCGGTCGACCAGTTCGGCCTCCAGGTTGGCCAGACGTCCGGCCTTGCGCTCGACCGCCAAGCCGCCCGACCCGTCCAGAATCGCGACTCCGGCCGAGTCGTAACCCCGATACTCCATGCGGCGCAACGCATCGACCACCACGCCGAGCGCGTCCCGGTACCCCACATACCCCACGATTCCGCACATGGCTCACCAGCCTAGCTCTGTTCCTGGCTTCCGCTCCGCTCCGGCGTGTTCGCGGCCCTGAAAGCTCGGTTTTCCCTCCTCCGCTCCTCCAACGCGCAGGTCTATGGAGCCGTTCGCTCCTGTTCCCGCTACACGCACGGGGAGACGGAGCGCAGTCCGGACCGAGCCGGGCCGCGAACTGATGTGTGCGCTCGAGGCATTCGGCCGCCGGACCGACTAAGTTCATCTTCGTGTCGGTGTCTGTGAAATCGCTCCTGAGCACTCTGACCCTGCGTGGCCCGCACGAGGTGCTGCGCGGGAATCTCGGCATCGCCGGGCTGCCCGGGGTGGTGTACACGCCCGGCAAGGGGCAGAACCTGCCCGCGGTGGCCTTCGGGCACGGCTGGCTGACCGGGGTCGGCAACTACCGCCGCCTGCTGGAACACCTCGCTTCCTGGGGTTATGTCGCGGCCGCGCCCGACACCGAACGCGGGCCGATCCCCTCGCACCTGAACCTGGCCACCGACCTGCTCACCACCCTCGACATCTGTGCCGGGGTGCGGCTGGGCACCGGCAATATCAGCGTCCGCCCCGACCGCCTGGCCCTGGTGGGTCACGGCATGGGCGCGGGCGCGGCCGTCATCGCCGCCTCCCAGCGCGAGGTGGCCGCCGTCGCCGCCCTCTTCCCGTCCCCGACCGCCCCCTCCGCCGAGGCCCTGGCCGCCAAGGTCGACGCCCCCGCCCTGATCCTGGCCGGCGCCGCCGACATCGACTCGGTCAGCTCCGACGCCCTCCCCTTGGCCTCGGCCTGGGGCGAAGGCGCGATCCTGCGCTCCCTCGACAAGGCCACCCACAACGGCATGGTCGAGGGCCGCCGTGCCCTCGCCGCCCTCGGTGCGGGCAAGCACGAGCCCAAGACCGAGCGCCTCACCCGCGCCCTCCTGGTCGGTTACCTCAACTACACCCTCCTCGGCGACAAGAAGTACAAGCCCTTCGCCGACCCCGAAGCCCTCATACCCCACACCCAGGTCGTCGACCCCGACGCCGTCGAGGACGAGCCGGAGCAGCCCCAGAAGCTCCCCGTCCTCCAACTCATCCAGGCCCTCCGCAAGTAGCCCGACTCCCGGCGACGGTCAAGGGATCTCGACACCTGCCTCCGGAATCTCCAGCGGCACATCGGGATTGCCCAGCCCCGCGCCAGGATCGGCGGGTGACACCGGCACCGACAGGTCAGCAGGCGGACCCCCTTCGTCCCGTGGCGACTCGCCGCCCAGCGGCGCGGTCGGCCCGGGGGTTTCGGGCACCGCCGGACAGACGGTGGACCCGCCCGGCTCGCCGCCGTCAGGGGACTTTCCGGCATCCAGCTCAGGAGTACCGATGCATGTGGGTATGGCCGGTTCGTGCCCTCCGGAAGGCGCTGCCGGAGTAGGCAATTCAGCTGATGGTGGAGCCATGCAGGGGACCTGAACCGGAGTGAACCTGGTCGGGACCTCCGTGGCGCACGGTGAACCCGGCGGCGTGACAGCTTCAACCGGGGGCGAATTACCTGGTGGGCGCGGGTCTGGCGCGGCAGTCGCCGAATCGGGGTCACCGGCGGCAGGAGCGGACGGGTGCCCGACCGTGTTGTCCGGGGCGAGTGCGGGTTTACCGGAGTCGTCGGTTGTCAGGCTCCAGACCTGAGTTCGGCCGGATTCGTCGGTGACGGCGATGGACATGTCACCCGTCGGGTCGCGATCGACTGCGAAATGCTTTCCAGCGAGATCGAATTCGAGATGACCGGACGGAAGGTTCGACGTCGCAGGGCCGGGGTGCGGTTCGCCAGACTTCTCCTGCCCCGCAGGCGTCTCCACGTCGTCCGGGGCATCGGACGCGGGCCCGGACAGGGAGCCAAGTTGTTCGAGGACGGCGGAAAAGCCCTGCTGCACACCGGTTTCGAGCTTGCCGATGAGGCCCTCGAGCGCCTGCGCGAACATTTCGGTCCGGGGCTGGGCCTGTTTCGGCACGGCGGCGGACCCCGAATCGGAGGGGGTGGGTGCACCGGAAACCGGCGGCTCCGCGGCGGTCCCCGGTCCGACGGACGCGGGTTCGGTGGTCTCGACCGGACGGGCGGACGCGCCCTTCGCGCACCCGGGGTCGCAGGGTTCCCCGCTCGTGGTGCCGGCGGCGGGCCGACCGGGTCCCTCCCGCGTAGGTTGGGGCGTGCCCGAATCGCCTGGCCCGCAGCAGACCCGCGACTGCGCCGCCCCGACATCAGCTTCCGGGCATTGGCCAGGACCTGCCGACAGCGGCGGAGAATCCGGCTCGGACGGCGCGGGAACCGCGCCGGGCCGCACACCGGCAGGACTGGTCACCGCCACCGCCGAGTCGGTCTGCGCCCCGGCAGAGTTGCCGAGCAGGGCCGCGGAGCTCGTCTCCGGCTGGGGCAGCAGGGCTTGGGATGGTTGTGGATAAGTGTGGTCGATGACCTGCTCGAAGGCCGTGATGATGGTGCGGTAGTGGGATTCGACGGTGTCGGCGGTGGCGGCGCAGGTGGCGGTGAAGGCTGCCAGTTGCCGGTCGACCTCGGGACGGAACGTGGCTGTGAGCCACGAGTCCGCTTCCGCGAGGGCGCTGATGGCGTCGGGAGTTCTGCCGTCGAGGGTGATGGGGGCTTCGTCGTCGGGGGTGGGCTCGAGGAGGCCGCGGGTTCGTTCCGCTTTGGTGAGGATGGCGGCGCGGATCGGGTCCAGGGCGGCGGCGATCGCCTGGGAGGCGGTGCGGATGGTGTCGAGATCTTCGCGAGCCTGGCGCAGTTGGGAATTCAGGAGGGCGAGGGCCTCGGTTCCGGTAGCGCCGGTCCAGGCAGACGGAAGGGAGTTCGCCACCGCTCGGTGGGAGGTGAAGCGGGATTCGGCGTCGGCGAGCGCCTTGTCCAGTTCGGTTCGGGCGGTGTCGAATTCGTCGAGGTTCAGACCGCGTTGTTCGTCGTAGCGGGCGTAGAGCTCGGTCACGGTCACACCGGATGGTTCGCCGAATGCCTTGGTGTACAAGGGCAGGAACTGTTCCCAGTAGCGCAGGCCGGGCGCTCCATGGTCGAGGATCTGGTCGACGGTCTTGCCGGTGGGGTCGAAGGTCATCGCCCGACCTGGTGAAGCGCGGTGGCGTGGTCGTGGTCCAGGCGGGCGTATTCGGTGGCCGCGCGGTCGAGGACATCGGCGGTGGCGGCGGCCGCGGCAGCCCAGTGCCGGAGGCAGCCTGCCGCGCGCTCGAATCCGCTGTGGATCCCGGCGCCCTGGGCTGAGTAGTCCCGTCCCGCCGCGTCCTTGCCGAGGCCGAAGGCGTGGTCGCCGATGGCACGGGCGTGCTGTCGCAGCGCCCCGGCGTTGTCCCGCAGGGTGGTGGCCGCGGTGTGCAGGGCGGTGACACGCACGCCGAAGTCGCCGGATTCACCCATCGATCCCCCCTCGATTCCCCACGGGCCGTGGCCCGTGGCGTGAAACCCCCGTCAGCCCCGGCTAGGTGTCGCCGAGGTGTCCGCCGTCCGTGCGCACCCACGCGGTGGTGCCGTCGGAGTTGTGGTGGAATTCCCAGGCGGCGTAGTCACCGCCGCTGTCCACCACGGTCACATGGTCGGCGTAGCCGTCGTGATCCAGATCCGTCCACACCTGCATGGCGTGTGCGGTGCCGGTGGTCACGGTGTCGGCCAGGCCGTCCGCGTCGAGATCCTGTGTGGGGTGCGACAACTCGACCGCACCTAGCCCACCCAGTTCCGAATGCGCGTCCAGTCCTGGCAGATCCAGTCCGGGCAGTTCACCCGATGTGACCATGGTGTGCACTCCTCCGCAGTGGCGTGATCACCATCCTGGCACTCGCGATCACCCCTCGCACCACCTTCGATGCCGATTGTGGACAACTCGCGCCCTGGGGATGACTCAGCGCTTGGGGATGATGATCCACAGCGCGATGTAGAGCAGGAACTGCGGTCCGGGCAGCAGGCAGGAGAGGATGAAGAGGAAGCGGACGAGACCGGGGCTCCAGCCGACGTATTCGGCGAGACCGCCGCACACGCCGGCGATCCACTTGTCGTGCTGGGAGCGGGTCAGTCGCTTCGGGGCCGGGGTCGGAAACTCTGTGGTCATGTCTCCACTCTGCCGAGCCGCGGCCGCGCGCACATCGGTCGCTCACCCGATGACGACCCTGAACTTTCCGAGGCCCGACGTCAGGGTGCCACCCTGAACACGGCAGAATCGCCCTGGTGAGCACCACTCTGCATGCGCGCGGCCTGGCCGCCGGACACGGCGAGCGTCTGCTGTTCTCCGACCTGGACCTGATCCTCGCCCCCGGCGATGTGATCGGCCTGGTCGGTGTGAACGGGGCGGGCAAGTCGACCCTGCTGCGCATGCTCGCCGCCGGCGACGCCCACGAGGGCGAGATCGTGCTGAGCCCGCCGGACGCCACCGTCGGCTACTTGGCCCAGGAGCCGGAGCGCATCGAGGGCGAGACGGTGCTGGAGTTCCTGTACCGCCGCACCGGGGTGGCCGCCGCCCAGCAGACCATGGACGCCGCCGCCGAACGCCTCGCCGACGGCGGGGATGACGAGTACTCCCCCGCCCTGGAGCGCTGGCTCGCCCTGGGCGGCGCGGACCTGGAGCAGCGCGCCGACGAGGTGGCCGCCGATCTGGGCCTCACCGACAGCCTCCCGCACGGTCTGGCCACCCCGATGACCGTGCTCTCCGGCGGTCAGGCGGCTCGCGCCGGTCTGGCCTCGGTCCTGTTGTCCCGCTTCGACATCCTGCTGCTCGACGAGCCCACCAATGACCTCGATCTGGACGGTCTGGCCCGGCTCGAGCAGTTCGTGACCGGGGTCCGCGAACCGCTCATGGTGATCAGCCACGACCGGGAGTTCCTGGCGCGCACCGTCAATCGCATCGTCGAACTGGATCTGGCGCAGCAGCAGGTCGGCGTGTACGACGGCGGCTACGACTCGTATCTGGAGGAGCGGGCGATCGCGCGCCGCCACGCCCGCGAGGCCTACGACGAGTTCGCCGACACCAAGGCCGGTCTGGAGGCGCGCGCCAACATGCAGCGCAACTGGATGGAACACGGTGTCCGCAATGCCCGCCGCAAGTCGAAGGCGGATTCGGACAAGATGGGCCGCAAGGCCCGCGCGGAATCCACCGAGAAGCAGGCGTCCAAGGTCAAGCAGACGCTCAAGCGCATCGAACGCCTGGACGCGGTGGAGGAACCGCGCAAGGAGTGGGAGCTGCGCATGTCCATCGCGGCCGCGCCCCGCAGCGGCGCGGTGGTCGCCACCCTGTCCGGCGCGACGGTGTCCCGCGGCGAGTTCACCCTGGGACCGGTGACGGTGCAGGTGGATTGGGGCGACCGCATCGTGCTGACCGGCGCGAACGGCGCGGGCAAATCCACCCTGCTCTCGCTGCTGCTGGGAAAGATCAAGCCGGACAATGGTTCCGCGTCGATCGGTTCGGGCGTCGCGATCGGCGAGGTCGATCAGGCGCGCGGCCTGTTCCGCGGAACCGCCACCCTCGCCGACACTTTCAGCGCCCAGATCCCCGACTGGAACGAGTCGGATGTCCGCACCCTGCTCGCGAAGTTCGGGCTCCGGGGCCCGCATGTGCTGCGCCCCAACGACACGCTCTCCCCCGGCGAGCGCACCCGCGCCGCGCTGGCGCTGCTGCAGGCGCGCGGCGTGAACCTGCTCGTGCTCGACGAGCCCACCAACCACCTGGACCTGCCCGCCATCGAGCAGCTGGAGCAGGCCGTCGAATCCTTCGAGGGCACGGTGCTGCTGGTCACCCACGACCGCCGCATGCTCGACACCGTCACGGCGACCCGCCGCTGGCACCTGGCCGACGGCAGCCTCACCGAAACCCTCTGAGACGCCGAATCGCGCACCCGGGAGGGAAGTCCCGGACGCGCCACGCGACGAGGTGACTAGACGGCTTCGACCAGCTTCGCGAGCTGGTCGGCCAGATGCGAGGCCTGCGCCGGATCGGTCGCCTCGACCATGACCCGGACCAACTGCTCGGTTCCACTGGGGCGCAGCAGGATTCGACCGGTCTCGCCCAGCAGCTGTTCGGCCTGCGCGACGGCTTCCAGCACCGCGGGCGCGACGGCGACGGCCGCCTTGTCCGTGACCGGGACGTTCACCAGGATCTGCGGGACGACCTTCACGATGCCCGCCAATTCGGCCAGGGTGCTGCCGGTCTCGGCCATCCGGGCCATCAGTTTGAGGCCGGTGAGCACGCCGTCGCCGGTGGTGCCGTAGCGCGGGAACACCACGTGCCCGGACTGCTCGCCGCCGAGGGTGTAGCCGCCGTTGCGGAGGTCCTCGAGCACGTAGCGGTCGCCGACGGCGGTGGTGCGCACGGTGATTCCGGCCTCGCGCATGGCGATGTGCAGGCCGAGGTTGCTCATCACGGTGGCGACCAGCGTGTTCTCCGCCAGGTCGCCGGAGTCGCGCATGCCGACGGCGAGCACGGCCATGATGGCGTCGCCGTCCACGATCGCGCCGGTGGCGTCCACGGCCAGGCAGCGGTCGGCGTCGCCGTCGTGGGCGAGGCCGAGGTCGGCGCCGTGCGCGCGCACGGCGGCCTGGACCTGCTCGAGGTGGGTGGAGCCGCAGCCGTCGTTGATATTGAGGCCGTCGGGGTCGGCGTTGATGGCGATGACGGTCGCGCCCGCCTCGCGGTAGGCGGCCGGCCCGACCTCGGCGGCCGCGCCGTGCGCGCAGTCCACCACGACGGTGAGCCCGCGCAGGTCGCGGCCGGTGGCCTGGACCAGGTGCTCGACGTAGCGTTCGTGGGTGCCCTCGAGGCTGTAGCGGTCGTTCACGTCGAAGACGTGTCCGCCCAGGCCGGGGCGGCCGAGGATGCGGCCGATCGCCGCGCCGGTGGGCCGGGTGAAGCCGCCCTCCGCGACCAGCGCCTCGATCCGGTCCTCGACGGCGTCGTCCAGCTTGTGCCCGCCCGCGGCGAAGATCTTGATGCCGTTGTCCGGCATGGGGTTGTGCGAGGCGGAGATCATGACGCCCAGGCACGCGTCGTACACGCCGGTCAGGTACGCGACGGCGGGCGTCGGCAGCACGCCGACCGACAGCACGTCCACGCCCGCGGAGGTGAGGCCCGCGGTGACGGCAGCCTCCAGCATCTCACCGCTGGCGCGGGGATCGCGTCCCACGACGGCAACCGCGCGCTTCTTCCCGCGGCTCAAGACCTGCGCGGCCGCGGCCGAAACCTGTAGCGCCAGTTCCGGACTCAGCGACCCGTTGGCGAGCCCGCGGACACCGTCGGTACCGAACAAACGTCCCATTACCTCAACACCCCTGCAGTTCGGTGGATACAGCACGAGAGCAGGCTTCCAGCCGGTCCGAAAACCGTTGCGGGGAGCCTGCTCTCGCACAGGTTGCCGTGTAGACCGTACCGTGCCCGGCCCCCACGGGGGCCGGGCACGGTAGAGCCTGACGGCGCAATATCAGCGCTTCGAGTACTGAGGCGCCTTACGGGCCTTCTTGAGGCCGTACTTCTTACGCTCGGTGGCACGCGGGTCACGGGTCAGGAAGCCGGCACGCTTGAGGGCGGGACGGTCGTCCGGGGTGACCTCGATCAGCGCGCGGGCGATGGCGAGGCGCAGGGCGCCGGCCTGACCCGACGGGCCGCCGCCGACGAGGCGGGCGTAGATGTCGAAGGTCTCGACGCGCTCGACGGTGACGAGCGGGGACTTCACCAGCTGCTGGTGCACCTTGTTCGGGAAGTAATCCTCGATGGTGCGGCCGTTCAGCACGAAGTTGCCGGAACCCGGCACCAGGCGCACGCGGACCACGGCCTCCTTGCGGCGGCCGACGGTCTGGACCGGACGGTCCATGGCGACCGGGGCGGAGAAGGTCTCGGTGTACTCGGCCTCGGCCTCGTAACCGTCACCCTCTTCGACGACCTCCACGGCGGTGTCCTCGACGACGTAGTCGTCGTTGAATTCCTCAGGAGCGGTCACTGGGCCACCTGCTTGATCTCGAAGGGGATGGGCTGCTGGGCGGCGTGCGGGTGGTTCGGGCCCGCGTAGACCTTCAGCTTGCCGATGATCTTGTTGCCCAGCTTGTTCTTCGGGATCATGCCCTTGACGGCGCGCTCGACCAGACGGTCGGGGCGGGTGTCCAGGATCTGGCCCACGGTACGGCCCTTCAGACCACCCGGGTGACCGGAGTGGGTGTAGAGGACCTTGTCCTGCCGCTTGTTGCCGGAGATGGCGACCTTGTCGGCGTTGATGATGATGACGAAGTCGCCACCATCGACGTTCGGAGCGTAGGTCGGCTTGTTCTTGCCACGCAGGATGTTCGCAGCCTGCACGGAAAGACGGCCGAGCACTACGTCAGTGGCGTCGATGACGTACCACTTGCGGGTCACGTCACCGCCCTTGGGGCTGTACGTAGGCACAGTGCATCCCTGTCTGTCGTAGGTTTTGCCAGCCAAGTACGCGATCGAGCTGAATCCCGGCGGCCGGTGGAGACCCGGGGCTCGTGTGACAGCCGGAAACCCGGCCGTACCGCACACCAACGAGCAACCATACCAGCGGGGTCCGCGGACCCTCGAATCGGTCCCCGACGCCGCTGCCACCCGGTCCGATGCGGCCCGCCACCGGCGGATGCGCCCGGCCGGAGGTCAGATGTGCAACGGCGGGCCGGGGTCGATCCCGCGTACCGGGCCGGGCAGCGTGTAGCGGAGCGTGTCGATGCCGGAACGCACGCAGTCCGTCTTGTGCGGGTCGCCGATGGTGGCGACGCCGGAGCCGGGCAGCCCCGAGACGAACGGGGTCACCGCACAGCTCTCACCGACCGGGGTCAGCTCGATATCGGTGGCCCGGGTCATCCCGCCGACGGGCGCCGGGGATCCGGCCGTGGGGTCCTGGCGCTGATCCGAGTGCGCACCCAGGAGCGACAGGGCTGCCGCTCCGACGATGATGGGCGCGCCGAACGGCTTGCGCATCTTGTTCCACAGCTTGCCCTTGCGCTGCTTGCGATCGCCCTCGGAGCCGGATCCGGAGTCCGAATCCGACTGCCCAGCGGTATCTTCCGGCGTTTGCGGATTCGACCCACGCACCCCCGACGACATCGCCCCACCGTACATCCCGCCGGGCTGACCAGGAGCGTTTCCGCCGGATCCAGCAAAACTCCCGCGACCCGAACCGGACGTATCCCCCTCGGCCCCATAGGGACCCGCCGGGTAACCGCCGCCGCCGTAGCCACCCTGGCCGCTGTAACCGCCCGAGCCGTATCCACCCTGGCCGTACTGCGCGCCGGCGCCCTGCTGGCCGCCGTACTGCCCGCCCTGGCCCGGTTGCGCGCCGGCCGGACCGTAACCGCCCTGCGCCGAACCCTCCGAGCCCGGAGCGTTCGCCGAACCGTAGCCCGCGCCGTAGCCGCCCGCCGGGCCCGGACCGCCTGTGCCGGGCCCGAATTGACCCGCCGAGCCGCTCTGCTGCGGATAGCCGCCGGTGGTCGGACCACCCGGCCCGAAAGCTCCACCCTGACCGTGGCCGTAACCGCCCTGCTGCCCCTGTCCGCCGGTACCGTAGGCCCCCGCCGAACCCTGTTGCACGCCTGCGGAACCGGGCCCGTATCCGCTGTCGGCCGGGTAGCCCTGCTGACCTGACCCTGATGCGCCCGGCCGGCCCGATCCGGCGGCGCTCTGGTCACCCTGGCCGAACACCGTCGTCATCTGATCGTCGGCGGGCGAGCCCGGCGGCCGCATGAACCGGCCGCCCACGCCTTCGAGTCCGGGCGGCAGCGTCCCGCGCCCACCGACCACGGGCTGCGACCCGGTGGACGGGCCGTCGGCGCGGCGCGGAATCGCGTGGCCCGCTTCACCACTCGACGACGATTCGGCTCCGGCGGCGGACCGATCCTGCGCGGCCGCTTGCGCGGCGAGCTGCGCGAGCTCCTCGGCCGTCACCCGCTGGGTGATGCCGCCGGGCCCGGTATTGCCCAGCGCGCCGCCCTGAGGTGCGACCTCCTCCGCGGTCAGGCGGCGGGTTCGGCTGTCGGAGTCGGCGCTCTGGTCGGCGGCGTCGGGCGTGGCTTCGGCGGCCGGCAGCGGGGCGGCGGGCTGAGCACCCGGTCGTTGCGCACCCGATTCCGGCGCGGGGGTCGGTGAATCCTTGTGCCGGGGAATCATTTCCGGCTGCTGGGCCAGCGGTTCGGGCTGCCGCTGCAAGGGCTGGTCCGCGGCGGTCCCGCCGGGCACATGGCGCGGTCCTTGCTCGATCGGACGCGCGGCCGCCCCGCCCGGCTGCTGCCCGGGGCCTTGGGCCGCGGGCTGGGGCCGGTCGTAGGCCGGGTCGCCCTCACTGTCGGCGACCAGCAGGTGGGTCGCGCCGAGCACGAGCGCGTGCATCGGATGATCGGCCACCTGGAACCGATGGCCCAGATGGTTCTGGAACGCCAACCGCAACGCGTCGTTGAAGCAGACATTGCCCGTGAGCAGCACCGTGGAGGTGTCGGCATTGATGGCCCGCGCCGCGGCCATCACCTCGATGACCACATTGTCGGCGGCGTGCGCCTCGTGCAGCGCCTCGGCGGTGATGGCGACGCTGACCGATTCGGTGGGCTGGTCGTCATTGCCGTGGACCGCGACCACCAGGCATTCACGCCCGTCGGAATACACGCCGACCGCGCCGACAGCGGGCCCGCGGCCGGGCGACCGCACCAGTCCGAGCGCGCGCACGTACCCCGACAGCGCCACCGATTCGGGCAGCGGTTCGGCGGGCACGCCCAGCTGTTCCACCAGCCGCACGAACTCGTCGACCTGGGGGTCGGGCCATTCGTCGGGGAAGGGCAGCGCGAGCACGTCCGGCGTCGCCCCCAGGTGCTCGATGACCGAGGCCAGCGGGTTGTGCATGCGCGCCCGGAATACCAGTTCGGCGGGCCAGGTCGCCCCGGCCACCACGATCTGCGGGTGCCCGATGATGTCGCGGACGTCGGAGATGGCGATGCCGACGTCGGGCCGCCGGTCCACGCCCGCGGTGTGCAACCGGCCGGACGAGTCCGCCAACAGGTAGGCGGGAGGGGTGTACGAGCCCTCTACCTGGACCGGGCGGATGGGCGACCCGCCGCCACCGGCGGCCACCGACACCACGTCCCAGCCGAGATGCACTGCCCCAACTCGCGCTGTCACAGCCATCAGTCTGCCTGCTCGCTCCGTGGAGCGCGCGACCGAATCACTACTTCGCACCCCGGCCAGGGTGTGGTACCGGTCACGCCGACAGCTTCTTCAAGCGCAGACGCGACCAGGTGAACAGCGACAGCAGCACGGTGATCCCGACGAGGACGCCGATGTCCATGGCCCAGGTCCCGACGGTGTGTTTCCACAGGAAGTCCTTCTGCGCCTCCGGCATGGACGACATCGAGGGCAGGTTGATCGTCGACGCGCCCGCACCGTAGCCCCAGCGCGACGGGAACAGCCACGACAGCTGCTCCAGCACGGTCTGGCCGGCCACCGAGATCATGCCGCTGGACAGCACCAGCTGCGCCATGATGACGACCACCAGCAGCGGCATCACCTGTTCGTTGGACTTGGCCAGCGAGGACAGCACCAGGCCGAGCACCACACACGACACCGCGGTCAGCGCGACGTCGAGATACAGCTCGAGCGTGCCCGAGGAGAGCACCAGCCCGGTCCCGGGCGCGGGCTTGAACGCCAGCACGATGCCGATCATCACCGCGGACTGCAGCAGCGCCGCCA
This sequence comes from Nocardia sp. NPDC005825, assembly GCF_040630175.1. Classification (NCBI taxonomy): domain Bacteria; kingdom Bacillati; phylum Actinomycetota; class Actinomycetes; order Mycobacteriales; family Nocardiaceae; genus Nocardia; species Nocardia sp. NPDC005825. Next base: position 31,237 of record NZ_JBEXXC010000005.1, read on the forward strand.
GACTGAAGATCACGATCTTCGACATCAGGTATGCGCCCGAACGCAATCCGACCGCGCGTTCCCGGTAGTAGATGGGCCGTTCCCCGACCAGGTCACGCACGGTGAGCGTGGCGCCCATGAAGCAGGCGCCGAGGATCAGCACCACGAGGAGCTGTTGTGCCTCGCCATTGCTGGCGGGTACGAAGTCGCCGTTGGGCAGCTGGGTGAACCCGACGGATTTGAATCCGCTCGAGCCCTTGACCACCAGCGACAGCGCGCCGAGCACGAACGGCAGCACGCACAGGAACGCCAGATACCCGCGGTCGGCGAAGATGAGCCGCGACTGCCGCCGTGCCAGGGTCGAGAACTGTTTGACGGCACTGGATTTCGGCGCCTTGGCCCGCTCCACCGGTTTGACCGGCGCGGGCGGTTCCGCGAAGGCCTGGCGGGAGCGGAAATTCGCGAAGGCCAGGTCCGGGTCGGCGTCGACGCGGCCGAAGATCTCGGCCCAGTCGCTGGTGCCCATGACGTGCCCGACGGTGCCCGGGTGCCCGCAGAACGCGGTCTTGCCGCCGGGCGCGAGCAGCAGCACCTGGTCGCACATGTCCAGGCAGGCCACCGAGTGGGTGACCACGATGACGGTGCGCCCGGCATCGGCCAGCTCCCGCAGCATGGTCATGACCTGACGGTCCAGCGCCGGGTCCAGGCCGGAGGTGGGCTCGTCGAGGATGAGCAGCGAGGGGCCGGTGAGCAGCTCCATGGCCACCGAGGCGCGTTTGCGCTGACCGCCGGAGAGCCGGTCCACGCGGGTGTCGGCGTGCTGGGTGAGCGAAAGCTCCTTCAGCACATCGGCGATCACCTGCTTGCGGTCGGCCTTGCTGGTGTCCGGGGGCAGTCGCAGCTGGGCGGCGAAGTTGAGCGCCTGCTTGACGGTGAGCTGCCGGTGCAGCACGTCGTCCTGCGGCACCATGCCGATGCGGGAGCGCAGCGCCTCGTATTCGGCGTGCAGGTTGCGGCCCTCGAAGGTGACCACGCCCGCGGACGGAAGCGTGGTTCCCGCAATGAGTTTCGACAGCGTGGACTTGCCCGCGCCGGAGGGTCCGATGAGCGCGGTCAGCGATCCGCGCCCGGCCTGCATGTTCACGTCCACGAGCAGCTGCTTGTTGCCCTCGACGGTGAACGAGACGCCGTGCACGTGCAGGCCCTGTTCGGCGACCGGCCGCTGCCGGTGCACGAGCGTGCCTTCCTGCACGACGAAGTCGACGTTACCGATGGTGACGATGTCGCGTTCGCGCAGCAGCGCGCGCTGTTCGCGGCGGCCGTTGACGAACGTGCCGTTGGCGGAGTTGAGGTCCTCGATGGCGAGGCCCTCGCGGTCGGGCACCAGGCGCGCGTGCTTGCGCGAGGCCATCGGATCGTTGACCACGATCTCGTTGTCGCTGGTACGACCGATGTGCAGACCGTTGCGCGGAATCCGGTCGGCGCGCGCGATGGCCGCGGTGGAGGCCCGCGCGCGGATCGGCGGCAGCGCCGAGGTGTCCGCCTTGGTGGTCATGTTGATGGGATCGCCGCCCTGCGGCGGCTGGTTGACCGGCGGGCGCACCACATTCGGCGGGGCCGCGTTCCCGACGGGCGGAGTCGGCCGCTGCGGCACCGGATTCGGCTGCTGATGCTGCGGACCCGATACCGGCCGGTTCGGGTTCCACTGATTCTGGTTGGGCTGGGCCACGTTCGGCGGCTGCCAGGCCTGCTGCGGTCGCTGCTGCACCGGCGGGCGCTGCGCGAACGGCTGTTGCGCCTGCTGCGGCTGCCCGACCTGCGGCACCTGCGGCTGCGGCCGGGACGGCGGCCGATTCTGCGGCGCGGGCCGCTGTTGCGGTTGCGGTTGCGGCGCGCCACCGCCGCCGCCGCGCGCGGGCTGCGGGAGCAGGTGCAGCAGCGGGCCGCTGATGGCGTCGCCGAGCCGCACCTGGGTGGGCCGGTTGATCACCAGCGGCGTGGTCAGCCGGCGCGCGTCCACGAAAACGCCGTTGGTGCTGCCGTTGTCGCTGAGCATCCACGATCCGGCCTCGTAGCTGAGGATCGCGTGCACGCGGGAGACCAGTGGGCTGTCGACGAACAGCGTCACCTCCGGCGCCCGGCCCATCGTGATCTGCTGAGTCGCGTCGAAGACCCGTTCGGTTCCATCATGACGCACGGTGATCTGCTGCGCCCCCGGTGAAGACATGGTGGGATGATAATTGAAGCCCCCGGAGTCCGGCGTCGCGCTTCTCGGCCGTCCGTCCGAATCCGGGACACGATCGGTATCGGTTGGCGAGGGAGAACACGTGGGGAGACGCCGGGGGGAGGCGGTGCGCACGCGCCGGTCCACGGGGATTCGCCGTGTATTCGTGACGCTGGGCGTGGTACTCGTGGCGGTCGCGCTCTTGTCCGGATGTACACGAAATATTCACGGCCGGGCCGTATCGATCTACGACGACCCGTTCAAGGTGGCCGGTCTGCCTACCACCGGCGGTCCCAGCGGCCCCCGCTCCGGGGCTCCGGATTCGACGCTGACCGCGGAGAACTCCGACGGCGGCAGCATCGACAAACTGGTGCTCAACGCGCTCGACGACATCCAGACCTATTGGCAGGGTGAGTTTCCGCGCGAGTTCGGCGGCGCCTTCACGCCGGTGGACCATTTCATCTCCTGGAACGCCAAGACGCCGCGCTCGCAGGCCGGCCAGTTCTGCGGCGAGACCAGCTACCGGCTCGTGAACGCCGCCTACTGCCGGCTGGACGGTTCGGTGGGCTGGGATCGCGGGGTGCTGCTACCCGCGGTGGCCGACGAGTTCGGGAAGATGTCGGTGGTCATGGTGCTGGCCCACGAGTACGGGCACGCCATCCAGGAGATGGCCAAACTGGTCGGCCGCCGCACCCCGACCATCGTCAAGGAGCAGCAGGCGGATTGCTTCGCGGGCGCGTTCATCCGGAATGTGGCCGAGGGCAAGGCCCCGCACTTCACGATCAACACCTCCGACGGTTTGAACGCGGTGCTGGCCGCGACCGTCGCCTTCCGCGACGCCGACCCCGACGATCCGCAGAGCGTGCACGGTTCCGCGTTCGAGCGGGTGACGGCCGTGCAGATCGGCTTCACCGACGGCGCCAAGGGCTGTAAGGCCATCGACCAGAACGAGATCGACCGCCGCCGCGGCGATCTGCCGCAGACCCTCGGCAACGACGCCAATCACGGCCAGTCCGAGGTGACCCAGTCCAGCCTGCAGGAGCTGGCCAAGGCGATGGCGACCATCATGCCGGTGCGCGACGAGCCCGAGTACGGCTACGACACCGCGAAGCTGAACTGCCGCAACGGCGCCGACACCGTGCCGGTCACCTACTGCCCGGCCACCAACCGGATCGGCACCGACGTGCCCGCGCTGCACGATCGCGGGGTCTCCAATGCCGACGACCAGGACGCGTTGCCCGCCAATGTGACCGGCGACTTCACCGCCTACATCGTCTTCATCTCCCGCTACACCCTCGCCGTACAGCACGCCGCCGGACTGCCGTTGAAGGGCGCGAAGACCGGTCTGCGCGCGGCCTGCCTGTCCGGGGTGATCTCCGGGAAACTGGCCGACCCGAGCCGCAAGGCGTCCGGGGGCATCTCGCTGTCCGCGGGCGATCTGGACGAGGCGGTCTCCGGCCTGCTCACCGACGGCCTGGCCGCCAGCGACACCGACGGCAAGACGGTGCCCAGTGGCTTCTCCCGGGTGGACGCCTTCCGCGCGGGCGTGCTCGGCGCCAATCAGGAGATCTGCTACTCCCGATACACCTAGGGGCGCGGGAGTTCTCGCGTCCTACCCGAAGGGCGGCGGCGCGACCGGCTCCAACCGCAGCACCCGGTTGCCCAGCATGATCTCCGCGCCCGGCACCAGGGTGAACGGCTGATTCGGTTGCAGCCGAACCCAATCGCGATATCCGGGCGGGCGCACCCGGGTGCCGTTGGTGGAGCCGCGGTCGACGATGGTGACATCCCAGTTCACCAGCCGGATCTCGGCGTGTGCCCGGGACATGCCGCCGGAGCTGTCGTCGATGCGCAGCGGCAGCAGGCCCGCGCGGGCCGGTTCGGACAGTTCGGGATCGCGGCCCACCACGGCGTCGGCCGCCAGCATGAAGGTCATGCCGTCGTCGAGCACCAGCATGCCCAGCGGCGGCCGGATCACCTCGGACACGTGCTGGGTTTGATCCACCGGCATGCCGCACACGGTGCAGAAGGCGGCCCGCGGGTCGCTGGGATGCGCACGCGCGCATTTGAATCCGAGCACCTTCGCGGTGAGCGCGGTCGCCTTGGCGGTGGCCTCGAGCCGTCGCTGCAGGTCCGGGTCGGGTTTGGGCGCGGGGTTGGTGCCGCTCAGCTCGCTCGCGCCGCCCATCTCGGTGGGCGCGTGGTGCAGGTCCGGCGCGGCCGGAATGCCTTCGGTGACCGGGTCCGCCGGGGCGGGATCCAGGTTCGCGGGAATCCGGTTGGAGGTGCGGGTCGGGATCAGGTCCGGGTCGACCGGCGGCGGCTCGGGTTCGGGATCGCGTTCGGCGTCGAAGGCAGCGGTGGGCGGCGGCGGTTCCGCGGCCCGGTGCCTGGCCCCCGCCGGACGCGCCGGGGTGCGTGACACCACCGGTTCGCCCTCGAACCACACCACCGCGCCCGCCGCGGGCGCGAGTCCCTCCACGAGCGAGCCGATTCCGCGCTGGGGCAGTTCCGGCGCCCGCCGCCGCGGCTCGTCGATGAACAGGGCTGCGGCCCGCGCGGGCGGCGCGGCGACCCGGTCCACGGTGAAGGCGGCGTCGCTGCCGCGGTAGTACTCGACCGCGGTGCCGGCCAGCACGGCCGTCACCGATCCGTGCAGGAAGATGGCCAGTCCGCCGGTGTCGGCGGTGGACAGGATGCCGAATTCGATGGGCTGCCCGGGCGAGATCCGCTCGGCCTCCTTCATCAGCCAGCGGGTGGCCTGCCGCGCGATCTGCCGGCCCGGCCCGTCCGGGACCAGATCGGTGGCGTCGGCGACCAGGTCCCCGAGCGCCCGCACCGCCGTCACGGCCCGCGATTCGGGCGTGATCGCACCCCGCTCCCGATGCGCGACCAGGATCACCGCTCCCGCCACCCGGCTCAGCGCATGGCCACCCGCGACCACCTCGACCTGCCGATCCATCACGGGAACCGGCCCCCGGAGAACACGTTGGTCAGGTCGTTCAGCACAGCCCTAGGTTACGTCGCGGCGCGAAACCCCACAGTCGCCCGTCCTTGTACGTTCGACTGCGGAGTCCTCGTATGCCAGAGTGGCCACTGGTCTCGTACCGATCGGGGTAACTCATGGGGTACGTCCAAAATTCGTTCGGCACCCGGCCGCCGGCACGGGTGTGGGAGGGTCGACGGCTCTCAGCCGCCCGCTGAAGTCGCGGAGAGGCGGAACCGTGTTAAGTCCTGGCACCATCGTCGGGGGCTATCGGATCATTCGCGTGCTCGGCTCGGGCGGCATGGGGACCGTGTATCTGGGCAAGCATCCGGAGCTGCCGCGCATGGACGCGCTCAAGGTGCTCTCCGCCGAGCTGACCAGCAACGAGGAGTTCCGCGGCCGCTTCGAACGCGAGGCCAATGTGGTTGCGGGCCTGGACCACCCGAACATCGTCGCGGTGCACAATCGCGGCGAGGAGCACGGGCAGCTGTGGATCGCCATGCAGTACGTCGAGGGCACCGACGCCTCGGCCGAGCTCAAGCGCGATCCGACCGCGATTCCGCCGCTGCGGGCGCTGTCCATCGTCACCCAGATCGGCCGCGGCCTGGACTACGCGCACCGGCGCGGCCTGCTGCACCGGGACGTGAAGCCCGCCAACTTCCTGCTCTCCACCGCCGCCGGTGAGGACGAGCGCGCCCTGCTGGCCGACTTCGGCGTCGCCAAGTCCACCGAGGACACCACCGAGCTCACCCAGACCGGCAGCTTCGTCGCCACCATCGCCTACGCGCCGCCGGAGCAGCTATCCGGGCTGCCGCTGGACCACCGCGCCGACATCTACAGTCTGGGCTGCTCCTTCTTCAAGCTGCTGACCGGCCGGAACCCGTATCCCGCAACGCAACCGGCGCTGGTCATGATGGGCCACCTGCACGAGCCGCCGCCGCGCGTCACCGATGTCGACCCGCATCTGCCCGCCGCGCTCGATCAGGTCTTCGCACGGGCGATGGCGAAGAATCCGGCCGAGCGTTTCAATTCCTGCCGCGAGTTCACCGAAGCCGCCACGGCCGCGCTGGTGCCGGGCTACAACCCGGTGTCCACCAATACTTCTCCGACCTATCCGATCCAGATCGCGCCGCCGGGCATGCTGCTGGGCGGTGAGACCCAGAGCGGTATACCGGTTTCCGCGTCCGAGCCCACCGAGATGGTGCGGCCGGCACGTAATCGGACCCGGCTCTACCTGGGTATCGGTGCGGTGACGGTGGCGGCCGCGGTGGCCGTGGGCATCGGCATCGTCGCCAGCGGTGGCAGCGAGACCGGTTCCGCCGCGACGACTTCCGCCGGTGCGGCCCCGGCCGCGAACACCGTCCCGAACTCGGTGGACCAGGCGCGCAAGGACAATCCCGCGTTCCAGGGCAAGTCCGTCACCCTCGTCGACGTGACCGGCGACGACTACAACACCAAGTACAGCATCTACCTCACCGACAGTGATCAGGCGAAATACCTGGAGAGCCTGGGCTTCGTCTACAACGCCCAGTACCAGCCCGCGGCCGGGGAGACCTCCCCGCGCCCCTCCTCCGGCTGGGGCTCGCTGAAGGTGACCGACAACTCGTACGTCATCGCCGTCCGCAGCGACGCGAAGGCGGGCGGCGGCGGCCTGCTCGGCCTGCCCAGCGAGATCACCAGCTCGCGCGCCATCGTGGTGCCGGTCGACGACGCGTCCGCGGTCGCGGCGATCCGCAATTGGACCCCCGAGTCCGGTCCGACCCTGCTCACCAAACTGGTGCCGGTCCTGCACAACCGGATCAAGTAGGGTTTTGCGCGTCAGTCAGCTCTGGGGAGGGGAACCCATGCGCCAGCGCCTGCGCGCAGCCATGTCCGCGGCTTTCGCCGTCACGGTGGTGATGACCGCCGCCTGCGGCTCGGATCCGGGGCCCACCGCCCCCGCCGAGCCCGTCATCGACCTGGCCAAACTCGACACCGGCAATCTGATCACCCAGCCCAAGAAGTACGACAAGGCCGAGAGCAAGGAACTGGGCCGCGCCGTGCAGGCCGAGCGGCTGGCCAACTACCTGCCGCTGCCCTCGGAGATCAACCCGGCGGTCAAATATCCCGCGGCCGCGGTGAACGGCGCGATCCGCCCGTTCATCGATTTCGGCTCGGGCGCCATGAAGATCCGCACCAATGCCAAGGCCGCCGACCTGCGGGCCGCCGCGCCCGGCTTCCTGTCCGGCTACGTCACCACCGGCAACTCCGACCGATCGGTGGGCCTGTCGTACGAGTTCGCGAACACCGTACTGATCTTCACCGACGACGCGGCGGCGAAGGCGGCCGCGCAGGCGCTGGGCCAGGCCGATTTCGACGCCGCCCCGAGCGAGCGCCTGCGCCTCGACAAGTACCCGGACGCCTTCGTCTACCTGGACAAGTCCTACGACTTCAACGCCACCGTCCGATCCTGGTACGCCACCGGCCGATTCGTCATCTTCGGCTACGTGTGGGACGACGTGATGGCGGAGACCAGGATCAGCGACCCGGCCGCGCTGCTGGCGCGGGTCCAGCTCGGCATCGACGTGATCCCGGGCGCGCTGGCGAAGTTCCCGGCGGTCGCGCCGGATCAACTGACCGAGCAGCCCGTCGACCTGGACGGCGTGCTCGGGCGGACACTGCGCACCGTCGTCGACGATCAGTCCGAGCGCGGCATCCCGGGCGTCTACGACCGGCACGGCGGGCTCCAGATCTTCCCCGGCGACGACAACGCCGCGCTGTTCGAGAAGGCGGGTGTGGACCGGGTGGCGTTCAACGGCGGCTACGTCTTCCGCGCCCGCGACGCCGCCGGGGCCGCGGACATCGTGGCCGAGCGCGCCCGCACCTCGCGTACCTTCCGGCCCGCCGACTCTCCCGCAAACCTGCCGAATGCCCAGTGCCGCAAATACACCGGGCCACAGCGCTTCGCAATCGCCTACTACTGCTACGTCACCCACGGCCGTTTCGCCGGGGAGGTGTCGGCGAGCCAGTTGCTCGATGCGCAGCAACGGATCTCGGCGCAATACGCCCTGTTCGTCAATGCGGAAAAGTGATCGGGAGGGGACGGGAATGATCTCGCGTTTTCGAATGACCGCTCTGCTCGCGATCACCGCGGCGGCGGTGGCGGGCTGCGGTTCGGCCGTCACCGGCACGGCGACCCCGGGTGAAATCGATATCCGCACACTGGATGTCGGCAAGTACTCGACCCTGCCGATGGACCTGCGCTACGAGTACAACCCGCGCATGCGGCTGGCGATCGAGCTGGCGACGCAACGGCTGGCCGACCACGTGGTGAACGGCGCCGACATCGACCCGGCCTTCACGTTCGGCACCGGCGCGGTGTCGATGACCAATACCGAGACCGCCACCCGGGTGCTGGCCGACGTCACCGCGCCGGTGCTCGACGCGAACAAGATGATGTTCGGGCTCTCGGTGGGCCACACCGACAAACAGCCCGACAAGTCCGGCAAGACCGTGGAGGGTAGTTCCTTCACCACGGTCACCGTCCTCCAGTTCCGCGACGCGGCCACCGCCGCCAAGGCCGCCACGGAGTTGGACGAGGCCGACTTCGCGGTGGCCCCGGACGTCAACGAACGGGTCGCGCTGCCGAAATACCCCGACGCCCACTCGCATTGGCGACCCGGCGTCGCCAGCGTCGGATCGACGATCGCGCACGGCAATTACGTCGTGAACGCCTATGTCGGGGTGCGGGATCCGGAGCTGCCGAAGCTGACCGCGCTCGCCACGAAAGTCCTCGACGCGCAATTGCCGTTGCTGGATGCCTTGCCGCCCTTGACGCCGGAAGGCGTGCTGCGCCTGCCGTTCGACGCGGACCACATGCTGCGGCGCACCCTCAATCCCGGCGACAGCTTCCTCCCCGATTTCCAGGCGTTGGCCGTGGCCGAACCACGCGGCTTCCTGCATCGGGTCGCCGATCAGTCGTATTGGCGGCGGGTCGTCACCGACACCGGAATCGATCGTTACTCGATCGCGGGCGCGAACTACGACGGTCCGGCCATGCTCTTCCGCACCCGGGACGCGCAAGCCGCGAAGCAACTCGCCAACGCCGTTCTCGAACACGGCTATTCGGGCGTCGCGGACGCACCGGCCGGATTCCCGGACGGCAAGTGCGGACAAACCACCGACGCGCCGGCGTCCAGTCTCACCCGCGCCAAACGCTTCCGATGCACGGTCAGCTATCGCCAGTACACCGCCGTGGTGGACTCCGATCAGATCGCCGACGCCCACCAGCGGGCGGCCGCCCAATATGCATTATTCGCGAACAGCACCTGGTAGCAGCGGTCCGCCGCGCACGGGTGGAACCGGCGGGGCGGGATCGACGTCCAATCACCAAGAGGTCGTCCGCCCGCGAACCGGAAGGAGGCACCGTGGCCGGTGCATTCGAAGCCAGTAATGAGCTCATCCAGGCCAAGGCCCAGGAGTTCCAGAAGACCCACGACATGCTCATGCACTCCATCGCCGAACTGAAGCGCGACGAGGACAACATGGTCGCGGGCTCGAATTGGCGGGGTGGCGCGGCCGACGCGTTCAACGCGTTCATGCAGCGCTACTACTTCCAGGCCGACAAGCTCAACGACAAACTCATGCACACCGCCGAGACGCTGATCAAGGTCGGCTCGAATTACGAAGAGCACGACAAGGATTACGAATCCAAGGTCAACGCCCAGATCTCGAGCCTCGACCTCCCGGCTGTCTAGCCACTCGGCCACCCCTCGTTCTTTCCGGACAATTGGCAAAGGAGTTCACCATGGCAGCAGTCGACGGCCAGATCATCTCCGCCCATTTCGAGGGCGTCGCCGACGGCGCGAATTCGATCCTCCGTCGCGCGGAGGCCATCCGCGACCAGCTCGAGGCCTTCCACCGGAGTGTGGAGGAGTTCGTGCGGAACAACTGGAAGGGTGACGCCAACGACGCGTTCGCCGACCTCCAGCGCTTGTGGAACCAGCACGTCCTCCAGCTCAACACCACCCTCAACGGCGCGGCCACCCTGGTCCGCACCGGCAATGCCGAACTCCAGGCCAAGGACACCGCTCTCGCGGGCCTCTTCTGAGTATTCACAGCACTGTGTGGAGAGCGAGCTGGGCAGTGTGCCCGGCCCGCTCTCCGTGATCACGGCTCCGCGGGTGCCAGCCAGCCGGTTTGGATGAGGTCCTCGCCCGCGCGGGTGCCGTAGGTGCCGCGGCCCGGGAGCATGAGGGCGGGGCGGGTGTTGCCGAAGAGGACGCCCTCGTCGCGGCCGCAGCTCATGATCAGGGATGCGGAGTTGAGTTCCTTGAGGCGGTTGAGGGTGGCCTCGTACATAGCCCGGCCGGCGCCGCCGGAGCGGCGGGCCAGGATCAGGTGGAAGCCGAGATCGCGGGCGTGCGCGAGGTGATCGACCAAGGCGTGCAGCGGGTTTCCGCTGGCGTTGGCGACCAGGTCGTAGTCGTCGACGATGACGTACAGTTCCGGGCCCTGCCACCAGGATCGGTCCTTGAGCTGCTGCGGGGTCACGTCGGGTCCGGGCATGCGCTGGGTGACGTAGGCGGCCAGGTCGGCCATGTTCTGGGTGAACTGCGGCGCTGTGGTGCCGTACCCCGCGAGGTAGCCCTGTGGGACGGTGCCGAGCATCGTGCGCCGGTAATCGCCCATGATGACGCGCGCCTGGTCGGTGGTGTTGGCCGCGCAGATGGACTGCACCAGTGACCGCAGCACGGTGGTCTTTCCGCATTCGGAGTCGCCGATGATCACGAAGTGCTGGCTCGTCGCCAGATCCAGGAACACCGGGGCCAGCCGCGCCTCGTCGATACCGAGCGGGAAGCTGAGGCACGGCCGGGAGCGGTCCCCCGTCGCGGGCCAGTCTCCTGCTTCTCGCAGCAGTTCCGCGCGCGGCAGCCGCTCGGGCAGCATGCGCACCGCGGACGCGGGGCGCCCCGGAGTCAGCTGCACGATGACCGAAACGGCCTGTGCCACTCCGGTTCCCAGTGATGCCGGGTCCGGGTCGCCGTCCACCCGCGGGAGCGCGGTCAGCATGTGCAGCCCGTCGGCGGTCATGCCGCGTCCCGGACGGCCCATGGGAACCAGCGCCGCGAACTTGCGCCCGAGATCCGAGTCCATCGGGTCGCCGAGCCGCAGTTCGACGCGTGTGCCGATCTGATCTTTGAGCGCGGGCCGCGCCTCGGCCCAGCGGTTGAGCGACAGCACGATGTGCACACCGTACGAAAGCCCCTGAACGGCAAGGTTCATGACGGTCTGGTCGAGCAGTTCGAACTCCTGCCGGAACGCGCCGTACCCGTCGATCACCAGGAACACGTCCCCGAACGGGTCTTCCCGCACGCCCGCCGCGGCCCCGCCGCCGTCCGGCCCGGTGGCGCGCAGCCGCCGGAACTCGGCCATGGATTCCACGCCCAGCCGCCGGAAGCCGGCCTCGCGGCGGCGCATGATGCCCACCATCTCGGCCACCGTGCGCCGCACCTGATCCGCCTCCATCCGGCTGGCCACCGCGCCCACGTGCGGCAGCCCTTCCAGGCCGACCATGGTGCCGCCGCCGAAGTCGAGCAGGTAGAACTGGACCTGTTCGGCGGTGTGCGTCAACGACATCGCCATGACCAGCGTCCGCAACGCCGTCGACTTGCCCGACTGCGGGCCGCCGACCACGGCCGCGTTGCCACGCGATCCGGACAGGTCCACCACCATGAGGTCGCGGCGCTGATCGTAGGGCCGGTCGACGATGCCGATCGGGGCGCGCAGAGCCGCCAGCGGGTTCCAGTCGCCGGTGAGGACGGACCGCGGCAGCAGCCGATCCAGGGTGGGCGCGTCGCCGAGCGGCGGCAGCCAGATCTCGTGGGCAGGTCGCCCGTGGCCGCGCACCCGCGACACCAGCATCTGGAGGTTGGACATCTGGTCCGCATCGGCGGGCGCGGGCACCGGTTCCGGCCACTCGGGCAGCGGAATCCGATCGGCGGCACGGAATTCCACGTGCGCCGCGCTGAACGGTCGCGCGGCCACATCGACCTCGCCGGAGCGGGTCGCCGCCCCGGCCTCGCGCCGCGCCGCGCCACCGGTGTACGGCCCCGAGACATAGGCGGACTGGAACCGCTGGATCTCCCCGGCATCGGCTTTCAGGTAGCCGCCGCCGGGATTGCCGGGCAGGTTGTAGGCGTCCGGCACCCCCAGCACCTGCCGGGACTCGTTGGCGGAGAACGTCTTGAGGCCGATCCGATAGGACAGGTGGCTCTCCAGCCCCTTGAGCCGACCTTCCTCGAGCCGCTGCGAGGCCAGCAGCAGGTGCACGTGCAACGAGCGCCCGAGGCGGCCGATCATGGTGAACAGCTCGGCGAAATCCGGGTGCCGCGAGAGCAGTTCGGAGAATTCGTCGAGCACCACGAACAACGCCGGCATGGGGTCGAGGTCGGCTCCCGCCGCCCGGGCCCTCTCGTACTCCGAGACATTCGCGAAGTTCCCGGCCGCGCGCAGCAGTTCCTGGCGGCGGTTCATCTCCCCGGCGAGCGCGTCGCGCATGCGGTCGACGAGGTCGGCTTCCTCTTCCAGATTGGTGATGATGGCCGCGACATGGGCCACCCCTTCGAGCCCGAGGAAGGTCGCGCCGCCCTTGAAGTCCACCAGCACGAACTCGAGCTGATCGGGCGAGTGCGTGGCGATGAGCGAGAGCACCAGCGTGCGAAGGAATTCCGACTTGCCCGACCCGGTCGCGCCGATGCACAGCCCGTGCGGACCCATGCCGCCCTCGGCCGCCTCCTTGATGTCGAGCACCACGGGCAGCCCGTCAGCCCCGATGCCGAACGGCACCCGCAGTCGTTCGCGACCGTACCGCGGCCGCCACGCGGTCTCGGGAGTGAACGTTCCGAGATCGCCGAGGCCCAGCAAATGCGCCCAGCTGGAGATCACCTCGCCGTCGTCACCGCCGGTCTCGGCCACGCGCGGGGCCGGGGCACGGTAGGGCGCAAGCCGCCGGGCCGCCTGTTCGGCCTCACGCGCGGTGATCCGGTCGATGACGGCGAAGCGTTCCATCGCCCCGGAGGGCCCGCGCCCGGCGCATTCACCGTTCTCCACCACCATCTGGATGCCTCGGGAGGCAGCCAGCCGGGGCGCGTATCCACACAGGTCGATGATGGTGACGCCCTCGAACCCGTGCTCGCGCAGCGGATCTTCCTCGGCCTCGAGCAGTCCGCCGTCGACCACCAGCACGATCTGGGTGAGCCCCGGGTCTGCGGGCTGGTTGCGGGAGTACCGAACCCGATTGTGCAGCAGCGGATTCAGATCGGCGTGGGCGTCACGGATGGACCCGTAGAGCATGCGCCCGCTGCCCACCCCGTCCTGGGATTCGGGGTGCTGGCTGTGCGGCAGCCATTTGGTCCATTCCCATTCCCGGACCGTGTCGGGTCCGCAGACCACGGCGATCAGCACCTGGTCGGGGCCCTGGAACATGGCCAGTTGCAGCAGCATGGCCCGGGTCATGTCGCGGGCCCGGTCGCGGTCGCCGGTGAGCTGGACGGCGGCGAAGCCTTTCACGGCGAGGGCGGTGGGCAGTTCGGGAACGGTGGCGTGGGTGCGCACGAAGCGCCGCAGCGAGACCGCGGCGATGGGTTCGAGCTCTTCCACGGGTCCTGTTTCCGGGGCGACCAGTCTTGTAGCAAGTCTTTGGCTACCGAGCCCGATGCGGGCGTGACAGAAGTCCTTGTCCCCCGGCCGGCGCTCCCACATCCGTGTGGTCCCGGCCAGCATCCAGATCAGTCCGGGCTCCGGATGACTCCATTCGACGGCCGCCCGCTGCTGCCCGGCCGTCACCTCCACATCGCGCCGCACCTGATCGAGATAGCGCAGATAGTCCTTGCGGTCCTCGTCGGCCTCGGCCGCCTTCTGCCCCTTGCCACCCTGCCCCGCATACATCCCGACCATGGAGAACACCATCATCATCGGGAACATGAGGCTCATCGGATTGGACGCGGCACCACTGCCGGAAGTGAACAGCAGCACCACCATGCCGAGCATGCCGACGCCCATCACCACCGGCATCAGTTTCGCGAAGAGGTTGGCGGGCACCGCTCTCGGGATCTCCGGCGGCGGCTGCAGCGTGACTTCGCCGCCGGGCGAACGCGGCATCTCCCGGCGCGGGCGGCGGTGGAACCGTACGGTGCTCATCGCGGAAATTCCCCCGGTGTTCGGGCGGTCAGTGTACGGACGGCAACCATCATGCCGTACAGTGCGGGCGTGACGCACTCGCGGACGGATCACCTCGAGGACTTCCGCGGCACCGTGCGCGCGCCGGATCTGGCGCGAGTCACCATTCTGGCCAAACACACTCAGGTCGATATGGCCATTCCCGTCGATGTGCCCGTGGCCCTGATCATTCCGGGCGTGGTCGACATGGTCGATCTGCACAACCGCGCCAACGACTTCGACCTCGACGGCGAAGAGATCGAGCCGCACGACTGGGTACTGGCTCGCATCGGACAGCCGCCCCTCTCCAATTCCCTGAGCCTGGGCGAACAGGGCGTGCGCGACGGCGAGCTGCTCATGCTGGAGAACGCCGAGCACAGCGCGCCCGCACCGCTTTTCGACGACATCATGTACAACGTCGCCATCGCCGACGCCGACCACTTCCGCGGCTGGTCACCGCGCACCGCCCGGCTGACCGGCGCGGTCCTGGCGGTCGCCATCATGCTGACCGGCTGCTTCGGCCTGCTGGCCGCCCCCGACGCCATCCCGGCCTGGATCACCGCCATCGTGGCCGCCGCCGTCACCCTGCTGCTGGTCACCGCGAGCACCGTGCTCGCCCGCATGTACCGCGACCGCACGAGCGCCTTGGTACTGGGCGGCTGCGCGGTGCCGACCGCGTTCACCGCCGGACTGCTCTTCGTCCCCGGCCACTACGGCTGGGCCAACGCGCTTCTCGGTTCGGTCCTGGTGGGGGCAATCGCCCTGCTGACCTGGCGGGCGACGGGCGTCGGGCCCGGATTGTTCATCGGCGCCGCGGCACTGGCCGGCTTCGCCATCCCGGCCGCCCTGGTCGGCCTGCTCGTCGATCTTCCGCCGCGTGCCATCGGCGGTGGTGTCGCGGCGGCCGGCCTGGCCGGATTGTCGCTGGCTCCAAGGCTCTCCATGCTGCTGGCCCGGTTGCCGCTGCCCCCGGTGCCCGCGCCCGGCACCCCCATCGATCCCACCGAGGACGATCCCGACGACCACCGCGCCCTGCCCACGCTGGAGGCGCTGCGCGCGAAATCCGAACGGGCACGCGACCATCTGGCCGGCCTCGTCGCGGCCACCACCGTCGTGGTCGTGGCCGGGGCGGTGGCGAGTGTGGATCCGGCTGCCGCACGGCCGTTCTGGCCTGGCCTGGCCCTGGCCCTGGTGTGCGCGGCGGTCCTGATGTTCCGTAGCCGCACCTACGCGGGCGCGGAACAGGCCGTGGTTCTCATCACCGGCGGCGCGGCCGTCGTGCTGCTGGAGCTGATCGGTGCGGCCCTCACCCAACGGCAGCCGCTCACCGTATTCGGTGTTGCGCTCGCGCTTTTCGCGGCCGCGCTCGTGCTGGGGTTCCTGGTGCCGCGGCAGCAGGCGACTCCGCCGGTACTCCGCGCGGTCGAGTTGCTGGAGTACGGATTCGTGGCGTCCGTTGTGCCGCTGGTCTTCTGGGTGACCGGCCTCTACGCCCTCGTACGCGGACTCTGACAGCGGTCGGCCATGCGAGGTAGAGCGATACTCGCCAGAACCTTCCGATTCGCCGCGGCGACTTCGGCACTCGCACTGGGTGTGTCGTTCGGGATGGGCTCGGAGCCGGGCGTCGCGCGCGCCGACCGGCCGCCGCCCATCGACGCGGGCCTGCTCCCCCCGGGCGGCCCGGCCACCCCGCCGACGCCGACCGAGCATCCAGCCAACTCCCCCTGCCTCGGCACCCAGACGGGCGGCGACGGACCGACCGTCCCGGCGACCCAGCGCACCCTGGATCTGTCCGGTGCGTGGCAATTCACCCGTGGCGCAGGTCAATTGGTGGCGGTCATCGACACCGGGGTGTCCCCGCATCCCCGTCTGCCCGGACTCGTCCCCGAGGGCGATTACGTGGCCGCCGGCGGCGACGGCACCGAGGACTGCGACGCCCACGGCACCATCGTGGCGGGCCTGATCGCGGCCACCCAGGTGGGCGGGCAAGGCTTCTCCGGGGTCGCCCCGGAAGCCCGCATCATGACCATCCGGCAGACCAGCGCGCTCTACCAGGCCAAGAGCGCGGGCCGGGAGAAGGGTCCCGACGATATGCCCGACGGCTACGGCAAGATCTCCGCGCTGGCCTCGGCCGTGCGGCGGGCGGCCGACGCGGGCGCGCGGGTCGTCAATATCTCCCTGGTCGCCTGCCCCACCACCGAACCGGCGAGCGCCGAGATGGGCGCGCTGGGTGCGGCCGTGCAGTACGCGGCGGTCCAGAAGGACGTGGTCATCGTGGCCTCGGCGGGTAATACCGACACCTGCAAGGCGAGTAATCCCGGCCCGGATCCGGTGCACCCGGACCGCGATCCGTGGGATCACGTCACCTCCTACGTGGTCCCGGCTTGGTGGGACGCCTACGTGCTGTCGGTGGGCTCGGTGGACGCCTTCGGTCAGCCGTCGAAGTTCACCGTCCCGGGTCCGTGGGTGGGTGTGGCCGCGCCGGGCGAGAACATCGTCTCGCTCGATCCCCGCACTACCGGGCTCACCACCGCGAAGGTGACCAATCAGGGGCAGGTGCTGCCCTACAGCGGAACGAGTTTCGCCGCACCGCAGGTCGCGGGTGTCGCCGCGCTGGTGCGGGCCCGGTACCCGGACCTGCGGGCCGACGAGGTCATCGAGCGCATCGAGGCCACGGCGCACGCCCCGGGTGAGGGCTGGAATCCGTACATCGGCTACGGCACGGTCGATCCCGTGGCCGCGCTGACCGCGGAGGTACGCAAGGAACTACGGCCCAAACACCCCGCCGACGCAAGGGATCAGCAGCTCCCCTTGCCCGAACCCGCTCCGGCGCCGGACAACACGGCGCGCGATGTGGCGTTGATCGGCAGCGGAGTGGTGGCGCTGCTGCTGGTTCTGGGATTCCTCGCATCGTTCCCGCTGCGCCGCAGGTTCGGCGACCGCGACAGCTGACCTCAGTTCGCGCTGAGCCCTGGGGTTTTCACCGGGTCTTCGGCCGGATTCGGATCGGGCGCGACGCCGTCGTGGGCGACCATCGCACCCTCCCGGCTCAGGGCGGGCCCGGGCGCGAGCAGTCCGAGAATCGGCCACGGCACGGGCTCGGGCCGCACCTTCGCCGGATCCATCCCCAGGGCCTTGGCGGCGTCCAGATTCCGGATACCGAAGCGAACCCCGTAGTCGGACACGAAGAACAGGCTGCCGTGGCGCTGACTGTCCGGCTCCATCCCGGTGGACCGCACGTACGCGCCCGCGCCCGGCTTCATATAGAAGCTGTCCACATTCGGCCCGGTGCCGTCGGCCTGCGCCAGCGGCACCGGCCGCGCGCGGTCGGGGATCGGGACGGCATGCCCGGTGAGCACGGACAATTCGGCGCGCCTGCTGCCGTCGGAGGTATCGGCGGAACCGACCGGCCGCCAGGACAGGCAGTCGACCGGCTGGTCTTTACCGTCGACCAGGGTCGGGGCCCGCGCCGGATACTTCGACACCCGCAGCGCCGAGGAGACCGGCGCTCCCGTGCGATCGGCCTGGGCGATCACGGCGTCGGCGACGCTGGACCGGTAGGTATTGCGAATGATGTCGGCGGTCAGCGCCGACACCGGCTGCAGCCCGTCGGCCAGCACCACGTAGTACTTGCCGTCGGTCCGCACCTGCACCACGTCGCCGATGCGATGGTCACCTAGCACGTAACCCGGCGCGGCCCCGGCATTCTCGATCAGCGGCGGAATCAGCGGCGGCACCTCGGGGATGGCGTCGAGCAGCCCCTCACTGATCGGCCGCGGCGGCTGCCCGCGCAGGTCCAGCGCGTCGACGACCGCACGATCGTCGAGATCGATCCGGGCGCGCTGATCGTCGTAGATCAGATACGTGTGATCGCGCCCCCGCACCAGCAGCGCCCGCCCCGACTTCAGCGCGGAAGCCCTGTCCGCCAATGCCAATTCGCCGGCCAGCACCGAACTGGTGACGGTACGGCTGCCGTCGTTCGACAGCACGTCGCACACCGTCCAGGCGCGACCGTCGCCCCCGGTTAACCCCAGGGAGCTCGGCGCGCCCGGAATGCCGATCAGCTGGCCACGTGGCTTCTTCGCCAGTTCGGATTCGTCGACGATGGCCGGCTTGACCGCATCACCCGCCGCCAGCCGGGCCGAGGCCAGGTTCAGCGCCGGGTGCACCGCATCGTCGAGCACGACGTAGACCGCGCCGGTGTCCTTGCCGATGAGGATCTGGTGGGACCCGATCCTGCCCTGCGGCCGCAGCATAGCCAATACTCCGCAACCCGCCAGTGCGACGCTCGCGAGGATCAGTCCGGCGAGGAGGGCGCGGAACTGGGAGCGCATGGGATCGTGCAGCATTCGCACGTCCCGGCGAACCAGGGCGTGCTCCATGCGACGGACCAGGAAGCGGTAGCCGCTCACCTGCCATCGGGTCGTGGGTTTCGAAGGCATCCAAATCCCGTGGGGTCGTGCGCTTTCGCCGGACGAAGTACAGTGACCTGGACATTCAATCGCACTCGGCCAGTGTGTGGGGCCGAGATCGGGGAGCCGGGGGCCGACGATGACGATCGCATCCGGAGAGTCGACGCGGCGGCCGTCGCGGGCCGGTCGAGGCGGGCGACCGGGACGGATCTCGGTGGCGAACCTGGTCTGGGCGCAGCTCGCCGGACTGGTCGTTCTGGTGGTCGCCATGGTGTGCGGACTGAGCTGGCGGGGTGCGCTCACCCTCGGCATAGTGGTCGGTCTGGTTCTACTGTTACCGTTCGGCAAACGCACGCTCTCGGACTGGATCGCCACCCGCGGCCGCTTCCGCGCCCGCCGCGGCCACCCGCCCGCCGACATCATCGACTTCCGCGCCTCCGACGGCCGTCCGCTCGGCCTCTACCGCGACGGCAGCCGCGTGGTCGCCGTCGTGGAGGTGTTGGCCCCGAAGGGCGGCCTCACCCGGCTGGGCCGCGCCACCGTGCACGCCACCCACCTGCTGCCGCTGCCCGAGATCGCGAAAAGCCTGACCCAGCACGACATTCTGCTGTCCGGCATCGACATCGTCTCGCACGGCTTCCGCAGCCGCTCCGGTACGCCCGCGGCCGCCATCTACGAATCCCTGCTCGGCCCGCTCCCCGCCACCGCGCACCGCACGGTCTGGCTCGCCATCGCCTTCGATCCCGTCACCTGCCCCGACGCCGCGGCTCGGCGCGGCGGCGGGCTGCCCGGCGCGTGCCGCGCGGTCACCATCGCCACCGAACGCGTGGTGCGGGTGCTCGAAGACGGCGGCTGCTCTGCCCGCCTGCTCACCGCCCCCGAGATCCGGCAGGCCGCACTGCAGGTCACCGCCGGTGTGGACCCCGGACGTCTGACCCAGTGCTGGCGCTACGCCGAACTCGGCAACAGCGTGAACATCGGTGCCGCAGTGGATCCCCGGCAGCTGGGCTCGGACCTGCTCGCCCAGCTCTGGGTGCCCGCCTCACGCGGCACCACGGTGGCCGTCAAACTGCGCCCGGGCCGCAGCGCCGAGACCGTGCGCATCGGCGCGGCCTGGCGGCTCACCGCCCGGGAACTGCCCGAGGAACCCGTGCAGCAGCACATGATCTCCATGAACGGCCGCCACCGCGAAGGCCTGCTCGCCCACCTGCCGTTCGCGGTGCCCGGCCTGGACGACACCGTGCCCGCGGAGCTCCGCGAAATCGACGGGCTCGGCGCGCTGCACCTGCCCTCGGCGGGCTGCGGACAACTGCTCGGCTCGGACGATGACGGCAACGGCGTCGCCATTCGCCTGGTGGGCCAGGGTATTTCGAGCGTGTACGTGGCGGGCGAGCCGTATCTCGCACAACAGTTGATCTTCCGCGCCCTCGCCGTCGGCGAACGCGTCCTGATCCGCACCGACCGCCCGGAGGCCTGGCAGCAGCTGGTCACCACCATCGGCAAACCGGAACGCCTCGCCCTCGCCGTCGAAACCCACCAGTCCGACGCCGATTTCACCGCCACCCTCGTCGACGGGGTCCTCGCGCCCGCCCCGCACGCGGGCCTGACCACCATCCATCTGACCAGCGATCCGCTCGGCTGGCCCGGCGCCGCGCCCGACCTGTCCGTCCACCAGCCGGGTGCGTCCGGGAACCGAATCATCCTGCGCACCGGCGCCACCGAGGTTCCGCTGACCCTGGTGTCCATCCCCGGCGAGTCCACCTATATCGGCCGGCCTCGCGCGGCCACCGCAGTGCCCTAGCTCCCCGGATACGGATTCGTGGCGCGGGCGGTGCGCAGAGTCGCCGCCCACCAGGCGAGTTGACGCAGCATGCGGTCCGCGGCGTCGAGCGCGGCCCCGTCCCTGGTCTCCCCCTCGGCGTCGAATTTTCGTTTGGCCTCATGGAAACTGACGGTCTCGCGCACCGAGACCATGTGGATCTCGGCGACCACCTGCCGCAGCTGCTCGACCGCCCGCAGACCGCCGGACAACCCGCCGTAGCTCACGAAACCGATGGGCTTGCCCCGCCATTCGCGCTTCACGCTGTCAAAAGCGGTCTTCAACGACGCCGGATAGCCGTGGTTGTACTCGGAGGTGACCGCCACGAAGGCGTCCGCCGCCTCGACCCGCCGCTGAAAGGCCCGCACCTCGTCGTTCTCGGTGAGATCCACCGGCAGCGGGGTGCCCATCAGATCGATCACCCCCACGTCGAACGCGGCGTCCGCGCGCGCCCGGCGCAGGAACCAGTCCGCGACCACCGGCGCGAACCGCTTGGGCCGCACGCTGGCGACGATGACCTCGAGCCGGAGCGGGGTGTCCATGCCGAGAGCCTATCGGGCTCGGTCAGCGCCGCCCCGCGCCGCGCTTGGCGTACTCCGCCAGTCCTGCGGCGGGCGTGGTGGGAGCCGTGAAATCCAGGGCGCGCCGGGCTCTTTCCGGATGCGCGACCACATGCCGGACATCGGTGGTCCGGCACTGCCCGGTCACCACCGGCGACGGCCCGTCCACCGCCTTGGCCATGGTCGAGGCCACCTCCCACAAGGTCAGCGGCCGCCCCGAGGCGATATTCAACGGCATGAAACCCGGCACCGGGCGTTCCACCGCGGCCACCGTCGCCAGCGCCGCGTCGCGCACGTGCATGAAGTCCCGGACCTGCCCGCCGTCCTCGAACACCCGCGGCGGCCGGCCCGCCGCCAGTTCGGCCCGGAACCGCGCCACCACACCGGTTTCCGCGGATCGCACCCGCCGCCCGTCGGCCACCGCGTCGCCGTAGAGATTGTGGTAGCGCAGTACCGCGGCATTGCCCCCGGTATTGGCCACCCAGGCCAGCGCGTAGTGCTCCTGCGCGACTTTGCTTGCCGCGTAAGCACTCCGGGGCCGCAGCGGGGCGTCCTCCCCCATCGGCTCCCAGGTCAGCACCTCCCCCGACCGCGGTGCGCGATGATCGAACAGCCCCCGGTCCAGATCCCCTCGCCGCCGCAGGCCCGGATAGAACGGCCCGCTGCGCACTCCTCGGTACCGGCCCTCGCCGTACACCGCGACCGAGGACCCGAGCACCAGCCGCGGCACGCCCTCCCGTTCCATGGCGGCCAGCAGCACGGCGGTGCCGACGTCATTGTGTGCGGCGTAGAGCGCGGCCCAGCGCATGCCGTCCGCCCCCGGCCGCTCGGTACCGCCCCGCCCTGATCCGACCGGAGCACGCACACACGGCCCGGCGCCATGCCCGGAATCCTCGCGCCCACGCTGCCCGTCCCCCGCCATCCTGCGGGAATGCCGAACATCCTGCGGGGCAGCCGGATTGGAGGGATCCCCGTGCACCGGCTCGATCGCGCCGCGCACCTGTGGCAGCGGCACCGCCGTCGCGAGATGACAGACCGCGTCCACCTCGGCCAGCAGGGGTTCCAGCGCACCCTGATCACGGATGTCGATGCGCGAGACATTCTCCGGAACAACGGGATTCGGACCGTGCACGGTGTCGAGCAGGGCGTCGATGGCGATGACCTCGTGCCCCGCCGCCAGCAGGGCGCGATGGACATGGGAGCCCAGGTAACCGGCCGCCCCGGTCACCAGGACACGCAGGGGGTCACGACCGCCCGCCTTCATGAATCCAGCGTAGGGCATGGCCGGACGTAACCCGAAGGCCTATCGATGGATAGACGGTGTGGGGCAGCTGAACGCCACCCGCGGATGCCGCCACGAGCAGGTGCAATGACGCACCACGGGGTACAACGGAGTACCCCGGCCGCTCGGGCGGCCAGCACGCGTGACCGGCCGCTACGGCCGGGGTCGCGTCAGGGCAGCTCGAACGGGAGCTGCACGCCGGTGCCGGTCAGCACGCGGCACTTGTCGCAGGTGTCGTCGCCCTCGACGGCGGCGACGGCGCGGCGCACCATCGCCTTGAACGGCACCAGGTTGCGCTCGAACTCGGCGAACACGTCGGCGGCGCTGACGCCCTCGCCGGACTCCAGCCCGGCGTCCAGGTCGGTGACCAGAGCGATTGCGGAGTAGCACATTTCGAGTTCACGGGCGAGCACGGCCTCCGGGTGCCCGGTCATATTGACCAGCTCCCAGCCCTGCCCGGCGAACCAGCGGCTCTCGGCGCGGGTGGAGAAGCGCGGGCCCTCCACCA
The DNA here is from genome assembly GCF_040630175.1 of Nocardia sp. NPDC005825. NCBI lineage: Bacteria > Bacillati > Actinomycetota > Actinomycetes > Mycobacteriales > Nocardiaceae > Nocardia > Nocardia sp. NPDC005825. Next base: position 54,205 of record NZ_JBEXXC010000005.1, read on the forward strand.
CGACCATGGTGCCGTGGTCGTGCGCGGGCAGATCGTCGCCGATCGAGGCGATGGCGGCAGTGCGCAGCTCGTCGCAGTACGGGTCGGCGAAGGACACGTGCACGCCGCCGGCGTCGTAGAAGGTCTGGGCGCGCCCGGAGGTGCGGTCCACCAGCTGGTCCGGCACGGCGATGGTGCCCGGCCCCCAGTCGGCGCGCAGGCTGCCGACGGCACAGGGACCGAAGATGCGACGGACGCCCAAGGTGCGCAGCGCCCACATATTCGCGCGGTAGGGCACGGTGTGCGGCGAGAACTCGTGCTTGCGGCCGTGCCGGGGCAGGAACGCCACCGAGCGTCCCTCCACCTGGCCGATGGTGATGGGCGCGCTGGGCGCGCCGTAAGGGGTCTCGATCTCGACCGTGGTCGCGTCATCGCCGAAGAAGTCGTAGAAGCCGCTGCCTCCGATGATGGCGAGCGTTGCCCGTGCGTCCGAACTCATGCTCCGATTCTTGCGCACGCGGCCGCGAGTGGTGGTAGCAGGGCGAGGCATGTACCCTAGGGGGGTATTTTCCCCGGGAGTGAGGACAGCGCAGGTGACCAACGACAAGATCGCGACCCAGGATTCCGCCGGGCACGACGCCGCCGAGTCCTGCCACGACACCGCCTCGCACGGCTACATCACCGCCAAGGACGACTACCTCAAGCGCCTGCGCCGCATCGAAGGCCAGGCCCGCGGCCTGCAGCGCATGGTCGAGGAGGAGAAGTACTGCATCGACATCCTCACCCAGGTGTCGGCCATGACCAAGGCGCTGCAGGCGGTCGCCATGGGACTGCTCGAGGATCACATCAGCCACTGCGTGGTCGACGCGGCCGTCGCGGGCGGTCCCGAGGCCGAGGCCAAGATCAAGGAAGCCACCGACGCCATCGCGCGCCTCGTGCGCAGCTGACGGCCCTCGCGGCTCTCAGCAGGCCGCGGTGCCGCCGGGGTAGGCGCCCAGGGACGTCGGGAGCGCCCAGCGGTCGGGGCCCGACTGCCAGCCCGCGGCGACGCGACGGGAGCCGCGGCGGGTAGGGACGCTGTCCTTGCGGGTGTTGTCCTTGCGGTCCCGGGTGGTGCGGACGGAGTCGCAGGGCTGGTTGTCGGCGAGCGTCACGGCGATCTCGAGGTCGGCGTAGAGGATGCCTTCCTCACCCTCCGCGAGCGGGGCCACCACTTCGCCGCCGTCGGCGCCGTAGATGCGGGCGCATCCGGTGGGGCCGCCATTGTGGCGCTGTGCGCTGCCCACGCCGCCGAACGCGGCGTCACCGATCACGGCGGTGGGGGCGATCACGTACGCGCCGACCTCGAGCGCGTACATGCGGCTGAGCGTGGTGCTCGACTCCGGTCCGACCGCGTCGCCGTCAGGGCTGCCGGGCCAGGCCGCCACGTGGATCTGCTCCTCGTCGGCGCGCAGCGCGCGGGTGAGCAGCGGCCGCTGGTTCTCCTGCCCGGACAGCGCGCCGTACTTGCCGATCGGGGTGTGGTGCACCGCGGGCAGATTCGGAGTTCCGGACGCGAATATCTTGCGTTCCACGCTGTTCAGACCGGCTTTGCGGCGGACCGACAGCAACTGCCCGGAATCGTCGATCACAGCCTGCGACATATAGATTCGCCGTTCCTGGCGCTCACCGAATCCGAGTACGACATGAATGTCGTGTGCGGCGGCGGCAGCGGTGATCGCGCGCATTTCCGCGCCGTCCCGCGTCATCGAATTCTCGCGGCATCTGGTCGAGTATTCGACATTCCACTGATTGGTATCGATCCAACGCCACCACGGATAACCCGGGAGAAACGCCTCCGGGAATGCGACCAGCCGCGCCCCCTGTACCGCTGCCGCCCGGATCAGTTCGACGACCTGATCGACGCCGTCGGAGAGCCGCAGCCAGCTGGGTTCGGCCTGGACGGCGGCAACTCGCACCGTTGTCCTCATCGCTTTTCCCTCATGCAACAGGAGCCTTGCCAAGTTATAGCGATAGAACAATGGCGATGAGTGCCGAATGACCGACTGATCATGCCAGTGTGCGGAATGCTCCCGGAGTTGTGCCCATTTCCAAACGGAAGCTTCGATAGAAGCTACGCTCCGTGAGGAATCCTGCCGCTTTCGCTACCGCCGAAAGCGGCAACTGTGGTGCATTTCTCAGTAGGTCGCAAGCACGTTCGATGCGCATGCGGCGCAACACCGTTCCCGGTCCGCCCTCGAACTCACCGAACACTCGATACAGCGTACGCCGAGACATTCTGCAGCCCTCCGCGATTCGATCGACTCCGAGATCGGGATCGGCGCAGTGGTCGCGCATGTAGTTCAGAACCCGTTGCCGACCGATCGCGTCCGCCGACTGGTCACGCGGCGCGCGGCCGGACGCGGCGATCGCGGCGGCGGCCAGCAGATCCATTCCGGGAGCGGACAATAGCGCGGCGCTATCGGGATCGGTGCGTTGCAATTCGGCCAGCCCACGAAAGAAGCCGGCCACGATTCCAGGCGCGCTGTTCGCCGAAAATACTGTCGCAGTGGGCAATTCGAGATTGTCGATGCCGTAGCGCTCACGTAGTCGACTGAGCGGGACCTGCACCACGACTTGTTCGAACCGCTCCGGCGCGTCCCAGCGGTAGGGACGGGTGCTGTCGTAGAACACGATTCCGCCGGGACCGACATCGGCGACCCGATCGTCCTGGCACAAACGCGCGGTACCGAGGGTCGGAATACTGGCGAGCAGATATTCGTCCGCGCTGCGGCCGATGAGTCCGCCGGTTCGGCGAATGGTTTGCGGCGTCGATCCGATTACCGACACATCGATCTCGCCGTAGCTCGCGGATTCGATATAACCTACAAAGCGACCACTCGGTATAGGTTCAACCGCCAACGGCACGTAGGAGGCACTCACCTGCGCCTCCCAGCGCTCGAATGCCTCCGACGACGTCTGTTCCTGGCCGGACCGAACCTCGATCCGGTTGACCGGTGGTAACCCTTCCACTCCCCATCCCTCGATGACAATGGCGGCCACGTGTACGGCCGAATACTGGGGAGAGTGTGTCAGATCGGACGAATTCCGGCCAATGGGCCGAACTGATACGAACCAGTAACCGGTACGTACCGGTTATCGAATCAGGCGGCCGACTCGAAGCTCAGATCGAGTTCCAGATCGGCATACAGCAAACCCTGTTCGTGCCCACCCAAAGGCGATGCCAGTTCCTCGCCGCCCGGCGCGAAGATGCGCGCGTGCCCGCCCGGCCCCGGCACCAGCTGCTTGGCCGGCTCCGCGCCGCGGCGGCTCTCACTGCCCGCCACGTCCATCACCGAGCAGGCCGCGATGACGTTCAGCTGCCCGACCACCGCGTACCAGAGCGTCGCCGCGTTGTTCACCCGCACGCCCCAATCGACGTCCCGCGCCACGATGAAGCCCGGCCAGGACACCACGTGGATCTGCGCCCCGGTGCGCTCCAGCTCCCGCCGCGCGGGCAGATGCAACTGCTCGGAGCCGCCCTGCACCGCGATGCGGCCGATGCCGGTACGGAAGACCTGCGACTCGCCGGGCTCGCCGGAGCGGAAGATCTGGTGCTCCAACGGTGTCAGCTCGGGCTTGCGGCGGACTCCGAGCAGTACCCCTCGGTCGTCGATGAGGCACTGGGACATGTACAGCGCGCTGCCACAGCGTTCGCTGAAGCCGAGCAGTACATGGATACGATGCCGGCGCGCGGCATCGGCGATACGCCGGAACTCGGTGCGCCCCACGGTCATCGAGTTGGTGCGATAACGCGCGAAGAAGCCCTCGCCCCAGCTCACCGAATCCAGCCACAGCCACCACGGGTAGCCGGGGAGGAAGGTCTCCGGGAAGGCCACCAGCTGTGCACCACCCGCGGCCGCGTCCTCGATCAGCCCGATGGCCTGCCCGACTCCGGCGGGCAGATCCAGCCATCGCGGCTCGGCCTGGACAGCCGCGACTCGCACCTTCGTGGGCACCTCGGCTCCTTCGACGGATCGGATGATGCAATCACCCTTCGCCGAACGCCAGTCGGTCACAGCGACATACCGTGCCGAGCTACCGACAGCGCGTGCCTGCGTCCAATTGCGACCGGAATTGCCCCGGCGTCACCCCGGTTTCCTGCCGAAACGCCCGGTAGAAATGCCGATCCGTGGCGAAACCGGAGGCCGCGGCAATCGCCGACAACGGCCGGGTCGGGTCCGTGCGCAACAGCCGACGGGCGTGCTCGACCCGCATCCGCCGCACCAGCGCGGCCGGGCCGCCGATCTCCTCGCAGACCCGGTAGAGGGTGCGGCGCGAGACCAGGCAGGCGTGCGCCACCTCGTCCACGGTCAGGTCCGGATCGGTGTACCGCTTCCGCAGCACCGCCAGCACCTGCTGGCGGGTGAAGACCGAGTCGGCGGGCCCGGGCGAGGAGTGCCCGTTGGCCAGCAGCAACGCCGACGAGAGCATCGAGGTGACCTGCGACTCGAGCACGTCCGCCGCACGGCCGGTCTCCTCCGCGCCGAGCCGGGCCATACCCCGGAAGAAGTCGGCCACCACGCCCATGGCCCCGGTGGCGGGCAGCGCCTTGGCGATGGGCAGCTCGTCGCGCACCAGGCCGGCGTGGTCGAGCACCGCGTCCAGGGGCGCGCGCACGATGGTGGACACCGCGTTCTCGGTGGTCCGGCTCTCGATCGGGCGGGCGCTGTCGTAGAAGGCGATGGTCCCGGCCCCGCCCTCGGTGATCCGGCCGCTCTGCTCGGTCCAGTTCGAGCCCTCGACCACGATGTTCACCAGCAGGAAGTCGCCGGCGGCCTGCTCGAGCTGACGCTTGGTGCGCACCACCCGCTGGGCGCTCGAGGCCATCAGCGTGAGGCTGGACCGATCGAACTGGGTGGAGCGGAGTTTGCCGTGCCAGGGCCCGGCGCCGATCGGTTCGACGATCGAGGGCAGCACGGCATCGGCGACGAGGGCCTCCCACTGCTCGAAGGCTTGCCGCGCGGAAACCTCTGAGGTCGTGCGGACTTCGGCGCTGGCCGTGGAGGCGATACCCACACCTGCATCATTCCATTAGCGGCCGCCGGGAGAACGGGAATGAAGCCGACTGATCCGACAAAACAGACCAATCAGCCCGATAACTCCGGGAACTCGCCGACCCGGTCACCGGCGGCTCGAGGCGGCGACCGGGCGGCGCGTCCTCAGTATGCCGCGCCGACGCGGCCCTGTGACTGCCCAACCGTGCCAGTTCACTGCCGATTCAGGTCAGCCGTGAAACACCCCCTGATCAGGCATGATTTGTCCGGAATTCGCCAGGGGTCATACCGGTTTCGCGTTTGAAGGCCCGATAGAACTGCCGCTCGGACACGAAGCCCGCCGACCGTGCCACCGACAGCAGCGGCCGCGTCGGATCGGTGCGGATCAACGACAGCGCCCGCTCCACCCGCATCCGCCGCAACATGGCCGCCACCCCGTCCTCACCCTGCTCGAACAGGCGGTACAGGGTGCGCCGCGACACCGCACACGCGCCCGCCACCTGATCGATGGTCAGCTCCGGATCGGCGTAATTCCGCTGAATGAACGCCAGCGCGCGCTGTTTGGCCAGCGCGTGCGCGGGCTCGTCGCGCGGGAGGTCGCCCGCGGCCAGCTGCACCACCGAGGCCAGCAGGCCCGTACCGTGTTTGGCCAGCACCGCGGCCTGTTCCGGTGCGGTGTACTGCAATTGCGCCATACCGCAGAAGAAGCGGCCCACGATCCCGGCCGCGCCCTCGGGCGGGAAGCGCACCGCGGTCGGCATCCGGTCCGCCGGCACCCCCGACGCGCAGACCACCTCGGCCAGCGGCACCTGCACCGCCACCACGCCCCAGGACTGCTCGAAATGCGCGCTGAAGGGCCGGGAACTGACGTGCAGGGTGAGCCCGCCGTCGGCCAGCTCCCCCACCCGCCCGTCCTGCTCCAGCCAGCCGTGGCCGTGCGTGGTGACGCAGGCGAACAGCACCGGTTCCTCGGGATCGTGGATGAGTTGCGGTATCCGGCTCAGATGCTGCCCGCTGGCGGTCACCATCGACACGTCGATGCCGTCGAATCGCGATTGCACGATGCGCGCCCGGAATTCCCCCGACCGCACCGGTGTCACCACCAGCGGAACGTAGGCCGCCGCGACCACGGCCTCCCATTCCTCGAAAGTCTCCTGCTGCGAAACCTCCGGCGTGGATCGAACCTCCATCACCGAGGGCTCGACGCCGCCCCTCATTGCCCGATTCTCGCATCCCGCCCCCACCCCGATCCCCGAATTCCCTTAACAACATCCAACTTTCACCCAACCGTCCGAATTGGCGCATTGCCCGCAACTCGCACAGCGAATCTTCATCCCGGACTTGCACTTTCATCCGCGCGACCGATCCGCAATCACGCGCGCGTCATCACACCCGCGACCTCGGCGGAGGCGTGGTCGCGGGTGTGGAAGAGCGGGGTGGGGCCGATGGAATCGAACGACACGCCGGGCGGGCGGCGCGCCGACAACGGGGTCAGTCCCCGCAGCAGCCTTCGGGATCGGCGACATGGCCCGCGGGACCGGGAACGGTGCGAACCTCGCGGGTCTGGATATTGCGGGCGGCCAGATCGGCGTCGGCCGGATAGTCGACGGCGATCAGCGACAGCCCGTGGGCCGGGGCCACGGTCACCGCGCTGGCGCGTTCGCGTTCATTGAGCAGTCCGGCGATCCAGTCTGGGGTACGGCGGCCCTCACCGACGGCCAGCACGCCGCCGACCAGACTGCGGACCATGGACCAGCAGAACGCGTCAGCGCTCACGTAGGCGGTCAGCAGGTCGCCCTCGGCGACCCAGTCGAAGCGCTGCAGTTCGCGAATCGTGGTCGCGCCCTCACGCCGGCGGCAGAAGGCCGCGAAATCGTGCAGGCCCAACAGGTTTCGGGAGGCCTCGCGCATGGCCTCGAGATCCGGGCCGGGGCGGCACGGCACCACGCCGCGGGCCTGCAGCGGCTCGGCGCCGTAGGGCGCGGTGGTCAGGCGGTAGGCGTAGTGCCGGCGGATCGCCGAGAAGCGGGCGTCGAAGTCCGGCGGGGCGATCCGGGCCTGCTTGACCCGCACGTCCTTGGGCAGGAAACGGGCCAGCCGGTGCACCAGCTTGGGGCCGTCCACCTCGGTATGGGTATCGAAGTGCGCGACTTGGCCTTCCGCGTGCACCCCGGCGTCGGTGCGCCCGGCCACGGTGAGCTGGATGGGTTCACGCTGCACCTTGGACAGCGCGTCCTCCAGCACCCCCTGCACGGTGCGCAGGCCGGGCTGACGGGCCCAGCCGGTGAAATCGGTGCCGTCGTAACTGATGTCCAGCCGTACCCGAATCGAAATGGGTTCGGGCGTCGGATCCTCCACGGTCACAGCGATCTCCTGGTTAACATGGAGAAAGCCCGCCGACCCGGAGGGGACGGCGGGCTCACTCATGAATCCGATAGGGGCGGATTTACTCCGCGTCCTTGGCCTCTTCGGCGGCCGGGGCGTCAGCCACGGTCTCCTCGGCAGCCTCTTCGGCCTTGGCCTCGGCCGGAGCCTCAGCCTTCTGCGAAGCGGCGACACGACGGGCACGGTCGGCCTCGTTGGTCACGGTCTTCTCGCGGACCAGCTCGATGATCGCCATCGGGGCGTTGTCGCCCTTGCGCGGGATCGTCTTGATGATCCGGGTGTAGCCACCGTCGCGGCCCTCGAACGAGGGACCGATCTCGGCGAAGAGGGCGTGGACGATGTCCTTGCTACGGATCACCTTCATGACCTCGCGACGGTCGGCCAGAGTGCCGCCCTTCGCCTTGGTCACGAGCTTCTCGGCGTAGGGGCGCAGCGCCTTGGCCTTGGCCTCGGTGGTCGTGATACGACCGTGTTCGAAGAGCGCCGTCGCCAGGTTGGCGAAGATCGCCTTCTGGTGCGACGCCGACCCGCCGAAGCGGGCACCCTTCTTGGGCTTGGGCATTGTTGGAATCTCCTGTGTCTAAGGCAGATCCGGGGCGCTGGCCCCGAGCCGCCTAAAGCTGTTCGGTCTCGGCGTAGTCCTGCTCGCCGCTGTCGGTGTCGCTGAACGAGCCGCTGTCGCTCCAGGTGCCGCTCGCCGCGTCGTAGCCGACGACGGAGGACGGATCGAAGGAAGCCGGGGAGTCCTTGAGGGACAGGCCGAGCGAGTGCAGCTTGACCTTGACCTCGTCGATGGACTTCTGACCGAAGTTGCGGATGTCCAGCAGGTCCGACTCGGTGCGGGCGACCAGCTCGCCGACGGTGTGCACGCCCTCACGCTTGAGGCAGTTGTACGACCGAACGGTGAGATCCAGGTCCTCGATCGGCAGGCCGAACGAGGCGATGTGGTCCGCCTCGGCCGGGCTCGGGCCGATCTCGATGCCCTCGGCCTCGATGTTCAGCTCGCGCGCGAGACCGAACAGTTCGACCAGGGTCTTGCCCGCCGACGCCAGCGCATCCCGCGCGGAGATCGAGTTCTTGGTCTCGACATCCAGGATGAGCCGGTCGAAGTCGGTGCGCTGCTCGACACGGGTGGCCTCGACCTTGTAGGTCACCTTCAGAACCGGCGAGTAGATCGAGTCCACCGGAATCCGGCCGATTTCCGCACCCGACGCCTTGTTCTGCACGGCGGGGACGTAGCCGCGACCGCGCTCGACCACGAGCTCGATCTCCAGCTTGCCCTTGTCGTTCAGGGTGGCGATGTGCATGTCCGGGTTGTGCACGGTCACGCCCGCCGGGGGGACGATGTCACCGGCGGTGACGGTGCCCGGGCCCTGCTTGCGCACGTACATGGTGACCGGCTCGTCCTCTTCGGACGACACGACCAGGCCCTTGAGGTTCAGGATGATGTCGGTGACATCCTCCTTCACGCCCGGGACGGTGGTGAACTCGTGCAGCACGCCGTCGATGCGAATGCTGGTGACAGCGGCACCAGGAATCGACGACAGCAGCGTGCGGCGCAGCGAGTTGCCGAGGGTGTAACCGAAACCCGGCTCCAGCGGCTCGATGGTGAACCGCGACCGGTTCTCGGACACGACCTCTTCGGTCAGCGTCGGTCGCTGTGAAATCAGCATTTCTTCCTCCTTCGGACGCCCACTATTTGACGCCCACTATTTGGGAGCTGTTGCGGCCCTGAGGGATTCAGGGCCACAACCAGCGGCACGCTTACGCGCACCTATTACTTCGAGTAGAACTCGACGATCAGCTGTTCCTGCAGCGGAACATCGATCTGCGCACGCTCGGGGAGCTGGTGCACCAGAATCCGCAGACGGCCGGGAACGACCTGCAGCCAGCCCGGGATCGGACGGTCGCCGACGGTCTCACGCGCCACCTGGAAGGGGTACATGGCCAGCGACTTCGCCTTGACATCGATGATGTCGTACTGCGAGACCTGGAAGCTCGGCACGTCGACCTTCACACCGTTGACGGTGAAGTGGCCGTGCGAGACCAGCTGGCGGGCGCCACGACGGGTACGGGCCAGACCGGCGCGGTACACGACGTTGTCCAGACGGGACTCGAGCAGACGCAGCAGGTTGTCGCCGGTCTTGCCCTTCTGGCGGTTCGCCTCTTCGTAGTACTTGCGGAACTGCTTCTCCATGACGCCGTACGAGAAGCGAGCCTTCTGCTTCTCCTGCAGCTGCATGAGGTACTCGGACTCCTTGATCCGCGCGCGGCCGTGCTGGCCGGGCGGGTAAGGACGACGCTCGAACGCCTGGTCGCCTCCGACGAGGTCGACACGCAGACGACGCGACTTGCGGGTGATAGGGCCGGTATAACGAGCCATTTTTCTACTCTTCCTTTCCCGCTAGACGCGACGCCGCTTGGGCGGACGGCAGCCGTTGTGCGGCTGCGGAGTGACATCGGAGATCGTGCCGACCTCGAGGCCGGCGGCCTGGAGGGAACGGATCGCGGTCTCGCGGCCCGAACCCGGGCCCTTCACGAAGACGTCGACCTTCTTGACACCGTTCTCCTGCGCCTTGCGGGCAGCGTTCTCGGCGGCGAGCTGAGCGGCGAACGGGGTCGACTTACGCGAGCCCTTGAAACCGACGTGGCCGGAGGACGCCCAGGAGATGACGTTGCCCTCGGGGTCGGTGATGGACACGATCGTGTTGTTGAACGTGCTCTTGATGTGAGCGTGGCCGTGCGGGATGTTCTTCTTATCCCGGCGACGCGCTTTCTGAGTCTTCTTCGGGCCCGAGGCCCGGCTCTTCGGAGGCATGCGCTATCCCTACTTCTTCTTGCCGGCGACGGTCTTCTTCGGACCCTTGCGCGTGCGGGCGTTGGTCTTGGTCCGCTGGCCACGCACGGGCAGGCCACGGCGGTGGCGGATGCCCTGGTAGCAGCCGATCTCGATCTTGCGACGGATGTCGGCCTGCACCTCGCGGCGCAGGTCACCCTCGACCTTGAAGTCCTGCGCTTCGATGAAGTCGCGGAGCTTGGTCAGGTCGTCGTCGCTGAGGTCCTTCGACCGCAGGTCCGGGCTGACGCCCGTCTCCGCGAGGATCTCCTTGGCGCGGGTACGGCCGATGCCGAAGATGTAGGTCAGCGCGATCTCCATGCGCTTTTCGCGCGGGAGGTCGACGCCCATCAGACGTGCCATGGTTGGCGTTTCCTTACTTTTGCGGAGGTCTGCTCCCTGTCCGTCCCCTCGTAAGTGGGGCCCCGGCCTCCGTACCGGGGGTGGGCCGCCGTCCGTCCCCTACGGGACTCGGCGACGGCGACTGGTGCTGGGAGTGCTTCTTATGCCAGTCCGAACTGCGTTCGGTGCTTGGCGGAGATCAGCCCTGACGCTGCTTGTGGCGCAGGTTCTCGCAGATCACCATGACCCGACCGTGACGGCGGATCACCTTGCACTTCTCGCAGATCGGCTTGACGGACGGCTGAACCTTCACGTCAGATCCAATCTGGGTTGGTGTTCACTGGCCGTGAACACAGTTTTTCCCCGGTCAGTTCGACCGGGGAAACCCGGGGCTTATCGCCCCGGAAGTCTTGATGCGCTCCCGCGAGGAGCGACTCACTTGTAGCGGTAGACGATGCGGCCGCGGGTCAAGTCGTAGGGCGAGAGCTCCACGACGACGCGGTCCTCGGGCAGGATGCGGATGTAGTGCTGCCGCATCTTGCCGCTGATGTGGGCCAGAACCTTGTGCCCGTTCTCCAGCTCGATCCGGAACATCGCATTGGGCAACGGCTCGATAACCCGGCCCTCGACCTCGATGGCCCCTTCCTTCTTCGCCATATCCTCCGCGATCCCGGTTAGGCTGAACCTGGTTGGTTCAAGCTCATTACGGCAGGTCGGCCATGAGTTTCGTAGGCGCACCGGTGGATTGCTGGTGCACTGTGGCCAACCCGGTGACATACTCACTGGAGGCGGCACGAAGACATGCCACAGCCACTATGTAAGTCACCAGCGACCTACTTTACCCGTCGCCCCAGATCCGGCCAAATACGGGTGCCGTGACGTGCCCCTCCCCGGTCGCGCGGGCCACGCCCCCGCCGCGAGCGGCCGGTATACGCCGGGCACGCACTCGCCGGGAATCGCTAAACTACGCCGTGTCCTGCACGATAGATCGAGGCACCCGGGGGTAGATGTGAGTCGCGAGAACGACGGACTCCCGATGCTCCCGCCCTGGCTCTCCGAGAGCGACGTCACCGACACCGGATACGAAGCCCCCGTCGAGAACCTGCCCCAGGACGACCTCATCCCCGAGGAGAAGGGCGGCCGCCGCCTCTTCGGCCGCCGCAAGCCCCGCAAGGACTCGCCCGCCGAACCCGCCGCACCCCTCCCCCGGACCCCGGCTCCCACGTCCGCACCGGCCCCTGTGTCGCGCACCCAGCAGCCGACTCCGCCCACCCCGATGCCGACCCGCGACCCCGGCACCCACTTCAACCTCCCCCAGAACGGCACGCACCCCAACGGCGCCCAGCCGACCCCGCCGTCCTCCCCCTCCGGCCGCCACCCCATCGGCCAGAACCCGGCCGACCAGCCCGCCAACGGCCAAGCTCCTCAGCACCCGAACGGCCGGACCCCGTCCCACCAGCCTCCCAACGGCCAGGCACCCCACCCGAACGGCCAGGCGCCCTTCACACAGCCGCCGGTCGGCCAGACGCCTCAGTCGCCGCAGCCCAACGGCCCGATGCCCGCCGGCCAGGCGCCGCAGGCTCCCCAGCCCAATGGCCAGGGACCCTTCACGCAGCCGCCTGCCGCTCAGCCGCCCCGGCCCCACAGCCAGGCGCCCTTCACGCAGCCGCCCGTCGGCCCGACGCCTCAGTCGCCGCAGCCCGACAGCCCGGCGCCGGTCGCCCAGGCCCCGCAGGCTCCCCAGCCCAATGGCCGATCGCCCTTCACGCAGCCGCCGGTCGCGCCCGAACCCGCTCAGCCGGGCCCTCCTTCGGGTCCGCTGACGCCCCCGCCGGGCCCGCGGTTCTCCGCGCCGCCGACGCCGCCCGCAGCACCGGCAACGCCGATCGGCGCGCAGCCCGCGGGCGCGTCCCTCGCGGGCCCGGCGACCGCGGGTACCCCGGAGGCCGCCGCCCCCGCCCGTCCCCCGGCGGATCCGACCACGCGGATGCCGCTGCCGCCGTCTCCGAGCGAAATGGCCGCGGCGGCAATCGATCCCGCGGTTCGTGCCGCGCGACCGCCGCTGCCCCCGGCACCGGGTGATCTCACCGATGACGACCAGGCGCCGACGCCGCTCGCGGCCGATCCGGCCGAGGTCACCACGAAGATGTCGCAGCCGCCGCTGCCTCCGGCTCCGGGCGATCTCGACGCGACCGGGTCCGGCGTCATCGCGCCCGCTGATCCGACTACTCGCCGGCCGCTGCCGCCCGCCCCCGAATCGGGTGCCAACACCAGCGGACCGGAGCCGCTGCCGGCGCCGGGCATGCCGAAGCCGACCTCGGCCGATCGCCCGGGCTCCGGCAATGACGTTCCTCCCGTGCCGAATACGACGGCTGCCGCGCACGAGCTGCTCGACGCGGAGCTGGCCGAACTCGGTGCCGCTCCAGGCGAGACCTCCGACCCGGAGGCGGATTTCGATCAGGCGATGACGCCGGGCCGCCATCGCGCGGTGGAGGTCACGCCGCCCGCCGGCCCGCGCCTCGACATTCCGCCCGCCCCGCCCGGCCTTTCCGCACCGGCGTCGGGCCCGCTGCCGCAGGTCCCGGGTGGCCGGCAGCAGTCCGCCGACGCCGGCCAGCAGCTACCACCGCCGCCGGGACCGTTCCCCGGCGCGCAGCACCTGCCGCCTGCTCCGGGTCCTTTCCCCAGCGCGCAGCACCTGCCGCCGGCCCCGAACTCCGGCGCTCCTCCGATGCCGCCGAACCAGGGATTCCCGGCCGGACCCGTTCCGCCGCAGTTGAATCCGTGGGCGAACGGCCCGCAGACGGAGGCCGGACCGCAGTCGAACGCTCCCATCGGGCAGGATTCCGACATTCCGGGTATGCCCCCGGGATTGCCCGGACAACACCCCTCGGCGGACGGTCCGGAACCGGCGGAGGCCGAGGATCCGGACGCGAATCCTTGGGCGAGCGCGCCGCTGTCCGAGGCCGCGGCGGCCGGGTTGAGCGGTCGGCATCCGGTCAGCGCGCCACTGCCCGATTCCGGGGCGCCGACTCCGTCGCAGGGTTTCCCGGCGGGTCCGTTCGCATCCCAGTCGGCTCCGCAGGGTCCCGATGGTGTTGGGGCTGACGCGAACCCGTGGTCGAATGCCGCGATGTCCGAGGCCGCGGCCGCCGGATTCAACGGGCCGCGGGCCGACGGGATGGTTCCGCCCGGCGCGGGTATGCCGGGCGACGGCGCTCCCGCGCAGTCGCAGTGGGGTCCGGGGGCCGATGGACCGCAGGGTGGGCAGATGCCTTGGGCCGCACCCGGGCCGGAGCAGGGCTACCCGGGTGGGCCCGGCCCGTACGCGGCGCCTGGCGTTCCGGGGCAGCCGACAGTGCCCGGTTTCCCGGGACAGCCCGGCCCGGACGCGCCCGTCTGGGGTGAGGTGAACGCGCAGCCGGGTGGCCACCTGCCCGGGCAGTACGGGATGAGTTCTGTGCAGCCCGGATTCGGTGTGCCCGGTCAGTACGGCGCTCCGGTTCAGGCCGGTCCCCCGCAGGGCGCTCGGGGCCCGGCCGGGTACGCCGGCGGTCCCGCGCCGTCGCTGGACGATGTTCCGTTGCGCCGGGCGAAGAAGGCTCCGGGCTCCGGATGGCGACGGGCTGTGCACCATATGTCCGGTGGCGCGATCAATCCCGGCATGTCGGCGGAGGAGCGCCGCCTGCAGGAGTTGGTGGCGCGGATCCGGCAGCCGGTGCGCGGGGACTATCGGATCGCGGTGCTGTCGTTGAAGGGCGGCGTCGGCAAGACGACGACCACGATGGGTCTGGGTTCGATCTTCTCGTCGATTCGCGGGGACCGGGTGATCGCGGTGGACGCGAACCCGGACTTCGGGACCCTGTCGCAGCGGGTGCCGTTGCAGACGCGGTCGACGGTGCGGGATCTGTTGCTGGACGAGCACATTCAGCGGTATTCGGACGTGCGCCGGCATACCTCGCAGGGCAGCAGCCGGTTGGAGGTGCTGGCCAGTGAGCGGGATCCGGCGGCGTCGGAGGCGTTCAGCGAGGAGGAGTACCGCGCGGTGGCGCGGATTCTGCAGCGCTTCTACAACATCATCCTGACCGACTGCGGTACCGGTCTCATGCATTCGGCGATGGCGGGTGTGCTGGATCTGGCGCATTCGCTGGTGTTGATCTCGAGTTCGGCGATCGACGGCGCGCGCAGTGCGGCGGCGACGCTGGATTGGCTGTCGCTGCACGGTCACGACCATCTTGTCCGCAATGCGGTGGTGGTGATCAACCTGCCCCGCCCGGGTGCCCCGAATGTCGGGATCAATCAGTTGCGCGACTATTTCTTGTCGCGTTGCCGCGCGGTCCACATCATCCCGTACGACGCCCACCTGGGTGAGGGCGCGGAGATCGATCTGCATCGCCTGAGCAAGCCCGTCAAGCGCGCTTATGTGGAGCTGGCGGCCACGGTCGCCGATGATTTCGGCGCCGACCACCGGCACTATCGGGGCTGAGCAGGGACCGGTTCCGAAGCGGTTCGGCGGCAGGGCGTTCGACCCCGCGGTGACGGTGGCGGCGGGCGGGTGGCTGCGCATGACACGGCTTCGAACGGGTGCTAGTTTGTGGCTCGATCGCGCTGCCGCCCTGTCCGGCGAATTCCTCGCGGCCGACCCCGAGAACTCGGAGTACACCTGGATGCGTACTGTCCGCGGCCTGTCCGCCGCACCCTGCCCGCTCGCGCCGAACCCGGCGGATCTCCGATGAAGGCGCTGTTGCCCGACGATCCGCGCTGGATCGGCCCGCACCACATGATCGCGGTGGTCGGCACGGGTGAGCTGGGCCGGGTGCTCCTGGGTCGGACGCCGACCGGAAAGCTCGTGGCGGTCAAGCAGATTCACCGCTCGCAGCCGGTGGACATGGAGTTCCGGGCCCGCCTGCAGCGGGAGCTGGAGACCGGCAAGCAACTGACCGGTTCCTGGTTCACGCCGGTGGTGGACAGTGACGCCGATGCCGAACGCCCGTGGCTGGCCACCGAATACCTGCCCGCGCCGGATCTGGCGACGGTGATCGCGGGCTGTGGCCCGCTGCCGGTGCCGGGTCTGCGCATGCTGGCGACGGGCCTGGCGACCGCGCTGCTGGAGGTGCACCGCGCGGTTCTGGTGCACCGCAATCTGAAGCCCGGCAATGTGCTGCTGACCACCGAGGGCCCACGCCTGGTGGATTTCGGCATCACGCGCGCCCGCGAGGACGGTGCGGCCACCGCCGACGCTCCCGCGTATCTGGCGCCCGAGCAGGCCGAGGGCCAGCCGGTGACCTCGGCGGTCGACATCTACGCCGTGGGCATGCTGCTGGTGCTGGCCGCGACCGGATCCATGTCGGCGGCACCGGATCTGCAGGCGGTTCCGCACGCGCTGCGCAAGCTGGTCGAGTCCTGCCTGTCGGCCGATCCGGCGCATCGCCCGTCGGCGCGCCAGCTGCTGGAGCAGGCGGAGCGCATTCCCGGGGAGTCGGCCTGGCCGCAGCCGGTGCTGGATTTCCTGGAGGCGCATCGCACCGACGCCGAGTGGTGGGCCTCGAGCGGTGAGCAGGAGACCCGTTACCGGGATC
The DNA here is from genome assembly GCF_040630175.1 of Nocardia sp. NPDC005825. NCBI lineage: Bacteria > Bacillati > Actinomycetota > Actinomycetes > Mycobacteriales > Nocardiaceae > Nocardia > Nocardia sp. NPDC005825. The sequence goes on from NZ_JBEXXC010000005.1 coordinate 70,362, forward strand.
AGCTGGCGCGCTTGGCGGATCGCCGCCGCCGCACCATCGGCTTGGCGGCCGCGGCCGTGACCGGCGTCGTGGTGGTGGGCGGCACGGTGATCGGCCTGGTTCGCGCCTCGGATACCGAGGGTCACGCGCAGGCGCGCACGGATTCGTCCCTGGATCTGACGGCCGCCGAGCTGCGACTGCTGGACACCTGCGCGGTCCTGGACAAGGCGCTGCCAGGCAAGCTGGGCACCCGTACCGGTGATCCGGAGGCCCAGCCCGGCGGCTGTGCCACCACGGTGCTCGATTCGTCGCAGCGAAAGGTCCACTACACCCTCGACATTCCCGATGCCGCGATCGGCGTGGACCAGTTGAAGCCGACCACGCGCACCGCGAGCTGGGGCACGATCCTCAGTGCGGGCGCGGCCGACAACAAGTGCGACACGGTCCTGGTCGCCAAGTCGGCCGGTGATGTCCCGCTGCGCATGTCGGCCGAGCAGCTGGATCCCGCGGCCCAGCCCGGTGCCGCCTGCACCGCCGCCGAGCAGGCGCTGGCGGCCGTGGCCGAGCACCTGACCGAGGTGGTCCCGCAGCGTAAGGCCGCCGCGACGTCGGTCCTGCGCGTGGACCCGTGTTCCCTGCTGCAGGACAGCACGATTCACGACATCACCGGTGAGGTCACCGACCGTCAGCATTCGCCGCACGCGTGCGCGGTGGTCGGCCCCAACGGCTGGGTGCGCGTCGACCTGGTCGAACAGTCCCGCCCCGATCAGGGCGACTGGGCCTACGAGGCCGTGCAGACCGGCGACTACACCACCTATGTGATCGGGGCCCGCACCCCGAACGACTGCAATATCGCCTACCTGGTGCGCCCGACGGACAAGGGCAATGCCGAGCAGCTGAAGTTGCAGGTGTCGGATCAGTCGGCCGCTCCGGACGCGTGCGGCAAGGCGGCGAAGCTCCTCGCCGACGCGGTCTCGAAGCTGCCGAAGTAGCCGCCCGCTACAGGTATTGGGCCTTGGCGAGCAGCGCGTACTGTGCGGCCGCGCGTTGCTGGGCGTCCAGGAGCTGGGCCCCGGCGACGCGCGCGACGTAGCGGTCGTAGTGCAGAGTGCAGACGTAGCGGTCGGTGGCGTTCCAGGCCTGGGAGTAGCTGGTGCGGTTGGGGCTGGGATTCTCGGCGCAGGTCGCCCCGGGCACGCCGGGCGGTGCGTCGGTCGTGCCCTGGATGAGCCCGTTGATGCCCGTCCACAGGTTCGTCGCGGCTTTCGCGTCGCGGGCACGGAACAGTAACGCGCCCTTGACGGTCGTGGCGGTCAGGTCGACGCCGTTGTCGTCGAGCAGTGGCTTCCACGGCCCTTGGTTGTCGACGGTGTGCAGGTAGCCGCGGGGCGTTCGCACAGCCTCGTCCTGTCCGGGTCGTGGATAGTCGGCGGGGTGCAGGGTCCTCCGTAGCATGCCCTCGGGGTCGTAGTCGAGGTAGAGGATTTCGCGCGCGGTCAGCGGGGGCGTCTTGTCGAGCAGCGGCAGCTGAGCGTCGATGATCTTGGTGGCCAGTGCTTTCAGGGCGTCGATCTCCGCCTGGGGTGTCCGGACCGCGATATTGATCGCGTACTGGCCGCGCGACACCGTCGCCGCCATGGAGGGAATGCCGGGCCGCCAGTGGGCTTTCGCGGCCGGGTACTTGTCCAGGCTCACCCGCACGTTGTCGGCGGACGCGACGGCGAAGTCGGCGGACTCGATGCCTTCGGCGGCGGCCCGCGCCTGCTGTTCGTCGGGGAACTGCATCACGGTCACGTTGAGGGTGGTCGCGGTGGGATCGTTCTCCCAGCCTTCGAAGGGGCTCGCATTGCCCGAACTGTGGTCGATGTACAGGGTTTCGAGGCGGGAGTGGTCGCTGACGGTGGTCGAGTAGGCCAGCATCAGGTGATTGGCGTCGAGCACCGGTTTGGCGGCCTGCGCGATCGCGAAGCCGGTCTCGGGCCGGGCCAGCGCCGTGTAGCCGAAGCGCGGCTCGATGTCCGCGCCGCTCACCACGGCGTCGCCGAGCCGCGCGACGGCGATGGCGCTGCCGTCGCGGAACGAGTGATCGTAGGAAGCGCGGAAGTCCATGGGCGTGGTCGGGTAGTTGCCGATGGCCAGGGTGCGGATGTCGATCTCGCCCGCGGCGGGCGACCCGGAGACGGTGCCCCCGCACCCGGCGAGCACCAGGCTGAAACTGGTAGCGGTGGCGGCGAATACGGCCCTACGCCGATTGATCTTGTTCACGACTACCCCTATTTGTCGTTGGCGAGAATGGCGTACTGCGCCGAGATCCGCTGATACACGTCCTGCGGCTGCTGCGACCACGCCTCGGCCGCGTACCGCCCGTAGGCGACCATGCAGCGGTACGGGAACTGGAACGCGACCGGTCCCTGGTACTTGACGCACCGGGCGTTGGGCAGCCCCTGCGGGGAGTCGATCCGATGCCAGGCGCGGCCAACGGATTCCACGCCGACGAACTCCTCGGCCGCGGCGGCGTCCCGGGTCCGGACCAGCCGCCCGGCGCCGAACCCCATGAAGTCGACCCCGTACTTGTCGAACAGCGCGCGCCCCTCGTTCGGGTCGTCCTCCCGGTGCAGTGCGGCGTCCCGGCTCAGCGTGCCCTGGAGCGCGAAGGCCGTCTGATCACCGTCGGGACGGATCAGGGTCAGCTTCAGGATGCCCTGCGGGTCGATCGGCAGGTTGGCGAGCTGGTCTACCGGAGTCGGCCGGAAGTCCTTCAGCCGTTCGATGGTCACGCCGATCGCCTTGTCCGACAACGCCAGCATGACGTTCGGGTCGGAGATCTTCAGCTCCACGTTCTCGTGGTGGTTGACCACGTCGCCGATCACGTACCGGCCGGTCGCGTACCAGGACGAGAGCGCCTGGAACTGCGGAATCCACACCACCCGCGCGCCCGGATACCCGTTCGACTGCAACGGATCCGGATTGGTGATGGTGTCGAAGCGCATCCCCGACAGCGCGGTGGCCGCGGCGGTCGCGGCGGCATCGCTCTCGAAGATCATCACCGAGTGCCGCAGCGTGTACCCGAGGTTCTTGGTGTCGGCGTTGGAGGCCGCCGCGGTCCCGAATCCGGCGACCAGTCCGGGGGTGGCGGCGGTGAAGGCGTCATTGTCGAAGGACGCGAAAGGCGAACTGTTGCCGAAGGCCTTCACGTCGATGAAGGTGTGCACCCCGCCCAGATTGTGGGTCAGCGCCGGATCGATCTGCTGCGGCAACGGCACGGCATCCGCGAGGCGCAGGGCTTCCAGGTTGCGGCTCATGCGGGCCGGGTCCTTGGGGACCAGTTGCTGGGGTTTGGTGGCGTAGCTGCCGGTGTCCAGCTTGCCCAGGTCGACGGTTTCGGCGGCGGGTCCCGGGTCCGGCCCGCACCCCCCGATGGCGAGTGCCGTAATCGCCAGTAGCGCAGCCACTCTCGCACGAACTTGCAGCTTGTCCACAACTCCCCTTGTGGTCGAACTCAATGATCGTGCCAACCGTATACGCGGAAACGCAAAGATGACGGTCCGGGCCACCCTCGGGCCCGGACCGCGCATCGGTCTCGCTGTTTACCAGGCGGGCAGCCGGCGACGCCCGGCGAGAACATCTCGCACGAGATCGTCGTAGGCGTCCGACAATTCGGCTAAATGGTGCCAAGCGCCGTGCAGCATTTCATCATTGGCGTCAAGGGTCATCAACGCGTGATGCGCTCTCACTGATGCGTCCGCGAGCCGGTCGATGACCGATCCGACTGTTTCCGTGTGCAAGGTCGCACCCAGTCGATGCTGGGGCACCGAGCGCACGATCCAATCGTCTATGGCCATGACCAATTCGATTCGGCGACGCTTGTTTTCGATGATCGAGGTCGGATCGGTTTCCGGGCCGATACCACCGCGCCCGACCACTCGCCGCTCGTGCAGCACCGCGAGATCGTGGGCGAACCACAACAGGGGTCCGCCGATGACCCGGTGACCGCGACAAGCGCGCAGGAGTAGGTCGGAGGTCGGCAATAGGCCGGAAGCCAGTGGCTGCGCCTCCAAGTCCACATAGGAACAGGACACGTCGGGCAATGCCACAACGACCGTGTTTGATGTCTCCGAACCTGCCACGTTGCCTCGCGTTCGACGTATAACAACACCGCATTCAGGACGTTCATTACAATAAACCTCAGAATGCTGCTGTCAAGCCTTACACGGCAGTAGAACTACCGGAGTAGACTTCCAACCCTTGAAGCAACAACCGAGGAGCGAGATGGCGGACGGTCCGAGATACCAACGGATCGCAGACCTCCTCCGCGAGGAGATCCGCGCCGGCAAGTGGGAACCGGGCGATCGACTACCGAGTCACAATGAGTTGGCCGATCAGATGCAGGTCTCGATTACGACGGCTCGCAATGCGATTCAACTCCTGGTTGCCGAAAATTTGATCTATACAGCGACTTCCCGGGGCACCATCGTGCGCAGCCAGGAGGTCCTGGAATCCGTTGTCACCAATCACATTCGGCCTGATCGGCCGCGTGCGGCCCACGACATCTTCTCGGAGATCGCGCGCGCGGCCGGTCGTGAGCCGTCCAAACAGTTCAGCGCGAGAATGGAACCGGCCAGTCAGGAGGTGGCGCACTGGCTGGGCGTGGCGCGCGACGAATGGGTCGTTTCGCGCACTATCATGCAGTATCTGGACAACGAACCGTGGTCATGGGAGGTCAGCTTCTATCCGCGAGATCTGGCCGAGGCCACCGGAATCGACGCGCCGCACGATATCCCCGAGGGGACGACGCGGCGCCTCGCCGACCGTGGTTACGCCGAGACGGCACACCGCGACACGGTCGTTTCCCGTCCCGCCACGGCCGAGGAAGCGGCCTTATTGGGCATCGGTCCAGGCACCATTCTTCTCGATCATTTGCGCATCGGGGCCAATCATGATCGCGTCACTCGAGTGACCCGTCATCGTTCCACTGCGGCCCGCAACCGATTGGCATACGAATTGGGCGATGACGAAGGAACGGACATTATTCGTAAAACTCTGGGCGCGCCCTTTCCGACCGGTAATTCTCATTCATTCGGTAATTCCCTGCTACCCGGTTCGCCATGAAACCGCACCTGCGTCGGGCCCGCGTCGCGGATCTGGGGACCATCACCCGGTTCCGGTTGCAGCGCACCAGCTGGCTGGCGGCACGCGGCAGTGACCAGTGGACGCGGGCCGGACGCGGTCTCCCCATCGAGACCTTCGTCCGGTCCGTGGCCCACGCGGTCCGGCGCGGTGAGACCTGGATCGCGGAGGTGGACGGCGAGCCCGCCGGGACCATCACCGTCAACGACCGCGCCGACGAGAACCTCTGGTCCCCCGGCGAATTGGCCGACGCCGTGATCATCCACTACATGATCGTCGATCTACGTTTCGCCGGAATCCGCGTCGGCGAAGCGCTGCTGGCGCACGCCGCGCTCCTGGCCCGCCGCCGGCACCGCGGCTGGGTCCGCCTGGACGCCTGGACCACCAATCAGGGCCTGCACGCCTACTACCGCCGCGCGGGCTTCCGTCTCGCGCGCATCGCGGGCCCCGAGGCGACCGGCCCGTCCCGGGCCCTGTTCGAACGCCCGACCTCGGCCTGGTCTCACGACCTGGACCGCCCGCCCCTCACCCTGGCCGCCGGCGAAACCACCCGTTTCACCATCGATCCCGCCTCGGCCCCCACCTGGACGCTCACCCAGCACCCCTACCTCCGCCCGCACCCGGGCGTGACCGCCGAGCCGGGCCCGGCGGCCACCACCTGAGCTACAGCGCGGGCAGGTCGGCGATCTGGATCATCTCGTCGCCGCGGGAGCGGGACCAGAGGATGCCGCGGCCGGGGGGCAGGCGCATGGGGCGAATGTCGCCGATGAGCTTGCCCTCGTCCCGGGAGCCGCTCATGAGCAGCGCGGGGACGGACAGGTTCTTCATCGAGCCGAGCACCTGGTCGTAGAGGGCCCGGGAGATGCCGCCCATATTGCGGGAGATGACCACGTGCAGGCCGATGTCGCGAGCCTGCGGGAGCAGTTCGATCAACGCGCCCAACGGATTTCCGCCCGCCACCACCATGTCGTAGTCGTCGACCACGACGTAGATCTCGGGGCCGGTCCACCAGTCCCGGTCGCGCAGCTGCTGCGGGGTGATGTCGGAGCCCGGGATGCGCTTGGACAGGTAGTTGACGACTTCCTTGATCATGCCGCCGCAGGTCTGCGAGGAGGTGGAGTATCCGGCGAGCTGGTCGCCCTCCAGGACCCCGAGCAGGGTGCGGCGGTAGTCGATGAGGATGACGCGCGCGGTGTCGGCGTTGGAGCTCTCGGCGATGCCGCGAATGATGTTGCGCAGCACCGTGGTCTTGCCGGACTCGACCTCGGAGAACACCATGAAGTGCGGGTCGGCGGCGAAGTCCAGCACGATCGGCTGCAGCTCGGATTCGCCGATGCCGATGGCCACCTTGGTCGGGCCCTGCTGGATCCCGTGGCGGCGAGCCAGTTCCAGGATCTGCTCGCGGGGCACGCTGCCGGGCAGGGTGCGGACCTCGGGCGCGCGGCGCTCGCCCCAGATGGCCTGCATCTCGGTGCGCGCGGCGGCCACACCCTCGGCCAGGTTCTGGGCATTGGTGTCGGAGTCCAGGCGCGGCATGGCGATGAGCATGTGCAGCTGGTCGGCGGTGAGACCGCGGCCGGGCCGGTTGAGCGGCACGTTGACCGCGACCCGGCGGCCCATCTCGGAGTCCGAGGGGTCGCCCAGGCGCAGTTCGATGCGGGTACCGATCATGTCCTTGACCGAGGCCCGGATCTCGCCCCACCGGTTGGCGCCCAGGATCACGTGGATGCCGTACGAAAGACCCTGTGCGGCAAGCTGTCCGACCAGCGGCTCCAGGCTGTCGAATTCCTCGCGGACGACCTGCCAGTTGTCGATGACCAGGAACACGTCGCCGAAACGGTCGCCCAGCACCGGGTCGTCGGACTGCGGCGCGTTCTGCGCGGCGTGCTTGCGCCGCCGGAACTCGGCCATGGATTCGATGCCCAGCCCGGCGAAACGCTCCTCGCGTTCGCGCAGCAGGGTGGTGAGCTCGGCGATGGTGCGCCGCACCCGGTCGGAGTCGAGCTTGCCCGCCACCGAACCGACGTGCGGCAGCCCGACCAGACCGGCCATGGAGCCACCACCGAAGTCGAGGCAGTAGAACTGCACCTGTTCGGGCGTGTGGGTGGCCGCCGCGGACATGATGATGGTGCGCAGCGTGGTCGACTTGCCGGACTGCGGACCGCCGACGACGGCCACATTGCCCTGCGCGCCCGCGAGATTGATGGTGAGCACGTCGCGGCGCTGCTCGTAGGGCTTGTCGATGATGCCGATCGGCATCCACAGCTGCCCGTGCCGGTTGACCGGCGAACGCCAGTCCGGATCCGGCAGCAGCATGTCCACGGTCGGCGATTCCTCGAGCGGCGGCAGCCACACCTCGTGGGCGGGACGGCCGTGCCCGGTCAGGCGCTTCACGACGGTCTGCAGCAGGCTGTCGGGCAGGCCCTCGTCACCGGAGGGCGGCGGGGGCGGCAGCAGGTCGAGCGGATCGAACGGGTTCTCCGGTTCGGGCTGCTCGAGGATCTCGACCATGGCGGCGGTGAATTCGCGCGGCGGCGCCTCGACGACGGTGGTGCCGTCGGCGGCCTGGCGCGCCGAGCGGGGCGCGACGTAGGGCCCGGACACGTAGGTCGCGTTGAACCGCAACGGATCCGACGCGTCGCTCTTGAGGTAACCGGAACCCGGGATACCGGGCAGGTGGTAGGCGTCGGTGATGCCGAGCACCGCGCGCGACTCGTTGGCCGAGAAGGTGCGCAGACCGATGCGGTAGGACAGATGCGAGTCCAGGCCCCGCATCTTGTTCTCCTCGAGCCGCTGCGAGGCGAGCAGCAGGTGCACGTGCAGCGACCGGCCCAGTCGGCCGATCATGACGAACAGGTCCGCGAAATCCGGTTTCTGCGAGAGCAATTCGGAGAACTCGTCGATGACCACGAACAGTGCGGGCAGCGGGTCCAGCGGCACGCCGGCCGCGCGCGCCTTCTCGTACTCGACGACATTGGCGAAGTTGCCCGCCGAGCGCAGCAGTTCCTGACGCCGGTTCATCTCACCGGCGAGCGCGTCGCGCATACGGTCGACGAGCTCGAGCTCCTCCTCGAGGTTGGTGATGACCGCCGCCACGTGCGGCAGCGGGTCCATGCCGAGGAAGGTCGCGCCACCCTTGAAGTCGACCAGGATCAGGTTGAGCTGGTCGGGCGAGTGCGTGGTGACCATCGAAAGGATCAGTGTGCGAAGGAATTCCGACTTACCGGAACCGGTCGCGCCGATGCACAGGCCGTGCGGGCCCATGCCGTTCTCGGCGGATTCCTTGATATCGATCTCGACCGGCGTCCCGTCGGGGGTGATGCCGATCGGCACGCGTAGTCGTTCGCGCCCGGCGCGCGGCCGCCACACCTTGGCGGGGTCGATCTGCGCGGCGTCCGGGATCTTGAGCAGGTTCATCAGGCCCGGGTCGCTGGCGGTGGTGTTGTCGCCGAGGCTGACGATCTGCGCCGCGGTGGCGATCCGGAAGCGGGCCAGGCTGCGCGCGAAGGACTCCACCTCGGCCAGTGTCACGGCGTCGGCGTTGGCGAACTTCTCGGTGCCCGCCGCGCTCTTGGCGAACACCTCGCCGCCGGTGGCGACGAGCTGCAGTCCGCGGCGCGCGGCCAGGCTGTTCTCGGCGGAGCTCAGGTCGATGACGGTGACCGCGTCCAGACCGGATTCGCTGATCAAACGCTCACTGCCGCTGACGTATCCGTCGTCGATGATGACGACCAGGTGCAGCCGCCCCTGGGTGGGCTGCGGGTTGCGCATGAACCGGCCGCGCTCGAGCAGGTCGTCGGCGAGCGCGGTCTCCAGCTCGCCGAGCGAGCCGTAGATCATGCGGGACGCGCCCATGCCGTCGCGTTCGCTCGAATGCTGGACGTGCGGCAGCCATTTCGCCCACGCCCAGGCCTCGCAGTCGGGTTCGGCGGTGACGATGGCGACGGCGACGTGGTCGGGGCCGTGGAACGCGGTGAGCTCCATGAGCATCGACCACACCAGCCCGCGCGCGTCCTCGACCGGGCCCTCCACATTGATGGCGGGGAAGGCGCGCAGCGACACCGCGGTCGGCAGGTGGTGCACCACGGAATGCGTTCGCACGAAACGACGCAACGCCACGGTGGACACCGGCTCCAGGTCCTCGAGCGGTCCGGTCTCCGGCCGCGCCAGCTTGGCGGCGAGCCGGTGGGTGCCGATGCCGACCCGCACGTGCCCGAAGTCGGGGTCGGCGGGCCGCCGCTCCCACATGCGCCGCGAGCCGACGATCGAGGGCAGGTCGGCCGGTTCGGGGTGGCTCCAGATCAGCGTCTCGAGCTGCTTCTGCCCGGTGCGCCGGACTTCGCGGCGGGTCTGGTCGAGGTAGCGGAAGTAGTCCTTGCGTTCCTCGTTCAGTTCCGAGGAGCTCTTGCTGCTGCCGCGCTGACCCATGAGCATGCCTGCCATCGACATGATCATCATCATCGGCATCATCATCATGTACGGGTTGGACAGCATGGAGCGGCCCATGAGGCTCATCATGGCGAGCATGCCGATCATGGCGACCACCATGACGACCGGCATCAGCTTGGCCATCAGGGGCGCGGCGACCGGCCGCGGGATCTCCGGCGGCGCGGTCAGCGCCATCTCCCCGCCGGGCGCGCGGGGTGGCGCGATGCGGGGTCGGCGCACGAAACCTTCGGTAGCCATGGCTGTATCTCCGGTCGTCTAATCGAGGTCGGGCAGCTCGTCGTCGCTGCTGCGGCGGCGGAACGGAATCGACACGGCGAGACCGATTCCCAGCGCGGACAAGCAGACGATGGTGCCGACGGTGGCCACCAGCCGCGGCAGGCGCGGCGGGCCGGCGGGTTGCACGGGCTTGGGGAAGGCGTGGGACTGGTCGGCGTCGGCGTGGATCGGCAGCTCGGGCGTCTCGGCGGTGAGCACGGCCGCCGGGAACACGGTGGTGAGCGCGGCGACCGGGTCGATGAGACCCGCGCCGATGCGATCGTCGCGGCCGGTGCCGGGCTGGTGTGCGGTCAGCATGATCTGGTTCATGACCTGCCGCGCGGTCCAGTCCGGGTTCTTGGCCCGCACCAGCGCCGCCAGGCCCGCCACGTACGGTGCGGCGAAACTGGTTCCGTTGAGTGCCTTCTGGCCCGAGTCGACGCCGGTGGCGTTGACCAGTCCGGTCCCGCCCGGCTTGTTGTCCAGCGAGACGATATTGGTGCCGATGGCCGCGACCCCCACCCACGGGCCGTAGAGCGAGAAACTCGACGGGCTGCCGTTGGGGTCGATCGAGGCGACCGGGAGCACGTACTTGTCGAACCAGGCCGGGCTGGCGATGGTCTTGACCTTGCTCCAGCTGGTCCGGCTGTCGGTGTAGGTGTCGTTCTGGGTTCCGCAGCCGCTGTTCTGGTCCACATTGCCCGCGGCCACCACCACGACCACGTTCTGTTCGAAGGCGAAGCGCACCGCGTCGCCGAGTACCGCGTCGGCGGTGTCGCCGCCCGCGGCGGTGCAGGCGTCCTCGGAGATATTGATGACGGTGGCGCCCATGTTCACCGCGCGCACCACGGCCGCGGCGAGGGTCTGCATATTGCCGTAGCCGGACTTGCTCATGCTGCCGGGCGTTTCCCCGCCCGCCGAGTCCTTGGCCTTGTAGGCGTCGCTGAGCTGGCGGATGGACAGGATCTCCGCGTCCGGCGCGACACCCACGAAGGCGTCGTCCGGGCTGGGCTGCGCGCCGATGATGCCGGCCACCAAGGTGCCATGGCCGTCGCAGTCCTCACTGGTGCCGTCTCCTTCGGCGACGTAGTCGCCGCCGCCCTGGAGGTTCGCCAGCCGGGGGTGCCGGTTGACGCCGGTGTCGATGACCGCGACCTTCTGCCCGGCGCCCTTGCGGTTCGGGCCGGGATTGGCCCGCCACACCGCGGGCAGGTCGAGCACCTTCTGCGCGACGGGTTCGTCACGCGGCGCGTCGCCCTTGAGCGACTGTTCCACGCAGACGGCGTTCTTCTGGGTCGGCACCGGCGGCGCGGGCTTGCCCGCCAGCCCCTGCGCCTCCCCCAGATGGGACAGGTCGGGATTGGGCTGGCTGACAGCCGCATTCGCGACCGGGGCCTGCGGCCCCAGCAGCGCACCGCCGAGAATCGCTGCCGCACACAGTGTTCGCGCCCAGTTTCCGGGACGCGCGATCATATGTTCCGGGCCGTCGAGTAGACGTCCATGACCCACAGCACCAACGGGACGATCGAGCAGATCAAGCCGTACTCGAAGATCTCGTTGAAGCGCCGGGTAACCGGGGTGACCTCGACGTGCGGGCCGATGACGCCGAATCCGATGGCGCCCACCGCGAAAGCCAGCAGCAGTCCGGCCGAGAGCAGCGGCATGCCGTCGTCGGCGACCGCCAGCAGCACCGCCAGCCCGATGAAGGTGACGCAGCCGCTGACGATCAGGGTGGCGGCCTGAGTGAGATCGGCGAACGAGCGTCCGCGCAGGCAGAGGATGATCGAGACGACCACGGCGAGCGCGATGCCCTGCCAGCGGCCGGAATTCAGTGGATCGGCCGTGCCCAGCGCACCGGCGACGGCGCCGATGGCGCTGCCGACCACGATGCCGGTCTGGAACTGATTGGCCGTGCGGGCGCGCTGCCCGAGTCCGTGCGCGGACGGCAGCACGGTGGCGCCGATCGCGCCGATGCCTTCGATGGTGGGGCGGGGTTCGTGGTCGGCCGGGTCGATGGCCGCGCCGGCGGTCGGCACCGGCGGCACGGGTAGTCGGGCCAGCATGGCGGCCAGTCGCGGCACCATCGACAGCACGACGATCGACGCGACCAGAACGCCCGCAGCCACTTTCGGCACTCCGGCGTCCCAGATCATGCGCACGGCGGCGCCGAGTCCGGACAGCAGCACCACGGTCACGACCGCGGACACCACCGCGGCGCCGGCCCCGATGATGCGGTAGCCGACGACGGCGAGCAGCAGGGTCGCGGCCGCGCCGAGCATCAGGTGCGGACTGCCCAGCGAACCGGGCACGGCCAGCGCCGCGCCGCCGAAGACGAGCAGCAGCATGCACAGCGTGAGCACGGTGGCGGTCAGCTCGTCGGCGTACTTGCGCATGGCGATCGCCCCGGCGACCAGGGCCCCGATCGCGCCGAGCAGCAGCAGCGGCGGCGCGACGAACTTGTCGCCGTCCGAACGCGACAGCAGTGCCAGCAGCACCGCGAACAGCACCGCCGACACTCCGGCCACCAGACCGGTCCAGCGGGCCGCGCTCGGCGACCAGCTGCGGAACTCCTCGGCCGTGAGTCTCGACACAGCGTCGATCACGTCGTCGAACAGCGCGGGCGCTTCCTTCGCGGAAACCGCGCGCAGCACCAGCAATTCGCCGTCGTAGATCTCGGCGTCATTGAGTGTCTGGCTGGGCGCGATCATGTCGCGGCCCAATTTGGCCAGTGTCCAATGCTGCGATTGGAGTGGCGTGCCACCCTCATCGCCGCCGATCGGATCGGGATTGCGGGATTCGATGAGACGCACCAGATCACCGATGAACGCGGCGATCGGCACGTTGGCCGGCAGACCGACGTCGAGCTGGGTATTCCCCCCGATGACGGACACTCGGCACAATTCGGGTTCAGCCGCCCGCGGGCCGCTGATCGACTGTGCTGTCACTTGCTGAACTGCTCCCCTATAGCTCTCAACAGTTGCCCGCCCAGGGCGGTTAACCATAATGTATCCGACTGTCCCCAGCCGTGCGATTCGTGCGGTGTGGGTGGGGAAAGTGAACGAAAGACCAACCAGGTTCGACGAATTCGGGGTTCGACTAGGATGATCGACACTCGCCAGGCCCAACGCGCCTTCGACGCGGGAGTGCTGTCCTTGGGGTTGAGCATCGAGGGCCAGGAATCGAACCGGGACCTCGACTACGCGAAACTGGCGTTCCAGCGCGCCACCGAGTGGGACCCCACCATGGCCGACGCCTGGCTGGGCCGGGCCGCCGCCGGTGAGGTCACCACGGATGTTCTGAGCAACCTGTACAAGTGCAGCACCGTCTCGCTGGGACGGGAACAGCGCCGGTTGGGCTTGCCGCCGCGGACGCTTGCTGGACGTTTCCTGCCGGGCCTCTACATCGACTATCCGCTGGCGAGTTTCACCGAGACCCACCTGGCGTGGGCGGCGCACCTGATCGCGGAGAAGCAGTACGACGAGGCCGAACAGGTCCTCGACGAACTCGAGAAGCACCGCCGGGCGCGGGCCTCGGAATCGGACTTCGAGATCGACGGCCGGATCGCCAAATACGTGCGCGGCATCCTGCACTACAACACCCAGCGCTGGCCGGACGTGATGACCGTCCTCAACGGCTCCGACAGCTGGGAGGACCCGTACCTGGCCGCTGGCGCGCATGTGATGGTCGGCACAGCCTGCGCGCAGCTGGGCCTGTTCGGTGAGGCGATCCGCCGCATGGAGGCCGCCGAGGCGGGCCCGATCCCGGCGGCCCGCACCGCGGCCATGTTCTGCCGCGGCCTGTGCCTGCGCGAGAACGGCGCGGCCGAGGAGGCGCAGGCGCTGTTCGAGAAGGTGTATTCGCAGGCACCGGATTTCGACGCCAACACCGCGGCCATGCGTGACCGTACCTACCGCATCACCCTGACCACCCGCGAGGTGATCGAGGCCCGCACCGAACGCTGGGATCCGGCGTCGGCGCCCTCGCTGGAGGAGAAGCAGGCCGCCGAGCACGAGGACCGGGCCAAGGAGATCCTGGCCCAGGCGCGCGCCGAGCTGGACAAGCAGATCGGCCTGGCGGCGGTGAAAACCCAGGTGGCCAAGCTGCAGTCGAGTGCGCAGCTGGCGAAGATCCGTGCGGAGAAGGGGCTTTCGAGCTCCGCGCGCGGCCAGCACCTGGCCTTCACCGGTCCGCCGGGAACCGGTAAGACCACCATCGCGCGCGTGGTCGCCAAGATCTATTGCGGCCTGGGCATTCTCAAGACCGACAAGGTGGTCGAGACCAAGCGCTCCGACTTCGTCGGTCAGCACCTGGGTTCCACCGCCATCAAGACCGACGCCCTGATCGACACCGCCATGGACGGCGTGCTGTTCATCGACGAGGCGTACACCCTGATCCAGACCGGGCTCTCCGGCGGTGACGCGTTCGGCCGCGAGGCCGTCGACACCCTGCTGGCCCGCATGGAGAACGACCGCGACCGCCTGGTGGTGATCATCGCCGGATACGACGGCGAGATCGACCGCTTCCTGGCCGCCAATGACGGTCTGGCGTCCCGCTTCGCCAAGCGGCTCCAGTTCCCGTCCTACACCGCCGAGGAACTCGGTGCGATCGGTGAAGTCGTTGCGTCCAAACGGGATTCGGATCTGTCCGAGGACGCGCTGGCCGCGCTGATCACCACCTGTCAGAAGCTCTACACGATGGAGAGCACCGATCAGAGCGGGCAACCGCGCCGCGGGGTCGACGTGGCCGGCAACGGCCGCTTCATCCGCAACCTGATCGAGGCGGCCGAGGAGGAACGCGAGTTCCGGCTGGCCAACGACGAATCCATCGATCTGAGCGCCGTGGACGAATCGGTGCTCATGCGCATCGAGGGTCCCGACATGAAGGCCGCGTTGAGCACCCTGCTCACCTCGCTGAATCTGGCGTCGGCCGCCGACTGAGGGGCAACTGAACTGTGAACGACTTTCCGCGGGGAGCGGGCGGCTATCAGCCGGGCGGAAATGGTGGGAGCGAGCGGCAGGGCCGTCCACCCCAGGGGTATGGCGATCCGGGGCAGCCGTACGGCCCCGGCCAGGCATACGGTGATCCCGGCCAGGCGCACGGTGATCCTGGCCAGGGATACGGTCATCCGGGCGGAACGCCAGGCAACCCTGGCCAACCGCAGGGTGCGCCCGGCCACTCTTCCAGTGGGGGAAGCGGTTTCGGGCGCGAGTTCGACGACTTCCTGCACCGCACCTCGAATGTCGCCGCGCCGCCGCGGCCGGTGCCGCCGGCTCCGCAGCCGCAGGCCCCTCAGGCTCCACCGGCCGCGCCGCAACCGTCGGCTTCGCAGCCGGACCGCACGGGCACTCCGGAGCCCGAGGCTCGGTCTCGCCGGCGGCGCGCGCCGCAGCCCGACGCGACGGCTGCCGCGAATGCCGTTGCCTCCGAACTACGTTCGGACGATCTGTGGCTGTTGCGGAATCTGCCGCTGCGCCTGGTGATTCCGGCCGCGCTGTTGGGCGTCGTGCTCTCCCTGGTCGCGGTGGCATTGAAGGCCCCGTGGTGGGGTGCGCTCCCGGCCGGTCTGATTCCCGCTCTGATCCTGTTGATCCCGGTGGGCGGCGTCCCGATCGGTCTGCGGCTGGGCCGTTGGGCGACCTACCGCTGGCAGCAGGCCCGTCGCGCGAATCTCGACGAGAACGCCGCGGTCGACGTCCCGCTCCCCGACGGCGGCAGCTGCGGTCTGCGCTGGGACGGCACCCTGCTGACCACCATGCTCCGCATCGATCCGCCGCCGGACACGCTGACCCTGCTGCGTCGCGGCTCGCTGAGCACCGATCAGCTGCTGCCGCTCAACGAGATCGCGGCCTGCCTGCGCCAATACGATGTCGAGCTGCATTCGGTGGACGTCATCAGCACCGGCACCCGCACCGCCAGCACGGAGGCGGTGATCTCCGGCTACGCGGCCAGCATCGCCCCGCTGGGCCGTCTCTACGACGAGATCCTGGGCCCGTTGCCCGCTATCGCGCATCGCACCATGTGGCTGGTGCTGCGGCTGAACCCGCTCGACAACGCGAAGGCGGTCGACAATCGCGGCGGCGGCCCCGAGGGCGCGCTCCGCTCTGCTCTGGTCGCCACCCGCCGGGTCGCGAATCGCCTGGCCGGGCACGGCATCACGGCTTCGGTCCTGACCACCTCCGAAATGTCCACCGCCCTGCGCGAACTCACCCGCGGCATCCCCGTCGCCGAGTTCACCGAGCACCCGGACAACCTGGAGCACAACGGCATTCACCTGACCAGCTACCAGATCGATCCGCAGCTGTTCAATTCCGACGGCCTGGCCAAGATCTGGGCGGTCCGCAGCCTCGCCACCACGGTCACCGTCCGCCTGCAGCCGGTCCCCGAGCCCGGCGCCAAGCCCGGCCAGCCCGCCGCCATCGTCGAGGTGGACGCCCGAGTCCGCTACGACACCCCCTACGAGCACGGCGAACCCCCCGTGGCGGGCCTGAAGGAACTTCCCCGCCGCCAACTCTGGGCCCTCATGGACATCCTGTCCTACGGCACCCAGGAGATCCGCCCCTCCGGCTACCGCGGCCCGGTCGACGTCCTCACCGACATCACCATGCCCACCGCCGGCTGCGGCCAGCTCATCGGCGCCGACGCCACCGGCAGCGGCATCGCCGTCCCCCTCATCGGCGACGGCTCCCGCCGCATCGACATCATCGCCAGCCTCCAACTGGCCCAGCAGGTCATCATCCGCGCCATCGCCCTGGGCGCCGGCGCGGTGGTCCACACCGCCCGCCCCGGCGCCTGGCAGGCCATGGTCACCAACGTCGCCGCCCCCCACGCCCTCTCCCTGGCCTCCTCGGTCACCCACAGCTCCCGGGGCACCGCGGTCTCCGGCCGCCTCGCCAGCCCCGCCGCCACGGTGATCGTCTTCGACGGCGTCCCCACCACGGCACCCCCGGGATCGGCGACCGTGGTCACCATCTACGAAACCATCCCCGCAGGCTACGAACCCGACGCCGACGTGACGATCGTCCAACACCCGGACGCACCGCACACGATCTCGGTCCACACCCCGGCCACGATGACAACGGCCCTCATGGTCACCACACCGGCGGAACAGCACTACTTGAGTGGGGCCGCCGCACGGCGCTGACGAAGAACACAGGCCACTCGATCCGGCGGAGGCAGTCCGAGGGTCAGCGGACCCAATCCATGAGCGGGGTGGTGTCCAGTTCGATTCCCACTGGAGTGGGCAGCGAGATAGCCGCACCGAAGGGAACGGTGAGGACACGTCGATAGCGAGCCTCATTCGGGTCGCTGTGGACGGTTACCTCGCACGAGTCCCGATCAATCAGCAGATATATGGGTATCCCGGTGGCGGCATACGCCCCCGGTTTCTCCTGCCTGTCACGGCGTTCCGTGTCCTGATCGTCTGAAGTCACCTCGACCACCATCAACACCGGGGTGGGATCAGCCCATTCACCCTGGCCGACAAAGGAATCGGCACCAGCGAGGACCCCATCCGGCCGGGCCCGGCCCTTGCGATACCTCTCGACCCGCAACCCTTGCTCGGGCGTCAGAAACAGTTCCGGTCGGGCAATCACGAAGATCCGAATCAGCCACTGAATGATGCGGGCATGATCCCCATCCGGCATCGCCTTGGCCCCCAGTTGCCCGTTGATGAACTCGAGTCGCACACCCTCCGCGATACGACCGGCCACCCGGGCGAGTTCCTCGAACTCCTCGGTCGTCATGAGTGACTCATGCACGGCGGTCACCTCCTAACCCTACGGGGACAACACCGGCCGACTGGGGCGATCAGACGCCAGACTATCGCCGACACCGGCGTGCCGCCCCGGCGGCGCGTCGAATCTGGCGAAGTCCATGGCTAGCGGGGCACGCGGTATTTGCGGACATCTCAGTCGGCGCTGTACACGGTCCGTGGTCCTAGCGGACGCGGACACGCACCCAGTCGATCGCAGGTCCATCGGCATGGCCGGAAGAGGACAAGATGAGTGTCCTTACGCCCGCCGTACGTGGAGTCCAGGAGATCTTCAAGCCCCAGACGGGGCCGAGATGGACCAGCCTGTCGACCGTCTGGTTGTCGTTGGCCTCCTTTTCCACGAGACCTACCGATGGATACCCTCGGAGATCTTCCACGTAGACGGTGTAGGTGGAACCTACGCGCAGATCCTCACCAACCACTGTGAACGATCCATATTTGGAAGTGACGTCGGCCGAAGCCGATGGTGCGGTCAGCCCAGTCGCGCACAGGCAAGCGAGGGTTGCACCGACCACGGCGATCGTCTTCATATGTGCCTTCTTCTTCGTATTACGTTCGCAGTGACGATCCCGCCACACGGCTGCCGCCAGCAGCAGCCGCGAGACGTAATATGTTCGTGGAGCGATGGTCTCCACGTATCTATCACGTAGCTCGCTCGCCCCACGAGAGACTTGAATCGGTGATCAGATCGGCCGGCCTCAGCCGAACCCTCAATCATCCACACCGATTTCGGATGCCGGCAGATCAGCCACCCATGGCCAACCTGCCTGCCGAGCGATCTCGATGAGCTGCTTGCGGGCGCTGCAGGAGTTCGGTTGGCAGCCAACGCCTTCGATACAGAAGCGGTGCGGCCGGAGCAGAAGCTTGACCCCGTTCGAGGACTGCATCAAGCCGGAGACCGGCAGCCGATGGTGACTGAGGCGAGACGAGGTGGACGGCATCGGATCACGCCGCCCGATGTTGGGCTCGGTGGCGGCGGCCGACCCCGCCACTCGCCGGGACCTCCATATACCTCGAGCCGTCGACGTAGGCGAGTCTGAGAAAGCGGGCATCGCCACTTCGACGACTGTCGCGGTAGAAGCCCCACGCGGACCAGCAGATGGTAGCCAGACAGAGGCTGAGTATCGACAGCAGTGCCCATGTGTCCCAAGCCATTACGACCTCCCCGACGATTCGAGCCGATTTGGGAGCGAACGGTTGTCGCCCGATGCCGAAACGATGCGCCGGACGGGGCCTGCGGAAAGCCACGGCGAGTCGATCCGCGAAATTGGCGCGAAACCCCAGGTTGCTTCTCACGACACGCCTACGCTTTTCTCACTCCAAGAACAATGACGGAACCTGATGAGAGGGCAGGCGCATGGCGAACGAACCGGAGGACACCGACACCACGTTGCCGCGCCGCCAGCTCGGTCGATTGCTACGGGACGCACGGTCGGCGACGGGGATGAACCTCGAACGGGCCGCAGCCCTGGTGCAGTGGAGTCGGCCCACCCTGAGCCGACTCGAGCGGGGCGAGACCGAGAAGATCAGAGTCACTGATATTTTGGCGATCTGCGAGGCATACGGGCTCGACGAGGACACGACCGCCGTCGCGAGGGGGCTCGCTGCGCAGGTCCCCGCCAAGTCGTGGTGGCATGCTTACAGCGATCTGATCCCCGCCTGGGCCAACCTGTTTGTCGGGTTGGAGTCCGGCGCGACGGCCTTGACCGTCTTTCAACCCTTGATCGTGCACGGGCTGCTCCAGACCGCCGACTACGCGCGAGCACTCGACCGGCTCTACTTCCCCGACGACACCGAGCGCGAACTCGAGCGGCGAATCCAGATCCGCGTGCAGCGGCAGTGCATTCTCACGCGCTCACACAAACCAACCAGGATGTCGATCGTCCTGCACGAGAACGCACTGCGAACGGTCGTAGGGGGCAATCGAGTGATGTCGGCACAATGTCGCCACATCGCGAACCTGAGCAGCCAGGCCAACATCGATCTCCGCGTGATGCACTATCAGGCAGGTCTCCCCGTCGGAATGGCGGTGCCGCCGTTCACGATCATGGACTTCGCCAGTGACACACAGGGCAAACGGCCAGTGGACCCCGCGCAGGTCTACTGCGAGGGCTACGCAGGTAGCGCCTACCTCGAGAAACGAACGGACGTAGAGAAATTCCGCCAGGCGTTCCAGAGACTCCACCAGGCGAGCCTGGACGTTCAACCCAGCCGCGACATGGTCAGAGAGATAGCCAGGAGGCACGAGAGTGAGCGTTGAGCCGCACGCCAGCCAGTGGTTCAAGTCCAGTTACAGCTCAGGGGGCGGAGAATGCGTGGAGGTCGCCTTCCTCGAAGGCGGCAAGACAGGCGTCCGCGACTCGAAGAACCCCACCGGCCCAGCCCTGATCTTCACACCCGACGAATGGGCCGCCTTCACCGCCGGTATCAATAGCGGGTTGTTCAACCGGCCCTGACCGCCGGATCACTCTCAACGAGCGCGGCAACGCCTCACCATGGCGCGCCTCACACCGAACCTCCCAGTAGACTCTGCACACCAGAAGCACGGCACAACAGGCAATTCGGTACCGGGGGGATGTTTCGACATGCGTCATGGCCATGGCCGACTACGGTCGGCCCGTCTGGGGGTGCGCGCGGCCGCGGCCGCAGCGCTGGCGATTTCGGTCCTGGTGAGCGCGGGGTGCGGGTCGGAATCACATGCCGCTGAAGAGCAGGCAGTCGATCTGAGCAAGCTCGATACTGGCAATTACTCGACGAAGCCCCGGAACGTGAAAGCCAATGATCCTGCACGGATCGGCCGATATCTCGAAGCTCTCCGGATCGGGAACTTCATGCCCTTGGCCCAGGATATTGATCCGGCGCTGAAGTACAACGTTCCCGATGTGAACCCGTTCACCAACGGCGATAGCTTCCTGGCCGACAAAATCGCTGGGAACGATGCCGCCTTCGGCTGGCTCAATCGGACCGAGTTCGACACCAATACACCGGGATTCGTCGCGGGCTTCCAGACCGGAGCGAGGTCGGAGGACGACCCGACGATCTCGTACGAAATCAAGACCGCGGTCATGGAATTCGAGAGCGACACCTCCGCTGCCGCGGCGGCGACTGCGCTTGCACGCAGCGGCTTCGGCAAGAACGAGGGAACCGAGCCCACTCACTCGACCGCGTATCCCACTGCCCAGATCGCATGGCTGCCGAAGTACCAGGCACTGGCATCGTGGTACCCCACCGGCAAGTTCATTGTTCTTGCGCTGGCGATCAACCACGAGAAATCAACCCTTGGAGAGTCCGATCAGGCGGGCTTGGTTGCCCTGTCGGACAAGGCCACCGCGGTCGTCGCCGATCGGTTGAAGGAGTTCCGGCCGACACCCGCGGACAAACTTGGCGACCTTCCGTTGGATCCGCAGGGGATGCTCCGCATGACGCTGATTCGCCCCGACGGTGACATGACAGCGTTCGCCTTCGACGGAACTCTCGACGCACATGGCGCGCTGCTTGCGGAAGAAGACCCCAATACTGCCCGGTCGCGGTTCGAGAAGGCCGGTGCGGATGCGGTGAGTTATGGCGCGGGCCAGGTGGTGCGGGTCCGTGACTACGCGGCGGCCGAGTCATACATAACCGACAAGGCGTCCACCAAGTTCCAGCGCCGAATCGACTCTCCACCAGCGTTGCCAGGGGTCCGCTGCGTTGAGTATCGCGGTCCGAGTCGCACCGAACCCCCGTTCCGCTGCCTGGCCGCCTATGGGCAGTATGCGGCCGAGGTCTGGTCCACACAGAAACAGGATGTGTATCAACGGATCTCGGCCCAGTACGCGATGCTGGTCAATAGCAGATAGGAACTGTTGTGATGAGGATCCTGGACGCCCACCGCCCTTGCGCCAGAGGCGCGCTCGGTGTGGTAGCTCTCTTCGTGACCACAGCGGTACTTGCTGGCTGTGGGACAGTTGCCGGAACGCCTGAAGCAGGCGAGTTCGATATTCGGAAGCTCTCGGTAGGCAGCTATCCCACCGATCCACTCGAAGTCCGGGCGTCATATACCCATTCGCCAAGCAGCGGGCTGGACCTCGCGATCGGCCGGCTGGGCGATGCCGTCGTAACCGGACCTGATGTCGATCCGACCTTCACCCACGGCGTTCTCTCCGAAGCCATGGATGTCTCCATCGGGCTCGGACTCGTGCTGTCAAGCGTCGCCGAGCCCGTAGCGGAGCGAAACAACATGATGTTCGGCTATGCCGCATCCGCGAGCACCAAACCGATGTCCACTGTCAGTGATCCAAACAGCTTCCTGGTCTACAGCCCGTTCGGCCACATGAAGCCCGAACCCGATGCCACCTCCTTCAGCGTCACCGTCCTTCAGTTCCCGGACAAACAGCGGGCGTCGACAGCGGCTGAACAGATGGAGGCCGCCGATTTCGACGTAGCGCCCGACCAGAACCAACGCGTAACCCTCGACAAACAACCCGCCGCCAAGTCGCATTGGCGCCCTGGCGTCCCGTCGATGGGAACGACTTTGGCACACGGGCAGTATGTCGTCACCGTCTTCGTACAGCAGCCGAATCCCGAGCTCGCCGGATTGAAGAGTCTGACCGAGAAGATCCTCGCGGCGCAGCAACCGCTTCTCGACCAGGTGCCTGCGCTGTCCCCTCGAGATGTTCTGCGTTTGGACTACGACCCACAAGGCATGCTGCGCCGCACCCTGCATCCCGGCACCTTCCCGTACCCACACGCGGAGAACGAGGTCACTCGCGCACCACGCGGGTTCCTTCACAACGTCGACGATCAAGCCAGATGGAAAACACTGCTCGAAGGCAATGGTGTGGATAGCACCGCCACTACCCGGAACGGCGCACTGCTACTGCGCGCACGCGACGCCAAGGCTGCTGCTGCCCTCTGGGCCGGTATCACGAACGCAGAAACCACGGCTCCCGATAAGCCGGCAGATATTCCCGATACGACCTGCACCGAGACCACCAAGACCGTGAAACCCCATCGCATAGACCAGGAAGACGCGTGGGACCGGTCGGACCGCTTCATTTGCACTCTTCATTACGGCCGCTACGTCGCACGTGTCGCCGGGTTGCAGCTGGCTGACGTCAGCCAGCGCGCCGCCGCGCAGTACGCCCTGTTGGTCAACAGTCAGTACACGTAAGGAATCAGGATGACCATCGGACCAGGCACCATCATCCGCGGGTACCGCATCGAGCGTGTGCTCGGCGCGGGAGGCATGGGCACGGTGTATCTGGCCAAGCATCCGGAACTACCCCGCTGGGACGCGCTCAAGGTGCTCAGCCCGCAGTACAGTCGGGACGCAGAGTACCGGGCCCGCTTCGAACGTGAAGCGAATCTGGCTGCGGCCCTGGATCATCCGAACATCGTCGCGATTTACAACCGCGGCGAAGACAATGACCAGCTCTGGATCGCGATGCAGTACGTGAACGGCATCGACGCGGCGGCCGCCGCGGAACAGAATCCACGGTCGATCACGCCGTGGCGCGCACTGCACATCGTCACCGAGGTGGGCCGGGGTCTCGACCACGCACACCGGAGAGGATTGCTGCACCGGGATGTCAAACCCGCGAACTTCCTGCTGTCCATGAGCGACAACGGCGAAGAACGGGTGCTGCTTACCGATTTCGGCGTCGCGAAGTCCACCGAGGACACCAATGAACTGACTCAGGCCGGTGGCTTCGTCGCCACCATCGCCTATGCCTCGCCGGAGCAATTGAGCGGAGAGCGACTCGATCACCGCGCCGATATCTACAGCCTCGCCTGCTCGTTCTACCGACTGCTGACCGGCCAGAATCCCTATCCAGGAACGCAACCGGCGGTCGTGATGATGGGACACCTGAACGAACCGCAACCTCGAGCAACCGCGGTTGACTCCACCCTGCCCACCGCCGTGGACGACGTCATCGCGATCGCCATGGCCAAGAACCCCGCGGACCGATTCGACACCTGCCATGAGTTCACGACGGCGCTGAAGTCGGCGCTCGAATACGGTGTCTCGGGGCTGTCCATGGAAACAGTTCCACACCACCGCCCCCTCCTCGCCGCCCCGGCATCTGCGCCGACCAACCCCGTGCCGGCGAAGTCCGGCACCCGCAAGCGTTCCTGGCTCATCGGCGGGGCGGCCGCAGCCGTCGTAGCCCTGGCCGCGGGCACCGGTGTCTGGGTTACCCAGCACGACTCGTCCGCGTCGGCGACTCGAAGCCCGATCGCGGATGCTCGAGCACAAAACCCCGCGTTCCTCGGGAAATCCATCGTTGTCATGGACATCTCGGGAAAGAGCGGTGGATACTCCGCGACCCTGGACATCCAGTTGAAGCCTGGCCCGCAGACGAAGTTTTTGGAGGACTTGGGCTTCTCCTACAACCCCAACTTCCTCAAGGAGGGCGATGAACCGAACCCTCGCCCCGTCCAGTCCGGGTCGGATGCCCAGTACAAAGCACTGTCGTACCTCACCAGTGGCTATCTGGTCGCGGTCCGCAGCGACAGCAGTGCGGGCGGTGGCGGTCTGGTAAATCTGCCGGAGGCCATCACGTCGACCAAGGCCTCGGTATTGGTTCTCGACGACCCGACAGCCGTCGCTGCGATTCGTCAATGGTCGGACAGCTCCGAACAGATTCTGCTCGACAAGCTGGTGCCGATTCTGCGAAAAGGCGTCAGGTAGCCAGGTCCGGTCGCCCTCGACCGGACTTTCACTACTGACCCGGCAGCGTATCCCAGTTCTTCAACGCGTCCTTGTTGGACAGCGTCGGGCCGGGAACGAGCTGACCGATGATCTCCCATGGAGCCAAATGCGGTGCTGTACCAAGCCCTAGCGTCTGGGCGGTCGCGAGATCCGGTACGCCATAACGAATTCCGTTGTCCGCAATATAGAAGAGGCTATCGCGCCGCTGGCTACCGGGTTCGATTCCGGTCGTCCGCACGAATTCACCGGTAGCAGGCGCCACGTAGACCGTATCGACGCGGTCACCGGTGGCTCCGTCCTTGGTGGCCAGATCGACCGGGCGCTGGGACTCCGGCAGTGGCAGACGCGTGCCGAGCAACAGTTGAACCGTGGCCCGGTCCGAGGGGCCTTCGGTGGCATCCTGCTGCTCCCTGCCGAGACCGCTCTTTTTCGCCCAGGTGACACAGGCGACCGGGTTGTCCTCCGCGGTGATTAGCTTCGGCGTGACATCGGGGAAGTCATCGACAGGCAGCGAATGCAGCACCGGCACACCGTTCAGCACATCCGGCGTCACGGACTTGAAGCCGCTCATGCCCTGCGAGTTGTTGGAGCCAATCACCTGCGCGGTGAAGGCGGAGATGCGCTGTACGCCGTCCGCGAGTACCACATATAGGTCCGACCGATCCGAACCATCCAGTGTCGCGACCTTGATGATGCCGCCGACCGGCACGCTGCTGAGCCGGCCGGGCCCGTTCTCCCCCATGCGCGGGATAGTCGGGGGAACCAGAGGCGGGACGCTAACCGCCGCACCGACCAGATTGCTTGTAGCAGGCCGGGACCGCTTTCCGCTCAGGCCGAGCGCCTGCGCGATCGAGTCCTTGGACCGATCGAACTCCGCTACCTTGCCGTCGTAGATCAGATAGTCCTTACCGGCTCTGTTCACCCAGACCGCCGAGTCCGTGCCCACAGCCTTGATGCGGTCACTGAGCTCCAAACGTCCGGCAATCACGGTCGTCTCAGCGCCCGCTGACGACGCCGCGCCACCCGAAGCCGACAAGGGCACTTTGTCACACAAAGTCCACTGTGAGCGCTCGCCCTGCCCCGTTCCGGGCAGAGCCGCGGGCACGCCGGGAATACCGAGGATCGGGCCACGCGGAACTGAATTGAGCTTGCTGTCCTTGACCGACTTCGGCGACTCACTCGTGTTCGAAATCAACCGTGCCGACGCGAGATTCAGCGTCGGATACAAGGTCATCTTGTTCTTGTCGTCCTTATCCCGAACGACAACATATAGTGCGCCGCTGTCCTTACCCATCACGATGTTCGCGTCGCCGATGGAGCCTTGCGGACGAATGAACGCCATGATCGCCGCGCCAGCGACCACCAGCACCCCGAGAACCACTCCGACCATCAACGATCGGAACTGTGATCGCATGGGATCGTGCAACATCCGCACATCGCGGCGCACCAACGCATGGTCGAGTCGACGCAGCAGGAAGCGGTACCCATTGACCTGGGCACGGGTGGTCAATTGGGCTGGCACTAACCAAATCCTCCGTCGAACCGGGAACTACGGGAAAACAGACTACTGGCCGTCAGCCGACGACAGCGCACCCTCCGGAGCGGAGGAGTGCGCTGTCGTGAGCGACACCGACGCCTTCGCTAGGCGAAGGACTGGCCGACCTTGGAGTCGGCGAGCAGGGCGTTGTGGAGAGCGTTCTCGACCGCAGTAGCCACAGCGTCCAGAGTCGACAGGCACTTGTGCGCGTACGCAGCGTCCCACGAGGACTTCGCGGTGGCGACGAATTCCAGGGCGCCGTTCTCGGCACCACTGTTCGGGTCCGTCCACGCGGTCTTCAGACGCTCGTAGGCCTGGCCGAAGTCGCTGCTGGTGTCGACCGCGCTCGAACCGTCACCGGCAATCGCGACGAGGTCGCGGTGGTACTGCCGAAGAGTCTCCACGAGGTGGGTCATCTGATTCTTGTCGTAAAGCATTGTTCGTTCCTTTGCGAGTATTGAAAGATCGAGTGGGCGGGGCGCGACTACCCGAGGTTCGTGAGAGCCTTCGAGAACTCGTCCTGGTTGGTGATGTCAACGTTGGCGAACACGTCGGTACCCGCGCCGACCTTCTTCTCGAAGTCATCCAGCGCACGGTTCAGAGCCTGAGCCTCGTCGTCCCACGCCACCGCAGCGGACTGGAAGGAGTTGGCCGCGTCACCGGCGAAGCCGCTCTTCGAGCTGTCGACCGTGTCGGTGATCTTGCGCAGCACGTCCTTGATCGACGCGACAACGTCGGCCATGTGCGACTGCGCGGCCTTCGCGAGTTCCGCTTCGTTTGCAACCATCGTCTGTACCTTGCCTTTTCTTCGGAAATGGATAGGCGATGCGCTGCGGCATCACCGGTTCGGGGCGTCAGCTGCGAGCAAGTCACGGGTGACTCACGACAGCCACCTCCCCCCGGGCAGCGAGTCGATCAGAGCCGAGATCGACTGCGCGATACGGTGATCACTGCCCGGTGTCAGCGTGGACCAGAGTTGCTGGTCCGGGGCGACGCCCGGTGCGGCCACGATGCGGCCTCGTGCGGTGTCGTAGACCGCGACGGCTCCGGGCGATCGGTCGGTGACGCCGTCGGCGTAGGCGTAGGCCACGATTTCGGCGTAGGAGTGGGTGGCGGAGAGGGCGAGACCGTAGGCGTTGGCGTCGGTGTCGGGGACGCCGAGGGTGTAGACGGTGCTCGCGTAGTCTTCGGAAGTTGTTGCGGTGTCGAGGCGTTCGGCCAGGTCGGCGGATTCGGCGCTGAAGGCGGCGAGATCGGCGGGCGGGCAGGGGCCGAGGGCGTCGAGGAGGGGGCGGGCCAGGGAGTCGCCGGAGCCGTCGGACCATAGGGGGTGTAGGTCGAGGGTGTCGCCGCGGCGGATGGCGACGGCGTGGCTGTCGGCGCGGCGGGCGATGCAGACCCGTAGTTGGCCGTCTGCGGTGTGGACCCGCATGGCTAGCTCGCGGTCCGGTTGGGCGAGGGTGAAAAGTGTTGTAGCGGTGTCGGTGTCGACGTCTCCGTGGGCGTCGACGATGCGGCGGGCGCGTAGGTCGGCGCGGGCCTGTTCTTGGGCGTCCTGCCAGTCCCGGTGGGTCTCCTGGCGTGGCCCGACGGATAGGACGAGCGGCAAGGTCTGCACACCTAGGTGGCCGGCTAGCGCGATGAGTCCGTCGTTGGTGAGGATGGTCATGTGGCCGACCCCTGACTACTGCCGGATTCCACTGTGCTGGACGCCTTTTCGGATCCACTGCCCGCATTGAAGGCGATGTCGACGGGTGCGCGCTGGGCGGCGGGGTCGAGGCCACCGAGGACGGCGGGCGCGACCTGCATGCCGGAGGTGAGGCCCAGTTCGTTGTCGCTGGTGGGCGCGCCGACGAGCCCGGCCCGCGGCGTGTGCTCCTCATCGCTGGACTGGCCGGTGCCCCCCATGGGAGCAGGGGCCATGGTGGTCCCGCTCTGCTGCACCGTAACCGGTTGCGTCACAACGCGTTGCGTGGTGGTTTCCTTGGCCTCGACGGTGGTGGCGCGCACCTGAGTCAGCGGCATGGGCGGCAAGTTGAGCGAGCCGAGGTTGATGTTCGGCATCGACGGTGTGGGAACCGCGGGCGCTTCCGCCTCGACCGGCGCGACCGGTTTTTCGGCAGGCGTCAGCCCGGCGGTGACCTGCGGCGGCGCCTGGTGTTCCCACGGCTTGGCCAGCGATTCGGTGGCGGCCTCATAGGTCCGCATGACCCGCGCCGCCTGCGCCTTGGCGGCGTCGGCGTCCATATCGGTCTTGGCAAGTCCGCCCAGTAGCGGCATTCCGCCCGCAAGGCCGAGCTGCTGCATCAGCTGCTGCAGATCCTTGAGCTTCTCGACCTCGTCGACGTCGGGCATGGTCAGTTTCGCGAGTTCGTAGGCTGCCGCGTGTGTTTCGGCCTGCACCGCATTGCCGGCGGCCGCGGAGGCGGAGGCCCCCATCCAGTCACGCAGCGCTTTGATGCGTTCGATGAAGGGCCCGCTGTGCTTGGATTCCCAAGCACTGTCGAGGATTACGAGAATTCTCTCGTACTCCACGGCGGCGGCGGCGAAACCCGCGCTCAGTCGAGTCCACGCGAGTCCGGCTTCGGCGGCGGGGATCGCCCCGGCGCCCGTCACCAGTTCGCGCGCCAGCTCTTCGGGCGGCTTGGATTCCCAAACCGTCTCGGTGAAGCCGGGTTTCGTCGGTTCCAGCATCGAGGAGGGTCTCCGCTCAGCCGGCGAAGCCGAGGACGGACTGCTCCTCGACCTTGCCGAAGGCGTCGAACTGGCTGCGCAGCGTCGAGGCGAGGTTACGCAGTTCGGTGACGCCGTCGCCGCCGGAGGCCACGAAGGACGCGGCGACCGTGTTGAGGGTCTGCGCGGCGCGCTGCGACACCTCGTCGGAGCCGGCGGGCGCGAAGTCCAGCTTCGCCTGTTCCACACCGAGCCCGTTGGCGATGCGGTCGGCGAGCGCGTCCAGCTGGGCCGCGGCGTCGCGGGCGGTCGAGGCGTCGAAGCGCAGACCGTCGAATGCGTTGATGCTCATGCCAATCCTCCTGTGTCCCCTGGCAATTCGAAATCAGAGTGTGAGGGCCTTGTCCGGCGGCTCCTCGATGGCCTCGATGGCGCCGACGACCGGCAGCACCACGCCTTCGATGACGCCGACCACTTCGTCGCCGTGCGCACCGGTGACCAGGCCCGAGCGGTCCGAGGTGGATTCCTCGTCGGCGGCGCCCGCGCGTCCGGCGGCGCCGGCGCCCGTCATGCCCGGCGAACTGGTCGAGGTGGTGCGGCCATTCGCTTCGGTGGTGGTCTTCGGTATTCCGGCGCCGGTGTTGCTGACCTCGCCGGTGGGAACCCGGTTGGCGCCCAGCGTGGTCGAGGGCGTCGTGGTGGTGGGCACGCCGCCGCCGAAGATGGTGCCGAGCGGGCTGCCGCCGCCACCGTCGGTCTTGGTGCCGTCCGGGTTCTCGGTCTTCTTGGCCTCGTCGGTCTTGGTGGTGGTCGTCGAGGGCGTCGTGGTGGTGGTCTTGTTGGTGTTGTTGTTCGTATTGGTGTTGTTGTTGCTGGTCAGCGCGGAGCTGAGATCGCTGACGCCGCTGGACAGCACCGTCGCGCCCTTCTCGACCACCTTCTCGGCGACCGTCGGCGCGACACTGGAGATGGGCTGCAGCGCGGTGCCGACCATGTTCACCAGGTTCGAGATATTGGACGCGACGGGCGCGCCCGCGATCATGATCTTCGTGCCGGCCTCGAGGATCTCGGCGGTGCTGCCCGCGAGCTGCACCTTGGTCTTGGCCGCGATGGCCAGGCCCGCGTTGATGGTCTCGGTCGCGGTGGCGATCAGCCATGGGATCCCGGCGGGGGTGGCGATCAGCGCGGTCGCCGCGGTCACCTGGGCGATGAATTGCGCGATGAGAGCGGACATTTCAGCGTAGCCCTCGGCGACGATGGCTTCGGCGGAGAGCAGGATGCCATGCTGCTGCGCGCCCTGCGCGGCCACCGTACCGCTCTGCGCTTCGACCTCATTGCTCTTGAGCTGAGCGGCGGTCGCCGCGTCCCCGCTGAAGGTGTTCATCAGCGTGCTGGTCGCCGACTTGCTTTGCGAGGTAGCCGAAGTCAGCGCACTGACCAGCGACGTGATGATGGTCGCCGGGTTGAAGCTGCTGTTGCTCAGGCTCCCGGTGCCGAACGACTGCAGCAGGCTGGTGACCGGCTGGATCAACGCCGTGGGGTCGATGGTCGGCAGCGTGGGTAGCTGCAGCCCCGACAGATCCGGCAGGCTGATTTGCGGGATCTGCGGCAGCTGCGGCAATCCCATGGTGCTCAACACATCCGTGACCGGTGTATCGAGGTAAGGACCGATCGGGCTGCTGCGCAGCCCGTCCAGCACGGTCGGATTCGACGGACTCGTCACAGCATCGTCGATAGGAAGCTCGCCGCCGAGGTCACCTCATTGGTGCCGTAGGTGCCGACCGCCGTGTACGCCGCCGTCGCCGTATTCGCGTGCACTGCGGCGATCTCCGCCGACGACATCAGGAAGTTCCCCTGCGCGACCGCGAAGGCCGCCAGGAATTCCTGACCGATCAGACCGAAAACCGGAACCGCCTGCGCCATCGCGGCGCCCACGTCCGCGGCCGCCGCCCCCGCGACCTGCGCGGCGATTCCCGCCTTCTCGGTGCCGTACGCCAGGATCGGCGGAAATTCCGCCGCCACGTGATCAGCCATCAGTGTCCCTCCCAGTACCCTTGATCTTGCTCAGACTACAAGCACGAAATTTCTTGTGCCAGACCGCAAGATGCAAACTCTGGCTCAAAGTTCTGTTAACAGACCGGCCTACTCGGCCATCTCCTCATTGAACCGATCGACGATCTCGGCCCGCCGTTCGAACGCCCGCCGCGCCGCCTGCGCCGCCGTCGTCACCACGGCCTGCTCGAACTCCGAAGGCGTCATTCGCGATACGGCACTACTGAACTGCAGGTCCTTGAGCGCCCCGTTCCCGTCGACCTCCGCGGTCACGGCACCGTCCTCGGACGTCTCCCGCCCGCGCACGGCCGCCATCTGATCCGCCAAGTCCTGAAACCGATACAGCTGCCGCCGCACCTGCTCCTGCAACTCATCCATCGACGAAACCACGAGCCCCCCTCTCACACCGTCCTGAGCCAACTCTGCGGCTCAGTATCGTAGTCCTGCTCCTCGACAATCTCCTGCCGAGCCACATCCGCCTCGGTAGGCAGCCCCGCCCGAGCCAGCCCCGCCGCATCAACCCCGGCCTCCTCCAACTGCTTCCGCAGCGCGAGCCCGGCCCGATTGGCAGCCTTCTGACAAAGCCGCAACACTTCCCCCGCCAACTGCCCCGGATCCCGATGCAACTCAGCCGATTCAACCTTCACGGCCAACGGCAGACCTTGATTGGTAGTCCGCACCCGAATCGACCCGGTCGTATTGGCAACCACCAGCGAGGCCCAATCCCCCTCACCAGCACCAGAACTGACCGCCCCCACCTCAGTCACGGCGAACTCCCTCCCAGTTAGCTTTGCGTATGAGTACCATAGGCCAGTCCGGCCAGACAAGAACATTTCGGTTTCAGCGATCGATCAGCCGCGCTCGTCCTTGATCACCTGGACCACAGCCGCGACGTAGCTATTGATGACCGAGATGAATCTGGCCTTGTCCACAGCGAGTGCCCGCTCCGGATTGTCGACGATGGCATAGCGGCCGTCGTCCACAAGATCCCGGAACTGCACCTGGTGGCGGGTGATCCCACGCGGCCCGAATACCGAACTCCCCTGGACGATGTGGATTTCACCGGCGTTCGAGGCTGGGGCCTCGAGGAATTCACGGGCTCTGGATACCGCAGTGTCCGGCGCCGCAGCAATGGCCGACCGGCCGAAGTCGTGATCGATGTTCTGCTCGTCGGTGACCAGCCCGATGTCTCCCCGCCCGCCCCGGTCACCGGTGGGCATTGCCTCGACAACAGCATCGGCAAGTCGCAGCGGATCACATTCGGCCACCGTATAGCCACCCCGACGCCAATATGTTGCGCCCGGCAGTTGGCTGATCACATAGCCTTTCGGGCCCTTGCGGGCCGCATGGACGCGCACCATCAAGTCGGTTCCCCACCGATCCTGGTCGTCCCACCCGTATCCGGTCAGGAAGAGATCCGGATTCGTCAGTGCGTCGAATACCGTCGAGAAGTCACCACCGAGCTTGTGGCTCAGACTTTCTCGCGCCTCCCGCATTTCCAGGTCGAACTCGTCCGCAGTCCTCGTCGCCGACGTGAACATGAAGGGCTCGGGCGGCTCCACACCTACCCGATCCATCCAGAGCACATAGAACTCGGCCTCTGTGAACCGCCATTGCACCGTCATTTCTCGGCCACCGGGGTGACCGCTGCCGGCGCCTCACCCAGGACTGCCTCGAGATTGTCCAGGTTGGTGAGGAACTGCGGACGCTTGTGTTCCTTACCCTGCCCCTGCGCACCTGCCGCCCCCATCGGCGAACCACCCATCCCGCCGGACGACCCGGTGGACGAGGACGAAGTCGTCGCGGCGAGTCCCGCGCGCGATGTCGTGGCCACTTCCTTATCCGTCTCGGTCGTAGATGTCGGATTGGCGGAACGCGGAGCCAGCTGGGTCTTAGGCGTCTGGGGCGAGCCTGTGCCGGTAGGCGTGCCCGACGGGCTGCCTCCGGTCGGAGATCCGGACGGAGTGTTGGTGTTCGGTAGCAGGCCCAGATTCTGCAACTGTTGCGTCAGCTGATTCTGCAGGTCCTCGGTCGGCTTTGTGGTCTGGGTCGTCTGTGCGGTCTGCAGACCGGTCTGAATCGCCGACGCGACCTTCTCCACCCCTTGTTCCACCGCTGTGATCCCGGCCTGCAACACCGTGCTCGCCTGCGTGATCAGTGTTTGCAGGGTGGTATCGGTGGTAGTGGTCGGGTTCTTGTCCGTCGGCGTGGTGGGCGTGGTCGGAGTCGTCGGTTGGGTGGGGCTGTTGTCCAGGTTCGGCACCTGTGTCTGCGGAGTGCCGCTAGGGTCCCCGGTCGGATTGCCGCTGGGGTTTCCAGACGGATTCGGGTTCGGTCCCGGTTGCACCTGCTGCGGCTGGACGGTGATGGCGTCGTTGGGGTTCTTCAGCATGGGTACGGCGGCGCTGGAATCCTTGACGCCTTCGACATACCAGTTGTCCCAGGCCTGCCGCATCTTCGTCATCGCCTCGTCGACATCACGCTTCGAAATGTGCGTGGTGACAGCTCCGCCGCGGGTGGCGGTGGTTACCGTGGTCTGGGAAATGCTGTGGTAGGGCAGGAAGTTCTGCAGCTTCTTCAACCAGCCCTGCGCGAAAGCCAGGTTCAGGGCCATCAGATCCATGCCGTCGGTGAGGGTTTTCACGCTCTTGAGGTAGTTCGTTATCCCTTGCTGCGCCAGCTTTGCTCCGTCTGAAGCCCAAACCTCGTTCATCTTCGACGTATCGCCTTGATAGCCGGTCAGATACTTGTCGTTGGCGGTCTGGAAGGTGGTCATCTGGGCCTTCAGGTACGCGCTCGCCGTGTTCCACGACTGTGCGTAAGCCTCGAGCTTCCCGAGAACTCCTGAATCGTTGATGTATTGCCAATGATTGTGGAAGTCGTCCCATTCGTATTGGGCGCCGGGCTCCCCGGTGATTCCCTTCGGATCCAGCTCCACCCCGCTGGCTTTCCCCGAGAGCGCCGATTGCTTGTCAGTCCCTGCCAGCAGATTGCCGTAGTCATCCGAAGAAGTACCGGACCACGTGTACTTGTTCCCTCGACCCGATTGACCCCATCCCGGCATGCTGACCGAATCGACGTGCACCGGCGAGACAGCCAACCCCGGCTGCCCCGGCTTCGGCACCATCGACTCGAACTTCACGCGGGCGTCATCACCGGAAAAGGCCGTGGCCGAGGCTTGATCGGTGTCAACGTACAACCGCGCCGCGCCCACGAAAGACTCGCCGATCTTGGTGAGCACCTCCTGATGTTCCTTCAGGGTCGTCTCGACCAGCTTCTTCGCGGCCTCGTTGAACTTCTTCGCAAGCTCGTCACCCGAATGCCGCTGATTCAGCGCGCCCAGATCGGCCTGTGGGGCTTTGCCGATGGCGGCATTCACTGACGCGAGCATCGCCGCGGCCTGATCTGCCATCGTCTGCGCGGCTTCACGGTTGAACAGGACGCCCTTCTTGCTCTCGCCATTGAGTCCGGTGAAGTCGTCGTCGGCCATCGCTCTCCCCTCCCAGGTGGACGTGATCGCAGCCTAACCGGTTGCGTGGAGCCCGATCCAGCCGAGCCGTTCACCAGCGACGTGGGTAGGCTGCCTGCGCAGGTTCGATATTCGACTGCGGGGGCAATCGTGATCCGCGGTAGTGCTGAGGGGGATTCATGGCCATTGCCATTGTCATCGGAGTGATCGTCGTCGTCGCGCTGGTGGCGCTGAATATCTCCGGCAACGCCCGCGACCGGGAAAGACAAGAGGCAATGGCGGCCGCGATGGGCGGCGCCGTCGACTGGCCCTCGCCCCAGTGGCGTGAGCAGCACGCGGGAATCGGGCTGTGCCCATATCCGTCGAAGGCCAAGTACAAAGCTCCCATCCACGGCCAGGCGGCCGGCGCTCCGTACACCACCTTTCTGGTCGAACACGAGACCATGTTCCAGAACATGATCACCACCTGGCGCCACACCGCCGTCGTCATCGAAGGCGTCGACCGCTCCGTGGACAGGCTGGACCTGCTCTCCACCCAAGGCGAGTGGCTCCTCGAGTTCAACAAGAAGTCGGTCGAACACCGCCGATTCTCCAGCGGCAATGAAGAATTCGACCGCTGGTACCTCGGCCTGACCCCCAACCACCCCGACCAGGCCCGCCAACTCCTGACCCGCCCGGTCATGGCCGCGGCCTACTCCATCGTCCAGATCGCCCCCACCGCCCGAATCCGGGTCAACGAGGGAGCGGTTATCTGCTGGATCCGAGGCGTCCACGATCGAGACTCTGCCGCGTACCTCGAAGTCATGCGACTGACCTTCGAGTTCGCAACCGCAATCAATCAGGCTGCAGCACAGCTCAATACAGACAATCAACAGCGCGGATGAAGCAGCACACGGCTATCCCGTGGTGATGACGCGAACGGCCACGTCCTTGGCCTCCGCACTGACCTCACCGAGCTCGTAGTCGCGAGTGATGATGTGGCGCACCAACTCCGGATCCGGCGGCAGAGCATGCTTACGGAGGTAGTGGGACACCGCGCCGGCCCAGATCCAGACACCGTCGGTCCGGAAGGTCAGCGGCACATCGCGATCGGATGGTGCGAATTCGTCCACCTCGAAGCTGCGTGCGGCCAGAACGATCGGCGCGGAGTTGAGGTAGGCGAGGATGCGGTCGCGCAGATCTGCGGGCAGCGGCTCCCTGACCGCGATCGGACGCCCGCTGTCGTCGCGACCGTCATAGACGCGCGCGAGCCGTGGTAGCTCGTCGAATTCAGCACTCACGTATGAAACCTCCGCCCCAGAGTATGACCATCAGCATTGCACAGGCCGCGGGAGCGAAGCCCTACGAGGCGATGAACTCGCCGTTCACAATCCCCTTCCCGAATGCGCCCCACTCGGCGGCCGTGAACGCCAACTCGGTTCCATCCCCGTCCCTCAAGGTCACGCCGCCGTCAGAGCCGATCTCGACAGTCAGTCCCATACCGACTTCACCCGCGCTTCCGCGTAGGACGAAGTCGAGCACATCGCCCCATAGACAGTCCGGCACGGTGATGATCGGTCGGCATTCCGGCGATCCGGAGTACTTGCTGTCACGAATCCGCACTACCCCGGGTGCGATGGCGACCTCGACGCATTGCCCCCCGTTACTTCCGCTGTAGCTGGACTTGCGCCACCTGACAGGACTGACCGGGGCCATCGGCCGACTCCCTCATTTCAACCCGGCCGCCCGACTCCTGATCAGTTCGGCGGATTCACTTTTCGACAACGCCGCCGCAAGGAGCTGCTCGGCCAGCATCTCGTACACTGCGACCCCATCGTAATCCTGCAGGTAGAGCGCACCGGTCGGGTACTCGATATAGCCGACGGTCTGCGCCTCGGCGAACTGCAGCAGCGTGAACTCGGTGACGTTCCCGGCATGGGCATACTTCCTGGTCGGCAGGATGCGAATGTCGATGTGGTCGTACTTCATCAGCCGGGAAAGATGCTCGAGTTGCTCACGCATCGTTTCCGCAGTGCCGACCACCCGATCGAGGACCGCTTCCTCGATGACGGAACTCAAGCTCATCGGATGAGGCCCGGTCAGCCGCTGTCGGGCCATTCTGGCGCGCACAATCTGCGGCACGTCCACTGACGCGACCAGTGGGCTGCCCTCATGCAGAGCGGTGGCGTAGGCGCTGGTTTTGCAGTTGTCCAGTGAATGTGACTGTCTGATAGATGAATTGGCTCCGAGCGAGGCCTTCCAGACCCACAAATGTCTCGAACCAGTTCGGCAATACCTCGGAAAACGGTGCCCACCAAGTCTTCTGATCGGCCTGGCCGGCCAGCGACGCGAGCCGGTCGACCTGGGCCACATCAGCGCCGGACAGCCTCAGCAATGCGGTCACGTCATCCGGCTGCTGCAGATACTTCCCGGATTCCATCGCGACGATCTTCGGCTGACTGCACCCGATCGCCTTCGCGGCCTCGCCCTGCTTCACCCGTGCGTGCTCGCGCGCGACCCGCAACTCGTACCCGATCAGAAACCGCAAAGCCGATGGATCGGAACGTTCGCCCATCTTCCTTCCCTTCGTATGCACAACGAATGAGCTTGCCGATCAACATCATTCAGCTGAACCTGTTTAACTCAGTGCGGCCCTGGAAGGCTCAATCAGCACGATGATCATTCAGCCAATTCGGCAGCTCGTAGTCGAACCCTTCGGCGCGACGTAACTCTTCGTCGAATGCTCCCGCCGGAGGATTCGAACTCCATTGCGGTTCCTCAGAACCAAACGTCTGAAAATCCTCTTCGCCGCTGTACCAGAGTTCAACTCGCGCCGTGTACCAAATCGCTGGTCGACCACGGGAAGCCGCGCGCAATTCGCTGAACCGCTCACTGACCTCGACCGGCGGAGACCAGGGCGTCATTTGGCCGGAGATATCTTGCACCAAAGCTGACGCCTCGAAGTATCCCCCAACCTCATTGAACTTGACCTGCGCATATTTCCAACCCTGAGGGAGCGCCAAGCGCAGCTGCAGCGATGCAGCCTTTGTTCGTGCCACAATTTCCGGGAGCGTACCGGGAGAAACGTCCGGGAGTGGATAATTCGGATTGATCTTATTCTCGAGCCAACGCGGGATCTCCTCAGCCGACCGAGGATACAGTTGCAGATCTTCCAAGTACTTCTCCGCCGGAATCGATGGCTGCCACATCGGATCGACGGTGAAATTGAATGTAGCTTTGTAGTTTTCCGGCGGGTCGACCTGAATCCGCAGCGAAAACCACGTCCCCAGGTCATCCTCGAAACGGAGATCTCTCAAATCAGGGAAGGCCCGAAGTATCTCCTGCGGAATCTCCCGGAGCTGCACAGATCCATCCCGATTGAACGCCGAGTACTTGATGTCTTGCAGGTCCGCCGCCATTGCGACCTGCAGTTCGACCCGAGCACAGTCGTCATCAACACTGTCCAGCAGCCTTCCCGCGACCCAATCCATGATCATGTCGGCCCGAGCTTCACGCTCTCGCCGAGCAGACCGCGGCTGACCCAGCCGGTCGTGTGGGTGCGTTTGAGACATACGGACAACTCCTGGGCATCTAATAGTTGATGTGGCTTCTGAAATGCAGAACAGGCTTATGGGTTATCGGGTCGATACGCTGTTCCATCCAATGAATGTAATCGGGAGTCAATCCCTTTGTCGGCAGGGATGGATACACCTGGACACGGTCGATTTCAATCCCGGAATCGTGGGCACCCTTTCGATCCATCTCCGAACGTCTCCAACTGTCGTTATAGGTGCTGAGCGGATCGGTGCTTGTCTTCAGGATATTGTTTTCGCGGTACAACTGCGCAACGAGACCAATCGCTTCGTTTACCGATCCACTGGCGTGGTCCTGCGTGTGGCCGCCGCGATACGGCTCCGGGTACTCGGCCTGACCTCTCCAACCGACCCTCCTCTGGACCTCACCATCTCGGTTCGGATGCGCCGACGAACTATAGTCGGGCTTGAAGGATACCGCAGCATTACCTACATCGTCCGTATGGAAGAGGCGGTCATCTACACGGTACCGCGTGTTAGGAAGCGGCAACCCGTCCGGAACACTTCCGTCCGAAAAGTCATGATTGTGAGGCCGCATCGTATCGCGATTTCCCAGCTCAGGATTTTGATCTGTCCACGTATCGATATGAGTAAACTGCGACTTCCCGCCTGGCGTGCGCTCGGGAGACGTGTAGAAAGTCCCGTGCCACTTCTCTGACCCGTCCGGGTTTCTGCTGTAAACCTCATAACGGCAGTCTGGATCCAAATCATTTCGATAGCTGAAGGGATGAGCATCCGGATCCCAGTCGTGGATCTCCCGGTAGTTCTCCCCGCTCGGCGGATCATATTTGACTCCGCTAGGTTCATCGAAACTGTTCAAATCAACAATGGGTTCACAGTTTTCATCAGTTCGAAATGTAAATTCTGTCGGATGCCCTGTTTCGACCTTGTAGTTCACATCAGGCAACGGATGACTTGCGTCCGGGTTGGCCACCGGTCGATCCGAGTACCCAGTACGCGTATTGTCCGTATATGCGTGGATATCCGTAATCACAGCCCTGTCATCGGTATAAACGTACGTACGACGCCCCTCCGAATCAGTAACTGTGTACTTGGTATTCGGCGACAGCTCGGGATTCTGGTCAGGCGGCCGGTGAGGGTCGTAGAACGGCTCTCCTGGCTCCACGACACGATTTTCCGTGTGGGAGTAAGCAGGTTCAACCCACTCGACATCTCTGTTCCCAGGCCGCTCGCGCTCGCCTGGAAGGGCTGCACGGTCCCTGGCATCCTCGGGATTGAGGTTGTGCTTGTCCTCATCACGGGTGCCCGGGACGAAACCGTCGTCAGTGACCTTGGTTTTGGTGCCGTCGGGGTGGATGAGCTCCCAATCGCCGTCGGGTGGGATGCGTGGGCGGCGCGTGCCCTCGGGGGTGATTTCGGCGGTGGAGGAGTAGACACGGCCGTCGTGGTCGGTCCAGGCTGGTTTGGTTGGGGCCAGGACGTCACGTCCGGTGGCCTTGGCCAGGCGGGCGGCGGCCTCGGTGGAGGCGGCGTCGCAGCCGACCAGGCGGATGGGGCGGCCGTCGTAGCCGAGTTCTCGGAGGCGGGTGGCCAGCTGCTCCATGGTGTATTCGCGACCGTCCAGGAGGACGGTGCCACGCTCGGTCAGGTGCGCGTCGATCGTGAAGTAGCGAGGGTCCTCGGGGACCTGGCGGGCCAGTTCGCGCATTTCGGGCTCGTCGTGGAGCGAGAGGCCGGCGGGGGTTCGCTCCGCGAAATGGGAAAGCGGATCTTCTGTGGGGGTGCGGTCCGGGGCTCCGTGGTCCGAATCCTGGTGTGAGTCGGGTTCGTTCTGGCGGTGGTCGGATTCGGTTGGGCGGTTCTGTGATTCGGTCGGGTGGGTTGCGGGCTCGGTCTCGTGAGGGGTGGGTTCAGGAGCGTGCGGCGCGGTGGGTTCGGTTGCCTTGGGGAGCAACGTCTCGTGGTGTTGCTCGAAGTACCGGGCGAGCGCGGGATCGTATTCCTTGAGGAGGCGCCAGGGAGTCACGCTCTCGCGTGGGTCCATGAGGCCCACTCGGTCCAGGATCTCGACGAATTTTTCACGGAGCGCGGGTAGTTCGGCGGTGCGCGTCGGCTCGTAATGGGCCTTCGCGATTTCGCCGGCGGCGGCCCTCATTTCCTCGAAACGGGAGGCCAGGTGGGGCGTCAGTGTCGACGGACGCTCCAGGGTCGGGTCGAAATGAGTACTGGGCGAGCGTTGTTCGGGTTCGGTGGCTCGGGTGGGAGCCGCGGAATCTTCTCCTGTTAGGTGTTCTCGCCCTGTTCCCGGTTGATCCGGGCGATCTCCGACTCGCCCCATGCCTGCCAGATCTTGATCTGGTCCTCGGTGGCCGGGCGGCGTCCCTTCGCGTCCTTCTCGCGCAGTATCGCCAAGTCGCGGTCGCGCTTCGCCCGGAGTTCCGGGTCCTCGATCTCGTCCCGCATCGTGGGGCCCAGCACCTTCCGCGCTATGCGTTCCATTTCCTCCGGGCTGATGGGCATCGGGGGTCCTTCCTATATCGGTGAGACGGACTACGTACTTACCGCCGATGAGGTCACGGCTTTCGACCTGGAATCGGGTGCCTGGCGGGAAGACAACCTCTTCTTGGGAGAGACTGGCCCAGGAGATGTCCTTCCCGGTGTGGGAATCGATGATCAGCTCGACATTGCCGCCTGGCATTGAGCTGTCTTTGTCCGCCGAGGCGAATCCGGGGTCGACCGGTGGCTCTTTGCCCGGAGAGTAGGCCTCGAGAAACCTCTCCAAAGCGACCGGATCATCGATGTAGAGCGAGCGATAGACGGTCCCCTCATGATCCGGCAGCTTGTTGTATGCCGAGACCAGGGTGCGGATCTCGACGTCGTGGTCGGCCAGCGCGATTGGATTGCCGTTGCGGGTACCTTCGTTGACCGGCTCGTTGAGGTTGAACCCCTGGTTACGACGGATCGCATCCAGTTCGGAATCGGTGAGCCGGGAGATCTCGGGATGGTTCGCGGTCTCGAAGTCGCGGATGGTTTGGACCTCGCCGTGGCTGATCCTGTTCTTCGCGGCGTATTCGTGTGAGGCCGTGGGGTCTTGGTAGCGCGGGTTCGCGTAGTACGGCTTGTCCTCGACCGGCAGCTTCGGGCGCGCGGGCTCGGTGCCGTCGGGACCATGGGCTGGGTTCGCGTGTTCGGGTCCAGTGGGATGCGAATCCGGTTGGCCGATACGAGCTTCCGGGCGCTGGCCGACCGGATTCTCCCGCGGGACAGATTCGAGCGGGCGCACCGGGTTGCCGTGCGAGTCGAAGACGATCGCGTGGGTGGATTTGACGTTGGTGTGGTCCGGCGGGAACGGGTGTGGCCCGCCGGGGACGGCGTTGTCGTGGACTACGAGGCGGCCGCCGTCGTTGGTGACGGTGTAGGCGTGGGCGCCGACGCCGTTGACGTCTGTGGGGCCGTGGAATTCGTCGACGACGAGCGCGGTTGCGCCGTCGCCTAGGCGGTGGAGTTGGTCGGCTACGGAGCCCAGGGTTTCGTGGCGGTCGAGGTGGGCGCCGGCCGCGTGCTCGAGTTCCGCGGCGGTCATGCCGTGGTCGGCGATCGTCGGGTCGTCGGGGACGTGGATGTTGGGGTTGCCGGTCAGTTCTTGGACCTGGCGCAGCGCCTGAGGGCCGCAGTCGTTGGTTTCGGTGTGGGTGCGTTCGGGGGCGACCGGAGATGGGTCCAGGGTGCGGTTGGAGTGGACCAGGTCGTCGTAGCCGTAGGGGTGTTCGCCCTGGTGGCTTTCGGTTTCGGGGGCGCGGAACCGGGCCGGGTCGTGGGGGCTGGAGCCCAGGGTGCGTTGCCTGGGGTTGAGGTCTTCGTGGCCGGGGCGCGAGTACTCCGGTAAGAGGTGCGGGGTTTGGCCGGACGCGATCCGGGAGAAGTTGTGCAGGGATTCGCTCGGGACGGAGCGTCCCTCATCCATGTGGTTGTAGTAGCCCGTGTGCGTCGAGATATCGCTCAACGTGTGGACGCCGCCAGGGAATTGGGCGGCGATCCGGCGTGCGCCGAAAGCTTCGATAGCGGGGTCCATACCCAGACCCATGCCGAGTTTCGGTGCGACACGACCGATTTCGCCGAGGGTGTTCGCGCCGATCCAGGTCACCGGATCGCGAGAGGAGCTGGCGACGAAGACATTGTGCGCGCCGATGCCGAAGTCCGCGGCATGGCCGACCGGACCGGCTCCGGGCGAGCCGAGCAGCGTGATCGTGGAGATGTCGCCGTGCAGGCGGCCGCCCGCGCCCGCGAAGCTGGTGGTCGTGGAACCGTAGCTGTGACCGAACAGGTGCACATCCGGGGTGGGGTGACCGCCGGGTAGTTCCGCGCCCAGCCGGCGAGTTTGGCTGAAGGAGGCCACATCTCGGGCCAGTAGCTCGCCGCCCCGTTGCGCCAGGCGGGCGTCGGTCATCTCGCGGACGATCTTCGGGAATCCGCTGGGAGCGTCATAGCCGATCCACGCGATGGAGGCGACCATGTCGGGTTCCTGGGTGCGCTGCGTCGTCTCCCACATGTGGTTGAAGGCGTTCTTCAGATTGCCTTCGAGACTGCGCACCGTGGTCGTGATGCCGGGCACGTGGAAGGACACCGACGACGCCTTGGACGTGTCGCCGAAGGCCACGACCGCCCGGCCCTCGCCGTTGAATTCCTTCGAGTCGTAGGACAACACGTGCACCGGCGGTTCTTCGCCGCCGAACTTGTCGGCGTACTTCGCCGCGAGATCGTGTGCTTCCTCCAGTGCCTTGCGTGTGGATTCGAGGTTCTTCCACTGCCGGAAGTTCTCCGGATCGGTGAACCTACTCGTCCACTTCTCGATGCGCGGATTCTGCTCGTGCAGAGCGTTCAGGTCCCGGGCGATGGCCAGTCGGTTGGCCTCGTCCTTCACATGCGGGGGCAGACCGTCGGCATTACCGACCTCGTGTGGATGGGCCTTGATCATCGCGTGCTGCTGCTCGGGCGTCAGGCCGTGCCACCACTCGTGATTCTCGGTCGCCCGGTTGTGCGCGCCCGCGATATCCGTTTCCGGCGGGTGCAGTAGATGCTCGGGCGAGCCGTCGGGGTGTAGTTGTTGAAGCGCTTCGCGCGCGTGCGCGTGCTCGGCCTCGGAGATCGGCGAATCCTCGGGCAGCACAGGACGTTCCGCGGTGGGGTCGCCGGCATGACGAGCGCTCTGCTCGCCGACGGGATGATCGCCGGACCTCGGCGAATCGGGGTCGCTGGTGCGCCGTGGGCCATGCTGTTCCGGCGACCCCGCAGGGTGCTCGGGTCGTGCACCGATACGGGATTCGGGCCCAGTACCCGCACCGACGAGTTCGCGGCTCTCGGGGCGCGCGGTGGACTCGACCGCGCGGGCTGGTTCCGCGAGATCCGCACGACCGGCTGGTACTTCCAGGCCGGTAGCCCGGGCCGTCATCGGCGTTGGCTGGCTCCCCACGTCACGGATCGCCGCGGGAGTTGCTCGCGGTTCGGCGGGTGGAGTGTGAGTGCCCAGAGCGTCGGCGCGGCCGGGAGCCGGTGTTTCCGCGCGCGGCGCCACCGTGGTCTCCGGTCGGGAAACCACCGGTGTCTCTGTCCGGGGAGCGGCTGCGGGAACTTGCTTGGGTTCGCCCGACGCCGGTGTATGCGCCGGGTTGGAGTTCTGTGGAGTCTCGACCGGACGAGCGTCGACAACCGGACCGTGTTGGACCGGAACCTGCGCGACCGGATCCGCCTTCGGTACTCCAGCGAGGGAATCCTTGGGTGCCCCGGCATCGGTGGGGCGAGGCTGCGGATCCGCGGGCCTGCCCTGCGGATGCTCACCCGGAGTCGTTCCACCCGTGGGCTTCTCATGAGAAGGAGCCGCCTCGTGCGGTGAATTCCCGGTGAGTGCAACGTCTTTGGCAGCAGAGGGATGCACTTGCTTGTCCGTGACTGCCAGCGGCGAGCCATCGGCCTTCGGACTGGTGACTCCGAGCTTGTCCGGGCTGCCCTTCCAGGGCGACTTTCCCTCATGAGCCACGCCGGGCAAGGTGCCGCCCGCGATGCCGGCGGTCACGACCCGCGGATCGAAATGCCAGTTGTGCGTGACACCGCCACTCACGGCCCAGCCCGCGAGCCCGGCCACCCCGCCGGCGATTCCGCCGCCCAGGAAATTGGCGGCCTTCTCCGCGGTGATCTGCTTGATCGGCGCCTTGGCAATCGGGTTGACCAGTGCTTTCGGAAGCCACTTACCGATAGGAGCCGCAACGAGTCCACCGGCCGCCCCACCACCGGCCGAGAGCAGCAACTGCTGTGTATTGATTTCGCTCCGCCGACCGAAT
This sequence comes from Nocardia sp. NPDC005825, assembly GCF_040630175.1. Lineage (NCBI taxonomy): Bacteria > Bacillati > Actinomycetota > Actinomycetes > Mycobacteriales > Nocardiaceae > Nocardia > Nocardia sp. NPDC005825. The sequence continues at coordinate 114,233 of NZ_JBEXXC010000005.1, forward strand.
TCATGCTGATACGCCTGAATTCCGCCGTCCTGCAGCGCGCCCAGCGCACCGCCGATGATCGTCTGCCGCAAGGCGAAGCGCATGAGCGAGATCTCGGTCGCCTTGAGCCCCTCCTTGCCGAGGAAATTGATGGCCCGTCGGGTCAGGATGCGCACCGCGATGCGCCCGATGCCGATCGCCGCGCCCTCCGCCATCGGCGCGGTCGGCGGGAACAGCCAGGCCGCCGCGATATCGGCGGCCAGGGTGATCAGCGTCGTATAGAACATGAGCTTCGTGTATTCGAGCTCGGTTCCGGTGTTGTCCGCGGTGCCCGCGATGGTCTCGAACCATTCGGCGAGCTTGTCGATCGACTGGTCGCCGACGCGCATGGTGCGCAATTGCTCGATGATCTTGTCGCCGCCGTCGCCGGTCGGATACGCCTTGCGTACCGCCGCGATGGCGTCATCGATGTCGGAGTCGATCGAGCGCAGATCCTTGGCGCTGGACTTCCAGTCGTCGGCGATTCCCCACATGGAATCCTCGTTGCCGTCCGGCCATTTCATGCCGACCAGCCACCCGAGCGTCCCCGCGAGCGGCGGCTCCCAGATCATCGCCGACCACCTGCGACGAGAATCACTCGCCCGGTAGTGGTTTCAACCCGACACCCCCGTGACGCCACGACCGCCCCCGAATACGCGCTGACCTGCTCTGCTGATGCGCTGTCCGGCAGCGCCTTTCACGCCGTGACAGCTCACGATCTCGCGCCACGCTGCCACAGAACGCGCCGAGGATCAACTGGGGCGGCGCCCCGCCGCTATTGATCGGCTATGGTCGGCGGCAAGATTGCGGGGCCGGACCGACGCGGAAGGGATGTCGCCGTGCGAACACTGTGGTTCATTCCTCAGGGCGTGCGCCGGATCGGTCCCGAGGAGTACACGGGTTATCGGGGCGGGGTCGCCTCGACGCTGACGCCGATCAGCAAACGCCAGGCCGCCGCGGTGATCGCGCAGGGCGGGCATCGCGCCCGGGAGCTGGTCTCGCTGCTCGAGGGTCTGGGGTTCGAGCCCGAACTCGACGGGTCGGAGACCTGGGAGAAGGCCAGTCTCGTCGGGGAGGGATTCAACCGCGTCGACAAGGGCTTCAACGGGCGGATTCACCAGATCAGCGCCCGATTCTCCGGCCCGCCGACCGAATTCGACGACCTGGTACGGCGATTCGCGGCCATGCCGTCGACCGTGGTGACACGGGCCCGGGAGGATTCGTCGGCCAAGACCCGCGACCTGGAGGTATTGCTCGATGACCGATACGGGCACAGCGCCCGCATCGACGTGCAGCAGCGCATCGACTCCGGGTTGATCTCGGCGCGGTTGCAGGTGACCAGCCGCGCCTTCTTCTACCGCTGGGACAAGCGCGACGCGGTGTGGAGCATTATGGCGCGCGGGCGCGGCGAGAACCTGGAAGAACAGCAGGCCCGGGAGATCGAACGCCTCGGCTTCCGGCGGCGTCGCCCCTGGCCGGTCCATGACGCTCCCCCGGGCGGCCTGCTGGAATCGGAGGCCGACGACCGGATCCGGCTGTACCTGATCGGCGCGGGCGTCGACACCGACGCCATGTCCTTCGCGCCGCAGCGCACGGAGGACGGTTGGGACGTCGCCATCACCGGCGGGCCGACCACGGCATTGGAAGCGCTGCACATCACCGACGACGGTCACATCGGTCCCCGCGAACACTGAGCGAACCTCGGCCGAGGCCGACACGAGCACCTCGAATGTGTAAGGTCGCACAGGTATCCGACCGGGTGGAACGTGCGGCGGTCGAGGAGGGGAGCTCGAGACGTGGACAGGCCTCAGGCGGGGAATCCGGACGACGAATTCATGCGGTCGTTCATGGCCGGATTCGAGCAGGCGAATCAGGAATCCGACATCGGGTTCAGCGTCGTGTCACACCCCGGATCGGAAGCCGTTCCCGACGAGGGCCGGATCGTCGAGCAAGCGCGGGAATTGACCCACCGCATCGCCCGTGAACTCGCGGCCGCGGCGCCGGAAGGATGGGAACGCGTCGACGCCACCTTCGCGTGGACCGTCACCGCCAAGTCCTGGAGCGTGGTGTACTCCGCCGGGGACCAGGCGTTTCGAGCCGAGCCGCCGGAGACCGTCCTGCTGCTCGTACAGGAACAGCGCGAGATCGCGGCCGCGATGAGCGAAGGCCCGTGGTGGCGAATGCGAATCAGCCTCAACACCGCGGGCCAGGTGCAGACCGACTACGACTACGGCGACGAGCCGTTCCCGGACGATCAGCTCTTTCCGGCCGAGGCGTACCTGGCGGACCTGCGGGAGTATCCCCGCAAACGACTACCCGTCTGGCTGGCGGCGTATGTGAGTCACGGCGAGCGGCTGCTGCGATCGCCGCGGGTCGCTGCCCAGCAGGCACGATCAGACCGTGCCAAGGAGATCCGCGGGCAGGCGACGACCGAAGTCTTCCCACCGCTGCCGGTGATGTGGTCCAACTGGACCGCCCTCGCGGCGGTGTTCGTCGCCCTCGACGCTCCGCACGGTCCGCGGATGCTGCCCGCACTGGCCTGGTTCGAAGGCCCGAACCGCAGCGGGAGCACGCTGTACACGCTGCCCGGCGATCGGGCCGTCATCTCGGGCGGGGTGCTCAACGCGCCCGAGCTCGATGCCGTCTACAACGATGGCGCTCCCCTGCCGAATCTGTATGCGGGCGCACCGGATTGGGTCACCGACGCGGTGCTGAATCCGCGCGCGGCCACCGGGCAGCTGACCTTCTGCTATTGGTGGGAGGACGGGCAGTGGTTCCGCGGCGAATCTCCGCTCGGCCCGGGGGTGGCTGCCGCGGTGCCCGGGATCTGGACGACCGGCGCGACCATCGACACGATCCTGCAGGTCATGACCTCGGCCGGCAAGACGATCACCGAAGCCACGAAATCCGCTGTCGCGAACCTGGTTTCGGCGGCCCAGGCCGGTGTCGTGACCTACGAGACGGTGGCCGCGGTCTTCGATCCCGCCGAGCACGACGTGGATTCGGCGCTGAACCAGTTCACGCTGGCAGGCCTGCGGACCTTCGTCACCGCGCCGCCGCTGAGCCGGATCGACGCCATCGAACAGGTCCGTCGATTCATCCTCGCGCGCGGAACCGATACCAGCGGATACCCCCTCGACCAGCTGACCGCCGAGCGAATCGACAACGGCTGGATGGTTTTCGTGCCCACCCGGCCCGGGGAGATCATGATCGGACGCGCCATCTACTACATGGCCGACGACGGGGTGATCGAGGCATCGTCGTCCTCGGTGCCGCCGAACGTGTACATCGCGGGCTTCGCGCAGCGTTTCCAGGAGCGGATGCGGCAGCGCGGCTGAATATCGCGGTGGTATCGATGCCGATGCCCAATTAGTGTCGGCGCCAGTGTTGTACGGGGAGGAGTAGTACCAGATGACGGACAAAGTCGAGGTCGATCCGGAGCTGTTGCGGCAGGCGGCCGTCAAGACCGACCACGTCAACAAGCGACTACGCACCGTGGTGGACAGCCTCATGGCTTCCCTCGGCGGCAAGGGCGAACCGTGGGGCAACGACACCTACGGTGAGCAATTCGCGGGCGCCGAGAACGGCTCCGGCTACAAAGCGGCCCGCAAGACGCTGAAGGAGCTCTCCGAGACCCTGGCCAAGAACGCCGGAGACAACTCCGACGGCCAGACCAAGTCCGGCAAGCAGCTCGGCGGCACCGACGAGAACAGCGCCGGCGCGTTCAAGTAACCATGGCGAACGAGAGCGCGAAAGCCGAACTGGCGTCGATGATCGACGAGTTCCAGCAGCAAATGCGGGTCCTCGGCGACATGCAGCAGCAGCGTGCCCAACTCATGGCCACCGGCTACGCCCTGCAGAAGCAGGTCACCGTAGTCGTGAACGCCGACGGCACCGTCATCGAAACCCGCCTGGACCCCGAACTCGAAGACCTCCCACTCCCCGAGCTCGCCAAAGCCATCACCGAGGCCGCCCAAGCCGCGGCCACCGAATTGGCCCGCAAAAGCTCCGAACTCCTGAGCCCGATCCAAGAGCGCCGCGGCCGCATGCCCAAGATGTCCGACCTCATCGAAGGCATGCCCGACCTCACCGAACGCATCCCCGAACCCATCCCCGCCTCCACCGCTCCCCCGAACTCCCCCGACCGGCATCTCAACGAACCAGCCATGACCTTCACCGACGTCGAAGAACTCGACGACATCACCCCGGGCCGAATCCGCGCCGAGGACTGGTGAACGACCACCCGGAGTTGGCTCCGAATCGGATTCGCGATGCGTTGGTCGATCAGGCCAGAAGCGTCGGACTACACGATAGGGCCGACGCCCTGTCTGACTTGCCGGACATGCTTCCACCGCTGTCGACCATGCCGATGATTGTCGATTCGGATATCGGAGGCGACCCGGATGATGCCATCGCCGTAGCCGTCGCGGCGGGGCGACCGGAGTTGGCTCTCGTCATCACCAGCGATGAACACGGTGGGAGGCGTGCACGGCTCGCGCGATATCTGCTGGATCTGCTGGGTCGCTCCGAGGTACCGGTAGTCGCGGGCATCGACCTGGGGAATGAGAAGTACTGGGCCGCAGAAGGCCTCGTCCCACACGGTGTGCCGAGTCAGAGCAAAGACGTTCTCACTGGCGTCCGGAAGGTCATGGCGGCGACCGACGGCAAGGTGCGATGGCTCGGCATCGGACCACTGTCGAACCTCTCGACCGTGGTCACCGAGATTCCTGATGTCACTGGACGACTCATCGTCACGCAGATGGGCGGTGGTCTGAACTACCGGCATACCGATCGAGCCGAGCACAACATTCGACTCGATGTGGCCGCAGCGCGGAGCGTATTGCACGCCGGGTTGCGAACGTGGATCGTGCCCTCGGAGGTCACGTTCCACCCCGCCAATGAAATCACCTCCGGCTCACCCGAATACGGATTGCTTGCCGAGTCCGGCCCTGCGGGCCAACTGATCCGTTCACACTTGGATCAGTGGTTCGCGAACTTCTACCCGGGCACCATGCAGCACGACGCGATGGCTCTCGCCCAGGCCGTGGGCCGCTCCTTCCTTCGGACCAGTCGTCTCGGCGTGGAACTCGATGAGATCGGAAGAATGATCCCCGGCGAATGCCAGGTCTCCCTTACCCGTTCCGCCGACTACACGGTCTTCCGATCCTGGCTGCTGCAATGTCTGGCCGAAGTCCTGGCCCGCAGCTGACCACCACTTGCCGGGAGACTGACAGGCTCCGTACGAAACGCACATCGGGCCGGATCTGCGCAGATGGCTGGTGGCCGATACCATTTGCGACGCGAATCAGGCAGGACAACGGGGGATGTGGGCGGTCGTGGACAAAGGGACTCCGTTCGGGCATTACCGGCTACGCCGTCTGCTCGGCGAAGGTGGGATGGGGCAGGTTTACGAGGCGTTCGACACCCGTAGTGACCGGATCGTCGCGCTGAAGGTTCTGCCACCGCACTCGGCTGACGATCCTGAATTCCGGGAGCGGTTCCGGCGCGAATCACGCGCGGCGGCGGGGTTGAACGACCCGCACGTGATTCCGATCCATCAGTACGGTGAAATCGACGGGCGCATGTATCTGGACATGCGGCTGGTGCAGGGGCAGGGCGTGGATACTGTGCTCGCCCAGCGCGGTCCGATGCCACCGGAGATGGCGGTGTCCGTCGTAGGACAGGTCGCGGCTGCGTTGACTGCCGCGCATGCGAATGGGCTCGTACACCGGGATGTGAAGCCCTCCAACATGTTGTTGTGCGCGGACGACTTCGTGTACCTCATCGACTTCGGTATCGCGCGTTCCGCCGCCGAGGCCGGATTGACCAGCACCGGCGCCGCAATCGGCACCTTCGCCTACATGTCCCCGGAACGCCTGGCCGGTGTGGCCGACATTCGGTCGGATGTGTACGCGCTGGCATGCGTCCTGCACGAATGCCTCACCGGCTCACAGCCTTTCCCCGGCACCAGTCTGGAACAACAGATCACCGCGCACCTGACCAGCCCTCCACCTCGGCCCAGCGCGGTCCGGCCGGACGTGCCCATGGTGTTCGACGAGGTCATCGCCCGGGGCATGTCCAAGGATCCTGCCCAGAGGTATCAGACGGCCGCCGAACTGGCGACGGCTGCCCGCGACGCGCTGGCCTCTGCTACAGACCTGAGACCACCCGCCGCGCCGACAGTCCAGGCACCGCTGCCCTCGGAACCGGAGCACATCGATCACGACCGTTGGTGGGAACCGGAAACCGTTGTCGTCGAGTCTGTTCCGGACTCGCCGCACAGCGAGCATGCGCGTGAAACCACCCAGGCGCCGGACGCAGGCGGACCGAGGGTGCGCCGTGGTCGTATCCTGCTCGGTTTGGCCGCCGCCGCTGCGGTCATCGCGCCGGTCAGCTGGTACGCAACACGTCCAGAACCACCGCAGGACTACTCTCTGGCGCACCCGCCGCAGGTCCCGACCTACAAGGTAGGGGATATGCCGGAATACGTGGCAGTAGACGCAGCCACCCATACCGCCTTCGTCGGCAACAACAGACTCGGGCTGGTCTGGGCTGTAGACACGGTCTCTCATGCCGTGACCGCCACGATCAACGTTGGGCAATCGAATGTGTGGGGCATGGCCCTGGATCCGGGCCTCCACACGCTCTTCACCCTCGGATCCGGGTTCATCACGATGATCGATACCGATTCCAGAACCGTCATCAATGGAATTGCCGTCAAGGATGCGTCGTTTCTGCAGGGCATAGCAGTCGACCCGGACACCCACACGCTCTACACCAGCAGCAGTGTCAGGATATTCGTCATCGACGCCGCGGCTCGTACCGTACGGGCATCCTTTCCCGTCCGCGACTATTCAGATCAGTTGGCGCTGGACGCGAATGCCCACACGCTGTATTCGGTCAATACGAGGAGCAATACTGTCTCGACGATCGACACGGCATCCCAGAAGGTCACAGCCACCATCAATGTCGGGAAGAGTCCCCGGCAGGTAGCAGCGGATCCCGCCACCCACACCGCGTATGTGACCAACTACGAGGACGGATCGGTGTCGGTGATCGACACGGCGTCCCGCGCTGTCATCGCCACCATCAACCTCGCAGGGGATGTCAGCCATGGAGGGCCCGAGTCAGCCAAGGCAGTCACCTTCGACAGGGACTCCCACACTGTCTACGTGACCTCTGGCAGCAGCACGGTTTCTGTGATCGACGGCCTTTCCCATGTGGTCATGTCCACAATCGGAGTAGGCGAATCGCCGTGTGACGCGGCTGTGGATCCGTCCACCCACACTCTCTACGTCATCAATAACCGCGGCAATTCGATGTCGGTGATCGAACGCTGACTCCGCGCGGCTGAGGCTCTCGTTGGCGTCGGGAGTGCGAGGCAATTAGGGTCGCAGCATCACGCGGGGAGGGATGGGCGGAGCTATGAGCTATATGCGGAATGACGGCGTTGCGGGTGAGGCCGGGGCGGGTCGGGTCACCGGGGGCTTGTTGGTTGGGGCGGCGGTGTTGGTGTTCACGGTGCTGTGGGTGCCTGTGGCGAACGTTCGGTTCTATGACCGTTCGTGGGAAACCTCTGTGTGGAAAGAGCGCGGAACAACCACGTTTCCTGACTGGATGTGTGCTGTTCCGTACGTGCTCGTCGTCCTCGTGGCGGGTGTGACGGGGATATCGCTCGTGGTGGGGATGGGTGCTCGGCGGAGTGTTCTGTTCTGGGTCGCGGCGTTCGCGGGTGGGATGGTGTTGTCGATCGCGTCGGGGGACGTGATGGGTTATGCCCAGGGGTTCAAGGAGAACATCTCGCCGGCTTCGGGATTCTGGGTGCTCGTGCTGGCGATGCTGGTCGCGATCGCGGCGCTGGTGAGTGGGCTGCGCGACACCGTGGTTTCGAAAGGCGGTGCCCTGCACGAGGCCAATGCGGCGGCCGGCGGGGCGGCGGATCGGGTCACCGGTGTGTTCTTGCTTTTCGCGGCGGTAGTTGAACTGGCGGGGTCGTTCAAGCCGGCGGTCAGCGACAGCTCGAACTTCAGGTCCATCTGGCGTATGAGCTCGAACGGCTCGGCGCCGCTACTCCTGGCGCATTTCGTACTTGTTCTGATCATCGTGGTCGTGGTCGCGATTGCCCTGCTCACAGGTTCGGGCGTGCGGAATCCGGCGGTGCGCCCGGCAGGTGCGGCCGCCGCCGCGCTCATTTTCACCGGCGAACTCACCGGGCTGACTTCCACCTTCGCCGTGATGGGGATCAACTTCTGGGAGTACCTGGGTCTCGGCCTCGTGCTGATGGTGTTGGCACTGTTGCTGTCCTCCGGCGCGACCGTTGCGGGGCTGGCGGCGCAGTCGGCGCGGCCACGGGTGGCGGCCACACCTCAGGCGAGCTACACACCGATGAATGCCGCGCCCAACCCATTCGCACCGGCGAATCCCTTCGCACCCGCTCCCTCGGCGAATCCCTTCGCACCCGTTCCACCGGCGAATCCGTTCGCATCCACTCCCCCGGCCAATCCTTTCGCACCTGCGCAACCCTCGTCTGCGGTGGAGGCGACCGTAAAGATCGAGCCGACACCGGCCGCCGTGCAGCCTCCCCGGATGGCTCGCGTTTATGACGGCAAGGATGGCGACGGGCGCCCGGTCGCAGATCGGCCTGTGGTGGAGGGGAATACGCGGACGGCGGTGTTGGCGTACCTGGAGTCGGCGCCGATCGTGTTGGCGGCGCGGAGTTTCGAGCAGGATGAGTTCGTGCCTGGGGATCGGGATGTGCCGTTGAACTTCCGGACCGATGGGGTGTGGGTGTGGGCGGGGGCGGTGCCGCACTATCTGCACAAGCATGGGCTCGCGCCGGAGCCGGAGTTGGTACAGCACATCGCGAATCGTGGGTTTCGGGTCGGCGAGATCGGCGAGGCGGCTCAGCAGGCGGCTATTCAGGTGATCACCGGAAGCTGAGTGGAGAACGAGGGACAGTGTGAGTCAGGACAATTCGACTGCTGAATCGCCGGATGTCGGTTTCCGGATGGCCGCGACAATCGCCGCGGCCGAATCGGACATCACCGCGGACCACGTGGTCGACCAGGTGGTCGACGAGCTTCTCGCGCTGATTCCGGACGGGTTCGATCGGCTGGAAGCGGCCGTCGCGATGACCGTCACGGACGAGACCGCGCAGGTCATCGTGTCGGACGGAGAGCGCGCCGCGCAGGTGCCGCTGTCGAGGCGTGCGGTCGAATTGCTGCGAGAGGCCCGGCATCTGGCAGCGACGGCCGCTGAAGGTCCCTGGTGGCGGTTGCTCGCCTTTGTCACCACGACAGGTCCGGCTCGGGTCGAATACGACTATGGCACTGAGCCTTTCCCCGATCAGCAGTTGTTCCCACCCCAGGCGTACCTCGCAGACCTGCTGGAGTATCCGCGTGAGCGGCTACCGGTGTGGCTGGCCGCGTACATCGGACACGGCGGTCGGCAGGTGCGGACTCCGAATGCCGCCTTCGCGGCGGCGCACGCCGACACCACGGCGGCCGTTCCGGCCGGCGAGGGACTTCCGCCGCTCCCGGTCCTATGGGCGCGGTGGGCATTGATCTCCGCGGCGTTCGTGGCTGTGAAATCTCCGCTCGGACCGCGGGTTACGAGTGCTCTCGGCTGGTTCGAGGGCCGAACCCGCAGCGGTTCGACGCTGCATCGGCTGCCACACGGGAGAGCGGTGCTTTCCGGTGGGATATGGAACGCACCGGAGTTGGATGCCGTGTACAACGGCGGCGCGTCGATGCCGGAGTTCTATCGGGGAGCTCCTGATTGGGTCGCGGATCCGGTGTTGAGCCCCAGGGCGGCAAACGGTTTGATGTCGTTCTGCTACTGGTGGGATGGAAACGCGTGGTATCGCGGTGAGTCCCCGGACGCGAACGGCGTACAGGACGCGCTCCCCGGCGTGTGGAATGACGATGCCGTCTACGACGTGCTGACATTGGTATTCGACGGCAATGCGTCGTCCTGGCTCACAGCGCTGATAGCCGCAGCCGAGACCGGCACCGTGACGCGCACGCTGCTGTCCCGATCACTGGTGGGCGCCGATATCAATCTCGACAGCGCCTATTTTCAGCTGATCTTGGCGGGTGTCGCCGAGTAAACGCGTATATGATCGCAACCTGATGGTCGGGTGAACATTGGGGGTTCCACGTGAGCAAGGTAGAGGTCGAGATCGCCGGAATGCGTTCCGTAGCAGGTGGACTCGATGACGTGAACACCAAGGTCACAGGCATTCTCAACGCGATCACCGCGGCCGCGGACGCTCACGAGGGCGTCTGGGGTCATGACGAATTCGGCGACCAGTTCGCCGAGGGCGAGAGCGGATACGACGCGCGCAAGCCCGGTCTGCTGGCCGCGCTCGGGTCGAAGACGACACTGCTGGGCCAGTACTCGAAGGGCCTGCGTGACGCCGCGACCAAGTTCGAGAACATGGAAGAAGCCAACAAGAACGGTTTCTGATCCATGACGAACGAGACCGCGAAAGCGCAGTTGGCCGACCTGGTCGAGATGGTGCAGGGCAGTTTCGCCGCCGTGGCGCGGGCACAGCGGGACCGAGCCCGGCTGACGGCGAGCGCACGTGCCGGCGGTCGGCGAGTCACGGTCACCGTGAATGCCGACGGTGTCGTGATCAAGACCGAATTCTCCGCGGACATCGGCGAACTGACGTATTCCGAGATCGCCACCGCTATTACCGCTGCGGCGCAGGAAGCCGCCGTGCAGGTAAAGCAGAAGTCGCAGGAGATCCTGGCGGATTTGCAGGCGGAGCAGGCCAAGATCCCGACACTGTCCGAGGTCTTCCCACTCATGCCCGATATCCAGGCCATGATGCCGACTCCCCCTGAGGTTTCGATGGCGCCGCCGAACGCCGCCGAACGCCGGGCACCCGACGCCGATGAGGGTCCGCGATTCGAGAATGTCGAGGAGTTCGAGCACGATCCCGAAGCCCGAGCGCGCACGGATGCCGCGACGCCCGGCTGGTGAATTGGCACCGGCGAATGATCGGACGGCGCCCGCCGATGCGATGATGTGCCTCGACCACGCGGAAGATCCCGAAAGGCAGGCACCATGCTTTGGTTGAATGAGTCGCCATCCTTCTTCCGGTTCCGCAACGGCACCATTCGCCTCGAGGAGCCCGAGCACGGCAACGTGATCGGGCAGCGGTTGAACATCCGGACCGGCGCTTTCGAACCGGCGTCGGAGGAGGATATCGATGCCGTCCTCAAATCTGGTGCGGACCTGGACTTCTCGGCACTGAGCGAAGAGCGCTTCATCCGGGTGACCGAAGAAGAACGCAGCACCTATCTCCGCGGCGACGGCCCGATTTTCGATATGTACCGCCAGGCTGACGCGATATTCGAGCAGGCGGAGCAGGGGCGGCGGCGACTCACTCCCGAGGAGCGGGACCGGATCGCAGACCTCTATCGCACGACTTTCCGGGCCTGGGATGAGGAATTCGCCCGGCGCAGCGCGGGTGAGGCTCCGACCTTCCACTACACCTGGGTGGGCGACGCCCGGTAGTGTCGCGAGAATTGGACCGGCAGAAGCACTCTGGGTAGGGTGAATCGAAGAATCTTCCAATCCGGTTGGGAGCCCGGACCTTACGATCAGCCGCGAAGTGGAGGCCGATGATTGTCCGGATGGACCTGGGTCGGAGACCACCTACCGAACTGGCTGATGGCGGCCCTCAACTTCGGAATGTCTTATCCGAAGGGCGATCAGGACGCACTCTTCGATCTGGGTGACGCCTGGAAGAAGGCCGCGGCCGACCTGGAGAAGCTCGAACCCGACCTGAAGGCCGTCACCGGCAAACTACCCCAGTTCTACGACAGCGACGGCGCGGTGAAAGTCAGCGCCGAGCTCGCGACGCTGTTCGACGGCAAGGACTATTCCGTCCAGAAGCTGGTCGAATGCTTGAACCAGCTCGGCCACGATACGCGCGCCACCGCAACGGAAATCGAGTACGCCAAGATCCAGTCGGAGATCTTCGCGCTCCTCACGCTCTACACCGTGCTCCAGCTGAGCGCGACCCTGTTCGGCGAGGCGCTTGTTCCGGAAGTGCTGCTCACCGCGCGAGGAATCCTGCGCATCTTCGCCGAGAAGGTGATGGAGCGGATCGGGCTGCTCCGAGCCCGGGCCGCCCTGGAAACCCTCGCGCAGCCGCTGCTTCGCGAGATCGCGGTGCCGCTGGGCGAGAAGCTCGCCGCCCAGGCCGCGACGAAGCCACTGCTCGAAACCGCCCTGAAGTACGGCGGAAAATCCCTCACCGCGGGCCTCGGCGCGGGCGCTATGGGGGCCGGGCTCGATGCCGGTACGCAGTTCCTCCAGATCCTGGAGGGCCACCGCGACGACGGCTTCAACCTGAAGCAGACCTTCCAGACCAGTCTCCAGTGGGGCGTGGGCGGCGCCGTCGGTGCGCCGTTCCACGCGAAAGTGGGCGACCTCCTGCGGGATACGCGGCTCCCGTCGAAGCTGGGCGGAGCCATCGCCGGCGGTGTCGGCGGCGGAATGGGCGCCGTCGGCATGTACGGCACCGGACTCGGGGTCCAGCTGTACGACAACGGCGGCGACTGGAGCAAGGTCGACAAGACGTTCCACACCGAGCTGCTGATCGGCGGCCTGGCCATGGGTGTCGGCGGCGGGGCGAACCATGGACTGGAGAACGGCCACAGCGCTCCCGGCGACACCGCGGCCCCGGCCAGGAGCGGTCCCGACGGCAGTACCCCGCATACCCGCGAACCGGAGGTCAGGGCGGAGCAGCCCGAACACGGCGCCCAGCCCGAACACGATGCGCCGCACGATGTTCACCCCGCCGCGGCGACCGATCAACCGGTCAACCACGAACCGGCGGACGGCACGACCCGAGAGCGGGACGCGCCCGGCTCGGAGGCCCCGCGCAACGATCTCGGGACCAATGGCTCGACCTCGGGCGAGGGCGGACCGCGGCAAGGCGACGCGGGCACGAAACTCAGCGACGCGGGCGCCAAGCCCGGCGATACGAGCACGAAGCTCGGCGATACGGGCACCAAGCTGAGTGATGCGGGCACGAAACTCGGGGACGCGGGCACCAAGCTCGGCGATGCAGGCCCGAAAGTCGGTGACGCGGGCACGAAACTCGGCGACTCGTCCCCCAAGGTGTCCGAACCGGCCGCACCACGTGCCGGCACCCCCGCAACACCGGCAGGTGAAGGACCGCGCGCCACAACGGCTCCGACCGAACATCGCGGCAATCTGGTCTCGGGCACCCAGGACCGAGCCGCGCCGGTGAGCCGCACTCCCGAGGCCCGGCCTGTGGAAGCCGCCTCGGATACCCAAACCCGCGCTACCCCCACGGAATCCTCTGCGAAGACCGAGCAGTCCCCGGCGAAGCCGACCGACCGCACCGACCCCACGAGCAAGTCTCCCGAAGCGGACGCATCGCGGAGGGATCACAAGCCCGAAGGGACCCGCCCCGAGGACTCGTCACCCGATCGCGCCGAGCAGACACCGAAAGACACTCAGGCCCAGCAGGAACCGCGCGACAAGCCGGCGGCGGAGGGTCGGCGCGAGAACGAACACCGCGACAGCGGACGCCCCGACAGCGGCGACGCGGCACCGGAGACGCCCGCGCCAGGACTCGTCGTGACACTGCCGGGTGAGCCGGGGAGCCACGAGGCCAAGACGCATTCCCCCGATGCGCGCGACAATTCGCGGGCCCGCGCCCAGGAGAACTCGAAACCCACCGACGCGCAGGATCCACACGCGCCGCCGGACTCATCGAAACCTGATCCAGCAGAGGGTGATTGGTCGCCACGCCCCGAGGACGAGTGGTCGCACCGGGACAGCACCCAGGTCGCGGACGAACTGGCGAAGCGGTGGAACCTCGAAGTATCGGGGTTCGACCATCCACTACTCGACCCCGAGGTAGCGCGCGAGTTCGCCCGCGCCATCGACGAGATGCTGACCCGCTACCCGGACGTGGATCTGCGCAAGGTGTCGATCGACTCGATCGGCGACCCCGGCACCTACGCCGCGACCTACGAAGGGCACAGCCCGTCGGGCCGCATGTACACCGACGAGGTGGTCCTGGACCGAGACTACGCGCTCGATCCCGAACGGATGGCCCGCGAGATCGCGGAGGACGAGGCGGACGGCCATCTGGTCCCCGGATCCGCCGACCGTCCGATCCACTCCACCCTGGTGCACGAGTTCGGCCATGTGCTCGCGATCGAGTCCCAGGAACACGCCGAGCTGACCGCTTACAAGGCGCTGGCGGACCATTTCGAGGCCACCCGCGGCGGAATGGACAAGGACGCGTTCCACGAGTGGCTGGACCAGCTCAGCGGCTACAGCTTCGACGAGAACGGCAGATTCGACGGCCCCGAGGCCGTGGCCGAGGCGTTCACCGACGTCCAGTATCACGGTGAAGGCGCCACCGAGCCCGCCCGAGTCCTGTACCACCACCTCCTCGACAGCGCCCGCGACCACGGGAGCAAGCCGGACGGCTTCCAGCATCGTCCCGACGACGCGATCCAGGATCCGCGTCTACGAAAAGGAAAGTCCCCCAGTCCATCCGAGCCGAGCGGCGAGCGCGAAGGCCCCGCCGGCGCGCCCGACTCACCCGAGGCCGGTGGTCCCTCCGCACCCGATGTCGAGAGCTATCTGGAGCAGCCTCGCGTCTCGGCGGCGTTGGACCGCGCGGACGAACTCGGCATCACCACCTCGATCGACGGTGTCGACACACCGGTCAGCGCCGTCATCCGGGATCTGCTCCCCCAGCATCCCGAGCTGGCCGACATGCTCCGGAGCAACGAGCATCTCGAACGTTCGCTGCTGGAACGACCGAAGACGCTGGCGTCACTGCTCACCCACCCCGATGGCCTGCCCGTCCTGCACGATGCCGTCAAGGCGGTCGCGGAGCGTGGACCGGAATCGGCGCTGGCGGAACCGGTCCACATCGAGCCGACCCCGCTGACCCCGGCGGAACGGGCGATGTCGCACGAGATCCGGGACGCGATCGCCGACGTGCCCGAATCGAGCCGCAGGCAGCCCGAATTCGACTACGGCAGAATCGAGGACCCGGAATACCAGGGCGAGTTCCTGCGGAAGCAGTACGACATCTGGCGGGCTTCGCAGGACGCGCTCAATGACGTCGTCCGGGACATCGCCCAGGAGACCGAGGGCACGCCCGGGTGGCGCGACGCCCCGAAGGACGAGACCCGCGCCTGGGACAAGATCAAGGGATACGACGGCGACGTCTCCCGTCTGACCGACCTGGTCGGCGCGAAGATCGTCTTCGACCACGTCTCCGACGCCTACCGCGCACTCGAGATGATCGAGAACGATCCCCGAGTGCGGATCGTCGAATTCGAGGACCGCTTCGATCGGCCCACGCCCTCCGGCTACCGCGACCTGCAGATGAAAGTCCAGCTGGAGAACGGCCACATCGCCGAACTGCGCCTGCATCTGAGCCACATCGACGCGGTCGCCAAGTATGAGCACGCGCTCTACGAGGTGCAACGCGACTTCAAGGCGCTGGCCAAGGACGAGAACCGCGCCATGCACCCGGAGGAAGCGGCGCTCAGCACCGAACTCAAACGCACTGTGAGCGGCCGATTCTGGGAAGCGACGCAGCAGGGGCTCCCGGAAGAGCACGCGCCGACGAGACCGGAACCCCCGGAAAGACGCGGCAGGGCCCGCAGCGGCATCCCCGACGAACCTCGAGACCCCGGGGCGACGCCCTCCGACCCGAACCGGCCCGAACAGCCGATCGGCGCAGGGGCGCGAGACAGTGGCGAGCTGACACCGGAACTTCGCTACGGCTTCGATAACCTGCGCAGCCTGGCAACGGAAATCGATCGCGCCGCCGCCGATCCCGCCCGAGCCGACGAATTGACGAACCTTCGTGAGCGATTCGCGGAACAATTCGACGGTCTCGGCCTGCGTGACTCCGAGAACGGCGGCGACCGATGGCAGCTGTTCGACCAACACGACCCAGCGCTGTCCACCTATCTCGCGGAATACTCGCATGACTTCCTGCCTCCCGCGGCGGAAGCCGCTCCCGGTCACGAGCAGCTGAAGGGTCGATTCGAGCAGGTCCGCGCGCACATCAACGACATCTTCGCGGCCACCAACGATCCCGCCCGAGCTCACGAATTGCCCGAACTACGTGCGAAATTCGGTGAACTCGCCGACAGCATCGGCCTGCGCGACCAGGGCAACCGGGGCCCGGCGTGGCAGTCGTTCACCGAGCACGACGCGGCACTGGCCGAGTACGTGGAGCAGAACCACGACCATCTGCTACCCCGGCCCGAGGATCTCAACCCGCCCGCGCCCGACCCGATCAAGCCGCTCCCGGGATACCAAGGCAACTTCCACCAGGACGCCCAGGACATTTCGAGCGCGCTCCAGAACGCGGGACGTCCCGACCTGGCGCAGAAGTTCACCGACCTGGTGAACCGCGAAGTCGACGGCGGCAATGTGGGAGGGCTCGAGGATTGGATGGGAGAGACCGCCCCGCGGGCCCGAGTCGGCGATATGGACCAGGTTCTCGACAAGGCCGCCGAGCTCACCGAACTCGACCGCTTGTCCCTCGAGGTCCGAAACGACCCGGAGCTGAGCGTCCGGTTCAATCCCGGTGTATCCGGTGACAGGTCGTTCGACATCCTCGTCGAACGCACCACCAGCGATGGGTCGACGACCGTCGAGCGACGCGTCGAGATCGAACGGATGAAACACCTGCCCGAGCAGGCGACAAGCCTGCACGGCGCCGCATTGCACGGCGCGGACAAGGCCGTAGCGCCGGTGCCGGACCGGATACCCTCCGCCGAGACCACGGTGGTCATGCCCGAGAGTCCATCGCAAGGTCGCGTCCAGCCGCTGGGCG
Organism: Nocardia sp. NPDC005825; assembly: GCF_040630175.1. NCBI lineage: Bacteria > Bacillati > Actinomycetota > Actinomycetes > Mycobacteriales > Nocardiaceae > Nocardia > Nocardia sp. NPDC005825. The sequence goes on from NZ_JBEXXC010000005.1 coordinate 131,121, forward strand.
GCGGCAACGAACGGCGGTTCGGCGCGAACGGATGGGACTATGAAATCGTCGACCCGAACGGCAATGTCCGCAAGACGGGGAACCTCCTCGACGAGCTGGCCCGGGGGTTCACCGTCAACAAGAAGTTGCACCCGAACCTGGCGAACCTCGATGCCGTTCGCTTCGTGGACGAGAATGGCAACCTGCTCGGACAGATCGTCCGAGAAGGTGATGTATGGAGAAAGGTCCAGTGATCGGATTCAGCGAGTATCGGCCGCACGGTGAGAGTTTGACCTTCACCCGCAGCTTTCCCGTGGACGTCGAGAGCTCCGAGGTGCTGTTCGCGGATGCGCTGCGAGTACGCGACCATCTCGCGAATGTCGTGCGCCCCACGGGCTTCGACCTGTGGTTCACCTGCGCGATCGAAGACACCTTCATCAATGTGGACGACCCGCAGCCCTCCGACCAGTATTGGGAAGTCCTGCGGGCGGATACGACGGCGCCGCAGTGCGATGGCCCGCAACCGGCTGTCGTCACACGGTTTCCGGTCCTCACCGATACGGACTTGGCCGGCACCTACCGGCAGGCGCTGAATACGATCACTTGCCCGCCGGGGTATTTCGTGATGTTCGAGAGCATCGCCCCGCTGCGGACGGCTACCCGCTTCGTGCGGACCGGCGAATCGCCGAGCTCGGACGTCCTCCCGGTCACTTTGTGGGACGACACCCTGAACCTCACCGTCATCACCGAGGCGGATGGAACCACATGGCTCGGCCCGCTCCCCGACGCCGCCCCCTACCTGCCACCGGTCACCTTCAGAATCTGGTTCGACAGCATCCTGGTCCTCACACTCGATGTGAACTGGGGACGGTGGCTCGAAGCGGGCAGCGCGGAGCACGCGCTGCTCCAAGCGGCACTGAACGCACTGCTCGCCGACGACTGGCAGCTGACCTCCGGCAAGCCCCGGCACTTCGAACTCTGAGATCCCGGAACGCGAGCCGGGCACCACGCGGGTATCGGACAGCTCGATACGATGGCCCGGACGCCGAAGCAGAAGGAGACGGACGTGCGGCATGGCCGTCCCAGCCAGGAACAACTGAAGCTGAACTTCGACAGCATGCTGGCCCGCGCGCTGGCCGGGCAGGGGCTGCGCAGCTCGACCGGGCTCGACGAGGAGACCCGGACCGCCCTCCGAGCTGTCGCCCGCGCCCATCCGAATGCCACCGATGATCTCGTGGAGGCCGCGCGCCGAGCCTTCGCCGGTCAACTGGACGGCAGCAATGCCGCCCGCTGGCATGCGCAGTCGGACCAGATGCTGAGCGAGATGGAGTCTCGCTCACGCGAATCGGAGTGATCCCGCGGCGTTCACCGCGATCCGGTCAGAGGTTGGTGAAGTCGGTCGAGTTGTCGGTCTCGACCTTGCCGAAGGTGGCGGCCTGCTGCCGCACGACGGCGGCCAGCTTGCGCAATTCGTCGATACCGCCGCCACTCTGGTCCACGAAGGACGCGCCGACGGCGCTGAGGGTCTCGGCGGCGGCCAGCGACACCTTGTCCGAGCCCGCGGCGGGCACGGCCAGGGCCTGAGCGTCCGCGCCGAGCGCGGCCTCCAGGCGATCGGCCACGGCTTCCAGGTCGGCGGCGGCGGCCAGCACCGTGTCCGCGTCGAAACGCACACCGCCCAAGTTGAATTCGCTCATCGTCCCTCCCTTTCGCCGCGAATCCTACCGTGTCGCACCGACGGACACCGAGCCGGTTTCCGCGGTGTCGATCACCGGATCACTGTGCCGGGCGCGGGCCGTTGGTGCCGACCGCGCCGATCACCGGCACGCCCGTGTAGCCCAGCTCGCCCACGACCTCGTCACCGTGTTCGCCGGTGACCAGATTGGTGCGCACTTCCTCGTCGGCGTCACCGGCCAGCCCGGCGCCGGCGCCCGCCGCGCCCATCGGCGGCGGCACCATGCCGCCGCCCATACCGGCGCCGCCGACCCCGGGAACCGGCGCGGGGACCGCGACCGGCGGGGTGGTGGTCGCGCTCATGGTCCGGGGGCTGGTCTGGCCGAGCGGGGCCGCGCCCGCGCCGCCGCCCAGGCCGCCGATCGGCATGAGCCCGCCGCCGCCACCGAGTCCGCCCGGACCCGGCTGCGTGGTCTTCGGCTCGGTCTCCGGCACCGGCTGCACGGTCGAGGGCTGACTGATCGACTGCAACTGCTGCAAGGTCTGCGCGCCCTGGCCCGCGACGCTGCTCAACGGCGCGATCGCGCTCAGCAGCTGGGTGACCTGCGAGAGCGAGTCCACGCCCTTCGGCGCGTCGGTGACCTTCACCTTGTGCCCGGCGGTGGTCATGTTCGCGCTGTGCACGGTCATCTCGGTGCGGGTCTTGGTCACCACCGCGGTGGCCTCGGCCGCCGTCTCACTGGCCAGTGACAGCAGGAACGCCTGGCCCGGCGGAGTGGCGATGAACGGGGCGGCCAAGGTGACGCCCGTGACGAACTTGGTGATGATGGCCGACATCATTGCGCTGCCCACCGCCACCGAGCCCGCGGCGCCGGCCATGACGGTCTTCTGGTGCCCGTTCTGGGTTTCCAGTTCCAGGGCGTTGGTCTGGGCGGCCGCGCCCTTCTCGGCAGCGCCCGCCGCACCCGAACCCTCCCAGGAATTCGAATTGGCCAGCGACATCACCGATTGCGCGATCGACATCACCTGCTGCAAGGCCGAGGAGACACCCGAGAGCATCTGCGACGCATCCAGGCCCTGACCCAATTGGCCGGTGCCGAACGTGGAGGCCAGATCGGTGAGCGGCTTGGTGAGCGCGGTCAGATCCAGGGTCGGCAGCGGCGGCATGTCCGGCATCGGGGGCAGCGCCGGAATCTGCGGCAGCGCCGGCAATCCCAGCGTCGACAGCACCTCCGCGACCGGCGAGTCCAGCAGCGGCGCGAAAGCGGTGTCGCGCAGGGCATCCGCCACCGACTGCCCGCTCGCCACCGTGGGAGCGGCCTGCGCGGCTCCCGTCGAACCCTGGTCGAAGGGCGTACTCACAGGTCCCGCGATAGCGACAGGAAGTCGACGCCCGCGGCGCCGTCGACGGCCTCGTAGGACGCCGCGGCCTCGTGCGCGGTGACCGCGGTCCCGGCGTGCACGGCCGCCAGCTCCGCCACCGACGACAGGTGATTGCCCTGCGCGCCCGCGTAACTCAGCAGGAAGTCCTGGCCGATGAGGCCGAAAACCGGTACCAGTGCGGCGACCGTGGCAACCTGGTCGACCGCGGCGGCGCTCGCCACCGCGGTGGCCATGGCGGCCGAAGCATCGCCGTATGCGCGAATCGCGTCCGGAGTGGCAACGAGATGGCTCATGAGACCCCCATCAGGAAGATCATTTCGGTTCGAACTATACAGAGCGGTGAATCGCCCGGCATAACGAAGAGTTCACTAATTGACCAACAGCCCGGTGAACACCGGGTATTCCCCAGGTGATCGAAGGTGCGGCGGATCAACTTGCCGCACTGTATATTTCACACGCGTATTCACACGTGCTCAGATCGGGCGCAGCCAGCTGTCGGGCTCGGTCTCGTAGTCCTGTTCCTCGGCGTACTCCTGCCTGGTCACATCGTCGGTGGTCGGCAAGCCGGTCAGTGCCAGCAGTTCCGGGGACAGCCCCGCGGCCCGCAGCTGGGCGTGCCGCTCGACACCGGCGCGGGCCGCGGACTGCTTGCACAGGCGCAGAATCTCCGACGCGAGCAGCTCCGGATCCTGGCGCAAGCGGTCCCGTTCCACCGAAATCGCCCGGGGCAGGCCCTGTTCGGTGGTGGTGACCACGATCGCCCCGGTCCGTGAGGACAGGGTGAACTCGCTCGGGAATTCGTCGGCGGTCATCGGTTCGTCTCCCATTCGTCGGCGACCGCCAGGACCACTTCGGCGATGCGGGTGTTCACTTCGGTGACCACGCGGCGATGATCGGCGGCCATCGCCACGGGTGGTTGGTCGGCGGTGATCAGATAGCGGCCGTCCTCGGCGAGATCACGCCATTGCAGGTGATGCCGGGTGATGCCGCGCGGGCCGAAACGCGAACGGCCCTGCACCACATCGATGGTGCCGAGGGTGGAGGCGGCGACGGCCAGGAAATCGGCGGCGCGGTCCACCACCCCGCCCTCCAGGGTCTCGTGCGCCGGGGACAGGCCGAAACCGTAGTCGGTGTCGACCACATCCTCGGCCTCGGCGAGCACCAGGTCGCCGCCGCGGCCCGCCGGGACCTCCGGCAGCAGGCCCACGACCCGCTCGGCGAGATCACTCGCCCAGAACTCGGTGACCGTGAATCCCGCTGCCCGGCCGATGGTTTCACCGGGCTCCTGTACGACCAGGTATCCGGCGTCGCCGGAACGCACCCCGATCGCGCGGATGATCGACTCGGGCGCACGCCAATCCGCGCCGTCCCAGCCGCGCAGCTCCACCCGGACGTCGGGGGTGTGCAGCGCGCGCAGCACCTCGTCGAATTCCGGGTCGTGGCGGGCACGCAGGCTGTCGCGGGCGTGAACCTTGCTGTCCTGGAACGCGCTCCACAAAGGGGCGCGGCTGGTGAAGAACAGCGGCTCGGGCAGATGCTCCTCGCCGAGCGCCTCCCACAGCACCAGGAACTCCAGATCGGTGAAGGACCAGGACCGCACCGTCAGCCCTCGACCACCGGCTTGGCCACCACCGGCGCGGTGCCCATCGCCTCGTCCAGATACTCACTGGAATCCAGGAATTCGGGGCGCTTGTGGTCCTTGCCGCCCTGACCCTGACCGCCGGCGCCGTGACCCATCGGGCCCATACCGCCACCGCCGCCCATACCGCCCATACCGGTCGAGCCTGCCGCGACACCCGCGCGGGCCACGCCCATCGAGGTCGCTTCCGCGGTCTCGGCCAGCGCGGCGCGCGGGAACAGGCGCGAGGTCTCGAGCATCGGCTTGGGCGCGCCGCCACCACCGCCGCCACCACCGCCGCCACCGCCACCCAGGCCTTTCTTCAGGTCCTCGAGGTTGGGCATGCCCGCAAGCGGGGAGTCCTTCAGCTTGTCCTTCAGCTCCTGTTGCTGTTTCTTCTGCTGCTCGGTGGTCTGCAGACCCGTGAGGCCCTGCATGCCCTGCTGCAGCGCGCTCGACAGCTGCGACATGCCCTGGCTGGACTGGCCGGAGTTCGAGTTCGGGTTGGTTCCGGACGGAGTCCCTTGCGGATTGGTGCCGTTGGGAGTTGTCCCGTTGGGGTTCGTCCCATTCGGGTTGACGCCGTTGGGATTCGTGCCGTTCGGGTTCGTTCCGTTGGGGTTCGATCCGTTCGGATTGATTCCATTGGGGTTCGTGCCGTTCGGGTTGACGCCGTTCGGGTTGATCTTGTTGTTGTTCGGCATGCTGCCGAGGTTCGGCATGCCGCCGCCACCGGAACGGTTCTGCGCGCCACCGCCGCCATTGTTGTTGTTCTGGCCGCCACCCACATCCGAACGCCGATCGGGCGGGGCCAGATTGGGCTTCGCGACCGTCGCGTCCGACAACTTCGGGACCGCCTGGCTCGCACCGATCAAACCCGGCACATACCAGTGCTGGAAGGCCAGCTGTGCGGCCTTGATGATGTTCTGCATGCGCTGGTAGTGGTCGTAGTCGAAGTCGTTCGGCTTGTTGCGGGGCATCATCGTCTTGGTGTTGTCCAGCCAGCTCGCCACATAGTTCAGGTTGGCCGCCATCGCACGCAGGTCGTCGGTGAGCGCGCTCGCCTGATCCTTGAAGGCATTGGCGGCGTCGACGGCGCCCTGCGCGCCCGCGCCGGTCCAGGCCTTGTCGGTCACCATCTTGCCGAGCTGCTTGTTCAGCGCGCCGAAGCTCGTGTCGACCTTCTCGGCGACCGTGTTCCAGGTCGCGCTGAAATCCGCCACCGTCTGCGGCTGCATACCCGCGCCCGCCTCGTAGAACCAGTCCAGGTCATCGTGGGCGTAGGGGTTCTCCGGGTCGATCGCCTCGTAATGGCCGTTCTCGTGGGCGATGTCGTAGAGGTTCGGATGACCCTTCTTGTCCTCGTCGATGCGCGGCGCGGAATCCCCGGACAATTTGAGAATCGAGCCACCGGTCATGACCGGTTCGACCGCGCCGCCACCGGCCTCCCGCTTCAAGCGGGTGAACATGGCGGCGGCGTCCTCCTCGTGCGCGTCGTAGGTTTTGTCGGCCTGAATCATGGTGTCGGCCATGGCATTCACCAGATCGATGTAGTGATCCAGAATGGTGCCGAGGCGGCCGCCCTGGTCGTTGAAACGCGCCTTGAGGCTCAGCAGCTGTTCCAGTCGGCCGTTGTCGCTGAACCCCTTGTGCTTGGTGAGGAGCTCCACGTAGCTCTTGGCGAACGCGAGGGCATTCGCCGTCGCCGCGGCTACTTTCGCGGCGTCGAGCGCTACCGCGTGGCCCAACTGGAGTTGGTCCGCCTGAGCCTGCGGAACCAGCGCCAGCCAACGATTGTTCGTGTTGTTGCCGTCATCATTGCCCACGTCTCACTCCCAACTCGCGCGACATCCCGACGATAAGGCCCGACACCACCGATACTCCACTCGTCGGCCGCGATCCCGCTACGAATGCCGTTGGCGGAAACGCTGTTCGAAACCGGACAGATACACCGACGCCGGAGTGCTGGAGGTCGCCGCTTCCAGGACACCGTCATCGGCGACATAGAAGAGCGCGCGATCCAGCACGACCTCCTCCGGCTCCACCGGAACGTACACCAGCCAGCCGACCGTAAGCCGTTCCGCGCGTAGGCGATCCGGCGGGAAGGCGGCGGGGTCGATGCCCTCGGTGGTGAGGTGGTGGCGCACGATCTCCAACGCCTCGGACTGCGGAATCGGTTCCGGGCCCAGGCGCGCCACGCCCGCCAGCGCCAGCTGGTAGTGCACGGCGTCCAGATCGGCCGCGTCGCCGAAGACCTCGTACAGCTGGGCGTGGGTGACATCACGGCGCTGCGCGGCATCGACGAAACTCGCGACGGCCGAACGCAATTCCTCTGAGGGGTGCTCGGTGAGCAGGTCGCAGATCACGTCGGCGACGGTGCCGGCGGTCCAGATGCCGGGCACCGCGACCGCGACATCGACGCCCGACGGGGACTCGCCGCGGTACCAGCGGCCGCGCTCCCACCAGTAACAGAAGCTCAGCAGGCCGCCGCCCGCGCGGGTGTTCAGCACCGGGTTCGCCACCCATTCGGGGGCGCCCGCGTACAAGCGGGGCAATGGGGTCTTGCCGTTGTAGGCCACATCGAGTTCCGGGGCGTTCCAGACGCCGCCCGACAGCACAGCGCGGCCGCCGGGCAGCTCGTACAGGGAGGAACCGGAGCGGCGGGAGCCCTCGAACCAGCCGAAGGACGGCAGGACCCGTGGGCCCCACTCCGAGCCGACCGCCACGAATGCGGCGGCGATGGCCGACCAGCGCGACCACAGCAGGGGGAACGGGGGGAAGTCGTCCTCGGAAACCACCGGGAGATAACCGGATTCGCGATCCGCGCGGGCCTGCTCGGCCGCCTGACGCGGGGAACGGGACTGGCGGTTGCCGTGGCCGACATAGGCGGCCAGCCAGGTGGGGAGCGACTCGCGCGGGGCGGCCTCGAGGTCGGCCAGGTATTCCTGCGGAGAGAACAGCTGGTCGTCCGGGAACGGGTCGTCGCCGTAATCGTGGTCGACGCTCAGCGCGCCCTCGGAGGTGAGGTCCAGTTCCAGACGCCACCACGGGTCGCCGAGTTCGGCGGAGAGGCGGCGGTGCGAGACCACCAGGGTCATGATCGTGTCGGTCGCGGGGACCAGGGCCTGGCGTTGATCGTCGTCGGAGTACAGGATGCGGGAACGCTGGCCGGACGCGGCCAGCGCGAAGGCGGCGCGGACCCGGGTCCAGCCCTCGGGGGCCAGCTCCTGGAGTTCGGCGGCTATGCGGTGGGCGAGGCGGCGGGCGCGCTCGGGGACGTCGAGTTCCTCGGCGTCCATGCTGAAGCCGACGTCAGGGCTGGGTTCCCCTGGGGCGTCCGCGGTTTCGTTCGCGTCCTGAGCCGGGTCCTCACCGAGAACCGCGGACAGCGGGTGGATCTGCGGGCCGTCGTAATCGGCGGCCTTGTCGACGCCGAAATCGGCTGCGGCCGAGTCGGAATCGGTGGCGGGAATGCCGGTTTCGGGCTGCTGATCGGAATTCGGAGTGCCGGAACGGTTTTCGCTGAACTCGCGGGATACGGTCACGCGGGATCGTCGCTAACTGTCCGAGGTCCGCTTGCGCTCGGCGAACCGGCGCTCCAGATCCGCGCGCCAGCGGGCGGCATTGCTGCCGTCGAGCTGACCCGCGAAGGACTCGCGGGCGGCGGTCACCAGGTCCTCCGACACGTTCGGGTACGCCTTCGCGATCGCCCACAGGGCGTCCTCGGTCGGCGAATCCAGACCAGATGCGGTCCGGACGCCACGCCCCTCCTGCACATCGGCCAGGATCGTGTCGAAATTCCGCCGCAACTGCTCTTCGCTCGGGCGCTCACCGCGCACGTCGAACCTCCCTCATCCGTTCCGAAAACCAACTGTCAGCATCACATACCTGGGGCAACCGCGCGGTTGCCGGAACCGTAAAAATCGGCGAACACCTCACCGGCGATCACCCGAAGATCCCCAGCCGGCGCGTCGAATCCGACAGCACATCGCGAATCAGCAAACCCAGGTCCGAGTCCGCCGGCCGCTCGCTGTACCGCAGCTCACACCGCACATCGCCCGGACTGCCGATCACCAGGCGCACGAAGCCCTGCCCCGAACGCTCCCACAACGCCCCCGCCGCCATCCGATCCAACTCGATCACCTGATCACCGACCCGCAAGACCAGCCCCGCCGTCGGATCGCGGTAGAAAACAACCCGCAAACCATCCAGCTCATCGAACACACCCGCGGGGGCCCCGGTCCCGACCGGCGCGGCACTCAACTGGCCCGTCATCGGATCCATCAACGCGTACTCGCCGAACCCGGAATGCGACCGCAGATAAATCTGCCCACCGGCAGCAGGCCGCCCCGACGCCCGCGGGAACCGGCTGTTCCCACGAGAACCATTTCCGTTCCCGCCACCCGGCGCGCCCTGCGGCGGCATCATCGGCGCGCCACCAGGGAACCCCTGCCCGGCACCGCCGATCCCATTGCCGCCGTTGGCACTGTTGGCGCCCGCATGGCCGCCGCCATTCACACCCGCGTTCCCGGCATCGGACGAATCCGCCACCCACCGCGGCATACCCGGATCGGTATGCGGATGCCCTTGCGGCGCCTCCGGCTGCACGGGCATCCGAGACCCCATCGCATCCGTCAACCACTGCGGCAGATGCGACCCACCGGGGCTCGCAGGCTGCGAACCATTCTGCCCGCCAGCCTCAGTCGGCCACTGCGGCACACCATGATTCGGCATCTGCCCCGGCGCACCCGTTTGCGACGGCACGCCCGGGTGCTGCGGCACGTTGGATCCAGACGGCCACTGCGGCGCACCCGAATACCCCTGCTGCTGAGGCGAACCCGGCTGCGGATGCTGCTGCGGGTGCTGCTGCGGCCAGCCCGGGTTCGTCGGGACCTGGGGCATGCCCGGATTCGTCGGCCATTGCGGCACGCCCGGGTTGGGCGGCAGTTGCGGCCACTGCGGAGGGGTCGGCTGCTGCGGGGCACCCGGGATATGCGGGGGTTCCGGCAGGTTCGGCGGGAACGGAATATGCGGCGGAGTCGGCATATTCGGCGGCACCGGGATGTGCGGAGGGGTCGGCGGCTGCGGGATGTGGGGCGGCTGCGGGATATTCGGCGGGACCGGCACCTGCGGCGGCGACGGCTGATACGGCTGCGGCGACGGTTGATGCGGGGTCGGCTGCGGCTGATGGGGCTGCGGCGTCGGCTGGTGGGGCGTCGGCTGCGGCTGGTGCGGCTGCGGAGTATGGGGCGGGTTGGGGTCCGGGGGCAGGGTCCATGGGGCCGGCTGCTCCGGGGGCTTCGGGGTGTAGTCGGGGAACTCGGGGTCGAACTGGTGCGGCACGAGGGGCAGGTGCGAGCGCCAGTTCGGGCTGTAGCGGAATGGGGTGGCGTCGTCGGTCGAGGCGTCGTCGTCGGAGCGGTCGCCGGAACCACTGGACTCCCCCGCACCCGCGGGCTCGGAACCATCACCGGCGCTGTCAGAGTCACCCTGGCCCAACTGCACCGGGTCACCCGATGCGGCCGCCTCGCCGGAATCACCTTCACCGGTGCGCACAGATTGGCCCGACTCACCGGACTCGCCCATATCCGGGTGTGCCGGATCGCTTGACGTAGAAGGCTTACCCGATTCGTTCGCACCACCCGAGTCCGCGGGCACGTCCGTAGTGCCGGACTTCGCCGGAGGCTGGGTGGGCGGGAGCGAGGAGCCGTTGTCCTGCTGAAGTTCTGCGGGGCCGTCCAGTGGCTTCGGCGTCGGCGCGACCGCATTGCTGGAGGCTTCCGATTCTTCGGGCGGAAGGGGCTGAGACGTGTTGTCGCCCTGCGGTTTGGTCGCGTCCTCCGAGGCGTTGGGCTTCTCCGCACCAGAGTGAGCCGGGTCCTCCACCGTGCCGGAAACTTCCACACCGGCGGAGTCACCGGTTTTCGCGGGCGTGGGGGTCGCGGGCGCGCTCGTGTCGCCGGAGGGCGCCTGGGCGTGGGCGGGCGGAGGCGGGGTGGTGTTGTCCGCGTGGGGTTTTGCGGGGGTGGGCGGGTCGATGCCGAGGGATGGGCTGGCCGTGGTGACGGCGGCCGGGGGGCTCGGGGGTTCGGGGGTGTGTGGGGTGGGTGCTTCGGAAGTTGGGGCGGACGGGAGGTGGCGGATGGCGCGGGCGTCGTTGAGGGTGCCCTGGACGAGGACCTGGTGGAGGAGGTCGTCGAGGTCGTAGGTGGGCTTGAAGCGCCAGGTGGCGTCTTCGGGGGGTGCGCCGGTACGCCATTCCATGATGAGACCGTCGTCATGGGCGAAGTGTTCGGCGATCGCGCGATCGCGGGTCCAGGAGGTGGCATCACTCTCGCTGGAGGGGTGGGAGATGTGGCCTTCGTAGTCGAAATCGGCGTCGCCGCGGGCCGCGACGACTCCACGCAGGCCGTCGAGGTATGCGGGACTCACCGAACCGTCGGGCAGCAGGCGCGGGACACCGCGGTAGAGCGGACGGGAATCGGCGTTCGAGGGCAGGTTGCCCTCGAACATGACGGCACCGTTGACATCGCCGGGGGTGGTCGGGGGCTTGGTCGGCGGGCCCGAGTGTGGGGTGGATTCGGGGGCCGGGGGCGGGGGCGGAGGGGTGAGGTCGTGGACGTGGACGGTGCCGTCGAAATCCAGAACGACGAAGCGGGGCAGGAGCGGGAGGTCGCGGGCGACAATGATGTTCACGTTCTCCTCGCCCAGGACCGCGATCGGATCCATGCGCGGGGAGACGACGAGCACGATGTCCGGGTTGTGCAGCATGCCGATGCCGCGGCCGCGGATTTCGGCTCCAGCGGTCCGCAGGATGTCGTTCACTGCCTCGTCCTGCACGGCGCCGTGCAGGCGCTCCGCCTCGGTTCTCGCCGCCGCGGCCTCCTGAGGGAGAGTCTCGATCCTCATGAGTAGTTGACTCGCCGCCTGTTCGGCCTGCTCGGCGGCGCGCAGGTGAGTCATGGCCTCGTCGGCACTCAGGCCGAGCGGCGTCGTCTCCATGAGCGCGTGCTGACGCCGAATCTCCTCTTGCGCCAAGGGGACCAGCAACTTACGCAGCACCCGCGCCTCGCGCCCGGCCGGTTCCACACCCAGGTTCCGGGCGATCTCGTGCAGTTCGGCCAGGGCTCGGTCACGCCGTTCGATCGCGGCGCGGGCCTGCGTCATCTGGTCGTCGGCCCACGCCGCCAACCGCGGATCCGACCAGGTGTGAACGGTTCCTGGCTCGACGACCACCCAGTTCGACCCGGTCGGTGCGCTGGCATTCGGTTCCTGCGCGGCGTTCTGTTCCTGCTCGGTGTGGGTCTGCTCGCCCGTCTGGTTCGTACCGTTGTCCGGCTGCCTCGCGCCGGTCTCGCTCGTCCCGGTTTCCTGCTGCTTCGCACCGGACTGATCCGAGCCGTCCTGGCGCGGGCCGGTGGACTCCTCCGACCCGGAATGGGTTGTGGTGGTGGACGAATGCGTGATCGGTGTAACCGGTTGCGCGCCGGATTCGGGCTGCTTGGCTGTCGTGGCAGGGTCGGTGCCGGGTTTGGTGGGGCCCGGGCGGGCGGGGGCGCCGCCGGTGGGGTCGGTGGGCGGGGCGCCGGGGCCGAGGCGCTTCGGGCCGCCGCCGGGTTCGCCTGCGCCGGGGTCGATGGCGCGCACCGGGTCGGGGTAGTGGTTGTCGACCCAGTGGGCGACGGCGTCGGCGGTGTGGAAGGACTCGGCGGCCGACTGGAGGCGGTCGAGGGCACGGACCGTCGCGGGGAGGTTGCCGGCCGCTCGGGTGAGCAGGTCGGTGATGGTGGGGCGCAGGCGATCCGGGGCCAGTTGGGGTTCGGTGACATCCAACCCGGTGGCGCGCCGGAAGTTCTCGATGGCCGCGCGCAGCTCGGTGTGCGCCTCGTCGCGAGCACGGTGCGCGGCGGTCTGGGGCGTGTCCGCGTCGGCGGCTGCCGCATCGGCGAGGCGGCGCTGCTCGGCTTCCCAGCGGGCGGCGCGTTCGGCGGCCGCGTCGCGCCGAGCGGTGTCGCCTTGGGCCTCGGCGTCGGCGAGTTCGTCTCGGGCGGTCGCGAGTTCGCGGGCAGCGGTCTGTTCGGGCGTTTCGGCGGCGCGGGCCGCCGCGGCGGCGGCATCGGCTTCTTCGACCCGGACGGCGGCCAGGAACTCCTCGGCCCGCTGGTAGCGGTGCACGGCGTCGCGGAGCGGGACCAGCTCGTCTGTCCAGACATCGCCCCAGGTCAGCGGCATTCGCGAGAGGCGCTCGATCTGGTCGATGGCGTGGTCGATGCCGTGCGGCGCGGCCGGATCGGTGGCGACCAGCGCCTCCAGGTCCGCGCGGGCGGCCTCGGCCTCGCGCTGCCAGGCGTCGGCGGGCGTCTCGCCGGGCTCGGCGGCCGCTTCCATGCCGCGACGCAGTTCCGTCTCCAGCTCCGACACCCGGTTCTGCGCGCGGTCGAATTCCGCTGCCGCCGTGGACAGGTCGTCGACGCGCTGCTCGTTGCCCGGCAGTTCACCGCCCTCGGCACGATTGCGGTTGGCGAGGTAGTCCCGTGTGCCCGGCAGATTGTCGGGGGTCAGATCGCTGTTGCCGAGTGGGCGGAATTCCTCGCCCTCGCGCTCGCGCCACATGCGGCCCTTGGCGTAGTCGAGGCCCTCCTCGGCGATTTGCAGCTCGTGGCGGGCCGCCGCGAGTTCGGTTCCGACCGTGCGCGGATCACGCGGCGGCGCTTCGGGTTCCGGCGGGTTGGTGAGGTTGTGATGCTCGGTCGCGAGTTGTTCGAGCAGGTCGATTTCGGCCTTGCGAGCCTGGATCTCCCCGCGCATGGTCTCGACCGCCGCGGAGAACTCCTTGGGGCTGAGCCGCTCGTGCTTCTCGATCTTGCCGTCGCGGTACGCCTCGTACACCTCGATATCGCGCGCCTTGCGCACGACCCGCACGATCTCCGAAACCTGGTCGGGGCTGAGCAGGTTCCGGGTATCGGTCACGCTGTCGCGGTAGACCTGATAGGCCGCGTCCCGCTTGCCGGCGGTGTCGGTCAGCGTCTGCAGCACGTCCCGCAGCTGCGCCGGGCTCATCCGATCGTGCAGGCTGCCGAGGCGGTCCTGGTAGATCTTGACGGTCTTGTCGATATTGGAGGTGTCCACGCCCAGCAGGCGCGACCAGACCTCGCCGGCCTGGATCAGCTCGTTCGCCAGCGGCGGCTCGCCGACGTAGTCGCCGTACAACGAGCTCAGCAGCGCGCGCCCCTTCGGATCGTGCACGGGCAGTTCACCGTCGACGGCCCGCGGGTCCGTGCTCGGGTCGTAGACCAGCCCCTCACGATGCGGGTCGAGCGCGGCGATCGCTTCGATGTAGTCGGTCAGCGCGTCGATGGCATGCGCCCGGCGCTCGTCGGGCCGGAAGGCCATGTTCTCGAAGGCCCTGGCGATGGCGTCCGGAACCGTGGTCTTCTTGTCCTCCTCGAAGCCGACGATCTCGACCTTCTCGGCGTCCTTGACGCCCTTGAGGGCATGCAGGTTCTCGCGATCGACGTCGAGCAGCCGTACCAGCCGGTCCCGGGCGGCGAGCACGGCCGTCTCGTGCCCGTTCTTGCGCAGCACGTCCGCGTACTCGATGAGGTCGGCGAACGCCTGATGCCGCAGCTCCCCCATCCGGAACCGCGGATCGCCGAGCGCCTCGGCCACCGCGCGCGGCGACCACTGATCCGGGTCCAGGCCGAGCCGGTTGGCGAGATTGCCCAGCGCATGGTCCAGATCGTTGAAGGTGTCGATGGCATCCGCCGTGCGGATGTAATCGGCCATGCCTTCCAGCTGCGAGGCGCGCAGCGAAAGCTCCTGTCGCAGCGACTCGATGGTGCGGCCCAGGTTCTCGCCGAGGTCGAAATCCACCTCGAGCAGCAGGCGGCGCGCCAACTTGTTGCGCTCCTCCCGCAGGGTGTCCGGATCGCGCGGGACGGCCGGTTCATCGCCCGCCTCGTGCGGTGCGGTGACCGGCTCCGGCGTGGGCTCGACCAGCCGCAGGCCCCTGCCGTCCTCACGCATGACCGCGACCGGTCGCGGGTGGCCGTCGACCTCCACGTCGTGGAACTTCACACTGGGCGCGGCTTCCTCGGCCAGCCGGACGTTGCCGTGCACGTCGAGGTCGACACTGCGGTAATCCAGTTGCAGCTCACCGTGATTCAGCATCCGCCGCACGTCGGGGTGCGCGGCGAGCGCGTCCACGAGGTGGATGTCGTGCTCACCGTCGCCGCGAATCACCACGAGGCGTTCCGGGCCGCCGTTCTCGCCCGGGAGCAGTGCCACACCGTGGTCGCGATCGAGCATGACGCCGCCGTTGGCGTCGGCCCATTCCCGGGCCGCTAGATCGGAGACCTCGTGAACGCGTCCGTGAAGCTGCTCGTCCGCGCCGAGGAAACGGTCTGCCATAGCGGCGAACTCGAGCATCCGGGCGCGACCGTCGCGGACGCTCATGCGCATATCGGAGACGAGGTGATCCAGGTCCGCCTGAGTCTCGATCCGGTTCAGTGCGACCTCGAGCAGCTGCGCCCAGTTCGAGCGCTCGTCCAGCATCTGGTCGCGGCGCAGCGCGTGCTTGAAGAGCGCGCCCTCGCGGGTATCCAGCAGATCCTCGTCGACATCGTCGAAGTGCGGCACCCATTCGCCGCCATTGTTGACGCCCTCCACGTCGAGCAGGGACGGGCGGGGTTCGCGCGCACGGAATTCCAGCGGCGGATCGTCGTGCCCGACACCCGCCTCCTCACGGCGGACCCGCGCCTTCACTTCCTCCAGCTCGAGGCCGCGGGCATGGGCGAACTCGCGCAGGAAGCGGCCCAGCGGATCCTTGTCGAAGATATTGATCTCGCGGCTGAACGGGATGACCTTGTTCTCGACCAGCCAGCGCTGCCCTGCGTCGCGCAACGCCTCGACCGCACCGCCGCGACGCATGAGCCGGTACCGAGCCTCCTCGACCGCGGCCCGCACGGTCTGCGGTTCGGCGTCGGCGAGAGGGATGCGGAGTTCCCGGGCCATGTGCACGAGATCCACCAGCGCGGCGTCGCGGGCGTCCGCGGCGTCCACCAGCGGCTGCGGGACATCGGCGCCCCACTCGTGCGGCTCGGGCCCGGCGGTCACCGGATCGACCGGTTCATGCCGCAGTTCGGGCAGTTCCGACTCGATCGTCATCTCCGCCACGCGCAGCGACTCCTCGACCTCGGCGCGCAGCAGCGGATCGGCCTCGGTGACGTGCGGGCGGTATTCGCCGCCGTCCGCGGTGCGCATGGGGATCTGCGGCGGGGAGATGTCGGCGACCCGGCGGGAGAGGCGACGCACGAACGGCAGGTGCTCGCGACCCTCCCACAGGGTCAGGATCTCCTTGCCGATGCGCACCGGGTTGAAGTTGGGCTTCATCCCGAGGAAGTCGTTGTCGTGCAGGACGTGGTAGCCGAACTCCAGTGTCAGCAGGGAGATTCCGGAGGAATCCAGGCGCGAGCCGGACGGGTACTTAGGCGACTGCCCGTGGTAGCCCTTCTGCAGGCGCTGCAGCAGGTTGTCGATCCAGCTCGGCGACGGCTTCGCCGCAGGACGGAGCGGACCGAGCTCCGGCCGCGGGACCAGCTCGACACGCTTGGTGCCATCCGGCGATTCGACGATGCGAGCGTGCAGGCGTTCGCCGTCGGTCTCCAGGACCACATGCGCGTGTTCGGAATTCGGGACGTGCAGGGCGGCGACCATGAGGTCGGCGACATCCATCGCGCGGCGCAGGGTCTCGGTGCGGGCGGCGGCGAGCACGGCGTCGCGCTGCTCGACGGTGGTGTGCAGGGGATCCAGGACGGATTCGGGGATGCCGAGCAGACGCGCCCACTCGTCGCGCACCCGCGCCAGGTGCTCGCGCTCGGCGCCGGTGGCGGCGTCGTGCAGGCTCAGCACATGGTCGAGGGCCTCGAGTCCGCCGATCCGCAGCATGTTCCGGAACTGCAGGTCACCCGCGAGCTCCGGCAGGTTCCGCCGCTGCAGGTGCTCCTCCGACAGGCCGAACTCACCGGCGAGGCGGTTCCGCAGCTCCTCGAGGGTGAAGACGCGGGATTCGGCGCCTTCCGGATCGTGCGGGCGCTGCGACCAGGTTTCCAGCGGGCGTTCCCGGACCGTTTCGCCGCCGCCTTCGGGATGCGCTGCGCTCGAAGGCAATTCGCGCCTGGTGGCGGCGGGGTCGAGGGCCCGGGTCGGCTCCTCGGACCCGAGCTCGGCCAGCCGGCGGTCCAGACCGGTCTCACGCAGATGCGCTTCGATGGCGCGCAGCGTCTCCGGGTCCGCCTCGGTGCGCCAGTACTCCTCGGAACCGTAGAGCTCCTCGGGGGTCAGCGGCCGATAGTCGTCGGCCTCGCGCATGGGCAGCGGCGGGGCGGCGTCATCGGGGTCGCCGAAGAAGCCGCGTGCCTTGGCCATCTCGGCGATCTCGCGGAAATGGGCGAGTGGATCGTTGAGGTGGGCCGCGGCGGTATCGAGGCCGAGCGCGTCCATCAGTCGCGCGGTGAACAGCACCGCATTGACCTCACGGCCGGGGGCCAGCGGGTCGTTGACGGCGTCCCGCAGGAAGCGGGCAGCCGCCTGCAGTGACGGCGAGTCCGCCACCGGATCCACCGGCAGCTCTTCCTCTTCCACTCGCGGCAGTTCGAGCGTCGCGGCCTCGCTCGGCGGGGTCAGCTCGACGGTCGGATCCTCACTGCCCGGCGGCTTGGGCAGCTCGACCGTCGGATCCTCACTGCCCGGCGGCTTGGCCTCGCTGCCCCGCTCCATCTGCACGGTCGGATCGTCGTTGCCTTCGAAGGTCTGCTCGTTCGAGGCGTTCTCGCGCGACAGGTTGACCGTGGGGTCGTCGTTGCCCTCGAACGTCTTCGACGAGGACGCCTCGCCCGGCGGCGGGTTCTTGACGGTCGGGTCCTCGCTGCCCTCCGGCAGCTTCTTGGTCGAATCCTCGCCGCTCGCCGACAGGTTGACCGTCGGGTCTTCGCTGCCCTCCGGCAGTTTCGCGGTCTGCCCGTCGCCGGGCTTCGACGGCGGGGTGGAGTTCTGGTCGCCGTTTCGACCGGAGTTGCCCGGCTCGTCCGGGTCGGGATTCGGTGGGGTGGAGGAGTTCCGGCTCGGGGGCTCCTTGCCGCCGCCGCCCGCGCCGGGCGGGGTCGCGCCGACGGGAGGGGTGGCCGCGGCCGGGCTGGAGCCGGGCGGCTTCGGGTTGCTCGGGCGTGCCGGGGTGGGGCCCGGGTCGCCTTCGTCGCCGGTGCGTCCCTCGTCGGAGGCGCGGCCATGCCGCTGGACCTCGTCGAAGCGATCCATCAGGGCGCGGTGCCAGTCGTCGCGGCCCAGGGCGGCGAACTCGGGGGCCAGGCCCTCCAGGCGGGTACGCATGCCGGACATGTCTCCGGCGCTCAGATCGTGGTCGTGCCAGGTGATTTCGCCGTCGGCGCCCTGGGTCGCGTAGTGGCGGGCGAACAGGCTGCTCGACAGTTCGTCACCACGGCGACCGCCACCGAAGGCGAGGCTGTGGTCGATTCCGCTGATGTGCCCGTCCGCGGTGATCAGCCAGTTGACGAGGTTGCGGTCGGGGATGCCGACGAGCACGTCGAGCAGGCCGAGCCGACGGCCGTCGGGGGTTGCCAGCGCCGCTTCCAGACCCGCGTCCTCGGGCGTCGTGAAACGGTCCGCCCCGACCTCGCCGGGCATCACCTCCATGTACACCACGCGGTCCTCGACCCGGTGCACCAGCGGCACATTCGCCCCGACCGCCCGGCCGACCAGCGAGACCAGCGCCTCGGCGTGGGAGTGCTGCGGATTGGTGACGATCTTCCGGATCAGCTGCGTCGGCGGCTCGGTGGCGAAGGTGACCAACTCGACCCGCTCGGCCATCCGCCCCATACCGGTGCTGAGGACCACCACCTCGGCCTCACCGGCCGCGATCGCGTCCTCCACGCGCCGCGCGAAGGATTGATTGACGTCGGTCTCGCCGGAGTCGTTGTGCGTCACCGCATGAGAGCCGCCGTCCTGGCCGTCGCCCTCCGGATTGCGGGCTGCGGAGGACGGGTCGGAGTTGGGCTGGGTCGGGCCTTGCGGGCGGGTCGGGGCGCCCGAAGCGCCGGGGTCCTCGCCCTCGCGACCGGGGTGGCCGGATTCCGGGAAGTGGGCGTCGACCCACTCGGTCAGGGCGTCGGCGCGGTGCAGGGCGCGGGCCGCGGCCTCGAGTCGCTGGAAAGCTCCGACCACCTCGGGCACGGTACCGTGCGCCTCGGGGAGCAGGCGGTTCACCGTGTCGCGCAGGTGTTCCGGGGCGAGTTCGGCTTCGGTGACGTCCAGGCCGGTGGCGCGGCGGAAGTCGTCGATGGCTCGGGTGAGGTCGTCGTGCGCGGCCGTGCGGGCGCGTTCGGCGGCCTGGTGCGGGGTGTCGGCCGCGTGGGCGGCTCGGGCTTCGAGGAGACGGTGCTCGGCCTCCCATCGGGAGACGCGGTCCTGCGCGGCCTGACGGTCATCCGGGGCGGCGTTCGCGAGATCATCTCGGGCCGAGGCCAATTCGCGGGCAGCGGTCTGTTCCGGGGTTTCCGCGGCGCGTGCCGCTGCCGCGGCGTCGGACTCGGCGGCGGCGAGGAATTCTCGGGCCTGCTCGTAGCGGTGGGCCGCGTCGCGCAGCGGGACCAACTCGTCGGTGAACACATCGCCCCACTGCTGGGGCATGCGGGACAGTCGTTCGAGGTCCGCGAGCGTCCGGTCGACACCCTGCCGCGCCCAGCCGGGGTCGGCGGCGATGAGCTCTTCCAATTCCGCTCGCGCCGTCTCGACTTCGCGTTTCCAGGCGTCCACCGGCGACTCGTCCGGACCGGCACCGGCCTCGACGGCGCGACGCATTTCGGCCTCGAGGTCGTGGACCCGGGACTGCGCGCCGTCGTGTTCTTCCACGGCCGCGGTCAGATCGGTGAGACGCTGCTCCAGGCCCGTCAGGTTTCCGCCCTCTTCGGCGGGACGGTTGCTGAGATAGTCGTTGGTACCCGGCATCCGCTCGGGGGTCAGATCGCCCTCGCGTAGTGGCCGGAAGCCGGGGCCCGGGTTCTCGCGGTAGGCCCGGCCCTGCGCGTAGTCGCGGCCCTCGGCGGCGATCTGCAGTTCGTGGCGGGCGGCGGCGAGATCCGCGGCGACCGCGCGCGGGTCACGCGGCGGGCCCGCCGGCGGACGCGGTTTCGTCAGCTCGTCGTGCTCGGCGGCCAGCCTCTCCAGCAGCTTGATGTCGGCCTCGCGGTTGCGGACATCGGCGCGCAGTTCGTCGATGGTGGCGGCCAGTTCCTTGGCGCTGAGCCGCTCGTGCTTCTCGATCTTGCCGTCGCGGTAGGCCTCGTACACCTCGGCGTACCGCGCGCTGCGGACACCGCGCACCAGATCGGAGAGCTGGTCCTTGGACAGGATCCTGGCCGGGTCGGCGGCGCTGTCGCGGTAGCGCTCGTAGGCCACCGTCGAGTCGCCGGTCTCGCGCAGCGTGGTCAACACATCCGCGAACTGCTTCGGGGTCACCCGGTCGTGCAGGCCGCCGAGCTGCTCTGTGTAGATCTTCACCGTGCGGGCGAAGTCGTTCATGTGCACGCCGAGCAGACGCGACCATACGGTGGCCGCCGCCGACGGATTGTCGGACAGCGGCGGCTCACCGATGGAGTCGTTCATGAACGCGCGCAGCATCGCCGGGGCGTCGCCGTCGTGGATGGGCAGTTCGCCGTCGACGGCACGCGGGTCGGTCAGCGGGTCGTAGCGCAGGTTCTGGCGGAACGGATCCAGGTCGCCCAGCACACTGCTGTATTCGACCAGGGCCGCCAGCAGTTCCGGGCGTTTGGCGGAGTCGCTCAGCAGGTTGTTGATCGCATCCAGCAGCGCGTGCTTGTCGGTGTTCTTGGAGTCCGTCTTGGTCCCGACGACCTCGCCGTTCTCGGTCTTCGGTTTGGTCGGGGCCAAGTCGTCCGGCTCCACGCCGAGCCGGCTCGCCAGCTCCTTACGGGCCGCGAGCACCGCCTTCTCATCGATGTTCTCGCGCAGCGCCTTCGCGTACTTGATGAAGTCGTCGACGGCCTGCAGACGGCGCACCTTGCGCACGTTCGGATCGGCCATGGCCTCGGCCAGCTTCCGCGGCGTCAGCGTGTCCGGGTCGAGGTCCAGGCGGTGCGCCAACTGCTGGAGGGTGCGATCCAGGTCGTGGAAGCTGTCGATGGCATCCGAGCTGCGAATGAAGTCGGCCATGCCCTCGATCTGGGCGGCGCGCAACGCGTTGTCGTGGTGCAGGTCCTGGATGGTCTGGGCCAGGTTCTTGCCCAGATCCATGTCGTAGACCGATAGGCGGGCGGCCACCGCGTTGCGTTCGGCGCGCACCACGGCCGGATCGCGCGGCGCGGCGGGCTCGGTGGCCGGCTCGGCGTGCGGGGCCCGCGCCTCCGGGGTGGGCTGCACGATGCGCCACGGCTCGAGACCGTTGCGCAACAACGCGACCGGCGTGCGCTCGCCGTCGACCTCGACGTCGTGGAAGCGGACCTGCGGCGGATCCACCTCGATGACCTGGACCCGGTCATTGGCGTCCAGGCCCAGCACACGGTAGTCCAGCCGCAGTTCGCCACGATTGAGCTGCTCCCGGATCTCCGGGTGCGCGGACAGCGAATCGATCAGGCGCACATCGTGATCGGCTTCACCGCGGATCACCACCAGGCGGCGCGGCTCGCCCGGGAGCACCGCCAGCCCGCGCTCGGGGTCGAGCATGACGCCGCCGTGCTCGTTCACCCAGTCGTGGGCGGCGGAGTCGGCCAAGTCGGCGGCATGCTGCCGCGCCTGGGCGTCCAGATCGATGAAATGCTTGACGGCCGTGTCGAGTTCGGCGATCCCGTGCGCCTCATCGCGCACGCCCATACGGGCCTCGGTGATGGCGCGCCGCAGCCCCGCCTCGGTTTCGAGCCGTTTCAATTCGATCTCGAGCAGCTGCGCCCAGTTCGAGCGCTCGTCCTGAATCTGGTCGCGGCGCAACGCGTCCTCGAACAGGCGGCCCTCACGCCGGTTGGACAGTTCCTCGTCCGCGTCGTCGAAGTGGCGCGGCCACTCACCGCCATTGTTGACGCCCTGCAGATCCAGGAAGGAGGCCCGCGGGCGGCGGGGCCGGAACTCCAGCGAATCGTCGTCCGGGCCGACGCCCGCCTCCGCGCGGCGGCGCGCGGCCTTCTCCTCCTCGGTACGGAGCGCCTCCGCGTGCGCGAACTCGCGCAGGTAGCGGCCCAGCGGATCCTTGTCGAAGATGCTGACCTCGCGGCTGAACGGGATCTGCGCATCCTCCATCAGCCAGCGCTCGCTGACATCGCGCAACGCCTCGATCGCGCCCGCGCGGCGCATCAGCTTGTAGACGGCCTCGTTCACCACGCGACGCAGGGTTTCCGGGCTGTCGTCCGGAATGTCGATCTTCAGTTCGCGGGCCAGGCGGACCAGATCGCCGAGGGCGGCGTCACGAGTGGTGACCGCGTCGACCAGCGGCTGCGGCAGGTCGGCGCTCCACTCGCGGGGCGCGGGCGGATCGAGGACGGGGCCGCGATCGAGCGGTTCGTGCTGCGGCTCCGGCATTTCCGACTCGATCGGCATGTTCGCGCCGCGCAGGGTCTCCTCCACCTCGGCGCGAATCCGCGGATCGGCCTCGGTGACCCACGGGCGGTACTCGCCGCCGTCGCGGGTGCGCATGGGGATCAGGGTCCCGGCGACATCGGCCACCCGGGCGGTCAGATGCTTGACCAGCGGCAGGCGCTCGCGCTCCTTCCACAGGGTCGCGGTCTCCTTGAGGATGCGCGCGGGGTTGAACTTGTCCTTCAGGTGCAGCAGCGCCTCGTCGTGGGTGACGTAGCCGATCTCCATGGCCAGCATGGTCTGGCCCTTGGAGTCATTGCCCGAACCGGACGGGTACTTCGGCGACTGACCGTGATAGCCGTGCATCATGCGCCGCCACATGCGCTTCAGCCAGCCCGGCTTCTTCTCGGGTTCCTTTGTCTCCGCGGGAGTTTCACGCGGAAGGTCGGGGCGCTGGATGATCTCGGCGCGCTTGTTGCCGTCAGCGTCCTCGGTCACGCGGATGTGGACGCGCTCGCCGTCGGCCTCCAGGACCACGTGGGTGTGGTCGGAGGTCGGGTGGTGGAAGCTCGCGACCATGAGATCCGCGGCGTCGGCGGCGTGGCGCAGGGTTTCGGCGCGCAGTTCGTCGAGGACGGCGCGGCGCTGCTCGGGGGTGGTGGAGGCCGGGTCGAGCAGGGATTTGTCGACGCCGAGCAAGTCCGCCCAGCCGTCGCGGGTGCGGGCGGTGTGCTCGCGCTCCGGGCCGGTCGCGGTGTCGTGACGCAAGACCGCGTCGCGGAGGGCTTCGATTCCGCCCGCGCGCAACAGGTTCCGCAGCTGCTCGTCACCCACGATGCGCGGCAGCTGATCGTCCGGCGTCGACTCGGGGAGGCCGAGGCGGTGCAGGAGTTCGGTGCGCAGCTCCTCCAGGGTGAGCGTGCGCGGCTCACCGCCCTCGGGCGCGTGCGGACGGGTGTTGAGACCATTCGCCGGATCGTGGAAGAAGCCCTCGGCCGCAGCGGTTTCGGCGAGATGCCGCAATGCAGACAGGGCGTCCGGGCGCTTGGCCAGCGCCTCGACCACACCGAGCGCGTCGGTCAGGCGCGCGCCGTAGACCTGGTCCTCCAGGCTGCGAGGACGCTCCCCGGCCTCCGCATCCGCCGCGCGCAGGCGCTCGAGGGCGGCTTGCAATCCGGGCGAGGCCTCGGCCGGATCGGCGGGCGGCTTGGGCGCCTCCGCCTCCTGGCGCGGAAGCTCCACGGTGGGAGTCTCATCCGGGTTGGACTGCTCGGGCTGCTTCAGCTCGACGGTCGGTGTCTCATCGGGGTTGGTCTGTTCCGGCCGCTTGACCTCGACCGTCGGGGTTTCATCCGGATTCGACTCTGCCGGCCGCTTCACTTCGACCGTCGGAGTCTCGTCGGGGTTCGACCCGTCCGGACGCTTCACCTCAACGGTCGGCGTCTCATCCGGGTTCGTGCCCAGCGGTTTCGACCGAGGGCCGGTGCCTTCCGATCCGGCGCCGTCGCCGGAGCGCGGGGCGGTCGTGGAGGGCGGCACGGGGGTGGACGGGCCGGGAGGGGTGGGACGAGCCGAGCGGGACGGATCGTCGGCGGAGCTGCTCGCGGGCTGTTTGGCTGCGGCTTCGCCGGGGGTGGATTCGGGGCGGCCGCCCGCGAAGTCCCACATGTACTCGGCGCGCAAGGCCGACAGGCGGGCCTCGGCATCGGCCATGCGGGCCTCGAAGCGCGCCTCGCGCTCGAGCTGGCTACCGGGTTCGAGCTGGTCGGCCATGTCGTGGAACCACTTGGCGCGCTTGGCATCCATGCCGGCCACCCAGTCGGCCTGGATGGCGCGCTGTTCGTTGAACCACGCGTCCGGATCGTCCGGGGTGGCGGCGGACCGGCGGGGCGGACCGTCGTTCGGCGGCTGACCGTCGCCCGCCGCGGCGGTCTCAGGCGTGTGGTCCTGACCGTTCCGCGGGCCGGTTGCGGCGCCTTCCTCACCGACGGGGCGGGTGGCCGGGGCCGGATCGGGACGGCCGCCGAGGTCCGCCCAGAGACGGTCGGCGCGTTCGGCGGAGCTGCGGGCCATCTCGTCGACTTCGCGGGCCTGCTCGCGGAACAGGCGTTCCTCGGTGCTGCCGGGAGGCGCGGAATCGGCCATCTCGTGCAGGAAGCGGGCGTGCTTGGCCTCCATGTCCGCCGCGAAATCGGCATGCTCGGCCATCCGCTGGTCGAACCAGCGGGCGTCGCCCACCGCCGGTTCCGTTGCGGGAGTGCCGGATTCGAGGGCCGGTCGCTCCGCACCCGGGAGCATGGGCTGGACGGGTTCCTGGGCACCGGCGGGCGGGTCGTTGGATTCGCGCGGGTCGGGCTGGTTCGGGTCGGGACGCTCCGGCCGGTTCGGATCGTGGGAATCCGACGAATTCCCGGACGAGTCACGGGATCCCAGCATGTCGGGGCGGGCGTCCACCCCGGACCGACGCTTGTTGTCGGCCATCGCGGGCTCGCGCTCGACGGGCGCGGACCGACGCTCGCCGGGCGCGGGCTGACGCTCGGCGGGCGCGGCACCCCGCTCGGTAGACGCGGACTCGCGCTCGGGCTGTTCGGATCGACGCTCCGTCGGCGCGGACTCACGCTCAGACGACTTGGACCGATGCTCGGTGGGGGCAGATTCGCGCTCGGACGCCGCGGGCGGACGCTCCGTCGACCCCGACTGCTCGGACGCCGCGGAGCGGAGTTCGGAAGGCGTAGAACGATGTTCGGTCGGTGCGGGTTGGTGTCCGGCCGGGCCCTGATGTCCCGCCGAGCCGTGCGGCTGGAGGATTCCCGAGTCCTGGGCGGCGACGCGGAGCAGCTGGTACATCACCTGCGACGGCTCGGCGGCGTTCCGGCCGTTCAGCATGACGTCGCGGAAGCCCTCGGCCAGGGCCTCGCCGTAATGGAGGGCGCCCTGCTTGTCGAACGCGTAGTCCGGGAGCTGGTGCAGCCACACGGTGAAGGCGTCGGCATCGAGCGGACCACTGTGGGTGGCCTCGAAATGCGCTTGGAGGACGTCGATCAGCTCGTAGCGGGCCTCGTGCTCACCGGCGAGGTCCAGCACATGGCCGTACTCGTGCACGATGGCCGAATACACCGGCCGCGCATCGGATCCCGCCACGTGCTTGCCCTGCTCGACGTTGGCGCGAATGACCTCCTCGAAGCGGGAGGTGCCCATGACCCATTTGTCGTTGAACACCATGCGTTTCGCGACCGGGATGTCGCCTTCGTATCCCGGGTAGACGACGGCGATGGCGTCGGGATCCTCCGGAATGAACCCGATCTCGACGCTCTTCGGCTTCACGCCCGGATGCTGGGCGATCATGTCCTCGAGCGCACGGCCGTACTCGCGCAGCGTCTCGACATCGCTCGCCAGATGGAAGCCGACGGTCGGGATGCCGAGCTCGTTCTGGATGTGGTCGATGACGCCCTGGCGGTCCAGGGTGGTCCAGTGGTCGACGATCGCCGGAACCTCGGGCGGCTCCGGCGGCGACAGCACCAGATCCGGTTCGGGGGCAGGCTTTCCGTCGTCGGCCCGCACGGGCTCGGGGCGATCGTCGGCACGGATCGCGTCGGGGCGGTGATCTCCACGGATGGCTTCGGGGTGCGCATCGGCGGGCGGGGTGTCGTGTGGCGCCTCGCCGGTCTGCTTCACCGGTTCGGCCGACGGTGCGGGATCACGGACCAGGTGGGCGTTGTCCGCGGCGCGGTCGGTCAGCAGGCGGTGCAGGACCTTGGCGGGTTCGCTGGCGTGGTCGAAGTTCAGGGTGACGTCGACGAAGGCTTCCGCCAGCGCCTCGGAGTGGTTGATCGAGCCGTCTGCATTGAAGCTGTAGTCGGAGAGCTGCGAGAGCCAGCCGAGGTATTCGACGGGCGTGGTGTCGCCGTAGGTGCGCACGTAGTGGTCCAGCAGCGCGTTCGCGAGTTCGGAGTGGGCCGCGCGGTTTCCGGCGTGGTCGATCGCATGACCGAGTTCGTGCAGGAAGACCGAGTACATCGGGCGCTCGCCGGCTCCCCGCGGGAACGACCCGCCCGCCTCGCCGTTCCGCACGATGTGGGCCATCTCGGCGGGATCCAGCGCGTGTTCCAGGCGCACCACGATCTTCTCGGTGACCAGATTGCCGTCCGGGTTGCGCACGCTGGTCGCCTCCGCGAGGGAGTCCTCGAAGACCGGCTCACCGATCTCGATGCCGCGCAAGGTGATCTTGTTTCCGGCGGTGGCATCGTCGAGCGCTCGGGCGAACTCGCGCAACACCTCCGGATCGACGGACGTGTTGTCCAGGCCCTCGAAACTTTTGATGCCGAACAGGTCCCGCATCTCGCGGATGATCCCGCCGCGATCCAGCTCCGACCAGAAGTCGTCCGGACGCGGCGACCAATCCGCGGGCGGGTGGGCCGAAGCTTGATCTGCCGCATCCTCGGGCGGTGCGGAGCGTTCGGTTTCGGCCGAATCAGTATGGGTGGCAGGCTTTTCCGGCGGGGACGCGGATTCTTCGTGCGAGCCCAGCCGGTCCTGACGATTCTCTCCGGAGCCGTGCTCGGGCGGCACGGACGGGTCCTGCGCGTGCAGACCCGCGGCGTCGCGCGCGGCGGCGTGCAGCCGGTCCACCATCATCTTCGACAGGTCGGAAGCGTTGTCGCCATTGAGCTTCACATCGCGGTACGCCTCGGCCAGCGCCTCCCCCGGATCGAGCAGCCCATTCTTGTCGAAGGCGTAGCCGGGCAGTTCACCGCGCAGCCAGCGGGTGAACTCGGCGAAGTCGGAGCCCGGATTGGTCTCCACGTACCGTTCGGCCAACGCCTGCAACAGGCCCTCGCGAGCCTCCATCTGGCCGTAATGGTCGACCAGATGGCCGTATTCGTGCACGATCACCGCATACACCGGCCGCGCGTCGGCGCCCGGTACATGGAATCCGGCGGCGCCTGCCGCGCGGACGTTCCGCTCGAACCCCTCGGGATCCATGGCCCACCGGTCGTTGAACACGATCCGATCGGGGCGCCACGGGCCGCTGCCATCCTCGTTCCGGACACCGATCGCGATCGCGTAGGCGTCGGGATCCTTGGGAATCACACCGATTTCGGCGCGCCGCGGCTTGATGCCCGGATTGTCGGCGATCCCCTCCTCCAGAGCCCGGCCGAACTCGCGCAGGATCTCCACGTCGCCGACCAGATGGAAGCCGACCGTCTCGATCCCGAGGTCGATATTGATCCGATCCAGCACGCGCTGGCGATCGAGCTCGGTCCAATGATCCACCACCGCGGGCGTTTCGATCGGCTCCGGCGGCTCCAGCACGAATCCCGGTTCCCGCGTGGACTCCGGGTCGACCCGGCGGTCGCTCGCCGCGTATTCCTCCAGCAGGCGGTTGAGGATCTTGGCGGGTTCGCTGGCGTTGTCACCGTTCAGCTTGACGTCGAGGAACGCCTCCGCGAGCGCCTCGGCGGCATTGAGCCCGTCGCCGTCGAAGCTGTAGCCGGACAGCTGCTCGACCCACCGGTCGTAACCCCCCACGAGGTCGCCGTCGGCCTGCATGAAGTGATCGATCAGCGTCAGCTCGGCGATCTGGCGGGCGCCCTGAGCACCCGCGTTGTCGAGAGCGTGACCGAGCTCGTGCACGATGACCGAATAGAAGGGCCGGTCACCGGTTCCGGGCGGGAAGTGACCCCGGCTCTCCGCACCCCGGATGGCCTCGGCGAAGACCTGCGGTTTCGAGATCGACTCTTGCCTGAACACGATCCGCTCGGTGACCAGCCGGCCGTCGTGCGTGGTCACGGGCCTGGTCTCGGCGAATGCCTTCGGGTTCATCGGCTCGCCGATCTCGAGCATCCGCACGTTGATCTGCGGATGGTCGGCCAGCACCCGCTCGAGTCCGCGGGCGAACTCGCGCAACACCTCCGGGTGGATGGCCGGATCGTCGAAACCCAGGAGGGTGAGATCGTGCGCGGCCTGCAGTTCCCCGATGATCCGGTCGCGATCCAACCCGGACCAGAAGTCGTCCGGGCGCGGCGACCAGTCCCCCGGCGGCTCGTCCTGCGGTAGGGCGTCGTGCGGGATCGGCTCCGCGGAGTGCTCGAGGCTGTCCGGCGACATCGCGTCGTGGCCGGCGGCCTCGGGCGGCATCAGGCGATCCACCTGCTGCGGTTGGGGTTCCGGCTCACGGGCGCGGCGGGCGGCCGGGCCCGGATCCTCGTCGACGGGACGGGACCGATGCTCGGGGGCCTCGCGCTCGTAGACCGGGTTGTCGGCGGCGTGCGCGCGGTAGATCTGCTCCAGGTGTTTGTAGAGGATCTGGGCGGGCTCCGAGGCCAGCTCGCCATTGAGGACGACGTCGGTGAAGGCCTCGGCCAGAGCCTCCGCGTGGTCGTACATGTCGTGCTCGTCGAAGCTGTAACCGCTCAGCTCGTCGTGCAGCCAATCCAGGAAATCCTCGGTGTCGCCGCCGTCGGTGCGCTCGAAGTGGCGTTCCAGCGCTTCGAAAGCGTCGACGCGGGCTTTCATCTGGGTGGTGAAGTCGATGGCGTGCGCGAACTCGTGCACGATCGTCGAATAGACCGGGCGGTCACCGGAACCCGGGACCAGGTGGCCGTTCTCCTCGCTGAGCCGGACCCGCCGGGCGAGGTCTTCGGGTCTGCGGGCGAAACGCTCGTTGAGCGTGAGGATGTCGGCGAAGTGGCCGTTCTCGTCCTTGCCCGGATCCACCTCGGCGAACACGGAGTCGTCATCGAGGCGGGCGATGCGGACTTCCATCAACTCGGTGTCCGGGAACCGGTCGAACATGTCCTCGATGGCACGGGCGAATTCGCGCAGCACCTCGACATCGACATGCGTGTTGTCGAAGCCGGTCACCACGAGATCCCATTCCTCGTGCAGCCGCTCGATGATGCGCTCGCGATTCAGCTTCGCCCAGTCGTCCTGTGGGCGGTGCGACCAGTCGGACGCCGCCTCATCCCCGGGATGCCCTGCGCCGGAATCATTGTCGGCGTCGCGGCGCCCGTTGTCCGCGTCCTGACGCTGCTGCGGCCTGCGCTCCGACCCCTCACCACCGGGTGCGGGCAACTCCCGCTGCCGCACCTTCAACCGGCGCAGCACCCGTCGCACCACACCCTCTTCCCGATGGGGTGTATCGGTGCGAGTCTCGGCGGCCTCGGCTCGAGCATTCTCCGGCCGCGCGGCGTCTTCCTGCGTCTCCTGCGGCCGCGCAACGTCCTCGCGCGACTCCTGCGGCCGCGCAACATCCTCCCGCGTGTCCTGCGGGTGGACGGGCTTCTCGCGTTCTTCCTGTGCCTGCGCGTCCCGCGGCCGGGCTGGGTCTTCCCGTGTTTCCCGCGGGCGCGCAACGTCCTCCCGCGTATCTTGCGGGCGCACGATGTCGTCTCGCGTGTCCTGGGGGTGGACCGCTTCTTCTCGGGTGTCCTGTGGGCGGACGGTCTCGCGCGACTCCTGGGGGGAGTCCTTCGGGCGCAGCGTCTCCTCGCGTGTTTCTTGCGGCCGTGTGACGTCTTCGCGAGTTTCGTGCGGGCGGGCGACGTCCTCGCGGGTGTCCTGCGGGCGGGCGGCCTCGTGGGGCTCGGGGCGGGCGGTCGCTTCGCGGGCGTCCTCGGGGCGGCGTGGGGCGTCGGGGCGGGTTTCCTTGGTAGCAGGGCGGTCCGGACGGGGTTCGGGGGTGGCCTCCGTCCTGGCCGGGTCGTCGACGTGGGGCGAATCATCGGCGGGAGAACGGTTCTCGGTGTCGTGCGGCTGCTCGGCGTCACGGGGGCCCTCGGCGGCCGGACGCTCATCGGGACGAGTCGGCTCATCGTCACGGGCGTGGACGTCGGGGCGAGTGCGATCGTCGTTGACCGCCAGATCGGCGGAGCGGTCCTCGACCGTGGTCGAATCGTCTGTCGGCCTGCGTGTTTCGGGAGCGGACGAGTCCGGTCGGGTGACTTCGGGTCGTGGGACTTCCCGGCGAGGCACCTCGGGGCGCGGCAGCAGGTCCGGGCGGGTGGCGCCGGGGCGGTCGGAACCCGCGTCGGGGCGGGTGGGGTGCGGGGTGGCGACGGGCTCGGCCGGGACGACCGTGCCGCGGATGCCGAAGTGGTTGGGGCCGCGGGATTCCACCGAATCGATGCGGATGTCCAGGCCATGGGCCAGCAGCATCATCGGGAGGGTGGTGCCGAGTCGTGAGAGGTCGCCCAAGTGCAGGGCGGGGGTTCCGGCGGGCACGACCAGTTCGATGTGGTGCTGATGGCCGTCGTACGACGGCACCATGCCGAGCATCGCGTCGAGGTAGCCGGACAGGTGGTGGACCGTTCCGGGCAGCTCCGAGGGGTGCGCGCCGAACGGATTCGCGCCGGAGTTGAGGGTCACCATGACCGGCTCCGGCAGCGGGTGCAGGCCGAGGGCGTCGTCGATATCCCGGATCGCGGCGGCGATCTCGGGAGTCATCTCGCGATCGCCACGCAGCGCGGCCTCGATATCCGAGGCGCTCGGACGGGAACCCTCCCCTTGCGGGGCGTCATCGGCGTAGGCGCGGATCGCCGCCCGCTGCTCGTCGGACATCCTGGAATGCGCGTCCGACCAGACCTCCCGGCCGTATTCAGCTGGGGCGCGCCAGAACTGCGGGGGCACCTCGTCGGTCTCGCGGAGGAACCGCACCGGATTGTCGGGATCCGCGTCGTCCGAACCGCGCGGCGGATGCGCCTCACCGACGTGCACGTCCGCCAGATGCAGCAGGCCGGCTCGCACCGCCGCCTTCAGCGGGTGAACCGCCTTGCCGTCGCTGTCGAACAGGATGGCGTGGACGCCCTGGGTCTCCTTCGGCACCCGCGGCGGGAAACCGTGATCGAGCCCGGCGGCCGGGTCCTTGACGACGATCGTGCCGCCCTCGTTGACCAGCAGATAGGCGTGCGCGCCCACACCGTGCTCGTCGACGGGTCCGGCATAGCGGTCGACGACCAGCGCGGATGCGCCGTCACCGAGTTTGCGGAGGCGGTTCGCGATGCCTTCGTGGCCCTTGGGGAAGTCCTCCAGCTTGCCGCCCGCACCGGCCACCAGCTCCTCGAGGCGCATGCCCTCCGGACCGACCCGGCGCTGCGGCGGGTGGATGGACTCGTTGCCGGTGATCTGGCGCAGCAGGCGCAGAGCCAGCTCGCCGCAGCGGCCGCGGTACTTCTCCCGGACTGCGTCCGGATCGCCGGGCGAGGGTTCGGTCGAATCCTCTTCGCGGACATGAGTATTCGACGGGTCGTCCAGGGTGCCGGGGTGCGGCTTGTGACCATCGGTGCGCTCCGGCGGGGCTCCGCGCCGCGACTCGCCACGATCGGCTGGCTCGGGGCGAGCCTTGGCCGCGGCCGAGGTTTCGTCTCCAACGGGGCGCTCGCCGGGTGCGCGGCGCTCGCCCTCGTGCGAGCGAACCTCCGGCCCGTCGCCCAGCGGAATCGGCGCGACCACGAAGCCGTCTTCGGGCGTCGATCCATCGCCTGCGCGCCGATCCCGATCCGACGGGTGTGAATCACGTTCGGGGTCAGCGGATTCCGACTGCGGCCGCGTGCCCCGATCCCGACTGTCCGCATCGCGGTGCGCCGGGTCGTCGTGCACCGGTTCGGAGGTGTCCGACGGCGACTTCTCCCCGCTCGGCCGCCTCTCCTCGGCGGGGACATCCTCGTGGCGGTTCGAATCCGGTTCACGCACCGGCTCGTCGGCGGTCGGCTCCCGCCCATCCCGCAGTGGGCGATCCGCAGTTTCCGAGGGTGCGTCCTCATCACGGGGACGCACCGAATCGTTGTCCCGGATCGCCGGATCATCCTCATGCCGGACGACAGGCTCGTCACCGCGATTGGCTTCCGGCTCACCATCACGCCGGGCATCGGGGTCATCACGCCGAACTTCCGGCTCATCCCCACGCGGCGTGGTGGGCCCATCGTCACGGCGAGCGTTGGGCTCATCCTCGCGACGGACCGTCAGCTCATCCTCACGGCGAGTGTTGGGCTCGTCGTCACGGCGGGCCGCAGGCTCATCCTCGCGGCGTGTAGTCGGCTCGTCGTCGCGGCGGGTACCAGGGGTGTCTTCGTCACGACGCGCACCAGGCTGGTCCTCGTGGGGCGCCTCGGTCGGCTCGTCGGCTGGACGGCGGGACTCCGGGTGGTTGCTTTCAGCGGGCGGTTCGGCGGGCTGGTCGTCGACCGGCTTCCGGGATTCCGTGGGCTCGCCGGCACGGTGGTCGTCGGGGACGTCCGGCTTGTCGGCGGGGTGGTCGGCGGTCGGGTCTGCGCCTTCGCGCGGCGGCGTGGTGTCGGCAGGACGGTCGGAGGGATGGGTCGAATCCCCGCTGGGCTTTTCCGATTCCGGGGCGATGTCGTGGTCGCCCGGGCGGGTGATGGTCGCTTCGGACGAGTCGCCTTCGGACCGCGTACCGGGGTGGGAATCCTCACCGGTGGATTCGGAGCGCGGAGCTTCGGAGCGCGATTCCGGGGTGCCAGTGCGGCTGTCCGAGGCACCGGCGCGGCCGTCGGAACGCGGAGCGTCGGGGCGGGCGGAGTCGGAGCGCTGGTTGTCCGACCGTGGGGCATCAGACTTGGAAGTGTCGGCTCGGGGCGCATCCGACTTCGGGGCGTCGGCGCGCGGGGCGTCCGCGCGCGGGGCGTCGGCCTTCGGGGCTGTGGCCGCCTCGCCTGCACGGGGGGCGGCTGCGCGCTGGTCCGGTGTGGCGGTGGCTGATTGCTGTGCGCCGCCGGCGTGCTGGGTGGTCGAGCCCGGGGCGGCGTTGCCGCCGGCGGAGGCGGCGACGGGCGAGGACGACGGTGAGCCGCTCGCGGCGGTCGCACCGGCGGGAGACGAGGCCCCCGAGCCCGGAGTCGCTCCGGCAGGTGTTGCGGAGGGGGCACCGGCGCGGGATCCGGTGGCGGACGGATCTGCCGGCCCGCCGGTCGATCCCGCGCGCGCGGACGTGTCGGAAGCGGGCGAGCTGCCACCCGGGGCGGACGCCGCGTGGGTAGCGGCTCCATTGGCTCCGGGCGACGAACTGCCGCCCGCGGCGGAAGAACCGCCACCCGTATTTGCCGGGGCTACACCGGCATTCGAAGAGCCGCCGCCGGTATTCGCCGGGGCTCCACCACTATTCGACGAACCACCAGCGTTCGACGTGCCACCGACGTTCGAGGAGCCACCGACGTTCGAGGAGCCACCGGCGCTGGAGGAGCCACCTGCGCTGGATGACCCGCCGCCCGATGTCGAGGACGCAGGGGCGGTCGAGCTTCCGCTGTTTGCACCGGCGTTGGAAGTCGGTGCAGCGGAGGATGTGTCGTGGATTCCGCCGCCTTGGATGCCGCTCTGCACCGGGGCCGAGGATTCGGGTGCGCTCGCCTGGGGGTGGCCGGCGGGTGCGGCGCCTGCGCCGTTGGTGTCGGCGCCGACATGGGTTTGCGGGGCCGATCCGGAGGTGTTCGACGGGGCGGTCTGGGTGGCGCTGCCCTGGTCGGTGGGGGTGTTGCGATCGGTGGTGCGGGAATCGGTGGTGACGCCGCCGCCGTTCTGGCCGTTGGCGTCGGGGTGCGCGGTGCTGCCGTCGCCGGTCGGGCGGGCCCCGGCATCGCCGGTCGGTTCGCCGCCGTCGACCGAGGACGGATGCAGGCGAGAACCATCGGAGCCGGGGCCGCTCCCCTGTGCGTTGGAGCCGTCGGAGCCGCCGCCGCCCGGTGCGCGAGAACCGCCGGAGCCGGGGCCTTGCGAGTGAGAACCGTCGGAGCCATTGGTTCCCGGATCGTGGCTGCCACCGGTGCCGTTGACACCCGGAGTGTCCGGGCTCGAACCCACCAGGGTGAGGTCACCGGGGGTGATACCCGCCTGCATGCGGGTGACTTTCGGTTCCCAAACCGTATGCGCCCCGGTGTGATTCACGCCCGACACCCCGCCCTGGAACATGCCGCCGGTGAGCATGCGCGGATCGAAGTGGGTGTTCTTCAAGTTGTCGACGGCCTGGTCCCAGCCGTGCTGGGCCACATCGAAGCCGAATTGCGCCGCCGTCGCACCCGCGAAACCCGCACCGCCGCCGACCAATCCGGCGGTGGTACCGGTGATCAGCCCGGTCAGATAACGGTTCATGCCGCGCTCGCCGAGCGCGTTGCCGAGCGCGCCGCCGATCGGGCCCGCGACCGCACCGCCGACGGCGGAGCTGATCGCGGTCACGCCGACCTGCGTCCAGTTGACGTTCTTCCGGTGCCCGGTGTCGACCTGGTACTGCTGAATCCCGTAGTCCTGCAAGGTGCCGAGCAGGGTGTTCATCACGATGTGGCGCATCGCGAACTTCACGACCGCGGTGATGCCCATCCGGGCCGCGATGGCGAGGATGCGGTCGAGCGCCGCGCGGCCGATCACCCGCACCGCCACCCGCGTGAACGCGACGATCATCGCCTCCACCATCGGAGCGGTCGGCGGCCACAACCACGCGATGATGATCTCGCCGGCCGCCATCGCGATCGACGAGTAGAACATCAACTTCGTGTACTGGATCTCGGTGCCGGTCTCCTCGACCGAATCACCCAGCTGCTGGAAATGCTGGGCGAGATCCAGGATCGAATTGCCCGTACCGTCGCCACTCGCCGGCGCGGCCAGCTTGTCGAACAGCTGCGCCATCTCGTCGCGACCGTCGCCGTTCACATAGGCGGCCAGCGTGGCGGACTTGGCATCGGTGATGGACGAGATCTGATCGCGCAGGCCGGCGGCGGCATTGCGCCAGTCCTCGGCCAGCGCCCACATCTGGTCCTCGTCGCCCTCGGGCCATTCCACGCCCACGAGGTAGCCGAGCCATTCGAGTTCCGAAGGCAGGTGGAGGGTCATACGCCGCTAACCCACCGGTAGAGGCGGTGTCACCATCCGGAATCGGTGGCCCCACCACGATTTCGCCGCGCGTCATCCGAATCCGGGTCCGCCGCACGACGTTCCGGCGCCTTTGGCGGTGCGGTCGACACCACCGGCGGTTCCGGGATCCGCAGCGCCTCCGACAGATCCGGCATGTCGGGCACCAGCTCCGACAGCCTGGGCAGCCGATTGCGGTTCTGCGACACCGGGGCCATGATCTCCCGGCTGCGCCGCGCCACCTCGGCCGACGCCTGCTGCGCCGCCTCGGTCACCGCCTTGGCGATCTCCTGATAGTCGAGATCGTCTATGTCCGAGGCGAATTTGGTCTCGATCACCGTGCCATCGGCATTGACGGTGACCGTCACCCGCTTGCCGCGCACGCTCGCGGACGCGGTGATCGCCGCCCGCTGCTGCTGCAACCCGGTGATGGTGCGCATCTGATCGCGGAAGTCGTCGAGAATATCCGAGAAGTCGGCCTTGGCCCGTTCATTCACCATGATCGGTCACTCGAACCCGTCGCCGTTGCCGTGATCCATCTTCTTCAGCTCCGCAGCGGCCTTCAGCTGGCCGTCCGAGAAGTTGCCGAAGGTGCCGGCCATATTGTCGGCGCCCTCGATGATGTTCTTGCGGCTGGCGAGATAGCCCTGCTCACCATTGGCAAAGTTGCCGCCGAGCGTGTCGTCACCCCAGGGCGTTCCCCGCCCGTCGGCCGCGGAAGTCAGTGTGCTCACGACCTTTTCGATGCCGTCGCGCACCTTGTCCGTCCGACCAGCCGCTTTGGTCAACAGATCCTCGTAAGCTTCCAGCCGACCGCTCATGGGAAGAAACCCTGTCAGGCGTTGGCAACCAGGTAGTAGCCGGAAGCTGAACGGCGAGTGCCGATTCCAGTGGGGGCACGGCGGTGCGGAACTGCCGCGCCCCTACCTGAATCACACGAATTCGTCCTGTTCACCACGGGATTCCATATGCTCGAGAATCCGCGCGATGCTGATATCGATGTAGCCCGCGAGCTTTCGGCCGTCCATACCGATCGCGAACTTCGACTCCTGGTCGTGATCGATCACATAGCGTCCGTCGCCGGGCAGGTCCCGCCACTCCAGCCGCGACATGGCGACACCTCGCGGACCGTACTTCGACCGCGCCTGCAGGATTTGCATCCGCCCGGCCCGATCGGTCGGGCTCGACAGAAAACGCAGGCCGGGCGTCTCGACGGATTCCTCGAAGCTGTCGAAGGCCGAAGCACGGGGCGCCTCATAGGGATCCACGGCCACCTGCTCGTCCACGATCGGGATCGCGGGCGACCGGCCGCCCGGCACCTCCGGAAGCTGCGCCACCAACAGCTGTGCCAACTCCTCCGGCTCACACTCGATCAGCGTGACGCCGGTACTGTGCTCGAGCGACTCACCGGGCTGCTGCACGAGCACACAGGCGCGGCGACCACGACGGACCCCGTGCACCCGCACATACGCCTCCGGGTTGTCGAGGTCCGCATCGTTCCAGCCGTACACCACCACCATCACCTCGGGGTTGGCGACCGCTTCGAACACCGGGCGGAAGGTCGAGTCGAGTCGTTGATCGAGCTCGTCCTCCGCCGCCCACAGCTGCCGGCGATATTCGTCGGCATCACTTGTCCGGCAGGTGTACACGAACGGTGCGGGCGTCGAACCCTCCCGATACCGATTGCACAGCACCTTGAACTCGAGGTCGGTGAACTGCCAGGTCATGGCTCGACCACCGCGGGCCCCTCAACGGCCGGCGCGGCCGGATGCGCGATCTCGCGGAAGAAGTCCACCACCTCGCGCACCGGGTCGGCACCGGCCACGGACGCGGACGTGGCCACCGCGCCCTCGGCGGACCCTGCCGCCACACCGGCCTCCGGCATCACGAAACCGCTGTCGACACCAGCCCGCGGGCCGAACAGATTCGTCAGACCCCCGAACGGATCCGCCATCGCGTGACCCACCATCGGGGACGCCGCGGCACTGCCCATCCGAGCGGTGTCGCCGGGCAACCCGGCCGCGGGGGCGGCGGGCGCCGCAGGCGTGTCCGGGGTCAGACCGAGCAGGTGGGACAACTGCGACAGCTTCGTCGGGTCCTTCTCGATCGCCGCGAACGCGGAGGTCACCTTGTCCTCCGGCACACCCAGCAGATTCGCCAGCGTGGACATGTCGCTCGAGTGCACGGCGGCCTGCAACTGCTGGACCAATTGCGGCAACTGCTGAGAGAGCGTCGAAATGCCTTGGGTCATGCCCGAAGCCAGCTGAGTCAGCGCACTGGTCAGCTGCGACGTGTCGGAGTTGCCCGAGCCGCTCGGTGAAGTGCCCTGTGGCGTATTCGTATTGGGGTTGCCGCCGTTGCCACCGGAGCCGTTCGGGTTCGAACCGTTGGGGTTGTTCCCATTCGGATTCTGCTGATTCGGGTTCTGCTGGTTCGGCTTCTGCTGGTTGTTGTTGCCGTTCTTATCGTGCTTGTCGTTTTTGTTGTGCTGGTCGTTCTTATTGTGTTGGTCGTTCTTCTTGTCGTGGTTGCCGTTCCCGCCACCCTGGTTGCCGCCACCCTGGTTGCCACCACCCTGGTTGCCACCACCCTGGTTGCCACCGCCTTGATTGCCGCCGCCCTGGTTGCCACCACCCTGGCGATCGCCGGGCTTGTCGCCCGATTTGTCCCCAGGCTTATCGCCCGATTTGTCCCCAGGCTTATCGCCGGGTTTGTCCCCAGGCTTATCGCCGGGTTTGTCCCCAGGCTTATCGCCTGGTTTATCGCCGGGCTTGTCCCCAGGCTTGTCTCCCGGCTTATCCCCCGGCGGGTTGACGACCGGCCAGGGCCCATCAACCGTTCGCGGCGACGGCACGCCGGGCAGTGCGCCGGCGGTGTGGTCGAGGCCGTGGCCGTAGTGCTGCTCGTAAAGGTCGCGCTTGTGCTCGAGACTCTGATCGCCGACCGCGCGATCCGGATCCGGAGGTGTCGGGCTCGTCGGCATCACATGTTTGGTCCACAGCATCCAGCGGCTGACGTACCTCATGACTTGGGCCGAATAGTCGAGAGTGTCGATCATGGGCTGGAAGTCCTCGTAATAGCGCTGCACCGCACTCTGCGCTCCCGCGGCGCCCTCACCGTGCCACTCGCCCTGCAGCCCCTGCACCTCGGTCTTGAAGTTGTTGAGCGAGGTCTCGACGCGCGACTTCAACAGCTTGTACAGCTCATACGCGTTGTTGTAGGGGTCCGGGGACAGCGAGGTGCCGAGCGAGTACAGCATTCCCCATTGCATGAAGTTCTTGGTCTCCGCCGTGACCGAGACGGGATCCTTGGCCTTGCCCTTGTCCCCGACCCAGTTCTTCAGCTTGTCCGGGTAGTTGTCCTCGGCGGAGCTCTCGCCCGCATAGGGCGATGACTTGTGGGGAATGTCGATCTTCACGTCTTTCGACTGATCCTTGGCGGGACCGTCCGGCGCTTTGGTGTTCAGGCGGCCCAACACTTCCGCGGACAGGTGGTCGGTATTGACGTAGGCACGGCCCGCGGCGTTGAACGTCTCGATCATGTCCCGCAGGATCGCGACGTGGGTGGTCATCGCGTCCGAGTAGTGCTCGCCCATCTTCCCGAGGGCCGCGGCCAGCTTGCGCCCCGAGTCGAGATTGCCGATGTTGCCGACATATTTGAGATTGCCGTCGATGATCCCCTGGTAGTACAGCAGCTCTTCGATCAGCTTCGCCGCGGCTTTCGCGCCCTTCTCGGCCGCGCCCGGCTCGAACTCCAGCTTGCCGGTACCAGCCTTCTCCCACAGGCTCGGAAAAGCCGTGTGGTCCTTGCCCTTGTACTTCTCACTGTTGTCAGGTGCCATCGTTAACTACTGTCCACTCCGCCTTTGCCCGCTGAAGGTTCCAGCACAGCCTACGTTCGTGAACTCGCCATGGCGCGCAATGAAATTCACGGTCGGTCTGCCAAGATGGTTGCCGTGCGGATACTGGTGCAACGGGCGAGCGCGGCGCAGGTAACGGTGGACGGCGAGGTGGCCGGGCGGATCGATCCCGCCGCGCACGGTGCGCCGCACGGACTCGTGGCGCTGGTGGGGGTGACGCACACCGATACCCAGGCCACGGCGAAGGCGCTGGCGGACAAGCTCTTCCGGCTGCGGATTCTCGAGGGCGAGAAGTCCGCGGCCGATCTGGGCGCGCCGGTGCTGGTCATCAGCCAGTTCACGCTCTACGCCGACACCGCCAAGGGGCGGCGGCCGTCCTGGAATCAGGCCGCGCCCGGCGCGGTCGCCGAGCCGCTCGTGGAAGTTTTCGCCGCGGCGCTGCGCGAACTCGGCGCGACCGTCGCCACCGGTCGTTTCGGCGCGCACATGCACGTCGAACTCGTCAATGACGGTCCGGTCACGCTGTTGCTGGAAGGTTGACCTCGCGCTGACCCGGGTCAGCGGAGCCAGTGGGAAGTGATGCCCGCGACGATGGAGCCGTCCAGATCCGAGAGACTGGAGGCGACGAAGGAGCGGGCGTAGTCCGAGGTCTGCCAGCGGAAGACGATCGGATAGGCGGTGAGGGCGGACATGACCACGGCGGCCACCTGGTCGGCGGTCTGGCCGGTGGAGTAGGCGCTGCGCGTGCGGTTCATGTAGGCCTCGAGGGCGGAGGCGTACGGGCCCGCCTCCGCGATCGCGGCCGCCGGATCGATGTGCGCGTTGGCGACGAATTCCGTTGTCACCGCGCCGGGTTCGATGATGCTGACGCCGACGCCGACCTTGGCGGCCACCGGTTCCAGGCTCTGCATGAAGCCCTCGACGGCGAACTTCGCGGCACAGTAGGCCTCGTTGAAGGGCTGGCCGACCGCGCCGCCGACACTGGTCACCGTCACCACGTGGCCCTTGGTGGCGCGCAGGTGCGGCATGGCCGCCTTGGTGACCTCGACGACGCCGAAGTAGTTGACGTCCATGGCGCGGCGGATCTCCGACATCGGGAGATGCTCGATCGTGCCGAACACCGAGACGCCGGCATTGTTGACCACGGCGTCCAAGCGGCCGTAATCGGCGACGACGCCGTCGATGCACTCGGTGATCGAGGCCGAATCCGTCACATCGAGTCGGCGCACGTCGGCGCCGGTTTCGAGCACCGGGCCCGCCTTGTCCAGGTTGCGGAGAGTCGCGACCGTCCGGTACCCGGCCCGGATCGCCGCCGCGGCGACCGCCAGTCCGATTCCGCTGGAGGTCCCGGTGATGAGAACAACCTTCTCGGCCATTGCCCCATAGAACCAGGACGCGGGCCCGTCCCCCGGCCGCCACGCCCAACCGGCGGGCCCGCGCCCGGCCCGCCGGCCGGGCTACTGCGGGGGTGGAATGAACATGACCGCGCCGGCCACGAAGGCGTAGACGGCACGCGATTGCGGATCGACAGCCGAGCCCACGAGCATCTTCACGCCCATCCCGATCGAGGCGTCGCTCAGGCGACGTTCCGCGAGTTCGACGGTCAGCAACTCGTAACCGTCCCGGCCACTGTCGGCGACATAGGCGACATGGCGCACGGGATCCACACCGATCGAACCGGACGCACCGACCACACGAAGGGTGGCGGCGACCTCCCGAGTCGCGGTATCCGCCAGACGGATCGCGTCACTGCCGACCAGGACGAGAGTATTCGCGGTGAAATCCGCCGCGATCTCGACCGGACCCTTATCCGGGACGGTGATCTGTCCCGCAACCTGATTCGATGCCAAGTCGACCACGATCACGCCGTTCTCGCTCCCTCGCACCTGGTCGTAGCGCGACCCCGCGACATAGGCGACCCGGGTGGCCGGATCGATCAGCACCTGCCCGGCGGACATCCCGAGCTCCAACGACGCGACCACGGTCGCGGACCGCGGATCGATCACCGAAAGCGTCGCTGCCGCATTGACGTTCACCGTCTTCGGGTCCAGCTGGTACCCGAGGAACCGCTCATTCGTGACGTACACCAGATGGGTGCCCGGATCGACCGCCACACCCCGCCCTTCCGAACCGGTCTCGATCGTGGCGACCACGCCGTTCGTCGTGGTGTCCACCACCCACAGCACGGCCCGGATCGCGGCATGCGCATGACCCCGATCGCCCTGCCCCGCGACGTACAGCCGGTGCAGCTCCGGATCGAGTGCGATCCCCACGATCTCGTCCGGGAAGGAAATCGTGCTGACCACAGTGCGATTCGCGGTATCGACCACCGCCACGGACTTGGCCATATCGTCCGCCACGTACAGCCGTCCGGCCGCGCTGTCGACCACCCCCTGCTTGGATCCCGCCTCACGCCCTACCGGGACCGTGGGGTAGTCCGGCGCGGCCCGCCGGTCACCACCCCCCAGGGCGACCACGGCTCCGACAGCTACCGCGATGACCACCAGGACCGCGAAAATGATCAGCGGGAGAATCGAACTCGACTTCGGCCGCCCCACCGCGGTCGTCGGCGCCAGGGCCGCGAACGGAACAGACTGCGGCACTGTCTGTTTCACACGCTGATCCGCGCATAGTGGCCGAAATGCCTGCTGTACCAGCGGATTATGCGCGGCAAACCCCGCGAGATACAGCGCATGAAGGTCGTTCGGCGAGGTGATACCGGCGCCGCGCAGGACATCGACCGCGGCGCTCACCACCGGCGGCAGGCCCGGCTCCGTCAGATCCGCGGCGGAAACCGGTGGGAGGTCGCGAGAATCGACCACCCGGGCCGAGCCATCCGCCGACGCCGTCAGTAGCGCGACGGTCAACGCCGCCGAACCGAAGTCGACCACCGCGATCCGCGAACCCGCCGGGGCCGGAGCGATTCCGGCGGCCGGGCCGGACACACCGACACCCGTCAAGACAATCCCCTCCCCTGGACCACTGCGAACCCGATCGTAACCCGCACAAACGACCGCACCCGCCTCGGCGGGGCCGAGGCGGGTGCGGAAGCGGATTGCGGCGGAGGGTTACTCCGGGCGGAGCGTCAGGATGCGGGGACCGTTCTCGGTCACCGCGACCGTGTGCTCCCAGTGAGCGGCGCGCGAACCGTCATCGGTGACGACGGTCCAATGATCGTCCAGCTCATGGGTTTCCGTGGTGCCGAGGGTGAGCATGGGCTCGATGGCCAGGACCGAGCCGACGCGCAGCTCGGGGCCCTTGCCGGGAGCGCCCTCGTTCGGCAGGAACGGGTCCATGTGCATCTCACGGCCGATGGCGTGGCCGCCGTAGCCGGAGACGATGCCGTACTTACGGCCGTGCAACTTCTCCGCGGCGTAGGTGCCCTGCTCGATGGCGTGCGAGACGTCCGAGAGCCGGTTGCCGGGGATCATGGCGGCGATGCCGGCCTCCATCGAGAGCTTGGTCGCCTCGCTGAGCAGGCGGTCCGCCTCGATGATGGTGCCGACGCCGAAGGTCCACGCCGAATCGCCGTGCCAGCCGTCGAGAATGGCGCCGCAGTCGATGGAGACCAGATCGCCCTCGGACAGGATGTCGCCCTTGGACGGAATGCCGTGCACCACACGGTCGTTCACCGACGAGCAGATCGAACCCGGGAAGCCGTGGTAGCCCTTGAACGACGGGATCGCGTTGGCCTCACGGATGACCTGCTCGGCCACCTCGTCCAGCTCCAGGGTCGAGACCCCGGGCTTGGCGGCGTCGCGCACCGCCACCAGCGCGCGGCCGACGATAGCGCCGGCCGCCGCCATGGCATCCAGTTCACCGGCGGTGCGGAAAGGCACCACCCGCTTGCTCTTTCGGCCGAAGACCATTCAGCGACCCAGGGCCTTCAGCGCGGTCGCGTTGACCTCGGCGATATCGCCGACGCCCTCGACCGACACAACCTGGCCGTCGTAGTGCACCAGCAGCGGCTCGGTCTCCTCGCGGTAGACGCGCATGCGGTTGCGGATGACCTCTTCGGTGTCGTCGCCGCGGCCACGGGCCAGCATGCGCTCGACCACCACGTCCTCGTCGACCACGAAGGACAGCACGGCGTCGAGCTCCTTGCCCATGCCCTTCAGCATCTTCTCCAGCGCCTCGGCCTGATCCACGGTGCGCGGGTAGCCGTCCAGGATGAAGCCGTTGACGGCGTCCGGCTCGGCGATACGGGCCTCGACCATGCGGTTGGTCACGTCCGACGGCACCAGGTTGCCGGCGTCGATGTACCCCTGGGCTTCCTTGCCCAGCGCGGTCTGCTGGTCGATGTTCGTGCGAAACAGGGCTCCAGTGGAGATGTGCGGAACACCGAGCTTTTCCGACAACAGTTCGGCCTGGGTGCCTTTACCGGCGCCGGGCGGTCCGAGCAGTACGAGTCTCACTTCAGGAACCCTTCGTAGTTTCGGTTCATCAACTGGCTCTCGATTTGTTTCACGGTATCGAGGCCGACGCTCACAATGATCAGCACCGCGGTACCACCGAACGGCAGATTCGTCACGCCGCCGGAGGCTCCGATGCCGAGGAGCAGGTTCGGCAGAACAGCGACAGCACCGAGGTAGATGGAGCCGGGGAGGGTGATCCGGCTCAGGACATAGTTCAGGTAATCGGCGGTCGGCTTGCCCGGCCGGTAGCCCGGGATGAAGCCGCCGAACTTCTTCATCTCGTCCGCGCGCTCCTCCGGGTTGAAGGTGATCGCGACGTAGAAGTAGGTGAAGAACACGATCAGGGCGAAGTAGATCGCCACGTAGACCGGGTTGCTCGGGTTGACCAGATACTTCTGGATCAGCTCCTGCCACTTGGCCGGATTGCCCGTGCTCTTCTGGGTCAGCTGCGCCAGCAGGTTCGGCAGGTACAGCAGCGAGGACGCGAAGATCACCGGGATGACACCCGCCTGGTTGACCTTCAGCGGCAGATAGGTCGAGGAGCCGCCGTACATCTTCCGGCCGACCACGCGCTTGGCGTACTGCACCGGAATCCGGCGCTGGCCCTGCTCGACGAAGATGACGCCGACGATGACCACCAGGGCGGCCGCGCAGACCAGGGCGAAGATACCCACGCCGCGGCTGTCCCAGATCATCTTGCCCTCGGAGGGGATACGGGCGGCGATACCCGCGAAGATCAACAGCGACATGCCGTTACCGATGCCGCGCTCGGTGATCTGCTCGCCGAACCACATGACCAGGGCCGCGCCCGCGGTCATGACCAGCACGATGATGATCATGCCGAAGATAGAGGTGTCGTCGAGAATGTCCTTGGGGCAGCCACGCAGCAACTGACCGCGGGAGGCGAGCGCGACCAGACCGGTCGACTGCAGGATCGCCAACGCCACGGAGAGATAGCGCGTGTACTGGGTCATCTTGTTCTGACCCGCTTGGCCCTCTTTTCGCAGTTCCTCGAACCGCGGGATCACGACGGTCAACAGCTGGATGATGATGCTGGCCGTGATGTACGGCATGATGCCG
This sequence comes from Nocardia sp. NPDC005825, assembly GCF_040630175.1. Lineage (NCBI taxonomy): Bacteria > Bacillati > Actinomycetota > Actinomycetes > Mycobacteriales > Nocardiaceae > Nocardia > Nocardia sp. NPDC005825. Next base: position 175,579 of record NZ_JBEXXC010000005.1, read on the forward strand.
ATCGCGAACACGGACAGCTGCAGCAGCGCGCCGCCGGAGAAGAGGTTGATCAGCTGGTAGATACCGGCGGAGTCACCGCCGTTGACCAGATTGACGCACTCTTGAACGTTCTTGTAACTGACGCCCGGCGAAGGCAGTGACGCACCGAGCCGGTAGAGCGCGATCAGTCCCAGCGTGAAGAGAATCTTCCGCCGTAAGTCCGGGGTCCGGAAAGCCGACACGAAGGCGGAAAGCACAGATCCTCCTGGCTAACGACATAGGTCAGGCCACGGATTCAGCGAGGGAACGCCGAGAACCATGACGGTGTTGGCAGACAACACTTGAACTTTAACAGCGACACCGGGCGAGCTCGCGACTCGCCCGGTGCCGTTGCTACTTCAGGTTACCGTCAGGCCAGCTCGGTGGCAGTGCCACCCGCTGCGGCGATCTTCTCCTTGGCGGAGCCGGAGAACTTGTCGGCCGAAACCTGCACGGCCACAGTGATTTCGCCCTCGCCGAGCACCTTCACGAGCTCGTTCTTGCGAACGAGGCCGTTGGCGACCAGCTCGGCCTTGCCGATGGTTCCGCCCTGAGGGAACACGCGGGCGATGTCACCGACGTTCACGACCTGGTACTCGGTGCGGAACGGGTTGGTGAAGCCCTTGAGCTTGGGCAGACGCATGTGAATCGGCATCTGACCGCCCTCGAAGCGGACGGGGACGTTCTTGCGAGCCTTCGTACCCTTGGTACCGCGGCCCGCGGTCTTACCCTTGGAGCCCTCACCGCGACCCACACGGGTCTTCTCGGTCTTGGCACCCGGGGCAGGACGCAGGTGATGCAACTTGATGGTCATGCTTAGACCTCCTCAACTTCCACGAGGTGGCGCACGACGTTGATCAGGCCGCGGTTCTGCGCGTTGTCCTCACGCGTCACGGACTGGCGGATCTTGCGCAGCCCGAGGGTGCGCAGCGACTCGCGCTGATTCGCCTTGGCGCCGATGCTGGACTTGACCTGGGTCACTTTCAGCTGTGCCATATCAGACTCCCTGTCCCGCGCGCGCACGCAGCATGCCGGCCGGGGCCACGTCCTCGATCGGCAGGCCACGACGGGCCGCGACCTCTTCGGGACGCTGCAGCATCTTCAGAGCCGCAACCGTGGCGTGCACGACGTTGATGGCGTTGTCGCTACCGAGCGACTTGGCCAGAACATCATGGATGCCGGCGCACTCCAGAACGGCACGGCACGCGCCACCGGCGATCACACCGGTACCGGGCGAAGCCGGACGCAGCATGACGACACCGGCAGCCGCCTCACCCTGAACCGGGTGGGTGACCGTGGAGCCGATCATCGGAACGCGGAAGAAGTTCTTGCGAGCCTCTTCGACACCCTTCTGGATGGCCGCGGGAACTTCCTTGGCCTTGCCGTAGCCGACGCCGACGAGACCGTTGCCGTCACCGACGATCACGAGGGCGGTGAAGCTGAAGCGACGACCACCCTTCACGACCTTGGAGACGCGGTTGATCGCGACGACGCGCTCGAGCTGGTTCTTCTCGGCGGCATTGTCCCGACGATTGTCGTCGCGACGGCCGCGACCGCCACCACGCTGATCGCGGTTGTCGTTGCCACTGTTCTGTCCGGCGGGACCGTTGTTTCCGCCGTCACGCCGCTGACGTCCCGGCATCAGACGTTCCCTTCGTTCGCAGTGTTGATCATCAGAACTTCAGCCCACCTTCACGGGCGGCGTCGGCGAGAGCCGCGATACGGCCGTGGTAGTCGTGACCACCACGGTCGAACACGACCGCCTCGACGCCGGCAGCCTTGGCGCGGGCGGCGATGAGCTCGCCGACCTTGGCGCCCTTGGCGGACTTGTCACCCTCGAGCGCACGCACATCGGCCTCGATGGTCGACGCGGCGGCAATGGTCTTGCCGGCCGAATCGTCGATCAGCTGGGCGTGCAGGTGGCGCGCGGAGCGGTTGACCACCAGGCGCGGACGCTCGGTGGTGCCGACGACCTTCTTGCGCAGACGGAAGTGACGACGCGTCTTCGACAGGCGGCGCGAGGTCGAGGCGTCCTTGCCGATCGGCTTACGAGCGGCCTTCTGCTTTTCGGTTTGTGCCATGGCTTACTTACCCGTCTTTCCGACCTTGCGGCGAACGACCTCGCCGGCGTAGCGGATGCCCTTGCCCTTGTACGGATCGGGCTTACGCAGGCCGTGGATCACCGCGGCGATCTGGCCGACCTTCTGCTTGTCGATGCCGGACACCGAGAACTTGGTCGGGGACTCCACCGCGAAGGTGATGCCCTCGGGGGCGTCGACCGGAACCGGGTGCGAGTAACCCAGGGCGAACTCGAGGTTCGAGCCCTTGGCCGCCACGCGGTAACCGACGCCGAAGATTTCCATCTTCTTCTCGTAACCCTTGGTGACACCCTCGATCATGTTGCTGATCAGGGTGCGGGTCAGGCCGTGCAGCGAGCGGTTCTGACGCTCGTCGTTCGGGCGAACGACCTCGAGCTCACCGGACTCCGCCTTGACGACGGTGATCGGCTCGGCGACCACGTGCGACAGGGTGCCCTTGGAACCCTTGACCGACACGTTCTGGCCGTCGATGGTCACCTCGACGCCGGCGGGAACCGGGATCGGCTTCTTACCGATACGCGACATTGTTCCTACCTCCCTTACCAGACGTAGGCGAGGACTTCGCCGCCCACGCCCTGCTGCTTGGCCTGACGGTCAGTGAGCAGACCGGAGGACGTGGAGATAATCGCCACGCCGAGGCCGCCGAGCACCTTGGGCAGGTTGGTGGACTTCGCGTAAACCCGGAGGCCCGGCTTCGACACGCGGCGCACACCCTGCAGGGAGCGCTCACGGCTCGGGCCGTACTTCAGGTCGACGATCAGGTTCTTGCCGACGGGCGCGTCTTCGACACGGAAGTCGGCGATGTAGCCCTCGCGCTTGAGGATCTCGGCGATGTTCACCTTGAGCTTCGAGTGCGGCGCCTTCACCTGATCGTGGTACGCCGAGTTGGCGTTGCGCAGACGGGTCAAGAAGTCTGCGATGGGATCAGTCATGGTCATGTGTTTGACCGGTACCTTCCTGCCGCGGTTCCCATTCAGCACCGTCTGAGATCGGCGGTCGTGGGCCTACGACAATTGGGGCGGTCCAGCCGGGAACGCCCGACCGGATCAATCGCTTGCGCCCGGAGCAACGCCGCACGCGAGGACGCGTGCGGACACAGCTGTGCCCGAGCAACCGGTCTAGTGTAGACAACCCCTGATCAGCGACCAAATCGAGGTCCGCGTCACATCAACGGGGCGAACCGAGGCAGTAGACCTTCGGCATGATCTCGCCGGCCTGTTGATAGGAGTAGCTCGCGATCGAGCCCGCGACACGGTCGCAGAGGGATTTGTCGAAAACCGAGCTGAGGATCTTGTACTTCGCGTCGGGCGCGGTGCAGGCGGTGATCTCGACGTCGTTGGCGCCGGTCTTCTTCAGGCAGTCGCCGACCTTCGCGTTGTCGATCGTGCGGGTCGCGTCGGAATCCTTTGCGATCAAACAGAATACGATGCCGCTGCCCAGCGAGTTGATGCCCTTCTTGGACTTCAGGATGTAACTGTAGGTGGTCTGCGTGCCCGTGACCTTCTTGCACGCCGCTTCCGGCATGAAGCCGGAGGTGTCGATGCGGTCCAGGACTCGGTAGACGGCCGTGGCGTCGGCGCAGTTCGTCTTCGACGGATTGTTGTTGCCGGTGTCCGTGAGGCAATCACCCTTGTGCGCCGCGTTCGCGGCGTGGGCCGGATCCGCGCCCTTGATGCCCACGCAGATCGATCCGTCGCCCTTGTCGCTGTAGACGTATTCGGTGCCGGCGACGTCCACGCACTTGTCGTGGGCCTTGCCGGAGCCGGCGCGGTCCAGCACCACGAACCCGGCATCCGACGACGAGCACGACACCTTGTCGAAGCCGTCATCGCCCGCCTTCTTCAGGCAGTCACCCTGACTGACCCCGTTCACGGCGCCGTCGATCAGTCCGCACCCACCGGTGAACAATGCCAGTAATACAGCCGCCGCGGCCACGATCCAGCGCATACGGAACCCACCCCCGTTAGAAACCCGTCATTTCCGACGAAACGTCACGCTAGCGTGCGGGGGTCGCGACGGCCAATCCGCGCGGGCGCCAGGGGGTTACAGCACCCGGCCGTCGGGGAGGATGCCCGGGCGGAAGGGTTCGACGCCGACGGTGCGGTGGATGCGGTCGGGTTGGATGAGGACGGCTACCCGCTGTTCGCCGTCGATCAGCCAGGGGAAGGTTTCTTCGTTCAGGTATTTCCGGGCCAGGCGGTCCATGACGTGGACGGCTTCCTGGCCTTCGATGAATCCGACTGCGCGGCCGCGGATCTCGATGCGGTCGTAGGGCTGGTCGGGGTCGAAGCTGGACAGGGAGAGGCGGGGGTCGCGGCGGAGGTTCTGTTCCTTGATACGGCCTACGGACGTGTTCATCACGATGTGCTCTGTGCCATCGACGGTTTCCAGGCCGATCCACATGGGGGTGAGCTGGGGTGACCCGTCCTCGTTCAGTGTGCCGACCGTCCAGAAACGGGGCTCCTCGAGCCATTTGCGAACGTCCCCAACAACTTCGACCGGCATGCGCGTCCGTCCTTCCACTCGAGCGACCTCGAGTGTAGGTCGGGGAACGGGCGCGGATCGGGAATCTTCGCGTATCAGGTCGCGGGGGTGGTGGGAAAGCACATGGCCAGCCAGCCCGAGGCGGCGGGGATCAAGGACTCGCGCCACGCCGTCATGGTGGCGGTGGCCGGGGACCAGACGCGGCGATCGCTGTCGGGGCGGCGGACGTAGACGTCGCCGGTGGCCCAGAAGCGGCGGAAATCCGGGTGCCGGCCGGACAGCTCCCGGACGATGCCGGCGGTGACGGTGGTGTTCTCGGTGGCCCCGAGGGCCGGCGCGGCGACGTAATAGTGGCGCAGGATGCCCACCATGTACGCGGCCTCGGTCTGCCAGTCCGGGAAGACCAGCCGGGAACGGGGATCGCCGAACAGCCAGTGGGCGATGCTGGGGGCCTCGGCGATCCCGGGCATCAGGCGGCGGTACTGGTCGTTCGCGGCTTCCACGCCCCAATCCACCACCCACGCCGCGGGAATCGAGGTGAGCTGATCGAGCAGCGCCGACATGTCGGCGGCGGAGGCGGCCTCGCCGAGCGCGAAACCCGGGCGGCCGCCCAGGGCGCGCAGATGCTCACGCTCGTGCTCGTTGTCGCACACCGCGTCGGCCAGCGCCGACAACGCGCGGTCCCCCACACTGACCTTGTCGCCCTGCTCGAGTTTCTGCACGGTGCCGATACCGAGGTGGGCGTGCTGCGCGAACTCACGCTGGGTCCAGCCACGACGCAAACGCAGGCGCTTCACGAACGCCGCCAGCGTCGGCATTTCGACGTCGACCCCATTGTCGAACTGCATGTGTGAACCCTTTGCGGCCGTGCGAGATTGAGCTCCCCCGAATTGGGGGTAGAGCGCCCGACGCTACCACCAGGTTGGGACAGCTCCCGATCTTGCTCCTTGGATCGGCCGATTGACAGGATTGACCCTCGGTGGCGCCCTGGCCGCCATTGGAGGGGAGGGCCAGGTCGTCCCCGAATCGTGCGGGTCAACGGAGACCTGAACGCCGCGAGCCCCACCGAGCCGAACCTCGGTGCGGGCTCGCGGTCCAGTCCGGATCGAAACTAACTGCGCCGCCACCGATTCGAATCGGCCGCGCAATCGGTCACTGCGGGTGTCATATCTGCTATCGGCGACGCCCAGTGGCGGATATACGTGCCTACTCGAGGCGTGTGGTGGGGGCGCAGGTGCGGTCTTCCGCCGGGAAGGTTCCGTCGCCGAAGTAGCGTTGGTGGTGTCGAGGATGCAGGTGCTCAGGCCCGGGCGTAGCACCATGTGGATCCTGGTGTCGGTCAAGGTGATCAAGCGCGATCCCGACATTTGCTGGTGGAGTGCTACGGCCTGGGGGTAGGGGGTTCGGTTGTCGCCGGTGGCCTGCAGGATGAGTGCGGGAACGGCGGTGTCGACCACGGTGGGCGGTTCGGGGGGTGGTGACCAGAATGCGCAGGGTTGAATATTGTTGGCCAGTGCGGCGAAGATCGGCTGGCTCGGACGCGCCGCCTGGATCGCGTTCCAGTACCAGGCGGGGTCGGCGGGCATCGGTGCGTCCGCACACCAGATCTGCACCATGACCGAATCCTCCCCCTGCTTCTCGGCGTCGATCTGCTGGTGCAGCTGTGGGGGCACCTGCGGCGTGCGGCCGTCGGCCGCGTCGGCGACGGCCCGTACCGATGACGCCAGAGCCTCGTTCAATCGCGCGTCCCGCAACATCGTCCACAGCAGGTTCGGCAGGAGATGATCGTCGAAACCGAAGCCCTCGACCACGATCGGCGACAGTGACGCACGGTCGATCAGGTTCTCGACTCCACGACGTACCGCGGTCGCCGAGTCGCCGAGGTGGTACTGCTGGTCACGAGCGGCGACCCAGTCGGCCCAGTCGTCGAAGGCCGCTTCCACCGCCGGCCCCCAGTCCTGCTGCAACCCCAGCCAGTAGCGCCGCGGATCGATGGCACTGTCGAGCACCATGCGATCGGATCGATCGGGGAACAGCTGGGCGTAGACCGCACCCAGGTAGGTCCCGTAGGACACGCCGTAATAGCTGATGCGGTCCGCACTCAGTGCGGCACGGATCACGTCCATGTCGCGGGCGGTGTTGCGAGTGCTGAGCTGCCGCATCCAATCCCGATCGCCCACCTGGCAATCGGCGGCCAGCTGTGCCTGCAGGACTGTTTCGGCGACGAATCCGGGGAACCCGACACCGGCCGAGCGGATCGAGCCGGCGACCGGCCATCCGCACCGCTGGTGCCGCCCGGAACGGGCGACTCCCCGCGGGTCGAATCCGATCAGGTCGTAGCGGCTCAGCACATCCGGTTCGAGAACATCACCGACGAGATCGAACGCATCGATCCCCGGCGTGCCCGGTCCGCCCGAGTTGGTCAGCAGCACACCGCGACGGTGTGCCACGTCGCGGGCCGAGATCCGCGAGACGGCAATGGGGATGCTCGGCCCGTCCGGCCTGCCGTAATCGAGCGGCACGGTGACATCCGTGCAGGCCGCGCCCTCCGCCGTCAGGGCCGCATCCTCGCATGTACGCCAGTCCAGATGTTGCTGGTGAAAGCGCGCCAGCGGATCTCCCGGTTCAGCGCCCGCGACACCCGAAGCCGGGGCCACCGCGACCGCGAGCACGGCGACGATCACCGTCGCGACAACACCCCACACCTCATTCAGCGAACTTCGGGGGCGACGCTCGGGGGACGTGATCGAGCACGGATCTCCAACACCCACGAGGACAAGACCTTTCAGCAAGTCGAGATCGAATCGCACCGGGAGCCACTGCCAACCACCCAGCCGTGCGGAAATCAGGCCGGGTCAAACGCAAATCCGGACAATTCCGGGAAACCCGCGGAATTCTGTGTCTCGGCCATGTATTTCGCGGTCGGTTGGCGAATCGAGTGTAGCGTCCGGCCACGGATGGATGGCCGAGCGAAAAGTCGCGCCGAAACCGGTACCACCCCCTCAACACATCCGAAACCCCGCTCGCAACCACCCTTTTCGGATAAATCGTCACATTTAGTGCGCAGGCGCGGCAACGACCAAATCCGAACAGTTCAGTATTTCCGGACACCGTCGGCGATTAGGGTGCCCCACCGCGTGTGGCGTATCGCACACCGGCGACTTCGACGCCTAGGGTCTGGTGCGGTCCGCCCCATCAGGGGCAGCTGAGTGGAGGGATTCGAAGAGTGAAGTTCGAGAAGATCACCGCCGTCGTATTCATGGCCATCTCGGCCGTGGGTATTACTGCGGCAACCGCCCATGCGGAGCCGGCCGTCGCCGAGCAGCCGGCTGCGGCGGACACCATTTCCGGTGTCGATCATGAAATCGGCTACCAGATCACCATTTCGCCAGTCGACAAGGTCATCACCACCACCGTTCAGAATGGCAAGTTCGAGATGGCGCGGAACGGCGCGGTGGTGCTCGAGTCCGGCAATGGAGCGACGCTGACCGAAATGCCGCAACGGTTCGCCGTCGACGGGCGTTCGATTCCGCTCGTGCAGCACATCGGTGCGGACGGCCGCACCTTGACGCTGACACCGACCCCGACGGCGGAAGATACTGCGCAACTGAAGAACATCAGCTCCTACGACCGTCTGAAGGAACAGATCGACAAAAATCTGCCCGGCGTCGCCACCGGCGCCATTGTGGGCGGCCTCCTCGGGGCGTGCGTGTTCCTGTTGTGGGGGCTCACCATTCCCGTGGGTGCGCTGATCGGTGCAACCATCGGCGGATATGTGACAGGCGGCCCGGAGTTCCTCGACGCCGTCACTGCGTGGGTAACCGCCCAGCCGTAAAACCGGCAGGTGAGTAAGGGTCAACTGGTCGGGGTCGAGGAGCAGCTGCGAGAAATCGGGGTTGACGACAATGCCGAAAGCCCCCACCGGGTGCGAAACTCGGTGGGGGCCTTCGGGTGTGGAGTTGTCAGCTCACGAGGAGCTTCGGCTCACCAGGACGACTTGTGGACGCCCGGGAGCTCGCCGCGGTGGGCCATCTCGCGCAGGCACACGCGGCACAGGCCGAACTTGCGGTACACAGCGTGCGGACGACCGCAGCGCTGGCAGCGGGTGTAGGCGCGCACCGCGAACTTCGGCTTGGCGTTGGCCTTGTTGATCAGAGCCTTCTTAGCCATGGATCAGTTCTCCTTGAACGGGAAGCCGAGGGCCTTCAGCAGGGCGCGGCCTTCTTCGTTGTTGGTCGCGGTGGTCACCACGGTGATGTCCATACCACGCGGACGGTCGATCTTGTCGACGTCGATCTCGTGGAACATCGACTGCTCGGAGAGACCGAAGGTGTAGTTGCCGTGGCCGTCGAACTGCTTCGGCGAGAGACCGCGGAAGTCGCGGATACGCGGAAGAGCGATCGAGATCAGACGGTCCAGGAACTCCCACATGCGGTCGCCGCGCAGGGTGACCTTCGCGCCGATCGGCATGCCCTCACGCAGCTTGAACTGCGCGATGGACTTGGTGGCCTTGCGGATCTCGGGCTTCTGGCCGGTGATCAGGGTGAGGTCGGCGACCGCACCGTTGATCAGCTTCGCGTCACGGGCGGCGTCACCGACACCCATGTTCACGACGACCTTCACGACGCCCGGGATCTGCATCACGTTGGCGTAGTTGAACTCGTTGTTCAGAGCCGGCTTGATTTCCTCGCGGTAGCGGGTCTTCAGGCGGGGCTGAACCTTGTTCTCGGTAGAAGTCATCTCAGATGTCCTTCCCGTTGCGACGGGAGATGCGGACCCGCTTGCCGTTCTCATCGGTGCGGTAGCCCACGCGGGTCGGCTTGCCGTCGGAGTCGACGACCATCACGTTGGAGGCCTGGATCGGCGCTTCCTGAGTGACGATGCCGCCCGAGCTGGCGCCACGCTGGTTCGCGGAATCCGCGACGTGCTTCTTGATGCGGTTCACGCCCTCGACCAGGACCTTGCCGGTCGCCGGGAAGGCCTGGATGACCTTGCCCTTGGCGCCCTTGTCCTTGCCCGAGATCACGATGACCGTGTCGCCCTTGTGCACCTTCATGGTTACAGCACCTCCGGGGCCAGCGAGACGATCTTCATGAAGCGCTTCTCACGCAGCTCACGGCCGACCGGGCCGAAGATGCGGGTGCCACGCGGATCGTTGTCCGCCTTGATGAGCACCGCGGCGTTCTCGTCGAACTTGATGTACGAGCCATCCGGGCGACGACGCTCCTTGACGGTGCGCACGACGACGGCCTTGACGACCTCGCCCTTCTTGACGTTGCCGCCGGGGATGGCGTCCTTGACAGTGGCGACGATGATGTCACCGATGCCGGCATAGCGACGCGACGAACCACCGAGAACGCGGATGCAGAGGATCTCCTTGGCACCCGTGTTGTCGGCGACGCGCAGTCGCGACTCTTGCTGAATCACTTCAGCTCCTCCTAGACCTGGACGAAATGCACGCCGGATTGCCGACCCGACGGGCATGGTCAGTTGCCCCTCAACGCGCGCCTGCCAGCGGTTTTTCACCAAACTGGGAGAACAACCACTGTGGGTTCGCGGCCGAAGTGCGGGCATAGCTCCCGCAGGCAACCGGAACAGTTTAGCGAAGGCCCAGGTCGTACCCAAATCAGGGGGTTCGGCGCGGATTCAGGGGTTCCTCAGCCGGGTCCACTAGCGTCGGCTCGAGCAACGTACGAGCGATCCGATTATCCGGTAGAGGAGATTCGCGTTGACTTCCGAGCGTCCTGCTCTCGACCGCCGTGGCTTCCTGATCGCGCTGGGGCTGGTGCCCGCCGCCGCCGTGCTGGCCTCCTGCAACAAGAACGACGCCCAGGCCGGGAAACCGACCAGCCTCATCGGGCCCGATATGGCCGGATCGGATCCGGCGATCCGGCCGCAGGACGACCTGTACCGGTTCGTCAACGGGAAATGGCTGCGCGAATACCAGCTGCCGCCGGACAAGTCGACCTTCGGCACCTTCGACGAGGTGCAGGAACGGGTGGAGCAGCAGCTCAAGGAGATCATCGAGGGGATCCGCGACCCGAAGGGCGGATCCGACGCACAGCGGATCCGCGACCTCTACGACGGCCGCATGGACAAGGACGTCATCGAGCAACTCGGCATCACGCCGCTCAACGATCTGTTCGAGCAGATCGACCGGGCCGCGACCAAGGCCGACCTCGCCAAGGTGATGGGCTCGCTGCCCGGGGTCGGACTGATCGGGATCGGAGTGGGACCCGACCCGAAGGACTCCAACGCCTATCTGGCCGGGGTCTCGCAGGCGGGGCTCGGGCTGGACGAGCAGTACTACCGCAAGCCCGAGAACGCCGACAAGCTCGCCAAGTACCGGACCTACATGCAGCGCATCGCGGCCGGCGCCGGGTTCGCCGACCCCACCGCCCTGGCCGACCGGGTGGTCGACCTGGAGCAGCGGATCGCCGGATTCCATTGGGACAATGTGAAACTGCGCGACACCGACGCCACCTACAACCTGAAGACGTGGGCCGAGCTGACCGCGCTGGGGCCGCAATTCGATTGGGACCCTTGGCTGGCGGGCACCACCGACCGGCCCAAGGACCTGTTCGGCAAGGTCAATGTGGACGTGCCGTCGTTCATCACGGGCGCGGCGCAACTGTGGGCTCAGGTCGACATCCCCGCCTGGCGTGAATATCTGAAGCTGGGGCTGGTGCGCGGCTTCGCCACCTATCTGCCCAAGGCCATCGCCGACCCGAACTTCGACTTCTTCGGCCGGGAGATGGCGGGCCTGCAGCAGCGGCCCGACCTGTGGAAGTCCGCGGTGTCCACGGTGAACGGGGCGGTCGGCGAGGCCCTCGGAAAACTGTACGTGGACAAGCACTTCCCGCCCGAGGCCAAGAAGCGGGCGCTGGAGATGGTCGGCGATCTGCGCGCGGCCTATCGGGACAACTTCAAGAATTCGACCTGGATGTCGCCGCCCACCCGGGAGGCGGCCATCGCCAAGCTGGAGAAGATCGACGCCAAGATCGGCTACCCGGACAAGTGGGAGGACTACGGCAAGCTCACCGTCACCCGCGGCCGGTTGATCGAATCCCTGCGCGCCTCCGCGGCCTTCGACGCCAACCGCATGTTCGACCGGCTGGGGACGCCTGTGGACAAGTCGGAGTGGAGCATGCCACCGCAGACGGTGAACGCCTACTACAACCCCAGCGGCAACGAGATCGTCTTCCCCGCGGCGTTCCTGCAGCCGCCGTTCTTCGATCCGAACGCCGCGCCCGCGGTGAACTACGGCGCGGGCGGCGCGGTCATCGGCCACGAGATCGGGCACGGCTTCGACGATCAGGGCGCGAAGTTCGACGGAGACGGCAACCTGAAGGACTGGTGGACCCCACAGGACAAGGCCGCCTTCCAGGCCAAGACCGAGCAGCTCATCGCGCAGTACAACGTGCTGGTGCCGGAGGGTCTGCCCGCCGATCAGCATGTGAACGGGGCGCTCACCGTCGGCGAGAACCTGGCCGACCTGCGCGGACTGGAGATCTCGCTGGCCGCGTACCGCATGGTGCAGCAGCGCGCCGGGACCGCGACGCCCGACTACAAGCCGATGTTCGAATCCTGGGGCCGCACGTGGCGGACCAAGATGACCGACCAGGCGCTGGAACAGCAGCTCGCCGATGATCCGCACTCGCCCGCGGAATTCCGGTGCAACCAGGTAGTGCGCAATCTCGGCGAGTTCTACGCGACCTACGACGTGAAGGAAGGCGACAAGGCGTACCTGCCGCCGGACCAGCGCGTCACCCTCTGAGCGATCGGCCCGAGCGATCGGGAGGCTCGCGACACCCCGCGCGGGGCAGCCTTCCCCGGTAGCCTCGCGTCGGTAATGCAGCTTCACGAGAGGTAGTGCCTGTGACTTCGTCGGGTTCGGCGCGCTTGGATCGTCGCGCATTCCTGCTCGCCCTCGGGCTGGTTCCGGCCGCGGCCGCCTTGGCCTCCTGCAGCAAGGGTTCGGCGGCGAAAACGCTGACGGGACCGGATCTTTCGGGAGCCGACGAGGCGGCCCGCGTGCAGGACGACCTGTACCGGTACGTCAACGGCAAGTGGCTGCGGGAGTACCAGCTGCCGCCGGACAAGCCCGCCTTCGGTGCGATCAGCGAGGCCAACGAGCGCACGCTGAACCAGCTGCGGGAGATCATCGACGGGATCAAGGACCCGGAACCGGGTTCGGACGCGCAGAAGATCCGCGACCTCTACGACGCGCGCGTCGACTGGGACACCGTCGAGAAGCTCGGGATGTCGCCGCTGCAGGAGCTGTTCGACCAGGTCGACAAGGCCGCGACCAAGCCCGACCTGGCGAAGGTGATGGGCGCGTTGCCGATCGGCGGGCTGATCGGGATCGGCGTCAGCATCGACCGCAAGAACTCCAACGCCTACATCCCCGGGATCGGGCAGTCCGGGATCGGGCTGGAGGAGGACTACTACAGCAAGCCGCAGTACGCCGAGAAGCTGAAGGGGTACCGGGTCTACCTGGAAGCGATCGCCAAGGGCGCCGGGTTCGCCGATCCGAGCGGCATGGCGCAGCGGATCCTCGACCTGGAGACCCGCATCGCGGCCGTCTTCTGGGATCGGGTGCGGCGCCGCGACGCCGACGCCTCCTACAACCGCATGACCTGGCAGCAGCTGACCGAACTCGGCCGCGGCTTCGACTTCGAGCCGTGGCTGGCCGGATGCACCGACCGGCCCAAGGACCTGTTCGCGGAAGTGGTTGTCGCGCAGCCGTCCTACATCACCGCGGCCGGGCAGATCTGGGCCGACACCGATATCGCGATCTGGCGGGACTATCTGAAGCTGTCGGTGGTCCGCGCCTACGCGCCCTACCTGCCGATCGCGATCAACGACGCCTACTTCCAGTTCGCCGGACGGGTCATGCGCGGGCAGCAGGAGCGGCAGGAACGCTGGAAGTACGGGGTCAACCTGGCCACGTCGCAGCTGCCCGAATCGCTGGGAAAGCTGTACGTGGACAAGCACTTCCCGCCGTCCGCCAAGGACGAGGTCAAGCGGATGGTGGACGACCTGCTGGCCGCCTACCGCGAGAACTTCCGCAACTCGGCCTGGATGACGCAGCCCACCCGGGACGCGGCGCTGGCCAAGCTGGACAAGATGCGGGTCAAGATCGGGTACCCGGACAAGTGGGACGACTACTCGAAGCTGACCATCACCCGCGGCAAGCTCATCCAATCCCTGCTCGCCATCAACGCATTCAACAACAAGAAGGACTGGGACCGGCTCGGCACGCCGGTCGACAAGTCCGAATGGGGCATGAGCCCGCAGACGGTCAACGCGTACTACTCGGCGACCAATAACGAGATCGTGTTCCCCGCCGCGTATCTGCAGCCGCCCTACTTCGACAAGGACGCGCAGCTGGCGGTGAACTTCGGCGCGGTCGGCGCGACCATCGGCCACGAGATCGGGCACGGGTTCGACGATCAGGGCCGCAAATACGACGGCGACGGCAATCTGCGGGACTGGTGGACGCCGGAGGACAAGGCCGCCTTCGAAGCCCGCGCGGCCAAGGTGGTCGCCCAGTACGACGGCCTGGTGCCCGAAGGGGTGACACCCGACAACAAGGTGAACGGCAAACTCACGCTCGGTGAGAACCTGGCCGACCTGCGCGGACTCCAGATCGCCCTGGCCGCCTACCGGCTCGCCGAGCAGCGCGCGGGCAACAGCAACCCGGACTACCGCACCATGTTCCTGTCCTGGGCCCGGGGCTGGCGGGCGAAGCAGACCCCCGAGCTCACCGCCGAGGGTCTCTCCGACACCCACTCCCCCGACGAATTCCGGTGCAACCAGGTCGTCCGCAACCTGCCGGAGTTCTACAGCACGTTCGGCGTCACCTCCGGCGACAAGCTCTTCATGCCCGAGGACCAGCGCGTCACCTTCTGACCCGCGCGGACCCGGCCGCTCAGGCCGGGTCCGTCAACTCCCGGGGCGCGGCCTGCCGCCACGAGTCGGTGACGATGGCGTCCAGCTCGTCGCGATCGTCCAAGGCGGCCAGGCGAACCCGGACCCAGGCGTTGCCCGCCTCGTGCGGGGCGATCCAGAACTTGTCCGGCTCGGCCCGCACCAGTTCGTCGCGGTCGGCGATCGGGCACCGGACGGCCATCGAGGTCTCGTTCTCGGGCAGGGTCAGGAACAGTTTCCCCGCGACCCGGAAGGTCGGCGTCTGCCATTCGAACTGCTCGGAGGTGCGCGCCAGCGAAAGCGCCACCGCCCGAACATCATCCCCGGTCACCGTCATGCGATCGATCCTCCCAGGCGGGTCCGACAACCGGTTCAGGCGGCGGGGGTGCCCAGGATGACGCTGCCCACGTTGCATTCCTCCAGTTCGGAGACGCCGGTGGCGGCGGTGAAGGCGGCGGTGTCGGAGAAGCCCTGGGCCACCGCGCCCAGACCCATGGCGGTGGCCGCCAGGTAGAGGGTCTGCATGAGGACGCCCACGTGTTTGAGCATATTGGCGTAGGCGACCGACTCGTAGGACCACATGACCCGGCCCGCGCGCGCCGAGATCAACAGCAGCAGTTGGGGTTCGGAGGCGTTGGCCAGGGTCGCCGTCGTGGTGCGGAGCAGGCGCTCGACCTCGGGGGAATCGGCGGGGGCCACCGGGCGCAGGACGTGCTCGAAGGAGTCGTAGTGGTACATGGCGGGGGGCAGGCCCTCGACATTGCGGACCACCGGGTAGAGCTCCAGTTCGTGGACGCCGCCGCCCGAAGGGTAGGGGCGGGACGGGAGTTCGCCGCCGTCCGGAGTCCGTTCC
The DNA here is from genome assembly GCF_040630175.1 of Nocardia sp. NPDC005825. Taxonomy (NCBI): domain Bacteria; kingdom Bacillati; phylum Actinomycetota; class Actinomycetes; order Mycobacteriales; family Nocardiaceae; genus Nocardia; species Nocardia sp. NPDC005825. The sequence continues at coordinate 190,966 of NZ_JBEXXC010000005.1, forward strand.
ACCGAGCGGGTGCGGGCGGTGCGGTAGAGCAGTTCCGCCAGCTGGGCCAGGGTGATGGGGTTGCGGTCGTCGAAGGCGCGGTGGGAGCGGCGGTCCTCGACCACGGCCGTCAGCGACGGGTCCGAGGCGCGCAGCGCGGCCAGATCGGGGGCCGGGAGCGCGATCGGCTCGCCCGGGTAGGCCGGACGGTGCGCGGGGAGCTGCGGGAACTCGTCCTTCGCCCACGCCGTCGGGCCGAAGTTGTCCCAGGTGACCGTGCGGGAGCCCAGCGTGCTGCGCCGGTGGAACCACAGGTCGGGGGCGCTCCAGCTGCGGGTGGTGAACTCGCCGGACTCGGCGGCCGGGTCGGCGGTGAAGCCGCCCCAGGCCAGGTCGGCGGCGATGCGGGCCGAAAGATGCTCGGGCAGGCCGAGTTCGGACGGGCTCGCACCGCCCGCCAAGGCCAGCAGGCGCGGGTCGTGCACCCGCAGGTCGCACCAGGAGGCGGGGTGCTCCAGCACCAGGCCCTCCGAATCACGGTGGATCACCGTGAATTTCGAGAGCGGGGCCGCCGCCGCGCCCGCCGGACGGGCCGGCGGGGTGGCGAAGGGGCGCAGGGTGTAGAGGTCCCGATCGCCGTCACGGACGGTGACCTCCAGCCAGCCCGCGCCGGTCAGGCGGTCGAGCAGCGGTGTCACCGAATCGGATTCGGGCTCCAGCTGGGTGAGCGTCGCCGGGCCGCGGTTGAGGGTCTTCAGCGCCTGGCTCTGCGGCGCGGTCAGGCCCGTCAGCTTCTCGTTGCGGGGCGGGTTCAGCAGGACCGCGCCGCCCGGCATCGTCAGACAGGTGACGCCGGGGCGCAGGGCGTAGCGGTGGTCGGCGCGGGTCATTTGGCGGCGTTGGCCAGGGCCGGTTCGAGCTTGTCGAGCAGGTAGGGCAGCGCGAGCGGGGTGGGCTGGTTGATGGCGCTGATCTCCTGCACGGTGAGGAAGACGATGGAGTTCTTCTTCACCGAGGGCAGGTCGTTGTACCCCGGCAGGGCGCGGTACTTCTCGTCCAGGCCCGGCGAGTAGCCGGCCAGCAGCAGGTCGGCGTTCAGCTCGTCGAGGCGCTCCGGCGACAGGGCCAGGCGGCCGCCGTTGCCGCCCTGCTCCACCAGGCGCTGCGGGATGGTCATGCCGAGCTGGGTGAACAGGCGGCTGGATCCGTCCTTCGGGTCGGTGAGGACCATCAGCTGCGACGGCCCGGCCAGCCAGGAGCTGATGAAGGTCTTGCCCTTCAGGCCCGGATTGCGCTGGGCGATGCCGTCGATGCGGCCGTTGAGGTCGGCGACCACCTTGTCGGCGGCGGCGGTCTTGTGCAGCACCTGGCCCAGCGCGTGCACCTGGTCGGCCCACGGGGTCACGGCTTCCTTGGTGAGGCCGGGCAGGGTGGGCGCGACCTTGGACAGGTCGCCGTAGGTCTTGGCGTCGGCGATGAACGGGTCGGCCAGGATCAGGTCCGGGTTCAGCGCGGCGACCTGTTCGGCCAGACTGCCGGTGGTCGAGAGGGCCTTGGACTGCGACAGCGCGGCCGGCTCCCAGGGCGGGGCGCCCTTGCTGAGCACCGCGATGTTGTCGATGTAGCCGACGGGGGTGACGCCCAGCGCCTGCGTGGTGTCGAGCCACTGGTTGCCCAGGGCGACGATGCGGGTCGGGGTGCCCTCGACCGTGGTCTGGCCGTGCGCGTGGGTGATGGTGACCGGGGCGCCGCCGCCGGAGGCGGTGTCGTCGGAGCTGGATCCGCAGGCCGTGAGCCCGAGCGCGAGCAGGCCTGCGACCGCCGCCAGGGCGGCCCTTGCGGTGAACGACCGCGACTTCATCGTGCTCTCCTTCTGCTCTGCCCGACCGGATCGACCGAGCGCGCCCGGCCGAATCGGCCGAGCGGTAGGTGAGCCTAGCCTAATTTTCTCCCGAGTTGCAGACCGTTGTCGCCGATTCGATCCCCGAAGGGGTGGCCGATCGTGCCCTTCATGGATTAGGTTAGGGTTGCATAAGTTAGTACCGGGGGTTTGGAACGATGGAGCGTGCGGTGCCGGATTCACTGTCCGCCGTCGAGCGTCACCGGCTCGCGGACGAATGGGCCAATGGGGTCGAACTGTACGACGTCCCCTCAGTTTCCATGCTCATCGACTGCGGACGCCGCGTGCCGTCACTGCGCACCGCCGTCCGCTGCGGTGGGCACATCCTCACCTATGCCGAACTCTACGAACGGCTCGACGGCGGCGTGACCGGCACGGCCGGACCCACCCTCGACGATCTGGCCCGCATCCTCTGCGATATCGCGAGCGCCGCCGAATTCGGCACGGTGCTGGCCGAACTGGGCCCCACCGGCACGGGACTGAAGCCGGTCGCGGTGGCCGCGGCCGCCGACGACCGCCGCGCGGTGGCCGCCGATCAACGCTCCTGCCAGATCGACCGGGCCTACGGTTCGCCGGATTCGCGACTGCTGGCCACCCGCTGGGACACCACCGACGCCGCGGTCGAACTGCTGGCCGCGCTGGCCGACGGGGCGACACTGGTCCTGGCCACGGCCCCGCAGCGCGCCGACGCGGGCACCCTGGCCGAACTCATCGCGCTGAGCGCGGCCACCCACGTGGTGGCCGACGCCGATACCCTGGCCAACCTGGCCTTCCTCCCCTCCCCCGCGCTGCCCACCGTGCGCCGCTGGGACGTGTTCGGGAACGACTGCCCGGCCGCGCTGTCGGCCCTGCTGCACGAACTGGCTCCGGGCTCCTGCACCGGATTCGCCTACACCACACCGGAATACGCGGGCGTGGCGGCGCGTGGCCCCCTGGACGGTTCGGGGCGGGTGCGGCCGATTCCGGGCGCTCGGCTGCTGGTGCTGGACGATGCGCTGCGGCTGGTGCCGCCGGGGCGGTCCGGCCGTGTGTACCTGGGCGGTTCGGCGCTGGCGCTGGAATTGGACGACGCCGCCGAAGGATTCGTCAACGACCCGTTCGTGCCGGGCGGACGCCTGGCGCGGACCGATATCCACGGCGGCTGGACGCCCGACGGCTGGCTGCTGCTCGATCTGGAAGGATCCGCCGCTCCCGCGGCGCTGTCGGCCATCGAGGCGAGGCTCTCCATGCCGCATCACGGTCACCGCGGCGAATCCGCCGCCGCCTGATTCCTTCTCGGATACCAACGGCCGCCGACCTTTTCGAGGTCGGCGGCCGGTTTCGTCTCGTCTACCGCTGGGCGGCGGTCGCCAGCGCGGCCAGGCTGCGCTGCCACAGTTCGGTGAGGCGGGTGGCTTCCGCCTCGGTGAACAGGGTCTCGCTCCAGCGCCAATTCGTGGTCAGCTGCGGGCCTTCCGGGGTCGAGCCGATGCCCGCGATGACATCGAGGGCGTAGCGCAGCGGCAGCTCCGGTTCCGGGTCCAGCGGCAGCGACTCGTTGAGCGGGCCGGTGAGCAGCGACCACGAGTCGGCGGCCTGGCCGCTGAGGTCCACGCGGCCCAGGTAGTTGAACTCGACCTGCGGGTGCCGCGCGGTGGCCAGCTCCGGCACGCCGGTGGTGTAGCGCAGCAGGCCGTAGTCCAGGCCGCCGTTGGGGATGGCGGACAGCTGCGCGGTCACCGCGTCCAGCAGGGCGCGCGCCGCCGCCGGATCCTGTTCGGCGCGTTCGATGTCCACCGTCGCGCCCGCGCCCAGCCGGACCGGGAAGACGGTCGTGAACCAGCCGAGAGTGTTGCTGGTGTCGGTGCCGAGCAGGTCGTCGGCGCGGCCGTGACCCTCGAGCGCGATGAGCGCGCCGTGCGCGGGATCCTGGGCGCGCTCGCGCCGCCAGCTCGCCAGGGTGACGGTGAGGGCGGTGAGCAGGAATTCGCGCACGCCTTCGTCCCGGGTGAGGGAGGCCAGCACCCGTTCGGTCACGGGGACCGGGGTGACGGCCGTGGCGACCCGCAGCGACGACCAGGTGTCGGTGTCCGGGTACGGGATGCGGCGGCCGATGGCCGGGTCGGGGGCATCCAGCTGATCGCGCCAATACGCGCTCTGGGACAGGATTTCCGCCGACTCGGCGCGCTCGGCCATGCGCCGGGAGAACTCCCGGTACGAGGTGGACTCCGGCAGCGCGGCGCCCTCGCCGAGGGCGGCGATCAGCAGGTGCCACGACACCACGTCGACGGCGAGGTGGTGGATGGTGAGCAGCAGGACATCGCCCTGATCGGTGCCGGAGAACCAGGCCGCGCGCACCATATCGCCGGTGCGCGGGTCGATCTCGTCCATCAGGACCCGGGCCACGCTGTGCACGGCCTTGGCGGTGTCGGCGGGATCGGTGATGTGGGTGAGGATGTCGGCCGCCCGCACCGTGCCGGGCGGCGCGGTGACCAGGCAGGCGCCGTCCTCGGTGTCGGTGAGGCTGGAGCGCAGCGTGTCGTAGCCGTCCAGCACGCCCTGGAGCGCGGCCTCGATGCCCTGCCGGTCGATGCCGGTGGGCAGGCGCAGCAGCGCGGTCTGGGTGAAGCGGCGGTAGTTGCCGTACTCGTACATCCACGACACCACCGGAAGCGGTCGCACCGCACCGTAATCCGCGACCTTCTCGGCGGCGGCGGTCTCGGCCGCGTCGAGGGCGGCGGCCAGTTCCCGGATGGTGGGGGTGGCCAGGACCATGCGCGGGGTGAGGGTGAGACCGCGGCGGCGGGCCTTGTTGACCAGGGAGATGGCGACGATGCTGTCCACGCCGAGGGCGAAGAAGTCGTCGTCCACGCCGGGTGCGCGGCCGTCGAAGAGCTCGGCCAGCAGTTCGGCGAGTTCCTTCTCGGTGGCGGTGCGCGGCGCGGTGTCGGAGCCGGTGTCGGCCAGGGCGGCCTCGGCCAGCCGGGTCAGGGCGGGACCGTCGAGCTTGCCGTTGGCGTTGACCGGCAGCTGCGGCAACGCGAGCACCCGGGCCGGAATCATGTAGGCGGGCAGGCTCTCCGAGAGCGCGGTACGGGTGCGCATCGGATCCACGACCCGATCCGCCCGGCCGACCACGAAGCCCACCAGGCTCGCCCCGCCCGCCCGGCGGACCACGGTGACGGCCGCGGTGTCCACACCGGGCAGCCGGCGCAGCGCGGTCTCGATCTCGCCGATCTCGATGCGGTAGCCGCGCACCTTGACCTGCGCGTCGGCGCGGCCCAGGTAGCCGAGGCCGCCGTGCGGCAGGTGCCGGACCAGGTCGCCGGTGCGGTACATGCGGCGGCCGGGCCGGAACGGGTCGGCCACGAAACGGTCCGAAGTCGTTGCCGCGCGGCCGATGTAGCCGCGGGCCAGCTGCGGACCCGACAGGTACAGCTCGCCGACGACGCCGCCGGGGACCGGGCGCAGCATGGAATCCAGGACATAGCCCGACATTCCGGCATTCGGGGTGCCGATGGTCGGCGTCTCGAACTCCGCGATGGGGGCGACCACGGCCTCGACGGTGGTCTCGGTCGGGCCGTAGCAGTTGTACACCGCGGTCCCGCCGCGTCCGCTGCTGGCGCTGAGGGCCAGTTCGCGGAGTCGCGCCCACAGGGCGGCGTCGATGGCCTCGCCGCCCAGTGCCAGCACCGGCAGTTCGCGGTCGACCAGTCCGGCGGCATTGAGCTGCGCGAACATCGACGGGGTGGTGTCGATCATGTCGATGTCACTGGCGATCATGCCCGCGCACAACCGGTGCGCGTCGCGCATCTCCACGGCGTCGAACAGGTGGATGGCCTGCCCGGCCAGCAGACCGACCATGGGCTGCCAGGAGGCGTCGAAGCTCAGCGACCAGGCGTGCGCGATGCGCAGCGGGCGGCCCAGCCGCGCCATGGCCGGACGGTAGACGCGGTCGCGGTGATCGGCGAAGTAGGCCATGAGCGCGGCCTGGGTTCCGGCGACGCCCTTGGGTTCACCGGTCGAGCCGGAGGTGAAGATGAGGTACGCGAGCTGATCCGGGTGACGGACGACCCGTGGGGTCGCGACGTGCTCGCCCGAAAGCGCATGCGCGACAGGGGAATCGTCCAGCACCAGCACGGAACCGGTCAGCAGGGTGCCCTCGGGATCGAGGTCGCCGCGGGTGGCGGCATCGGTGACCACCAGCGCCGGGTTCGCCTGCCGCAGGATCGACTCGACGCGGGACGCGGGCAAGGTGGTGTCCACGGGTACGTACGCGCCGCCCGCGGCGAACGCGGCCAGCAGCGCGATGATCGAGCGCGGCGAGCGCGGCATGACCAGCGCGACAACGCTTTCCGCGCCGACACCGCGTCCGGCGAACTCGACCGCCTGCCGAGCGGCCAGCTCCCGCAGCTCCCGATAGGTCAGCCGGAGTCCGGAACTGTCCTGGAGCGCAATGGCTTCCGGTGTCGCGGCGACCTGTCGCTCGAACAGCTCCCACACCGAATCGGCGGGCTCGGCCGGGTCCACGCCCGGCGTCTCGGCGGCGGCGAACGCGGCGCGTTCGGCATCGGTGAGCACGCTGAGCGCATCCGGTGTGGCCGTACCGATTCCGGGCAGCTGACGCAGCACGGCCAGCAGCCGCTCGCCGAGGCCGTCGGCGGGCAGGTACGGCAGGGCGGCGGGCATGGCCTCGAACTGGACCAGCAGTTCGTCGCCGCTCATGTGGGCGACCACGGTGAGCGGGTAGTGCGCGAGGGACTCCATCTCGACCGGCCGGAACCGGGCCCCGTCGGGGGCGGTGACGGTGCGGATGGCGTCGTCGATGGGCGCGTTCTCGAACACGAACAGGGTGTCGAACAGGGTGCCGTGCCCGGCGGCGCGCTGCACCGACGACAGGCTCACGTGGCCGATGTCGCGCATGGCCGCGCATTCGCGCTGCAGGCGCGCGCACTGCTCGACCACCGACAGCTCGCGGTCCAGGCGGTGGGTGACGGGCACGGTGTTGATGAACAGCCCGACCATGCCCTCCACGCCCGGAAGCTGGTCGGGGCGACCGGAAATGGTGGTGCCGTAGACGACGTCGCGGCGGTCGGTGAGGCGGCCGAGCAGGACCGTCCAGGCGAACTGCACCGCGGTGTTGAGCGTCAGGCCGTGGGCGCCCGCCCAGGACCGGACGGCCTCGGTGTCGGCGGCCGAGAGCAGCAGCCGGGTCTTCTCCGGCACCGCGTCGGCGGCGATCGGCGCGCCGCCCGCCAGCAGCAGCGGGCCGGTCAGCTCGGCCAGGTAGTCGGTCCACCGCTGGGTGACGGCCGCGGTGTCCTGCGCGCCGAGCCAGGCGATGTAGTCGCGGTAGGGACGCGGTTTCGGCAGTGCCGCGACGGATCCGCCCGCCTGGTAGACGGCCAGCAGTTCGGTGAAGTAGATCGCCACCGCCCAGCCGTCCATCAGGATGTGGTGGGCGGTGAGGATCATGCGCCGCGCGCCGGTCTCGGGCACGGTGAGCAGCAGCACGCGCAGGGCGGGGCCGCGGCTCAGGTCGAACGGGACTCGCCGTTCGGCGGCGGCGAGGTCGTCGAATTCCTCGGGCCGCGCGTCCTGTTCGGTCCACGGCATCTCGGCGTGGGCGGGCACGATCTGCACCGGCCGAGGCACGTTCTCGTCCCAGAACGCGGCGCGCAGGTTGGGGTGGCGGTCCAGCATGGCCTGGGCGCTGCGGCGCAGCAGGCCGGTGTCGAGCGGGCCGTCGATGTCCACCACGAATTGCATGGTGTACAGGTCGATTCCGTCGCCGGCGAGCCGCGACAGCGAGAACAAACCCTCCTGTAGCGGGCTCAGCGCGAGGACGTCCTCGATCCGCGGCGGGGCGGCGGCGCTCGGGGTTCCGGCGGCGGCGGTCATCGTGCTCCCCAGGAGGCGGTCAGGGCGGCGAGGGCGTCGGCGTCGAGGCCGGAGGCGCTCATCGGTGCGGATTCCTCCTGTGGAATCGACTCCGCTTGCGCGGCAACGGGTTCGGCGGCGTCGACCGCGGCGGCCAGTTCGGCGATGGTGAGGTGCTCGAATACCAGCTGCGGGGTGAGCGCCAGGCCGAGCGCGGTGGCCCGGGCCGACCACTGGATGGAGATGACGCTGTCCCCGCCGAGGGCGAAGAAGTTGTCGTCGGCCTCGACATCGTCGATCTCGAGCAGCTCCTCGAGCAGGTCGATGAGGGCGCGCTCGGTGGCGGAGTGGTCGCCGGTGGCAACCGCGAGGGTCCGCGCGGCGGGCGCGGGCGGCGCGAGCAGCCGTCCCAGGTCGGCGACCGGCAGCACCTCGAGCTCGACCACGGTGCGGTCGGGCGCGGTCGCGTACGCCTCCAGGGTGGTGACCAGTGCGGACCCGATGAGCCGCACGGTCTCCGGCTCGTACAGGTCGGCATTGGCGACCACGCGCACGGCCAGTCCGCCGTCGCCGGTGACGTTCACCGAGATATTGAGATCCAGGAACGACACGTCGAAGTCGACGGGCAGCACAGTGGCGGTGGTGGCGCCGGCCACGGTCACCGTCGCCGGGGCCCAGTCCGCGCCGCGGAAGTGCAGCATGCTCTGGAACAGCGGATTGCGGGAGCGGGAACGCGCCGGGTTGAGCGCCTCCACCAGGCGTTCGATCGGAAGTTCCTGGTGCGCGTGGGCGTCCAGCACCACCTCGCGTCCCCGGCGCACGGTGTCGCGCAGGGTCGGCGTGCCGGACAGGTCGTTGCGCAGCACCGCCATATTGGCGAACAGGCCGACCAGCGGCGCGGTGGCCGGGTCGACACGGCTGGCCACCGGGGTGCCGAGGGCGATGTCGGAGCCGCCGCCCAGCTTGTGCAGCAGGGTCGCGACGGCGGCCTGGTAGACCATGAATTCCGTGGCGCCGCAGGCTTCGGCGAGGGCCGCGAGCCCGGTGCGCAGGGCCGCGGGGGCGGCGAAGGTGGCGACCTCGCCGCGCTTGCCGAGCACCGCGGGCCGGGCCCGGTCGGGCGCGACGTCGATCTGGTCCGGGACGTCGGCGAGCGCGCCGCGCCAGTGCTCGAGCTGCGCCCGGCCGTAGTCGCGCGCCGCGGAATCCGTTCCCGGCCCGAAGACGTCGTGCTGCCACAGCACGTAATCCGCGTACTGCACGGCGAGCGGGGTCCACTCCGGAGCCCGGCCGCCCTCGACGCGGGCGCGGTAGGCGGCGATCAGGTCGTCGAGCAGGATGCCCAGCGAGGCGTGGTCGGCCACGATGTGGTGCACCAGCAGCGACAGCACCTGGGTGCTCGGGTCGAGCACCAGCAGGCGGGCGCGCAGCAGCGGCTCGGATTCGACGGTGAAGGCGTAGCGGCCGATCTCGGCGAGTTCGTCCGCCAGCAGTTCGGGGTCGACACCGGTCACCTCGAGCGCGACCTCCCCGGCCGCCCGGATCTCCTGGTATGGAATGCCGTCCTGCTCACCGAATCCGGTGCGCAGCGCCTCGTGCCGGGCCACCACGTCGGTGAGCGCGGCGCGCAGCGCGGGAATGTCGAGGCCGCCGTCGAAACGCACGGCGAAGGGCAGGTTGCCGACCGCGCTGGGGCCCTCCATGCGGTACTGGAACCACATGGCCAGCTGCGAGTACGACAGCGGCAGCCGCTCCGGGCGCTCCCGCTCGGTGACGGCGGGGCGGCCGGAAACCGGTGCGGGGACCACGGTTTCGACCGGCTCGGCCGTTTCGTCCTCGTCGTCCATGGCGTCGAGGTCGATGCCGAACTCGTCACGGAACCGCGCGACCAGACCGGCCGCGAGACCGGCCGGGGTCGGGGTGTCGAACACGATCCGCACATCCAGCTCGACACCGAACTCCGCGCGGATCTGCGCGACCAGGCGGGCCGCCAGCAGCGAGTGGCCGCCCAGCTCGAAGAACGAATCGTCGGCGCCGACGACCGGGACGCCGAACAGGTGCGAGTAGATCCCGCACAGGCGGCGCTCGGTGGCGGTGGCGGGTGCGCGGTGCACGCGCTCCACGGCCGGGGCCGGGGCGGGCAGGGCGCGCTTGTCCAGCTTGCCGTTGACGGTCAGCGGGATCTCGTCGATCACGGCGAAAGCGCTGGGCACCATGTACTCCGGCAGCGCGGCGGCGGCCTGGGCGCGGACCTGCTCCACGTCCACGGTCGCGCCGGCGGCGGGCACCAGGTAGGCGGCCAGCTGGGCGCCGACTGCCGGATCCTCGGTCACCACGACCACGCAGTGGCCGACGGTCGGGTGCGCGGCCAGCGCGGACTCCACCTCGCCGAGTTCGATCCGGAAGCCGCGCACCTTCACCTGCTCGTCGGCGCGGCCGACGAAGTCGATCTCGCCGAACTCGTTGCGGCGAGCCAGGTCTCCGGAACGGTACAGACGCGCGCCCGGGGTGAAGGGGTCGGCGACGAAACGGCTCGCGGTGAGGGCCGGGCGGCCCAGGTAGCCGCGCGCCAATTGCGCACCGCCCAGGTAGATCTCGCCGACCACACCGGCGGGCACCAGCTGCAGGGCCTCGTCGAGCAGGTAGGCGTGCACGTTCTGATTGGGGACGCCGATCGGCACGATCCCGGTGCCCTGCGGGCCCGACACCGGCTGATGGGTGGCGCACACGACGGCCTCGGTCGGGCCGTAGTGGTTGCGCAGTTCGGCGTCGAAGACGGTCGCGAACTTGTCGGCCACCTCGCCCGGCAGCGCCTCGCCGCCGACCGGGACGTGACGCAGCGCCCGCCACTCGCTCACCTCGGGCAGCAGCAGGAAGGTGCTGAGCATGGACGGCACCATGTGCAGCACGGTGACGCCGCGGCGGGTGATCAGGTCGGCGACGTAGCGGATGTCGCGGAACGCCTCCGGCTTGGGCACGATCAGGCGCGCGCCCAGCGCGAGGGTGACGAAGATGTCGAGCAGCGAGGCGTCGAAGGACACCGAGGACGACTGCAGCAGCACGTCTTCCGACGTCATGCCCCATTCGGCGGTGAAGCTGACCACATGCTCGGCGATCGCGGCGTGCGAGACCGGGACGCCCTTGGGCTTGCCCGTCGACCCCGAGGTGTAGATGACGTAGGCCAGGTTGGCCGGCAGCAGCGGGCGGACGCGGTCGGCGTCGGAGGGGTCGGTGTCGGGCAGCCCGGCGGCGGCCTCCTCCGCGGCGTCGAGCTCGACCCGGCCCAGCACCAGCCGCGGGGCGGCGTCGGCGACCAGGTAGTCGATGCGGTCGTCCGGGTAGGCGGGGTCGATGGGCAGGTAGGCCGCGCCCGCCTTGAGCACGGCGTAGACGGCCACGATGAACTCGACCGAATTGCTCATGCGCAGGGCGACGATGTCCTCGCCGCCCAGGCCCTCACGAATCAGCCAGTGCGCCAGGCGGTTCGCGCGGCGGTTCAGGGCGGCGTAGGTGAGTTCGGTGTCGTCCGACACCAGGGCGAGGGTCTCGGGTCCGGCGGCGACGGCGGCCTCGAACAGGTCGACCATGGTGGTCTCGTCCGAGGGCACTTGCGCGCCGCGCGACTGCTCCAGGATCGTGGTGCGGTCGTCGCCGCCCAGCATGTCGAGGTCGGCGAGGCGGGCGGCGGGCGCGCTCAGCGCCCGATCCAGCAGGCGCACGAAGTGTTCCAGCATGCGCCGCACCAGCGGCTCGGACAGCACGTCCACCTGGTACTCGGCCTCGAGCACCGCGCCGTGCGCGCTCTCGGTGACGACGGCCAGGGCCAGCGGCACCTGCGCGGTCGGCGCGCCCAGCTCGTCCAGCTGCACCGTGGAGACCTCGCGCAGCGCGAAACCGTCGGCGCTCTTGCGGACGCTGAAGCCCAGGCGCACCAGCTGATCCATGCCGTCGCGACCGGCGACCCGCTCCGGGTTCACCTCGCGCACGACGCGGTCGATGCCGACGGCCTGATGCGCGAACGCGTCCAGGCAGGTGCGCTTGGTGGACTCGAGCAGACCGGCGAAAGTCTCGGTGCGGGCGAAGGTCTCGCGCAGCAGCAGGGTATTGCCGAAGTAGCCGATGAGCTGTTCGGCGGCGGCCGAGCGGCGGTTGGTGACCGGGATGGACACCAGGAAGTCCTCGGCGGCGGTGTAGCGCTGGATCAGCGCGGCGTACCCGGCGAGCAGCACCATGAAGGGGCTGGCCGCGTGCTCACGGGCGAAGGCGTCCACCCGGTCGAGCAGGTCGGCGGGCAGCGCCACGGTGCAGCGGTCGGCGCGCTTGGACGGTGCGGCCACGGCCGCGCCGGGTAGCTCGAGCGGTTCGGGCAAGGGGCGCAGGGTGTTCCGCCAGTAGGCGATGTCCGCCTCGTCGTCGGCGGGGGCGTCGAGGACCTCGAGGTCGACGAACTGCGCGGGCGGGGTGGCCTGCGCGGCGCCGTTGTAGGCGGCGTTCAGGTCGGTGAAGAACACGCCCCAGGCGTCGTCGTCCCAGCAGCCGTGGTGCGCCGACAGCAGCAGCACCCACTCCCGGGTTCCGGTGCGCGCCAGCGTGATCCGCAGCGGCAGTTCGGTGGCCAGATCGAAGGGGCGGCCGAACTCGCGGCGGGCCAGCACCTCCACCCGCACCTCGCGGGCGGACTCGGCCAGGTCGGTCAGATCGTGCGACTGCCAGGGCAGGGTGATCTCGTCGGTGAACACCTGGAAGGGCTCACCGTTCTCGTCCACACCGAAGGTGGTGCGCAGCACGTCGTGCCGGGCGAACACCGACGCCACCGCCTGCCGCAGCCGCTCCTCGTCCAGCGCGCCGGTCAACCGGTACGCCACGCAGATGTTCAGCGTGGTGTCCTCGGGATCGCGGGTCTGCAGGAACCACATGCGGCGCTGACCGGCCGACAGCGGCCGCCGCTCCCCCGCCGCGGTACGGCGCGCCGGGGCGGCGGTGCCGACGGCCAGGCCCTGCTCGGCCAGCTTGCGCCGCAACAGTTCCCGGCGGCGGTCGGCGACGGAGGTTCCGGCCACGGTGGCATCGGTGTCTGACATGAAATCTGGCCCCTAGCCCTTAGTTGGTGTTCGCTGCCATGAGCAGCACGACATCGTCGAGTGACGCGCCGCCGAGAATCGCGGCGACCGGCAGATCCCGGTCCAGCGACGCCTGCACGCGCTTGCGGAAGTCCAAGGCCTGCAAGGAATCCAGGCCCAGGGCGACCAGCGGCACCGAACGGTCGATGCTGTCGCCGGTGTCGATGCCCATGACGCGTTCCAGCTCGGCGAGCACCTGATCCGCCAGCGGACGGTCGGCCACGACGGATGCGGACGCGGCGGGAGCGACGGGCTCCGGCGCGACGGCCTCGGCCTCGGCCACGACGGGCGCTTCCGACTCCGCGGCGACGATCACCGGGACCGGTTCCGGCTCCGGCACTTCCGACAACACCGACGCCTGACCGAACGCGCCCATGACATCGCGCAGGAACGGCCAGTCCGCGGAGATGACGATGGCGTCCGTCGGCTGCCCGGTGAATCCGGCGGCGATGGCGTCGGCGGGACGCATCGGGAAGACCCCGGCGCCCTCGACCCGCGCCATGCCCGCCTCGTCCAGCGGACCCGCGACACTCCACAGGCCCCACTCCAGCGACGAGCAGTCGATGCCGCGCTCCCGCACCCGGCGGGCGAGCACATCCAGCATCCGGTTGGTGACCGCGTACAGGATCTGCCCGCGCCCACCGAGGGTCGCCGCCATGGACGAGCACAGCAGCACCCGGCCGGTCGCGCTCAACGGCACCGCGTCCAGCACGGCTTCCAGGCCCAGCACCTTCGACGCGGCGGCCGTGGCCACCATGTCGGCGGTGATCTCCTCGATGCCCGCGTCCACGTAGTTGACGGCGGCGTGGACGAGCAGGCTCACCGGCAGCTCCCCCAGCCTCGACACCAGGCGCGCCACGTCGGCAGCGGCATTCACGTCACAGGCCTCGACCACGATTTCGGTGGCTCCGGCGGCCCGCACCCGCGCCACATCCGCGGCGGCCGCACCGGATTCGCCGGACCGGCTGACCAGGGTGACCCGGCCCGCGCCCTGTCGGGCGAAATGCTCCGCGAACAGCAGGCCGAGCTTGCCGGTGCCGCCCACGATCAGCACGTGATCGAGATCGGCGGCCGCGCCCGGCTCGGACTCGTCGGCCACCAGGCGCTTGGCGAAGACCTTCCCGCCGCGCAGCGCGACCTCCGGCTCACCGGCCGTATGCAGCGCCGCCACCATCCGATTCGACTCCGCGGTCCCGGCGTCGGCCGCGAGATCCAGGTGCCGGAACAGCACGCCGGGCTTCTCCACACCGACACACCGGAATCCGGAGGCCACCGCGCCGTGGAACAGCTGCGGCAGCTGGTCCTCGGGCACCACGTGCTCGCCGCCGACCGTCACCAGCCAGCAGTCACCGCCCGGGCGCAGCGCGTCCAGCGCGGGCAACCAGGCTCGCCCGGCGAAGAACTCGCTCAGCTCGGCGATGGCGCCGGCGCTGGAGTCCTCGCTCAGCGCGGGCCACAGGACCACCACGCTGTCGAAGGATTCGGCCGACGCGTTCGAGTCCGGCGTGGTAGCCGAGTCGCCACCGGAGGCGGGCCCGGCCGGGTTCAGCACGGTAGCGGTCGCGCCGTAGCGATCGGCGGCGGTCAGCAACGCGGCGAGCCGATCGGCGCAACGGCCGCTCGGGTCGACGAAGGCCAGGCGGCGCGGGGCGGTCAGGGAGCGGCGCTCCCACGGCGTCCACTGTTCCACCAGGCGTTGGGGTTTCGGCACGGCCGGGGCCGGGGCGGTCACCTTGTCGGGGGCGTAGCCCGGGTTCGCCCACAGGCGCTTGGGGTTCATGACCGTGTGCGGGAAGTCGCGCAGCGGCAGCGCCGGGGCGGCGTCGGTGCGCAGGGCGTTCCAGTCGTAGCCGAGGTCGTGGACCGCGACGGCTGCCAGGTTGCGGGTGAACTCGCGCAGCGTGGTCGCCGTGCGCAGCGAGGTGCCGAGGACCTTGAAGTCGCGGGGGCTGCGGGCCGGGTCCGGGGGGACCAGGGTGAGGTTTTCCTGGAGGGCCAGCTGCAGCACCGGATGCTCGACGACCTCGATGAGGGTGTCGATGCCGTCGCGGGCCGCCGCCACCACGGCGCGGTCGAAGCGGACGCGGTTGCGCAGGTTCCAGTACCAGTACTGTTCCTGGATCAGGTCGGCGGTGATGGGCGCGCCCAAGGTCGCGCCGTAGCACGGGATCTCGGTGTCGAGGAAGGTCGCGCTGCTCATCTCGCCGCCGAGGAAGCCCTCGAAGTCCTCGCGCAACTCGGCCACGATCGAGGTGTGAGCCGGGTAGGCGACACCGATCTCGCGGGCGAACTGGCCCTGGGCGGTGGCCGCGGCGACCATATCGGTGATGGTCTCGCGGTCACCGGAGATGGCCATGATGTGCGGGGCGTTGACCACCGACAGCTCGGCCCAGCCGGAGTTCCGCGCCAGCAGCGCCTCGCAGTCCTCGCGATCCATGGCCAGCACGGCCATGGAGAACCCGCGCGGGGACAGCCGCTCGACCAGGCGCGCACGATGGGTGACCACCAGTACGGCGTCACGCACCGACATCACCCGTGAGACCGCGCCCGCGGCCAGCTCACCCTGGCTGTGCCCGACGGTCGCGGCGGGCTCGACGCCCGCGGCCCGCCACATGGCGGCCAGACCGGCCATGTGGAACATCAAGGCGGGCTGCACTTCCCACACCGTGTCCTGGTACTGCCCCTCGGAGCCGAGCAGGTAGTGCAGCGGCTGGTCGTGGCCGAAGCGTTCGGCGTGCAGGCCCGAGCATTCGTCGACCGCCGCCCGATAGGCCGGGGACAGCTCGTAGTACAGCTTGCCCATGCCGGGGCGCTGACTGCCCTGGCCGGGGAACACGAAACCGATCCGGCGCGCGGTGGCGGGACCCTCGCCCGCCACCACCGCGGCGTGCGCGGTCCCGGCGGCGACGGCGCGCAGCGCGTCGAGCAGTTCCTCGCGTCCGGTGACCATGGCCAGCGCCCGGTACCGGCGGGCGGTGCGGGTGCGGAACAGCATGTCCGCCACCCGTTCCGGGGTGACCGCGGGCCGCGACTCCAGGAAGTCCAGGATGCCCGCGGCCTCGGCGCGCACACCGTCGGCGGTGTCGGACGAGAGCAGAACGGGGATGCTGCCATCGGGCAGCCGGTGGCTACACATCGCTTTCCTCCAGCTCGGGCAGGGCGACCAGGGCGTGCGCGTTGGTACCCGCGACACCGAACGAGGACACGGCCGCGTAGCGCACACCGTCCACGGCGGACCACGGCTCGAGCTCGGTGGCGAGCCGCAGACTGGTGGCGCCCCAATCGATTTCGCCGGTCGGGCGCTCGGCGTGCAGGGTGGGCGGGATCTGCCCGTGCATCCCGGCCAGCAGCACCTTGATCAGGGCCAGCAGACCCGAGGCCGCCTGCGCGTGACCGGCATTGGACTTCACCGAGCCCAGACGCGGGGTGTCGGCGCGCTCGACGCCGTACGTCGCGGCGAGAGCGGCCAATTCGAGCGGGTCGCCGACCGGGGTCCCGGTGCCGTGGCCCTCGATGAGCCCGACCTGCCCGGCGGTGATGCCGGACACCGCCAGGGTGTCGCGGATCAGTCGTTCCTGCGCGGCCGCGCTGGGCACCGCGATCGGCGCGCCCTTGCCGTTGTGGTTGACGCGCGAGCCCAGCAGCCGGCCGTACACCCGGTGCCCGAGCGCCCGCGCCCGCGATTCCCGTTCCAGCACAACGACTCCCGCGCCCTCACCCCAGAGGGTTCCGGTGGCGTCGGCGGCGTAGGAGCGGCAGTGGCCGTCGGAGGCCAGGGCGTTGTTCTTGGAGAACTCGTAGAACGCGCCCGGCGAACCCATGACGCACACGCCGCCCGCCAGCGCCCACTCGCACTCGCCCGCCCGGATGGCGGCGGCGGCCTGGTGCACGGCGGTGAGCGCGGACGCGCACGCGGTGTCGACGCTGATCGAGGGCCCGGTCAGGCCCAGCCCGTGCGAGATGCGCCCGGCCACCGCGCCCAGCGCGGTCCCGGTGACCCGGTAGCCGCTGTGCTCGTTGACCGAGGCCACCCGGGGCCCGTACTCCATCACGGAGACGCCCATCCAGCAGCCCGCCGAATCGCCCTCCACCGTGGCGGGATTGATCCCGGCCTGCTCGAGCGCCCGCCAGGCCACCCGCATGCCGGCCCGCTGCTGCGGGTCCATGGCGACCGCCTCGCGCGGGGTGATGCCGAAGAACAGTGGATCGAACTCGGTCGCGCCGGTGAGGAAGCCGCCCGCGTCGGGGACCGCGCCCCAGCCGTCCTGGGCGCCCAGGCCCAGCAGTTCCGCCAGCGGCCAGTCCCGGTCCCGCGGGAACGGTCCCAGCAGTTCGCGACCCGAGGCCAGCGCCGACCAGAATTCCGCGAGGGTGTCCACGCCGCCGGGCGCCTCGATACCCATGCCGACGATCACGATCGGATCGCCGGAGTCCACGCCGGTCACGCGACGACACTCTTCTCCGCGACGAGCAGTTCGGCGATGCCGTCCACGTGCTGGTCCAGATAGAAGTGGCCGCCCGCGAACAGGGTGACCCGGATGCCCGCGCGCGAGTGGCCCTCCCACGCGAACAGGTCACGCGGCGCGACGAATTCGTCCTCGTCGCCGCCGAGCACGTGAATGGGGGCTTCCACGGCGACCTCGGCCGGGCAGGAGTAGGCGTCGAAGGCGCGGTAGTCGGCCTTCATCACCGGCAGCGCCATGCGCAGCACGTCGCGGCTGCCCAGCACCTCGGCGCCGGTGCCGTTGAGCGCCGACATGTGGTCGAGCAGCGCCTCGTCGTCGGTGGGGTGATTGGGCAGATCGGCGATGCGCGCGGGAGCGGCGGCCGAGGAGGCGGCCAGCAACCGCACGGTCAACCCGGCGGCCTCGGCCAGCCGGGCGAATTCGAAGGCGACGATCGCGCCCATGCTGTGGCCGAAGATGGTCAGCGGCGCACCCGAGTCGTGCGCGGATTCCCGGAAGGCCGCGAAGGCTCCGGCGGCCAGGTCCGGCAGCGTCTCCGCCGCGGCCTCGCGGGCGCGGTCCTGGCGGCCCGGGTACTGGAACACCACGACATCGAACTCCGCGGCCATCTTCTTGGCGAAGACCCGGTAGGCCGAAGCGCCCGCACCCGCGTGCGGGAAGATCAGCAGCGGTGGCGCGGAATCCGCACTCGGGGCCTGAAATTGCCTGATCCAGCCGAGTTCCCGTGCCATGTCCGCATCTCTCCTACGACCCACCCGACCGCATCAGCCGCCGGTTCTGCTTGTCCCCCTTGCAATGTCCGGGCAACCGTAACACCGCCTAGTTAGTATAGGCTAGCCTTACCAACCAGGGTGATCAAGCTAACCGACGAACGGAGCGCCACAGCGATGAACCGGACGACCTACGTCCTCGCGCGCGAACTCACGGACCTTCCGGACCACATCCGCCGCGCCCCCGCACCCGTGGTGCCCGAGTTCCCCGCGCCGTTCACGCTGCGCCTGGTGGACGTCGAATCCGGCGATCCGGAGACCATCACCGAATGGATGCACCGGCCGCACCTGCTCGAGACCTGGGAACAGGCCTGGGACGCCGACCGCCGCCGCCTCGACTGCGCGACCCAGCTGGCCGGAACCTTCTCCCGCCCCTGCGTTCTCGAATACGACTTCACCGCACTCGACCGGCCCGACCTCGGCAATCGCGAGGTCGCCTATGTGGAGTTGTACCGGCCCGCCAAGGACGAGATCGCCCGCCTCTACGACGCCGACGCCCACGACATGGGCTTCCACATCGCCACCGCGGACACCAATCTGCTGGGCCGCGGCGTCATGTCGGACTGGATGCGGCAGCTGGGCCGGGCGGTCCTGGCGGCCGAACCCGCATGCCGCCGGCTGCTGTGCGAACCCGATCACCGCAACGCCCCCATGCGGAAGGCGTTGGAGAAGATCGGGTGGCAGCACCTCGGCGACTTCGACATTCGACCGGACCGTCGGATCTCGCTCTACACGCTGCCGCGGACCGCGGCGGACCTGCCCGAGATCCGGTAGCGCGGAGCGGGATTCACCACCGGCTGCAGGATCCGGTCCGACAGCTCGCCCAGGCAGCTGAGATTCGGGAAACCCGGACCCTGCGCCATGGCGGCCATATTCGGCAGATACAGCTTGGCGTCCAGCCCGGACACCGCCAGGTCGTAACCGATGGCCGCCTCCAGCCGCCCGTGCTCGAGCGGGCCGCCGACGGCCAGCTCCAGCAGATCGGTTGCGGCGGAATCGAACAGATCCAGGAACCACAGCGGCTGCCCGCCCGTGGCGTCCACCACCAGATCGAAGGTGTGCACCTGATCCGGGCGCAGATCGTTGCGCAGGGTCAGGGCCACCCGGTCGTCCTGCTCGGCCAGGCTCACGACCCGGCCCTGCAGGTGATGCACCCGGTTGTCGCCCAGCAGGCTCTCCTGCACGCGCACCGAGAAAACGCCGCGATCGGTGCGGCGGATGACATCCCGGCGCTCGGCCATGCCCAGCCCGGCCCACTTGGTCGGATCGCTGTAGAGCGAGTTCTCGAAATAGCTTTCGCCGCGGGTGTACAGCGTGGCCTTGGGCGAGATCACCGAGACCGTCAGCATGTCGTGGTTGACCAGCTCGTCCAGCGCCGAACCCGCGGTCTCGCCGCCGCCGATCACCGCGACGCGCGAGGACGGCGGTAGCTCGCGGCGGCCCGCCAGCTCCCAGAACTCGGAGATGCTGAGCACCTTCGGATGCTGGGCCAGGGCGCGGTCGCTGCGGCCGGGACCGGTGATCATGACGGCGTCGCAATCGATCTCGTCGACCCCGCCGTCGGCGTCGGCGACCGAGACCAGCCAGCCGTCGGCCGCGGCGGCGATGCCCGTCACCGAACCCTGGACCAGGTCCATATCGCAGCGCTTGGCCACCCACTGCAAGTACTTGGCCCACACGTGATGCTGCGGGCTGGGACGGCCGCGGTCGATCCACTCGGCGTAGGTGCCGTGCTCGACCAGGAAGGCGGTCCAGCTGAATGCCCGCATGGCCTCGTCGATTTCGCGGTTGCGGCCGCGGGCCCAGGTGGAGTGGTACGGGAAGCCGACATCCTTCTCGGGGCTGGTGCCCAGGCGGTGCCGGCCGTCGGTCCAGCCGCCGGTCGGCAGCCAATTGCCGCCCACCGTCTGAGCTTCGACGACCGTCACCCGCGGCGCGGGCAGGCCCAGGTCCCGCAGCACCCGCGACTTGGCCGCTACCGCCAGGGCTTTCGGCCCCGCTCCGACCACCAGAAGTGTTTCCACCGGTTCTCCGTCCCAGTTGCTCAACTGTTGCCTGCCTCGCACAACCCGCCAACCAATTTAGGTTTGCATAGCCTTACCTTATCTTGCTCGCCACCCATTGCGAAGCGCCCGAGACCAAAAGATCGGACAGAACACACGGATCGGACGCCCACGCGAACAGCCCCGGACTCCAAGGGAATCCGGGGCCTTTCGACTACGCGGAGACCGGAGCCAGACGCCAGCCCGACGCCCGGGTGCGCTCGCTCCAGAAGGAGGCATAACGGCCGTCGAGAGCGATCAGCTCCGCGTGGGTGCCGCGTTCGACGATGCGACCGGCCTCCATGAACAGGATCTGGTCGGCGTGCGCGATGGTCGCCAGCCGGTGCGCCACCACGAGCACCGTGCGGCCCCGGGTGAGTTCGTGCACACCGCGCACCACGGCCGCCTCGTTGTGCGGATCCAGCGCACTGGTCGCCTCGTCCAACAGCACGATCGGGGCGTCCTTGACCAGGGCGCGCGCGATCGAAACCCGCTGGCGCTCACCGCCGGACAGCGCCGAACCACCCTCCCCGACCGCGGTCTGCCAGCCGTCGGGCAGGCGCTCGGCGATCTCGTCCACCCGCGCGGTGCGCGCGGCCGCGAGGACCTCGTCATCGGAGGCGTCCGGACGGCCCGCCCGAATGTTCTCCAGCACAGAGCGATCGAAGAGGTAGACGCTCTGGAAGACCAGTGCCAACCGGCTCAGCAGCGACTCGGCGGGCTGGTCGCGGACATCGTGGCCGCCGACCGAGACCCGGCCCGAATCCGCGTCGTGGAACCGGGCCGCCAGACGCAGCAGCGTGGACTTGCCCGCGCCACTGGGACCGACGATGGCTGTCGTGGTGCCGGGAGCGGCGGTGAACGAGATGTCCTCCAGGACCGTCTTGCCCGGGCCGTAACCGAAGGTGACGCCGTCGAACTCCACCCGCGCGGCAGTGTGCTCGACCGGGGAATCCGGCTGCGCCAGTCCCGGTTCCGCCAGCAGCGCGCTCACCCGATCGGCGGCGGCCGCGGCCGTGCGCAACGCACCACCCAGCTGGGCGGCCTGCGTCAACGGCTCGATGAAACGCGCGCTCACCGCGATCAGGGCGATCGCCGCGGCGGCCGAGATCGCGCCGTCCGTGGCCCGGCCCACCACCAGGTACACCAGCACCAGGAAGACGGCCTGCACCACCAGCGCGAACCCGATCAGACCGGGCACCGCCGCGACGAGCATGCCGTTGGCGGCGGTGCGCTGGCGCGCCAGGGCCGCGTCCAGCGCCCGGTTACCGGCGCCGACCGCGCCCAGCGAACGCAGCATCGGCTGCGCCTGAGCGAATTCCAGCACCCGGGCGTTCGCCTCGGCCGCGGCCTCGTGCATGCGCTCGTCGGCCGTCACATAGGAACGGTTGGCCCACAGGTTCACCAGGAACAGCACCGGCGCGGTCACCAGCATGGCCAGCGAGATCCGCCAGTCCACGAACAACATGCCCAGCGCGACGCCCAGCGGCACCAGCACGCCGGTCAGCATCTTCGCCAGCAGATAGGCGATCAGGCCCTGCACCTCGCGGACGTTCTCGACCATCACCCGCGACAGCTCACCCGCGTGCCGATCGTCGAACCAGCCCAGCGGCAACGCGTTCAGATGATCGCCGAGCCGGGCCTGCAGGCCGTGCTGCATACCGACGCCGACCCGCAGGCCCAGCACCGACTGCAGATAGCCGAACACCACGACCCCGGCCACGGCCAGCGCCAGCCACAGCGTCCACCACCAGGCCCGGCCCAGATCCTGGGCGAACAGGGCCTTCAGCACGGGCACCAGCAGCACGTACGCGGCCGCCTGCGACAGCGCCTGGGCCACGATGGCCAGCAGCAATCGCGGTGTCAGTGTGGCGAATTCGCCCGGCACCAGGCCGAGCACCTTGCGGATCATCGGAGGGCCTCCTCGACATCGGCGCGAACCGGAGCGGCGGGACGGTCGGTGGCCGCGACATCGGCCAGGGCGGCCGCGTTGATTTCCCAGAGCCGCTGGTACAGGCCGCCGGCGGCGTGCAGGCCGGCATGATCGCCCTGTTCGACCAGGGTTCCGTTCTCCAGCACCAGGATTCGGTCCACACCGGTGATGGTGTGCAGGCGGTGGGCGATCACCAGGACCGTGCGACCCGCCACCAGCTCGGCCAGCGCGTCCTGGACCGCGGCCTCGGATTCGGGGTCGGCGAAGGCGGTCGCCTCGTCCAGCACCAGGATCGGGGTGTCGGCCAGCAGCGTGCGGGCGATCGAAAGCCGCTGCGCCTCGCCGCCGGACAGCACGACGTCCACACCGATCTCGGAGTCGTAGCCGCGCGGCAGCGCCGTGATGCGGTCGTGGATGCGGGCGGCCCGGGCCGCGCGTTCCAGCTCGGCCACGTCTGCCTCGGGGCGGGCCAGGCGCAGATTGTCGGCGATGGTGCCGCGGATCAGGCGCACATCTTGGAAGACGAAGCCGACCGTGCGATACAGCTCCGCGCTCGGGATGTCGCGAATATCCTTGCCGCCGATGGTGATCCGGCCACTGTCCACGTCGTAGAAGCGCGGCAGCAGCTTGGCCAGCGTCGACTTGCCGGAGCCGCTCGGGCCCACCAGGGCGGTCATGGTGCCGGGCGCGAGCTCTAGGTCGACACCGCGCAGCACCTGATGATCGGCGCGGTAGCCGAAGCTCACGCCCTCGAAACGGATCAGGCCCGCGGGCGCGTCCGGCGCCGCGGATTCCCCGGCGCCGGAGGCCAATTCCGGGGTCTGCATGAGTTCGTGCAGCCGCAGCGCGGCGTCACCGGCCGTGCGCAGCGCCTGCGTGCCGTAGCCCAGGCCCAGCAGCGAACTGCCCAGGCCCAGCCCGACCAGCAGGAACGGCAGCAGGTCGAGGGGCTCCAGCCAGTCCAGGCCGACACCCGCGAGCCCGGCCACCACGACCAGCAGCATGACGAACACCGGGGAGACCACGGTGTCCGAGATCGACTGCACCGTCATGACGGGCAGCTTCAGCCGTCGCAGCCGGTCGGTCTGCTCCTCGACGGCCGCGCGGAACTCGCTGTGCGCCTTGCCCGCTCGCCCGAAGGCCCGCACCACCTGGATGCCGTCCACGAATTCCACGGTGGCGGCGCGGGTGCGCTGTTCGGCGGCGTTGTAGGCGAGCAGCCGCTCCCGGCCGGGCTCGTCCAGCATGGCGCGCATGCACAGCGCGTACACGATCAGCGGGATCAGCAGGACCAGGGTCAGCCGCCAGTCGACGGTGGCCAGGTACACCAGGGTCACCAGCGGAGCGGTGACCGAACCGATGAAGTCCAGGCGCGCGTGCGCCACCAGGTAGTGCAGCGCCTCGACGTCGTCCTGCAGGTACTTCTTCACGTCGGCGGAGGCGCGGGCGCCGAACCAGCCCAGCGGCACCCGGGTCAGTTTGTCGGCCAGCAGTCGGCGCAGGGTCAGCTGATAGCGCGCGTCGACGGCGTGCGACCAGGTCAAGGCGACCGCCTGCAGGATCGCGCGGGCCACCAGGACCAGCACCGCGATCAGCAGCAGCCGCCACACCCGATCGGTGTCGGGGACCTCCCGCAGCAGTTCCCGGCAGGCCGAGACGATCAGCAGGAACGGGACCACCGAGCAGACGGCGGCCACGGCCACGATCAGTCCGGCGGCCGTGAGCGGCCCGCGCACCGGCGCGAGGATCTCCTTGCGGGCGGCGGCTTCTGCCTGCCGCCGCGCTTTCGCCTCGGCCTTCGCGTCGGGCCCGCTCGGCTCGGGGCCCGCCTCGACCGCGGGCGGTGACTCGACCGTCATCAGTCCGCCTTCCACCTTCATCCGTCCGGCGCTCCCACGAACACCGACGAGAAGATAGGTTAGGCTAACTTTTGCTTGACGACCACACCGAGGGTCAGCGCGGCACCTTCGTGGTCAGCTTCGAACCGTCCGCGTTGTGCACCATGCAGGTCGCGCGGCCGTTCGACTTGTTCCACTGCGTCTCGTTCGCCGGATAGAGGATGAACGACTCCAGCTTGTCGACCACCGGGCTCGAGGCCAGCAGCTTGTCCAACTGCACCTGGCAGGCCTCGCTCGCCTTGTCGAAGGACGCGTCACCCGAACCCGGCCACGAACCCGGCAGGTGCACCTGGGTGATCACCTCGCCGTCGTGCGGGGAATCGCAGGGCAGCACGGTGACCTTGCGGATGTGGTTGTTCTCCTCCACCGTCTGCACGCAGTCACCGGTCTTCACCTCGTCGATGGAGATGGAGGTCGGCGAATCCGACAGGGCCGAGGTGCGGGTCGTATTGTCCTGCGATGCCGTGGTGTTCGAATCTGTCACCGCGCCGATTACAACAAGCAGGACGGAAAGCACCAACCACAACCCCGCCATGATCAGGCCGGCAATGGCGAGACCACGGCCACCCTGATTGCGCTGCTTGATCTGATTCAGCGCGATGATCCCGAACGGTATCGCGAGCAGACTGGTACAGCCGAGCAGACCACAGATCAGCGCGGCGATGGCGAAACCGTTGGTGCCCTGCGGGGGCGGCGGCGCAACCGGATACCCGGGCGGCATCGGCTGATACGCGGGCTGGCCGTACACGGGCTGAGCCTGGCCGTAGTCGGGCTGACCGTAGGCGGCCTGCTGACCGTAATCCGGCTGCCCGTACGCGGGCTGCGGCTGGCCGTAGTCGGGCTGGCCGTATTCCGGCTGCCCGGGCTGCGGATAGCCGTACTGGCCCGGCTGCGGCTGACCGGGCTGGCCCGGCACACCCTGAGGCTGTTGGTCGTTCGGATACACGAGACCCCCGATCACTGCGCCGACCCGGACATTCCAGGCGTCGGCCCACCGTACCCCGCAAACCGGACATACCCGGGGGCTAGGGTTTCCGGGGTGAGACGCAGGCAGCAACCACCGCTACCGAAGCGGCACGGATTGGATCCGGCCCGGTTGCGGCTACCCGAGGAGGGTGACTGGGCGACCATCCGCGACCACCTCGTGGAGCGGCTGCCCCGGGTCCGGCCCGAACGCATCGACGAACTGTTGCGCGAGGGCGGCATCGTGGACCTGGCGGGACCCATCGCCCTCGACACCCCCTACGTGCCCGGCGGCGCGGTGTGGTTCCACCGCGATCTGCCCGAGGAGACCGAGGTCCCCTTCCCGATCGGCATCGTCCACCGCGACGACGACATCCTGATCGTGGACAAGCCGCACTTCCTCTCGACCATCCCCCGCGGCCAGCACATCCTGCAGACCGCCCTGGTGAAACTGCGCCGCGAACTGGACCTGCCGGATCTGGTGCCCGCGCACCGGCTGGACCGGGTGACCGCCGGACTCGTCCTCTTCATCATCAATCCGGCTCGGCGCGGGGCGTATCAGACCATGTTCCACAAGCGCCTGGTCCACAAGGAGTACGAGGCCATCGCGCGCTTCGATCCCGATCTGGCGCTGCCGCGCACGGTCATCAGCCGCATCGTCAAGGAACGCCAGGTGCTCAAGGCCTACGAGACCGAGGGCGAGCCGAACGCCGAGACGCTGATCGAACTCCTCGACCACCGGGACGGGCTGGGCCGCTACCGGGTGCGCCCGCGGACCGGCCGCACCCACCAGATCCGCATCCATATGAACAGCCTCGGCATCCCGATCCTGGGCGACGACTTCTACCCGGATCTCACCGACAAGCCGGTCGACGACTACACGCGGCCGCTGCAGTTGCTGGCGTCGGCACTGGAGTTCCCCGACCCCGTCACCCGCGAGCCCCGGCGATTCGAAACCGCGCGCACCCTGCGGGCCTGGGACGACCCCGCGGGCTGGGCGAGCGATTAACCACAATCGAAGCGGATTCCAAGAATTCGCTCGTACACTGGCCGGGATGTCTCGAAACGATAACGGCGCGGCGGTGACACCGCCGGAAGCGCCCACCCCGCCCGGCCACAAGCTGCACGCCTACGTGGACGTTGCCGTCGTTGTCGTCGTATTGACCTGCACCAACCTCATCGCGCACTTCACCAACCAGTGGGCCAGCATCCTCTCGGTGCCGATTGCCGCGGTGGTGCTGGTGGCCATGGTCCGGCGTCGTGGACTGGGCTGGGCGGAGCTGGGACTCTCCCCCTCCCAGTGGCGGCGCGGCTCGGTCTGGGCGCTGGCGGCGGTGGGCGTGGTGCTGGCGGCCGTGGCCATCGGCGCGGCCCTGCCTATCACCCGGCCGTTCTTCCTGAACGACCGCTACGCCGCGGTCTCGGGCGCGCTCATCGCGTCCATGATCGTCATCCCCTTGCAGACCGCGATTCCGGAGGAGCTCGCTTTCCGCGGCGTGCTGCACGGCACCCTGGATCGCGTGGTCGGCGCGCGCGGCGTGTTCGCCGCCGGGTCGATGTTGTTCGGGCTCTGGCACATTGCCTCGTCACTGGGATTGACCAGCGGCAACAAGGGCCTCACCGGATTCCTGGGCAGCGGCCCGGCCGGGCAGATCCTCGGGATCGGGCTCGCGGTGCTGGCCACGGCCGGGGCGGGCATGGTCTTCACCTGGCTGCGGCGGCGCAGCGGGAGCCTGCTCGCGCCGATCGCGCTGCACTGGGCGGTGAACGGCGCGGGCGCGCTGGCCGCCGCGGTGGTGTGGCACGTGACCGTGCGCTAGCGGCGGCCCCTCCGGCAAAAGAAGAGGAGGCCGGCTGACCTGGGAACAGAGGATTATGGTCAGCCGGCCCGGGGTCGGTTCGGCGGGTTGGGCCACGCCGAACCGAGTCTGTGCGTCGAGCCGAACTGTATCGGTTGTCCAGTTCACCCCGGGGCACTTTCGCGAAAAAAGTGAAACGTGTTTCTGTCAGACCAGCTCAGGCCGGGTGGTTCCACCCCAGATCCCGACCCAGCAACTCGAACAGCTCGTCGTTGTACGGGCGGTAGAACTCCCGCAACCGGGCCAGCGACTCGGCCTCGGCGGGCGGATACTCCAGCGGATTGCGGTTCACCACCTCCGCGTGCAACTCCGGCTCCACCGCGGGCAGCCCCAGGAACTCGTGGATGCCGCACACCGTCGTGGACACATCGGCGAAGAAGTCCTCCGCCGCGACCACATGCACGTTCTCGCGGCCGTAGGTATCCAGCCAGCGCCGCACCGAATTCACGTAGATCCCGGCCGCCAGCATCGGCATGGTCGGCAGCATGGTCGGCGGCGGCGGACCCGGGAAGGCCCCCAGCGCCAGCGACACGTACTCGCCGAAGTTCTCGCCGTAACGCCCACTGCGCAAACCGTTCTCACCACTGAGGAACAGATCCCACTTGTAGTGCGAATAGGCCCGCCGCGCCGGATCACGCAGCATGATGACGACCTTCGCGCCCGGGCTGGACTCGCGGAGATTGTCGATCAGCGGCACATCGTGCAGCAGCGGATCGAAATGCCCCACCAGCGCCCGGCCGGTGCGCTCGGCGACCGCGGCCTTCTCCCGTTCGGTCGGCAGGTACGGCCCCCACGCGGCCGGAAAACCGTGGCCGATCTCCTTCGTCAGCGGCACCACCACGCTCGGATGCTGCATCAAATAGGCTGCCAGATCGGTCGTTCCGCTCTTCAGTGCTCCCACACACGTGAAGTCGGGCAAGGCGCGCGGTCCGCCGAAACGGGACCGCCACCAGAGCCGAATCGGCGGCACCGCACCGAAATAGTGACTCAGCGTCAGGTACCGCCAGCCCAGACGCAGACTGCGAACCGGATGCTTCAGATGACGCTCATTGTGGTATCGCCGCAACTGCCATTGCTCGAATACCTGGAAGCCCTCCGTATACCGGTCGCTGCCGGTACAGGCCCCCTCCTGAACAGCACTGTCGGACTTACTCATTCATTTATCCCCTCACCAGGCGATCCCACTGCCACCGGGAATCGACTGACGAAGACGGTATCAGCGAAGCGGCCCGCTTCTCGAAAGGAGAAGCGGGCCAGCCTATTCGGATACCTATTCGAAACTCAGTGGCGCGATTGCCCGCTCACCACATCGGTTTCCGACCATTCGGCATCCCACACGGGCGGGTTCTCGGCATCCCCGCCGTGCCCCGGCCACCAGGCGAAGCGGCCGACCAGAGCCGTCACCGCGGGGGTGAAGAACATCGCCATGACGAACGCCGCGATGGTGATACCCAGCGAGATCGCGAAACCCATCTGGGAGAGCACCGAATTGCCCGCCAGCATCATCGAGGCGAAGGTGCCCGCCAGAATGACACCGGCCGCCGCCACCGTCGGACCCGTGTGCCGCACCGCCAGCGCCGCGGCGGTGTGCGGATCGTTGCCCTCCCGGGCCTCCTCCCGCAAACGGGCCACCATCAGGATGTTGTAGTCGGTGCCCAGCGCCACCACGAACAGGTACATGATCAACGGCAATTGGAAGATCAGACCCTGCTCACCCTGGATCTTCTGGAACACCAGCACCGCGGAACCCAGCGTCGCCGCGAAGCCCAGGAACACCGAGGCCATCAGGTACCAGGGCGCGACCACACTGCGCAGCAGCAACGCCAGCACGATCATGATCAGGATGCCCGCGACCGGGAACACCACCATGTAGTCACGGTTCATGGCGTGCTGGAAGTCGACGAACACCGAGGTCATACCGCCCACCACCGCGGTGGTCCCGGCCGGGGCCGAACTGTGCGCGGTATCGCGCAGCGGACCCTTCACGGTGTCCAGCGCGGCATCGGATTCCGGCTTGTCGGCGAGGGTCACCTGGAACTCGGCCACCGCGCTGTCCTTCGACAGCGTCGCCGGCGACACCTGGCCCACACCCTTCACCCCGGTGAGCGCCGCCCGGAAGGTGTCGAGCTCGCCCTGGTTCAGCGTGCCCTGCTCGGCCCGCAGGTAGACCTGCGACGGCTGGGTGCTGCCCGCAGGCATGCCCTTGAGCAATTCCTTGCCGTACACGGTGGATTCGGCCGCGTTGGAGGTCGAGCCGGAGCTCAGATCGAAGGTCGGGTTGAAGCCCAGCGCGAAGACGCCCAGCACCAGCAGCACGCCGCCGGAGACCGCGGCGAACACCGCCGGACGCTTGCCCAGCGCATTGCCGACCGCCCGGAACCGCGCGCCCTCGGGCTCGGTCTGCCACGCCTTCGACGGCCAGAACACCTTGGTGCCCAGCAGCGAGACGATCGCGGGGACCAGGGTCAGGCCCGCCAGCAGCGCCACCGCCACCGCGATGGCCAGGGCGATACCCATGGACCGGAACATGCCCAGGGTGGACAGGGTGAGCGCGCCGAAGGCGATGATCACCGCCGCCGCGGCCGACGTGATGGCCTCGCCGACCCGGGTGACCGAGCTGACCATGGCCGTCTTCGGGTCCTCACCGGCGCGCAGGCGCTCCCGATAGCGGAACATCAGGAACAGGATGTAGTCGGTGCCGACGCCGAACAGCACCACGACCAGCAGCGACTGCACCGAGTTGTCGATCTTGAGATCGAATGCCGCACTGGCCGCGGCGATCACGCCGTTCGCCAGCGCGGACACCATGCCGATCACGATGATCGGCAGCAACGCGATGATCGGGCTGCGGAAGATGACCAGCAGCAGCACCAGGATCAGCACCACGGTCGCGATGCCGATGATGGCCAGGCCCTTCTGGCTGGAGTCCTGCTGATCCAGCATCTGGGCCGCGGTGCCGGTGACGCCGGCCTTCAGATCGGTGCCGGAGACCTGCTCCTTCAGCGCGTCACGCAGCGCCTTGACCGCATCGGTCTGGTTCTTGGCCGCCGCGTCGGTCTGCTTGGTCATGCCGACCGCGACCACGCCGATGGCCTTGGTCTCCGACGGCGGCAGGGCCTGGACGCCGGTGACGTCCTTGATGTTCCGCTCCGACAGCTTGGTGGCGGTCGCGGCGATGGTGGCCGCGTCCTGGTCGGTCAGCGGCGCCCCGTCGGAGCGCTCGAAGACGATCAGCGCGGCCGGGGTGTTGCTGTTCGGGAAGGCCTTCTGCTGCAACTCCATCGCCTGGACGGATTCGTAGTGCGAAGGCAGGAAGTCGGACTGTTCGGTGGTGGCGGTGAGCTTCGGTGCGGTGGCGACCACCGCCACGATGGCGATGAGCCAGGCGCCGATCACCAGCCACGGGAATCGGACGACGAAGCGTCCCAAGCGGGAGAACATGCGGGAGAAGTCCTTTCGGGGTTCGGCCGCGCTATTCAGATGTCGAGGACCTGCGAGGCCGGGTTCTCCAGCACGTCGGCGACGACGCGGTAGACCTTGGCGGGAATACGATCCCGCAACTCCCCCAGCGAATCCACGATGTCGAGGGTGAAGTCGCCGTATCCATCCTTATCCAATTGAAGGAATTCTCGCCACCCCCCGAATCCTTTGAGCCAGTCCGCCATCAGAGAAAGATCCGACTGGTCGGAATTCTTTCGGACGGTGAGGAACTCCTCCTTGCGCTCCCGCGCGACATCCTTGGAGGCCTGCGCGAAGTCGGTCCACTCCAGGTAATGGCGGTGCACGACCAGCTTGCCCTTGCGGCTCAGGAAGACCTGGACCGTCTCGCTGCCCTCCCCCGTGACGTGGCGACCGTCCGCCAGCGGGCGGCCGACGAAACGCTGGGTGCGGCGGCCGCCCGGGCCGACGCGGAGGGTGATCTCGCGCATGCCCTCGGGCAGGGGATCCGGGACCAGGTCGGTGTCGGGCTTGTCCATTTCGAGGGCCATGAGACGCTCCGAATCATTCGTAGATGCTTATATGGGCATGCGTGTACGACACGACACCCCGGATCTCACATCCGGTGCGCCGCAATCGATCTCAGCGATACCCGACGGCGGAACGCCGCCTTACGCCACTATAAGTAGACGTATACGTATAGAGCAACCCTGAGTCGACCCTGAGATTTCTCCAGGTCGACCCCCGAACCGGTCAGCGACCGCGCCGCTTACCCGGCTTCCGCGCGGCCCCCTGCTTCGACTTGGCCGCGGCCGCGGGCTTCTTCGCGGGGGCGGGCTTGCGCTTCGGCGCGGACTGCTGCTTGTCCGGCTGCTGACCCGACGGCGAACGGGAACTGCGCTGGGAGCGGCCGCGAACCACGCCGACGAACTCCTCCACCAGCTCGGTGGTGGCGGCGGCCGGCCAGGCCAGCGCGATCTCGGTCTCGGGCACATCGGTGACCGTGCGATAGACCAGATCCTTGCGGTGGTGCAGGCGGGCGATCGAATGCGGGACGATGGCGGCGCCGCTCACCGCGGCCACCAGTTCCATGGTCATGGCCGCGTCGTCCAGGTCGGCGGCGTCCTGCATGCGCTCGTCGGCCAGATCGGCGGTGGCGACCTGATCGAACAGGGCGATCGGATGATCCTTGGGCACCACGACCACCGGGACCTCGCGGTACAGCGGGATCGCGCTCATGCCGTCACGGTCGATGGGCAGGCGCACGAAGCACATGTCGACCGCGTCCGTGCGCAGCGCCGTCTCCTGCTCCTTCATCGGAACCGGGATCAGGTCGAGGGCGACCTCGGGGAAACGCTCACCCCAGATGCGCTCCCACTTGGTGACGGTCACGCCCGGGACGAAACCGACGCGCAGGCGATCCACCGCCTCCGGCGCGGCGACCGGTTCCGGCGGCGCGGCCGCGATGAGCGCTCGGGCCTGTTCGAGCACCGCGCGACCGTCCTCGCTCAGCTGGGTCGGCTGCGCGCCGGGCACGAACAACTTGGTCTCGAGCTCTTCCTCCAGCTCGATGACCGTGCCGCTCAAACGCTGCCGGGAAATGCCCAGGCCACGCGCCGCCCGGGCGAAGTGCAATTCCTCGGCAACCGCGACGAACCAGCGCAGACGCGTGACGTCGATGGACTCCAACCGGCCCTGACCTGTCATGGGGTCCAGGTTATTGCACCGGCCAGCGGGTTCTCTCCACCCGCCCGATACGCTGGACCGGTGAGCCCGGACAAGAACACCCAGACCATGAAGCCGCTGACCGCGGCGAACAAACTCGGCATCTACCTCCCGGCTACCCCGGAGGAGTTCCAGAGCTCACCCATCACCCGCGCTCAGCTCGATGAACTGCGCGCCAACCCGCCGCAGTGGCTGACCGACCTGTACGCCAACGGCCCGTTCCCGCGCGACGTGGTGGCCCGGAAACTCGGCATCTCCAACTCCGGCCTGGGCCGCGCGGGGGTGTCCGACGCGCTCACCGCCGAGGAGATCACGGCCCTCCTCGCCGACCCGCCGGAATGGCTGGTCCGCGAACGCGAGAACCTGGTGGCCGTCCGCAAGGAAGCCGACCGGGTCAAGGAGAAGGACGCCGCGCGCCGCGCCGCCTCCAACCGTCCGCCCAAGAACCTCTTCGGACCGAAGTAGCCGGTCGACCGACGAAACGCCGAAGGCCCGCCCCAATCAGGGAGCGGGCCTTCGGCTTTCGAGGATGCAGAGAACGGGTCAGCAGTAGTAGCAGACGCCGTTCGCGGGGAGCTCGGTGAAACAGTTGACGCAGACGGCCTTGCGCGCCTCGGGCTCCGGCTTGGCGGCCGAGGCCGGGGCCGTGGCGGTCACCCGGCGCGGGGCGCCGCCATTGCGCGGGATCAGCGGCGGG
Source organism: Nocardia sp. NPDC005825 (assembly GCF_040630175.1). Lineage (NCBI taxonomy): Bacteria > Bacillati > Actinomycetota > Actinomycetes > Mycobacteriales > Nocardiaceae > Nocardia > Nocardia sp. NPDC005825. The sequence goes on from NZ_JBEXXC010000005.1 coordinate 223,615, forward strand.
ATGCCGCCGTCGGTCGGGATGTCCGCGCCGTAGGCCGCGTAGCACTGCCAGCGGGCATAGGCCGCATGGACCTCGAGGTCGGCCGGAACCGGCAGGTGCGCGAGTTCCAGCACGTACTTGTAGCTGTCGCTGACCTTGTGGTTCTGCTTGACGCACAGGGCGGTCAGCGGCGGTTCGCCGGCATTGTGGCAGCGCCGCGCGACCTTGCGCAGGATGGCGTCCATCCAGGTGCGAGTCGGGGCGTCGGTGCGAATGCCCGACATCTCCTGCACGCGCTCGGCCAACTCGTTCACAGTGACGAAATGTCCGTAACCGGAAGCACATTCGGCTAGGACCTCATGGGCGGCCAGGGACCAGGCCACGGCCGCGTCGCGGAAAGTCACCGCGGTCCGGTCGTCGATCCGCCAAGCCCCGGAAGTTGTTGTCGCAGCATCCCTCATAGCTCGTACACGCTAACGCTTTTGCCGGGCGACACGCCAATTCCATTTGGACATATGGGGTTTCAGTTTGGTCACACTCGTCCACGTTTGGCATTACCGGCCAGTACCCGGACAAAAAGAAAGGAACCGCTTCCCGAATGGCAAGCGGTTCCCGCATTCTCCCCAGAAAACACACCGGTCCGCTTCCCCACAGGGAAGCGGACCGGTGATCAATGACTTGGTTCAAGTCATGGAGCAGGCTACTTGGCCTTCTCCAGGACCTCGACCAGACGCCACCGCTTGGTGGCGGACAGCGGACGGGTCTCCATCAGCTGCACGCGGTCGCCGATGCCGGCGATCTCGTTCTCGTCGTGAGCCTTCACCTTCGAGGTGGTGCGGATGATCTTGCCGTAAAGCTTGTGCTTCACGCGATCTTCCAGCTCGACCACGATGGTCTTGGTCATCTTGTCGGAGACGACGTAGCCGATGCGCGTCTTGCGCTGGCCCCGCTCCTCCTGGTTGGCCGGCGTCTTGGCCGGGCCCTTTACGTCGCTCATGCGGCGTCTCCCTTGCCTTCAGGACCGGAGGCCAGGCCGAGCTCGCGCTCGCGCATGACCGTGTAGATGCGCGCGATCTCGTGGCGGACCACGCGCAGGCGGCGGTTGTTCTGCAACTGACCGGTCGCCATCTGGAAGCGCAGGTTGAACAGCTCTTCCTTGGACTCGCGCAGCTTGGCGACGAGCGCCTCATTGTCGAGCTCGCGGAGCTCTGCAGTCGGGTTGGCGGTAGCCATCAGAACTGCTCCTCCCTGGTCACGATCCGGCACTTCATCGGGAGCTTGTGCATCGCGCGGCGCAGGGCCTCACGAGCGATCTCCTCGGTCGGGTACGACAGCTCGAACATGACGCGTCCGGGCTTGACGTTCGCGATCCACCACTCCGGCGAACCCTTACCGGAACCCATGCGGGTTTCGGCCGGCTTCTTGGTGAGCGGGCGGTCCGGGTAGATGTTGATCCAGACCTTGCCGCCACGCTTGATGTGGCGGGTCATCGCGATACGAGCGGACTCGATCTGACGGTTGGTGACGTAGGCCGGCTCGAGAGCCTGGATGCCGTACTCACCGAACGTCACCGCGGTGCCGCCCTTCGCCATGCCGGAACGGCCGGGGTGGTGCTGCTTACGGTGCTTGACCTTGCGGGGCATCAACATAGGTCAGCCCTCCTGATTCTCTGCCGGAGCCTCCGCCACAGCGGTGGCGGCGCGGCCGGCCTCAGTGCTGGTCGCGGTGGTGCCCTGGGCACCGCTGCGACGGGGGCGGCTCGGACGCTCGCGACGCGGGCGGTCGTCACGGTCGCGGCCGGACGGGGCCACAGCGGTGACCTCGCGCTTGCCGCCGACGATGTCGCCCTTGTAGATCCAGACCTTCACGCCGATGCGGCCGAAGGTGGTCTTCGCCTCGTACAGGCCGTAGTCGATGTCGGCGCGCAGCGTGTGCAGCGGCACGCGACCCTCACGGTAGAACTCCGAGCGCGACATTTCGGCGCCACCGAGGCGGCCCGAGCACTGCACACGGATGCCCTTGACGTTCGGCGAACGCATGGCCGACTGGATGGCCTTGCGCATCGCGCGACGGAACGCCACACGGTTGGACAGCTGCTCGGCAACACCCTGAGCAACCAGCTGAGCGTCCGACTCGGGGTTCTTGACCTCGAGGATGTTCAGCTGAACCTGCTTCTTGGTGAGCTTCTCCAGCTCGGCGCGAATGCGGTCGGCCTCGGCGCCACGACGGCCGATCACGATGCCCGGGCGCGCGGTGTGGATGTCCACACGCACGCGGTCACGGGTGCGCTCGATCTCGACCTTCGAGATGCCGGCCCGCTCCATGCCGGTGGCGAGGAGCTTGCGGATCGCGACGTCTTCCTTCACGTAGTCCGCGTACTGCTTGTCCGCGTACCAACGCGACTTCCAGTCGGTGGTGATACCGAGGCGGAAGCCATGGGGATTGATCTTCTGTCCCATTTACTTTGCCCCTCCCTTCCGGCGGCTACGAGTGGCAGCGCCGGCGGTGGGCACGCTCTCGACCTCGATGGTGATGTGGCTGGTGCGCTTGCGGATCCGGAACGCGCGGCCCTGGGCACGCGGCTGGAAACGCTTCATGGTCGCGCCCTCGTCGACGAACGCGGTCGAGATGACGAGGGTGGCCGGGTTGAGGCCGAGGTTGTTCTCGGCGTTGGCCGCCGCCGAGGCGACAACCTTCGCAACCGGCTCGCTCGCGGCCTGCGGCGCGAACTTCAGGATGTTCAGCGCGTCCTGCACGCTGCGGCCACGGACCAGGTCCACGACGCGACGCGCCTTCATCGGCGTCACGCGAACGTGCTTGGCGGTCGCGCGCGCGGTCGGGTTCTGAGTTTCAGTGCTCATCGCCGCTTGCTCTTCCGATCTTCCTTGACGTGGCTCTTGAACGTGCGGGTCGGCGCGAATTCACCGAGCTTGTGTCCAACCATGTTCTCCGACACGAACACCGGCACGTGCTTGCGGCCGTCGTGGACCGAGAACGTGTGGCCGATGAAATCGGGGATGATGGTGGAACGACGCGACCAGGTCTTGATGACCTGCTTCGTGCCCTTCTCGTTCTGGACGTCCACCTTCTTGAGGAGGTGTTCGTCGACGAACGGGCCCTTCTTCAGGCTGCGTGGCATGTCTAACCTCCTCCTTAACGCTTCTTGCCGCGGCGGCGGACGATGAGCTTGTCGCTGGGACGGTTGGGCTTACGGGTGCGGCCCTCGGGCTTGCCCCACGGGGAGACCGGGTGGCGACCACCGGAGGTCTTACCCTCACCACCACCGTGCGGGTGGTCGACCGGGTTCATGACCACACCACGGACGGTCGGGCGAACGCCCTTCCACCGCATACGGCCGGCCTTACCCCAGTTGATGTTCGACTGCTCGGCGTTGCCGACCTCGCCGATGGTGGCGCGGCAGCGCACATCGACACGACGGATCTCACCGGAGGGCATACGCAGGACGGCGTAGGCGCCTTCCTTACCCAGCAGCTGGATGGACATGCCCGCGGCACGAGCCAGCTTGGCGCCACCACCCGGACGCAGCTCCACGGCGTGCACCGTGGTACCGGTCGGGATCGAGCGCAGCGGCAGGTTGTTGCCGGGCTTGATGTCGGCGCCGGGGCCCGACTCGATCTTCGTGCCCTGGGCGATGCCCTTGGGCGCGATGATGTAGCGCTTCTCGCCGTCGGCGAAGTGCAGCAGCGCGATGTTGGCGGTGCGGTTCGGGTCGTACTCGATGTGAGCGACCTTGGCCGGGATGCCGTCCTTGTCCAGGCGACGGAAGTCGATCAGACGGTAGGCACGCTTGTGGCCACCACCCTTGTGACGAGTGGTGATGCGACCCTGCGCGTTACGGCCACCGGTCTTGCTCAGCGGACGCAGCAGCGACTTCTCGGGGGTCGAGCGGGTGATCTCGGCGAAGTCCGAGACCGAGGCACCGCGGCGGCCCGGGGTTGTCGGCTTGTACTTACGAATTGCCATGAGTTCTTCTGCCTTTCTGAAGTCCCCGCCGCTTACGCGACCGGGCCTCCGAAGATCTCGATGGGCTTGCTATCGGCCGAGATGGTGACGAGCGCGCGCTTGGTGCTCTTACGCGTGCCGTAACCGAAGCGGGTCCGCTTGCGCTTGCCCTGACGGTTGGCGGTGTTGACGCTGGTCACCTTGACGCCGAAAACCTTCTCGACAGCAATCTTGATCTGCGTCTTGTTCGAATCCGGGTGCACGATGAAGGTGTAGGTGCCCTCCTCGATCAGTCCGTAGGACTTCTCGGAGATCACCGGCGCCAGCAGAATGTCGCGCGGGTCGGCGATGGTGGTCACTTGCTCTCCTCCTGTGCAGCTTCGGCGGGGCCGTGCACGAAGGCGTTGAGCGCCTCGACCGAGAACACGATTTCGTCGCTCTTGAGAACGTCGTAGGTGTTCAGCTGGTCGGGGGCGATCGGGTGCACACCCTGCAGGTTCGCCACGCTCTTCCACGTGGTGACATCTTCACGGCCGACGACGACCAGGATGTTCTTCCGCTCCGACAGCTCGGCGAGGAAGGACTTGGCCGCCTTGGTCGACGGGGTCTGACCCGCCACCAGCTCGGTGATCACGTGGATGCGCTCGTTGCGAGCCCGGTCCGACAGAGCGCCACGCAGCGCGGCGACCTTCATCTTCTTGGGCAGACGCTGGGTGTAGTCACGCGGCTGCGGGCCGTGGACGGTGCCACCGCCGGCGAACTGCGGCGCACGGGTCGAACCCTGGCGCGCACGGCCGGTGCCCTTCTGGCGGTACGGCTTCTTGCCACCACCGCGGACCATGCCGCGGGTCTTGGTGGCGTGCGTGCCCTGGCGAGCCGCGGCCTGCTGGGCCACGACGACCTGGTGCATCAACGCGATGTTCGCGGTCACGTCGAAGATCTCCGCGGGGAGCTCGACGGTGCCCTCGGTCTTGCCGCCAGCGGCCTTGACCGTGAGCGTCAGGTTGGTCTTGGTCTCGGTGCTCATGCCCGGGCACCACCCTTCACTGCACTCTTGACGATCACGATGCCGCCGGTGCGGCCCGGGATCGCGCCCTTGATCAGCAGCAGGCCGTTCTCGGCGTCCACCTTGTGGACCGAGAGGTTCTGCGTGGTGACGCGGTCGTTACCCATACGGCCCGACATGCGCATGCCCTTGAAGACACGGCCCGGGGTGGAGCAACCACCGATGGAACCCGGACGACGGTGCACGGCCTGCGCACCGTGCGAGGCACCCTGACCACGGAAACCGTGGCGCTTCATGGTGCCCGCGAAGCCCTTGCCCTTGGAGGTGCCGGTCACGTCGACGTAGCTGCCCTCTTCGAAGGCATCCGCGTTGATCTCCTGGCCGACCTCGAAGGCGGCGGCGTCGGCGACGCGCAGCTCGGCGATGTGGCGGCGAGGGGTGACACCGGCCTTGGCGAACTGACCGGAAACCGGCTTGTTCACCTTGCGGGGGTCGATGGCGCCGTACGCGACCTGGATGGCGGCGTAGCCGTCGCGCTCCTGGGTACGGATCTGGGTAACGACGTTCGGGCCCGCCTTGACGACGGTCACGGGAACGACGCGGTTCTTCTCGTCGAAGACCTGGGTCATGCCGAGCTTGGTGCCCAGGATGCCCGCGGCCGGACGGCTCTTGTTGTCAGTCATATTCGAAGTCCCCGTCACTGAATGTTGACGTCGACGCTGGCCGGCAGGTCGATACGCATCAGGGCGTCAACCGTCTTCGGCGTCGGGTCGAGGATGTCGATAAGCCGCTTGTGCGTACGCATCTCGAAGTGCTCGCGCGAGTCCTTGTACTTGTGCGGCGACCGGATGACGCAGTAGATGTTCTTCTCGGTGGGCAACGGCACCGGGCCGACCACGCGGGCACCGGTACGGGTCACCGTCTCGACGATCTTGCGCGCGGACGCGTCGATCGCCTCATGGTCGTAGGCCTTGAGCCTGATGCGGATCTTCTGTCCCGCCACGCTGAGTGTCCTTTTCTCCGCTTGCGTTGTGGCCCAGGAGCTTTCGCTCCCGAACCACCCTCATTTGCACTGCCGAACACACGAAGACGCATCAGCCACCACACGACCTGAGCCCTCGGGCCCGATCCATCGCCGCTGTTCATCTGTCATGGTTCATCCGGTCCACGCGGTCGGGCGTGTCGCGCCGCCGCTCATTCCTCGGCCCCGGACCAAAATCCTTACAAGCCTCGGAACAGTGTTCCGGACGCACCCACGCCGCAAATCAGCGGGGTGCAAAATTGGGTCTTACTCACCCACCACCAGCGCCGATCCAACGGAAAAGACGCAACCCGGTGTGGGCAACCCGAACAGTATGCCTCGAGCCCCCGCCCCACTTCAAATCGCCCCCTCCCCCGCCCCCGAGCCAATGGCCCTGGTCACACCCGGTCGAGCCCCCCGGCTCGGGCCCTGCGGGGACCGGTGCGGAATTCGGTTCGCGCACCGGCCATTTCACCCTCAGTTGTCGCGCATGTGGCGCAGGTAATAGTCCCAGCCGCCGAGATCCTGGATCAGCAGGAAGTTGCCGCCGCGGAACCGGGCGGGATCCACCAGGTACAGCCCGACCTGTCCGCCCGGAACGTCGGCGGCCTCGCCGACGACCTGGGTCATGCTCCCGTGCGGGCGGCCGTCGACCACCAGATCGGAGTAGGTCGGATCGGGGGCGATCATATTGTGACCGCCGTTGATCTGGGTGATGGCCGCCGGGATCCAGGTGTTGGACAGCGCCACGGTCTCGTCGTGGGTCAGGTCCACGCCGAGGAAGATGCCCTCACCCGGGTTGGAGTACGGCGTGAAGGCGGCGGCCGAGCCGGCGGATGCGGTGGCGGCGGCCGCCCCCGCGAGTGCGATGCCGACGGTGGCCACCGCGGTGCGAATACGCATGATGTCGAGAGCTCCTATTTGTCCCCGATAGCCGGTCCGAGTGGCACCGGCTCCCAGCCGCGCTCGCGGCGCAGCCTTCCCAGATAACTGGCAGCCGGTTGGTTTTGCGCGGCGAGGCAATCCGCCGGCCGATCCGATGACCGATACGACACGACACTTCCGTGGAACTTACTTTTGAGTAAGATACGGGACATGGGTAAAGAGACCGCTACGTATCGCGGGTGGAAGAAGCTTCCGGACAACCGGATCGGGCACACGCTGTTCTCGCTCGGCATGGTGGCCCGGGTGCCGTATTTCGGCACCGTGCTGCCGAGCGTGGTGCGGTTGGAACCGGGACTGTGCGAGGTGACCGCGCCCAAATGGTTCGGCATCCACAATCACCTGGGGACCTTCCACGCCATCGCGGCGTGCAACCTGGCCGAGGTGGCGATGGGCATGCTGTCGGAGGCCACCGTGCCCGACACGCACCGCTGGATTCCCAAGGCCATGAACGTGCAGTACCTGGCCAAGGCCAACTCGGGGCTGCGAGCGGTCGCGAAACTCGATGAGGTGCCCGACTTCTCGCAGATCACCGAGGGCCGCGAACTGATGGTGCCGGTGTCGATCTACGACCGTTCGGGGCTCGAGGTCGTGCACGCGGACATCACCACCTGGGTGACGCCCAAGTAGGTAAGGGGTGCGAAGTCGGGACCGACCTGGCGTGCGCGGGTCCCGGCTGTTTGAATGCGGGTATGAGTGGCCGGGAGGTCGGCAGGGCCGCCGACGTGTGTGTGGTGGGGCTCGGCCCCACCGGGCGGGCATTGGCGCACCGCGCCATGGTGGCGGGCCTGCGGGTGGTCGCGGTGGATCCGCGGCCGACGCGGCCGTGGGCCCCGACCTTCTCCTGCTGGGTGGACGAACTGCCGCAGTGGCTTTCGCCCAGCGCCATCGCCAGCCGGATCGAGACGCCGGTGGTGTGGACCACCACCGAGCACCGGATTCCGCGGCCCTACTGTGTGCTGTCCAAGCAGGGCCTGTTCGACGCGCTCCCGCTCGACGACGCCACCGTGATCACCGGTCGCGCCCGCGTCGTCGAGGCGCACCGGGTGGAGCTGGCCGACGGCACCGAGGTGCGCGCGGCCACCGTCTTCGACACCCGCGGCCAGGCCACGCCGGGCGCGCGCCGCACGGCCAGCGCGCACGGCATCTTCGTGGACGAGGACATCGCCGCGCCCATGGTCACCGCCGGTGAGGGGCTGCTGCTGGACTGGCGCGACGAGAACGGCGCGGGCCCGGACGAGCCGCCGTCGTTCCTGTACTCGGTGCCGCTCGGCGACGGCACGGTCATCTTCGAGGAGACCAGCCTGGGCCTGCGCGGCGGCATGCCGCAGCACGAGTTGCGGCGGCGCACCCTGAATCGGCTGGCGGCGCACGGGATTCGGCTGCGCGGCGACGAGCCGAGCGAGGCCGCCCACTATCCGCTCGACGAGCTGCCGCCGAAAGCCGGTCGCGGCGCGGTGATTCCGTTCGGTTCGCGCGGCGGCATGATGCATCCGATCACCGGGTACTGCGTGGCCGATTCGCTGGCGCTGGTCGACACCGCGCTGAACGCGGTGCAGCGCGGCGACGATCCGATCGAGGCGCTGTGGCCGTGGCAGGCGCGGCTGGTCTATTGGATGCGCATGCGCGGCGTGTACGGACTGGGACGACTCACCACCGCGCAGTCCATCGCCATGTTCGATGCGTTCTTCACCCGGCCGCCGCGGCAGCAGCGCGCCCTGCTGTCGGCGCACGCCGACTACTCGGCGCTGGGGTCGGCGCTGTTCATGACGGTCGCGACCACCTGGCCGTTCAAGTGGCGGTACGACCTGGTCGGCTGGACCAATCGAAACCGATGGGTCGGTTGGGATTACGGGCGGGCCCGCGCACTGGACGATCTGCTCCTGCCCCCGGACAGCCTGCTACCCGGGGACAACACCCCCTGAGTCGGCGACAGCCCGGGCGCGGGCTCGCGCCTCAGACCCAGTTCTCGATCCAGTACTTCCACACCACCCCGGCGTAGGCGGCCAGCGGCGGGACCTTGATGTCGGTCCCGGCGAGGGCGGCCGCGGCATTGTGGGAGTCGAAGCGGCAGGCGAACTCGCAGTCCTCGATGACCTCCATCGGGATGCCGATCTGACGCAGCGCCCACCCCATGCCGGGCACCCGCAGCGTGACGTCGAGGGTCTGCTTGGGCATCACCTCGATCAGGTGCGGGGCGCCGGCCTCGTCGGCGAAGAGGTTGAAGGCCTCGGCGACGCTCTGCTCGCGCGGGTCCACCAGATGGTAGGTGTCCGGTCCGTCGCCGTTTCGGTGCGCGATGTGGTCGAGCGCGCGGGCCACGAAATCGACCGGCACCATATTGGTCTCACCGAGCTGGGGCGCCACCACGGGCAGGATGCGCGGCAGTTGCGCGGCCATGCGCAGCAGTCGGAAGAAGTAGTAGGGGCCGTCGATGCGGTCGATCTCGCCGGTGCGGGAGTGGCCGATCACGATGGCCGGTCGGTAGATCCGCCAGGGCACCGCGGTCTGGTCGCGCACCTCCTGTTCGGCGCGCAGCATGGCGCGCTGATGGGGGGTGGGCAGCAGCTGGCCGACGTCGGTCATGTCCTCGGTGAACACGCCCTCCCAGGCCCCGGCCACGCGCATGGTCGAAACATGGTGCAGCCGACCCGCGTCCAGCGCGCCGGCGAGTTCGGCCACCCGGAGGGCGCCGCCGCCCGCGCCGGTGGCGTCGAACCCGGCGGCCAGGTGGAAGACGTGGTCGATCGAACCGCGGTGCGCGGCAATCCAGCTCGTGTCGACGCCGAGTCCGGGCGCGGCGAGGTCGCCGCGGACCGGGTGGACCCGGGCGCGGTCGCCCCACTCGCGTAGGCAGCGGTTGTAGCGCAGTACCGAGTCCTCGCCCGGCCGCACCAGGACGTGAACGTCCGCGCCGCGCTTCAGGAGTTCGGGTACGAGAAACCGACCGATGAACCCAGTTGCCCCGGTCACCAGGTATGACATGGGGGCCACCTTAACGTGACGCACGCCACTCGAACCCCGAGGGTCTCGTACCCGGGGAAACCGGTCGGGCGTGTCCGCCCGCCGGTTTCCGTCGGTGCCTAGGCTCCGGTCTCGGCCGCGCGCCGGTACCCGCGGATGGCGGGGTAGGCGAACAGCACGATCATGCCGATCGCCCAGGCGGCGGTCTTCCACAGCGGGGTCGCGATGGGCCCGTCGTAGGACAGGCCGCGCATGGCGTCGATGGCCGTACTCATCGGCTGGTTCTCGACCGTCTTCTGCAACCACACCGGGTAGGCGAAGACCGGCACGAACCCGGAGTTGAAGAACATCAGCAGGGTGTTGATGATGCCCACCAGCGACACCAGCATGACGCCTTCGGTCAGCGTGGCCAGCGCCGTCACCAGCACCGCGAATCCGAGCGCGAACAGCACCGGAATCGCCAGCATGGCAATCGAAGCCGCGGGCCCGTACCAGAACCGGAAGCCCAGGGCGACACCCACCGCGAGCACGAACAGCGAGGTGATCACCACGCGGATGGCCTCGGCGATCAGTCGTCCGGTGAGTCCGGCGGCGCGGTGGATGGGCATGGTGTAGAACCGCCCGAGCAGACCGGTCGCCTTCTCCACCTTGAAGCCGAGCGCGCTCACCACCGATCCGGACATGGCCGCGACCAGCATGACCATCGGCACGGTGCCGTAGATGCTGGGCATGCCGGTGGCCATGGTGATCGAGTCACCGAGCACGATCCGGAACATGATCAGCGTGGCGGCCGGGTAGACCAGGGTCTGAATGGTGGTGGCGGGGTCGCGCATCCAGCCGATGAGCATGCGCTTGCACTGGATCACGCTCTGCTGGGCCCACACCGAGAGCGCGCGCTCCGAGCGGGGTTCCACCACGGGCAGCGGCTGATGCCCCGCCCACGAATCGTTTCGGTTCACCGGGTTCCCGGATTCCTCGACGGCCGTCTCGGCCGTGGTCGCCGTGCTCATGACCGCCTCACGCTCGCCCAGACCGCCAGCGGCAGGAAGACGACCAGCAGGCCGCCCAGCCACACCAGCGGCACCCACAACACATTCCAGGTCACCCCGTGCTGAGCCATGTCGCGCAGTGCGAAGGAGAACTGCGAGATGGGCTGGTTGCGCACGAACGGCCGCACCCACACCGGGAATCCGTTCTCCGGCACGAAGCCGCAGGACAGCATGCCGAAGATGAGGGTCGGCAGGGTCAGGGCCTGGCTCAGGGATTCGGGGCTCTTGGTCAGCGACCCGAGCCCGTCGGCGCCGATGGCCAGGATGGTGCCGACGGCGAGGGAGAACCCGCAGAACAGCGCGGCCTGACCCCAGCCGGCGACGAAGTGGAAGCCGATGAGGTGTCCCCAGACCAGCGCCGCGATCAGCGAGACCACCGAGCGCACGAAGCCCGCGGACAGTCGCGACACCAGCGGCACCATCTTGCCGATGGGCATGGTCTGCATGCGGGTGTTGAGTCCGGTCATGGCTTCGAACGCGGCCAGCTGCGCGTTGGACATCATGGTGAAGGACATGGTCTGCAGCACGATGATCGGCATGACGAACTGGGCGTAGTCGATGCCCTGGAACTTCATCACGTAGCGCAGCGGCAGGTAGAAGCCGAGGGTGAAGACCAGCGGCACGATGACCGCGATGAGCATCTCGCCCTTGGTGAACATCACCCAGACCACGCGCCCGGTCAGGGCCCGCCACTGCGCGAAGCTGTTGGGCCGGGCCGGGGGCACCCCGGCGAAGAGATCGGCGGCGTTCGCCGCGGGGGCGGTCACGCGGCGCCTTCCGCGCCGACGGTCTCCTTGGTGCCGGAGTGTCCGGTGAGGGTGAGGAAGACGTCGTCGAGGGAGGGCCGGCGCAGGCCGATGTCGGCGAGCTGGACGGCCGCGGCGTCGAGTCGGCGCAGCGCCTCGGAGAGGGTGGCCGCGCCCTCGGGGGCGGGGATGGACAGCCGGTCGCCGGAGAGTTCGGCGCGGACCGCGGCGGGCACCAGGTCGCCGAGGGCGTCGGCGACCTTGGTCAGCTGGGTCGGGTCGAGCGGTACGACCTCGCAGTAGCTGCCGCCGGTCTTCTCCTTGAGGGCGTCGGCGGTGCCTTCGGCGATGACCGTGCCCTTGTCGATGACGATGATGTTGTCGCTGAGCACGTCGGCCTCTTCGAGGTACTGCGTGGTCAGCAGGACGGTGATGCCCTGGGTCTTGAGCGCGGTGACGAGGTCCCAGACGCCCTGGCGCGAGCGGGGATCCAGGCCGGTGGTGGGTTCGTCGAGGAACACCACCTCGGGCCGGACCACGAGGCCGCAGGCGATGTCGACGCGGCGGCGCATACCGCCGGAGTAGTGCCGGACCGCGCGGCGGCCGGCGCCGGTGAGGTCGAATTCCTCGAGCAGGTTGTCGGCGCGCTGCCGGGCGGCCTTGCGGGGCAGGCCCATGAGGCGGCCGAAGAGCTCGAGGTTCTCGCGGCCCGAGAGGTTCTCGTCGAGGGCGGCGTACTGGCCGGTCATCATGATGGACCGGCGCACGGCGGCCGGATCGGTGCGGACGTCGTGCCCGGCGATGCGGGCGACGCCGGAGTCCGGGCGCAGCAGGGTGGACAGGATCTTGACCGTGGTGGTCTTGCCCGCCCCGTTGGGGCCGAGGATGCCGAGGACCTGGCCGCGGGCGGCGGTGAAGCTGACCCCTTGCAGCGCGTGCACATCGCCGAAGGACTTACGAATGTCTTCGACGAAAACGGCCGGATCGTCGGCTGCTACGGGTTCCGGTCTGTCCAAGCTGGGCATCAACTCTCCACTATCGGCTGGTCGGGCTGAACGATGTCGCCCCGGGGCGGCGGGTCCCCACATCGCGCGGGGGAGGTAGTTACCGCCCGCCGGGATGATCCACACCGCCGGCCGTGATGTTACCGGCGTGCCGTGCGGCAGGCCGTTTCTTTGCCGAAGCAGCGAAATTCAAACTGTGCCCTTGGTCACAAACGATGGGCTCACCGAATAGCCGCTGATCCAGGCGCAGACCGGGCGGTATGCGGCGATTTCGCTACCTTGTCGCATCTGCGCCTCGAACCATAGTCTGGCCTTGGCGGGGAGAGACATTCACAGGCCACGAGAGGTTGACCATGGCCGAGTCGGCGCAGCCGGCAGCAGGACGCGCCGGCGCGCGCAGATCCAAGGTACTCACGTCCTACGACCCCAGAACCGGGGAAGTCGTGGGCGAATACGCAGGTATGGGGGCGGGCGAACTGACCCGCACCGTGCGCTCCGCCCGCAGCGCCGAACAATGGTGGGCGGCACTGGGATTCGACGCCCGCAAACGGTGGCTGCTGGATTGGAAACGCAGCCTGGCCCGCGGCACCCGCGACCTGGTGGAGTTGATCAGCCGCGAGACCGGCAAGCCGCGCATCGACGCGGCCATCGAGGTCACCCTGGCCGTCGAGCATCTGGATTGGGTTGCGCGACATGCCGAACGGACGCTGGGCCGCACCACCCGGCTGGGCGCCACGCTGCGCCGCGAACCGACCGGCACCATCGGCTACCTGCCGCTGGGCGTGGTCGGCGTGCTGGGGCCCTGGCACAATCCCGTTCTCACCCCGATGAATTCGATCGCCAGCGCGATGGCGTCGGGCAACGCGGTGGTGTTCAAGCCCAGCGAGCTCACCCCCGGCGTGGGCGCGTGGCTGGCCGACACCTGGAATCACCTGGCCCCGAATCAGCCGGTGCTGCAGGTGGTCACCGGCGACAGCGGAACCGCCGCCGCCCTGTGCCGGGCGCCGGTGGACAAGCTCGCCTACGCCGGGTCGGGCGCGGGGGCGCGCGAGGTGGCCGCGCTGGCCGCCGAGGCGTCCACTCCTCTGGTCATCGAGCCGGGCGGGCGCGGGTCGATGGTGGTCCAGGTCGACGCCAAACTCGACAGCGCCGCGGCCGCCGCGGTGTACGGCGCCATGGCCAATTCGGGCCAGCAGCCGGCCGGGGTGCAGTGCGTGTACGTGGCCGACTCGGTGTACGAGCCGTTCCTGGAGCTGGTCGCCGATCAGGCCCGGCGGCTGCGGCCCGGGGCGGACCGCCGCGCCTCCTACGGGCCGATGATCGTGGACGCCCAGATCGACGTGGTGCGCCGCCAGGTGCGCGACGCGGTGACCCGGGGCGCACGACTGGTGGTCGGGAGTCTGGAATCGATTCGCGAGCCCTACATCGAGCCGATCGTGCTCACCGAGGTGCCGGAGAACAGCGCCGCGGTGACCGGCGAGGCCGTGGGGCCGGTGCTGGTGGTGAATCGCGTGGCCACCATGGACGAGGCCGCCGATCGCGTGAACGCGGACCGGAAGCCGCGCACGGTCTCGGTGTTCACCCGCGACGTCCGCTCGGTCCCGGAGTTCGCGGCCCGGCTGCGCAGTGAGCTGATCACGGTGAACGCGGCACCCGTGTACGGCGTGAACGGTCCCGGCCGGATCCGGGATCCGCGCACGCTGCGGGAGTTCACGCGGCCGCAGACGATCACCGAGAAGCACCCGCCGGACCAGATCACCTCGGGCACGTTCGAGAAGCATCCGCGCCGTTTGCGGGTGGCGCGGGCGCTGTTCCGGATGCGGCACCGGGTCTGAGGATTCGGGAGGGCCTGCCGCCGAAGCCGATTCGGCGGCGGGCCGGACCTATTCGGCGGCGGGCGCGCCCAGCAGCACCGCGCGCATGAGCGCGCTCACCCGGGCCAGGTTCTCCGGCCGCCCGTCGAATCGGATGCGCCGGCCCACATCGATGACCTGGGCGATGGCGGCGTGCACCCGGAAGCGAGCCTCGACCTGGTCGCCGTCGAGCAGGTTCGCCCATTCCAGGACGTTCTGCCGCTGCACCGAGCGCAGCCGATGCTGTTCGGAGGCGGGCAGATTGGAGAATTCGGAGAAGTAGACCGGCAGGATCTCCGGCATGGCGAAGGTCATGCGGGAGAAGCGGTCCGCGATCCGCACGGCGGCGTCGGAGCGGCTGGTGGCCTCGGCGAGGGCCTCGTTGTTGGCGATGGCGACGCGTTCGCCGGTGCGGTTGAAGGCGGCGGCGAGCAGGTCGGCCTTGCTGGCGAAGTAGCGGTAGACGCTGGAGGCATTGATGCCCGCGGCCGCGCCGATCTCCTCGATGCTGGCCTCGTGGTAGCCCTGCCGTCCGAAGATGCGGATGGCCTCGGTGAGCAGCTGCTCGCGCTTGGAGATGACGGGCAGGCCGCGCACCAGCGGCTCGCCGGTGACCGGGGCGGGCGCGGGCGGCAGGTCGGCGCGCAGGATGTCCCAGCAGATCTCGGTGAGCAGGTTGACCAGCCGGGTGGTGGACAGCGCGGTGCGGTGCGCGGTGATGGATCCGATGGCGCTGAGCAGGGCGGCGGCGCGCAGCTGGGTGTCGGCCGGATCGGCGTCGGGGTAGAGCGCGGCGATGGCGGCGGCGACGGTGTCGTGCAGCTCGGTGTAGATGACCCGGATGCGGGTGCGGTCCTCGCGTTCCAGGTAGCGGCGTTCCCACCGGTACAGGCCGCCCTCACGGCGCACGTCGATGGTGTACTCGGCGACGCCGCGGATCAGCGCGGTGAGTCGTGGTTCCGGTTCCAGGTCGGGATTGTCGGCGGCCTTGGCGGCGTCGAGCAATTGCTGCGCGCCCATTTCGGCGGCGGCGACCAGCAGCGCGTACTTGTTGCGGAAGTGGCGGTAGAGGGCGGGGCCGGAAATGCCGACCTCGGCAGCGATCTCGTCGACGCCGACCGGGTGGTAGCCGCGTTCGGCGAAGGCGCGCGCCGCTACCCGCACGATTTGCGCCTTGCGGTTCTTGGGGCGGCGACGGGGGCCGGATTCCCCGTCGGGAGTACCGGCCGGTCGCCCGGTAGCGAGGGCGGCCTCGCTGCGATCGGCGACCATACAGTTTCTCCTTCTCGATGACACCGGCTGTTGACAGTGCCGGACGAACGCTCCTAAGTTAACCACAATTCGCAAAGCCGAACACACAGCCTGCGGCCAGGCCGCAGATATATCTGGGGAGCGCCCGATGACCACGAGCACGCCGGGGTACACCGCGATCAAGGACGGGCGCGTCCTGCGCATCACCATCACCAATCCCAAGCGCAAGAACGCGCTCAGCTACGACACCATGGAGGGCCTGGGCGACGCCGTGCTCGCCGCCGCCGCGGATCCGGCCGTGCGGGTCATCGTGCTGACCGGCGAGGGCGGCGACTTCTGCACCGGCGCCGACCTGTCCACCGCCCCGGCGGAGAAGGCCCGCGGCATCACCCCCGAGATGACCATGGACGTGGCCAACCGGATGATCCGCGCCATCGTGGACGCGCCGATCCCGGTCATCGCCCGGGTCAAGGGCGCGGCCGCCGGGGTGGGCGTGGCGTTCGCGCTGGCCGCCGATCTCACCTACGCCGCCGAGGACTCCTACCTGCTGCTGGCCTTCATCAATATCGGCCTGATGCCCGACGGCGGGGCGGCGGCGCTGGTGGCGGCCGCGGCCGGACGCCCACTGGCCGCCGAGATGGCACTGCTGGGCGAGCGGCTCCCGGCCCGAAAGGCCCTGGAGCACAGCCTGATCGCGGGCGTGTACTCCGACGAGGAACTGGACGCCAAGGTGGAGGCGGTGATCGCCAAACTGGCGCACGGCCCGCGGCGGGCGCTGGAGCTCACCAAGCGCGCCCTCAACGCGGCGGCGCTGACCTCGCTCGAGGCCGCCCTGGACGCCGAGAAGACCGGCCAGTGCGAACTGCTGGGCTCCGGCGATTTCGCTGAGGGCGCGGCGGCCATGCTGCAGAAGCGCAAGGCCGTCTTCGCCGAATAGCGCCGGGCGTCAGCCCTTTCCGGTGGCCGTCAGGTAGATCAGCACCACGTTGAGCGTGGTGATGATGGCGGCCACCAACCAGGCCAACCCGGTGGTGACGCGGTGATTGACGTTCTCCCCCATGAGTTCCGGGTCGCTGGTGAACCGGACCAACGGGATGAGCGCGAACGGGATCCCGAACGACAGCACCACCTGCGAGATGATCAGCGCCCGGGTGGGATCGATGCCGACCGCGAGCACCACCAGGGCGGGGATCAACGTGATCACACGGCGCACCACCAGCGGAACGTGCCGGTGCAACAGACCCTGCATGATCATCGCGCCCGCGTAGGCCCCGACCGAGGTGGACGCCAGCCCGGAGGCGAGCAGTCCGACCGCGAGCAGCAGTCCCGCGACGGGACCGAGGACGTCCTGCACCGCGGCGTGCGCGCCCTCGATGGTGTCGACGCCCTCGCGGCCGCGCAGGGTCTTGGCGGCCATGAGCAGCATGGCCAGGTTCACGGTGCCCGCGAGCAGCATGGCCAGGGCGACGTCGTAGCGGGTGATGCGCAGCAGGCGATTTCGGGCCGCGCCGACCTCGGGGTGCCCGTGCCGGTCGCGGGCCATGCCGGAGTGCAGGTAGACCACGTGCGGCATGACGGTCGCGCCGATCATGGCGGCGGCCAGCAGCACGCTGCCGGAGTCGGCGAAGCGGGGCACCAGGCCGCCGACGGTGCCGGACGCGGAGGGCGGTGAGATGACCACGGAGGCAAGGAATCCGATGGCGATGATGCCGAGCAGTCCGGTGATGACCCGTTCGAAGGGCCGCTGCCCGCGATGGTTCTGGATGAGCAGCAGGATCATCGACACGAAGCCGGTGATGATGCCGCCGACCATGAGCGGTAGCCCGAACAGCAGGTTGAGCGCGATGGCGCCGCCGACGACCTCGGCGAGATCGGTCGCCACCGCGACGGTCTCGGCCTGGGCCCAGTAGCTGAGCCGCACCCAGCGACCGGCCTTGGCGCGCACCACTTCCGGGAGGGAGCGGCCGGTCACCAGGCCGAGTTTCGCGGACAGGAACTGCACCAGCCCGGCCATGATGTTGGCCATCACCACGACCCAGACGAGCAGATAGCCGTATTGGGCGCCAGCGCTGATGTTGGAGGCGACATTGCCGGGATCGACATAGGCGATCGCGGCGACGAAGGCGGGGCCCAGCAGCACACTGGCCGACCGCGCTCGCTGGAACGGGGTGCTGCTCTTATCGGCCACGCTGGTACTCACAAGATGAGTTTACGGGTTCCCGAACTTTTTGTTTAGCCCTTCCGTGCACCCTGTGACCACAGCCATAACGGCGAACGGCCCGGCACCTTCCGGTGCCGGGCCGTATCACGTTGTGCGCGTGGGTCTCTAGATGCCGAGACCCTGGGCGAGCAGCGGCCACGACGTGATGAACTCGTCGTTCCAGTAGCCCCACGAGTGGGTGCCGGTCGGCCGGAAGTTGTAGGTGGCCGGGATGCCCAGCGAGTTCAGCTTGTTCGCGAGGTTGTGGCTGCAGAAGTTGGTGCCCGCCTCGATGACGCCACCGATGATCATCTGGTTGGCCAGGCCGTAGGAGCCGGGCAGCGTGTACGGGCCGTTGAGGGTGTCGTACTGGCCGGGCAGACCGCTACCGGAGGAGATGTAGAGGTTGATGCCGCGCAGCTTCTCCGCGTTGATGACCGGGTCGTGGGCCGCCCAGTCGGGCGAGTTCGCGGGGCCGTACATGTTCTCCAGCTTGCCGCCGCCCCAGGTCTCGACGGTCAGGCGCATGAACTCCTGGCCCTGCGGGTCGGCCATCTGGGCGCAGCCGGAGTAGGCGGCGACGGACTTGTACAGGTCCGGCTTGGCCTCGGCCAGGGTGAGCACGGTGGTGCCCGAGGTGGAGATGCCGGCGATGGCGTTGACGCCGTTGGTGCCGAGCGCGGCGTCGATCAGCGGGGGCAGTTCCTCGCTGAAGAAGGTGGTCCACTTGTTGCGGCCCAGGGTCGGGTCGTCGTTGTTCCAGTCCTGGTAGTAGGACCACTTGCCGCCGATGGGCTGGACCACGTTGACGTTCTTGTCGCCGAGGAAGCCGTTGACGATATTGGTCTTCTTCACCCAGGAGGCGTCGTCCTGACCGCCGCCGGCGCCATTGAGCAGGTACAGGGTCGGGCGCGGGACCGAGGTGTCGGCGGGGCGCTGCACATCGACCGGGTAGGTGGCGCTCATGGCCGCGGAGTAGACGTAGAGCCGGATGTTCCGGTCATCCTTCATCTCGGCCTTGGTGATCTTCGAACCGTCCGCCGACACCGGGTCGGCCAGCAGCTTCTTGCCGTCGATGATCGGGTCAGCGGAGGCGGAACCGCCGCCGACACCGGTCATGAGACCGGTGAGAACCGCTGTGGCGGCGAGGAAGGCGGCGGCTCGCGCCCCGCGCCGGCCGTTCCGGACATGTCGACGAATCAATGTTTCGCACCTTCATCTCGTGTCGTTTGCTGGTCGGAGACCACGCGGTCCGGTATTCCGGTTGTCTCGACCCCCGACAGACCATACGGCTTATCCCATCGCCGCAACAGCCGCAATGTTACGGGCGGGCCGCGCGGCCGGGCCCATCGGCCCACCGCGCGTCGCCCATCGATTTCCGTTCGCGTCCAGCTCAGCGGCTGTTCGGTCGCCCCTTATCGGCCGTGGTCGGCGAGCCCGGCCAGCGCCTGCACCCAGCCCTCGACCAGCTGCTTGACCTGGTCCAGGGTCAAGACCGCGCCGACGAAGTCGAAGCGGGCGACGAGCCCGTCCTGACTGGTGTCGACGGTGACGTCCAGGTACAGGTCGGCGGCCACCGGCTCCGGGTAGACCTCGGCGGGCCGCAGGTCCCGGTAGCGGAAGCCGATGCGGCCCAACGGAAGCACCGCGATCTCGGCGACCGTGTCCGGGTTCAGGTACCGCAGCAGCCCGAATCCGACACCGTGCGAGGGCACTTCGCGCGCGAAGTCCCGGATCTGCTCGATGACCGAGCCCGCGCCGGGCCCGCCGGAGCGCACCTCGGCCAGGTCCAGACCCTCCAGCCGGAGCGGGAACGGGTAGCTGGTGCTGAACGCGCCGACCGTGCGCAGCCCGTCCCGGTCGCCGGGGACGCGGCCGTCGGCGATCAGGCGCACCACCGAACCGAGTGTGTCGCGCAGGGTTTCGGAGTCCGGGTCGAGCAGGGTCGCGGCCAGCGCGGTGAGCAGCACCTCGTCGATGCTGGCGTGGTAGCGGCGGGCCACGGCGTCGACGGCCGCGGCGCCCTCCCCGGTGATGGCCACCGAGACCCGCCCGCGGCTGCCGGAGTCGGCCTCGCCGAGCACCAGGTCCGGGGAGATGCCCTCGGTCACGCCCGCGAGCGCCTTACGCCACCAGTCCAATTCGCCGACGGTGGCGTCGTCCACGGCGCGGTCGGCCAGGGCCCGGGCGACGCCGCGCGGGTGCGCGTCGGCGCTGTGCGGGGTGGCGTGGCCGCCGGACCAGGAGGCGGTGAGGTCCTCGATGACGGTGCGCCACGAGGCGTCGTCCACCACCAGGCCGTTGGCGACCACCACCAGCACGGCGGCGGGACGGTCCCCGGCGTCACCGGCCCCGGCGGCGTTCTCGAGCAGCACGAAGCGCATGTTGTAGCCGCGCTCCGGGTCGAGTTCGGCTGCGGCGGCGTGGATCACGGCCTCGATCGGGTCGCCGACGGCCTCGACGTTCGGGTCGATCTGCCACACCACGGCGGCGCCGCGCGGCTGCACGGCCGGAATGTCCAGGGCCACGGTGTCGCCGTCGCGGCGCAGGCGGGCCCACAGGCCGGGGTGCCGGTCCAGGAGACCGGCGACCGAACGGCGCACGCGGGTGCCGGAAATGCCGGCGGCGATGTCGAGGGTGATGGCCCGGACCCAGATGCCGGACGGCTCCACCTCGAGCAGGCCGATGGCTCCGGCGGGCAGCGGCGACACCTCGCCGACCGCGCTGAGCGCGGGGCCGGACGCGGCGGGCACCGGGACCGCGGGGCGGTCGGTGCTCGGCGCGGCCGGGGCGGGGGTGTCGACGGCCGAATCCGGTTCGGTCGCGCGCTGATCCGCCGCATCGCGGGACGCGGCGGGCCCGGACTCCGACCCGGGCGGCATGTCGTACCGCGGCGCGGCGGTCTCCGGCTCCGGCCGGAACGCGACGTCCGGTTCGAAGGCGACATCGCGTTCGAAGGCCACGTCGGGCTCGAAGGCGCTCTCGGGTTCGGAGCCCACCGAGCGCGCGGGTTCGGCGGGATCGTGCAGTTTGACCGGCGGCGCGAGGTCCTCGGGCCGGATGATCGGCAGCACCTGGGTGATGGCCCAGTCGTCGGCGTTGTTCATCGAGTCGGCGTTGTTCGCCGGTTCGGCGCTCTCCACCGGTTCAGCTTTGTCCACCGGCGCCGAGTTGTCCGCCGGTTCGTCGGTTTCCGGCGTTTCGCCACGGTCGGCACGCTCGATGAGCTCGGCGAGGCGCGGGCCGATGACCGCGAACGCCTCCGGGGTGCACATGAGCTGATGCCGTACCGGGACAACGTGTTCGGCGATGCGTCCGGTGACGTAGGGCCGCCAGTCCTCGACGCTGTGCGGTTCACCGTCCTCGCGGCCGAATTCGGCGGAGAACAGGTCCATCCGGGTGTCGAGCACCGAATGCCGGTAGCGCGCACCGAGTTCCACGGTGCGGACCGCGCCACGGTACATGCGCCGCAGCCGGTCCACGGTGAGCACGGCCAGTTCGGCGGGGATGGCGGCGTGCAGGGCGTGCAGCGCCTCGTCGCTGAGGTCCTGCAGGTCGCCCGCGGGCAGCGCGTCCTCGCCGACGCCGAATTCCGCGAACTGCGCGCGCAGATCCTCGCGGAAGCTGTCGAACTCGGCGCCCGGGTAGGCGTCGAGCACGGCCAGCAGGTCGACCCGGTCGCCCGCGGCCCGCAGTTCGGTGGCGATGGCGTGCGCGAGCACGCCGCCGAGGGAGTAGCCGAGCAGCCGGTACGGGCCCGCGGGCTGGACCTCGCGCATGGCCTCGATGTAGGTCCGCGCGACCTCGGTCAGCGATTCGGGCCGGTAGTCGTCCGCGGTGAGGGCCGGGGACTGCAGACCGTAGATCGGCTGGTCCTCGGGCAGGAATCGGGACAGTCCGGCGTAGGGCCAGGCCATGCCGACCATGGGCGGCGCGCAGAACAGCGGCGCGCGGGTGCCGGTGGCCCGGATGGGCAGCAGCACCCCGAGGGCCGAGTCGGCCGCGGCGTCGAAGTCGTGCCCACCCTCGAGCGCCGCGGCGATGCGGGCGCTGAGCCCGGCCACCGTGGGCTCGGTGAAGAACCAGGAGACCAGGACCTCGGCGCCGGTGAGCTCGCGCAGCTTGGCGACGATGCCGGTGGCCAGCAGCGAGTTGCCGCCGATGGCGAAGAAGTCGTCGTCGACGCCGACCCGGTCGAGGCCGATGGCCTCGGCGAAGGCCGCGGCCACCGTCTCCTCGAGCGGGCTGCTCGGGGCGCGGTATTCGCCTTGGCGCAGTTCGGGTTCCGGCAGCGCCTTGCGGTCCAGCTTGCCGACCGGGGTGAGCGGCAGTTCGTCGAGGACCAGGATGGCGGCGGGCACCATGTGCGGCGGCAGGGTCCGCGACGCGTGCTCGGTCAGCAGGTCCGGGTCGGGTGAGTGGCCGGGCGTGGCCAGCACGTAGGACACCAGGACGGTGACGCCCGCGTGGTTCTTGCGGCCCACGGTGACGGCGTACTCGACCGCCGGGTGGGTGGCCAGCACGGCGTCGATCTCGCCGAGTTCGATGCGGAAGCCGCGCACCTTGACCTGGAAGTCGGAGCGGCCGACGTAGTCGAGCTCCCAGTTGACCTGGGTCCCGGCCAGATTGCCGTCCCGCAGTTCGGGTTCGGCGAACCAGCGGACCACGTCGCCGGTGCGGTACATGCGCGAGCCGGGTTCACCCCACGGGTTCGCGACGAACCGTTCCGCCGAGAGCGCGGCCCGGTTGCGGTAGCCGCGCGCGAGCGCGCCGCCGGACAGGTACAGCTCGCCCGCGACGCCCGGCGGCACCGGGTTCAGGCGGGAGTCCAGCACCAGCGCCGACATCCCGTGCACCGGGGAGCCGATGGTGATGTGGCGGCCGGGTTCCAGCTGCGCGTAGGTGGAGATGATGGTGGTCTCGGTGGGCCCGTACGCGTTGTGGTAGACGCGATTTCCGGTCTTCCACTTGGCCACCAGTTCCGGCGGCGTCACGTCGCCGCCGACCGACACCACTTCCACCTGCGACTGTCCGGCCGGGTCGACGGTGCCGAGCACCGCGGGGGTGATGATCGTGTGGGTGACGTTCTCGCGGCGCATGAGTTCCGCGAGCTCGGGTCCGCCGAGGATCTCCCGGGGCACGATCACCAGGGCCGAGCCGGTGGAGAAGGCGCAGATCCACTCCAGCACCGAGGGATCGAAGCTGGGTGAGCAGATGTGCAGCATCCGGTGCTCGGGATCGAGGTCGTAGAGACCGGTCGCGTAGTCGCTCAGCCCGCCCAGACCCGCGTGGGTCACGGTGACGCCCTTGGGCATTCCGGTGGAACCCGAGGTGTAGATGACGTAGGCCGGGTTGGCCATGCGGATGGGCGCGATCCGGTCGGCGTCGGTCACCGGCGCCGGGGACTCGGCCGCGGCCCGGCGGTCGGTGGCGGCGTCGTCGAGGCACAGCCATTCGACCTCACCGGGCAGCGTGGGCTGGAAGGCCTTGCTGGTGATGCCGATGACGGCGCCGGAGTCGGCGACCATGTGCCGCACCCGGTCCGCCGGATAGGCGGGGTCGACGGGCACGTGGGCGCCGCCGGCCTTGGCGGTGGCGAGCACCGCGGCCACCATCTCGAACGAGCGCGGGAAGGCCACGGCGACCAGCTGCTCCGGGCCGACGCCGTGCCGGATGAGCACCCGGGCCAGCTGCGAGGAGTAGTCGTCGAGTTCGCCGTAGCTGATGGAGTGCCCGCGGTATCGGATGGCGACGCGGTCGCGACCGAGGGCGACGCCGCGGGTGAGCAGCTCGGGCAGCAGCGCGGTGGCCATCACCTCGTCGCCGTGCACGTGGGTGAGCAGTTCGTACTCGTCGGCGTCGAGCAGCGGCAGGTCGCCGATGGCGGTGACGGGCCGGTCCACGATGGCCTCGAGCAGCCGGACGAAGCGCTCCGCGAACACTTCCACGGTGCGCTGTTCGAAAAGGTCGCGCGCGTAGGTGAACACGGCGTGCAGGCCGCTGTCCGCGTCGCCTTCGCGGACGGTCAGCGACAGGTCGAACTGGGAGGTCTGGATGCCGGAGTCCAGGGCGCTGATCCGCAGTCCGGGCAGCTCGAAGTCGCTGTCGGGGGTGTTCTGGAAGGCCAGCATGACCTGGAACAGCGGGTTGCGGGCGGTGGACCGCTCGGGGTTGAGCACCTCGACGAGCCGCTCGAACGGCAGGTCCGCGTGCGCGAAGGCCTGCAGGTCGGCTTCCTTGGTGGCGGCGAGCAGTTCGTGGAAGCGGAGTCCGCCGTCCACGTGCGAGCGCAGCACCAGGGTGTTGACGAACATGCCGATGACGTCGTCGAGGGCGGCCTCGCCGCGGCCCGCGACGGGAGTGCCGATGGCGATGTCGTCGGTGCCGGACAGTCGTGCCAGGAACAGGGCCAGCGCGGAGTGCACGACCATGAACAGGGTGGCGTTCTGCTCGCGGGCGATGCGCGCCAGACCCTGCTGGAGTTCGGCGTCGATGTGGAAGGGCACCAGGCCGCCGCGGAAGCTGGACACCGGCGGGCGCGGGTGGTCGGCGGGCAGGTTGAGCTCGTCGGGCAGCCCGGCCAGCGCGGTGCGCCAGTAGGCGGCCTGTTCCGAGATCAGGCTCTGCTCATCGGTTTCCGAGCCCAGGACGGTGCGCTGCCACAGGCTGTAGTCGGCGTACTGGACGGTGAGCGGGGTCCACGCGGGCGCGGACCCGGCCGAGCGCGCGATGTAGGCGGTCATCAGGTCGCGGGCCAGCGGGCCCATGGACCAGCCGTCGGCGCTGATGTGGTGGGCGACCAGCACGATCACGTGCACGGCGGGTTCCACCTCGAAAAGGCGGACGCGCAGCGGGATCTCGCGGGTGACGTCGAAGCCGGTGGCCAGCAGTGTGCCGATCAGCTCGGGCAGGTCGGCGGCCGCGGCGGGCTCGGCGGTGAGTTCGGGCACCGCCTGCTCGGCGGGCAGCACCACCTGGTGGGCCGCTCCCCCGCTCTGCGGGTACACCGTGCGCAGGGTCTCGTGGCGGGCCACCAGGTCCGCGACGGCCCGGCGCAGCGCTTCGACGTTCAGCTCGCCGTCCAGGCGCAGCGCCATCGGCAGGTTGTAAGCGGTTGCGGCGGTGTCGAACTGGTTGAGGAACCACATCCGCTGCTGGGCCAGCGAGAGCGGCACCAGTTCCGGTCGCGGGCCCGCGACCAGCGGCGGACGACGGCGGCCGCCGCTGCCGGTCAGCACGCGTCGCGCCAGTTCGTCCACGGTCGTGGCCTCGAACAGGTCGCGCACGCCGAGCCCGGATTCGAGCGCGTTGTTGATGCGAGCCACCACCTGGGTGGCGACCAGCGAGTTGCCGCCGAGGGCGAAGAAGTCGTCGTCGAGGCCGACGGGCCGGTCCAGGCCGAGGGTCTCCGCGAAGACCGCCGCGACGGCCAGCTCGACCGTGGAGACGGGGCCGCGGAACTCGCGCGCCTCGAATTCCGGTGCGGGCAGGGCCTTCCGGTCCAGTTTGCCGTTGGCGTTGACCGGCATGGCGTCCAGCACCACCGTGGCGGCGGGCACCATGTAGGACGGCAGCCGGGCGGCCAGGTGGGTGCGCAGCGCGTCCTGATCGATGCCGCCGCCGGCGGCGGGCACCACGTAGGCGGCCAGCATGTCGCCGGTGTGCTCGGAGGAGTGCAGCACCACCACGGCCTGGTCCACGGACGGGTGCGCGGTGAGGGCGGCCTCGATCTCGCCGAGCTCGATGCGCAGGCCGCGCAGCTTCACCTGGAAGTCGCTGCGGCCCAGGTAGACCAGGTCGCCGTCGGCGTTCCACTTCACCAGGTCGCCGGTGCGGTACATGCGTTCGCCGCGGCCGAAGGGGCTGGCCACGAAGCGTTCCGCGCTCAGGTCGGGGCGGCCGACGTAGCCGCGCGCCAGCTGCGCGCCGGCCAGGTACAGCTCGCCCACCAGGCCGGGGGCGACCGGGTGCAGGCGCGCGTCGAGGACGTAGGCGCGGGCGTTCCAGACCGGACCGCCGATCGGCACGGCCCCGGCCACGTCGGCGGGGACGGGCGCGGCGGTGGCGTGCACGGTGAATTCGGTGGGCCCGTACAGGTTGTGCAGGGCGGCGGGGCTGATCGCCCGGAAGGCGTCCACGGCGTCGGAGGTGAAGGCCTCACCGGCCACCAGCAGCGCGCGCAGCGAGCCGATCCGATCCGGGTCGGCGGTGGCGGCGAACATCCGCAGCATGGACGGCACGAACGAGGTGATGGTGACGTGGTGCGCGGCGATCACGTCGGCCAGGTACTGCGGATCGCGATGGCCGTCGGGGGTGGCGACGATCATGCGACCGCCGGTGGCCAAGGGGGCGAACAGTTCCCACACCGAGACGTCGAAGGTGGCCGGGGTCTTGAACAGCACCACGTCGTCGCGGCCGATCCCGTATTCGCCGGTGATCCAGCGGATCTGGTTCACGGCGGCGGCGTGCGGCACCGCGACGCCCTTGGGGCGGCCGGTGGAGCCGGAGGTGAAGATGACGTACGCGGTGTGCTCGGGACGCAGCGGCGCCCGGCGTTCCCCATCGGTCACCGGGTATTCGGCGTAGCCCGCCAGGATCGCGGTGTCGACCTCGAGCACGCGGCGCTCGCCGGCGTCGAAGCTGTCGCGCGAGGTGGTGAGCACGCACACCGGGTCGGCGGTGTCGAGCACGTGGGCCACCCGCTCGGCGGGCTGGTCCGGGTCCAGCGGCACGTACGCGCCACCCGCCGCCAGCACCGCGTAGGCGGCGGTGACGAAGTCCAGCGACCGCCGGATGTGCAGGGCCACCAGCGTTTCCGGGCCGACGCCCTCGGCGATCAGGCGTCGCGCCAGGCGGTGCACGCGGGCCGCGAACTCGCCGTAGGTGACCCGCTCGCCGCCACTGTCGATCGCGATCGCGTCGGGGGTGCGCAGGGTCTGGGTCTCGAACTGCGAAAGCAGCGTGGAGCTCCAGGCGTGCTGTCCGGCCGTGAGGTCGACGGTGGTGGCGTTCCAGTCCGTCATCACCCGCTGGCGTTCGTCCACGGCCAGCAGGTCGAAGTCGCCGACGGCGCGTTCGGGGTGGGTGGCGGCGGCGACCAGGGTGCGGCGCAGGCGCTCGGCCAGGCGGTCCATGGTGTCGGCGTCGAACAGGTCGGTGGCGTAGGTGAAGGCGGCCGAGATGCCTTGCGCCACACCGTCGGTGGAGGTGCGCTCGACCAGGGTGAGGTCCAGGTCGAACTTGGCGACCGGCACGGTCAGGTCGACGTCGGAGACCGTGACGCCGGGCAGCTCGAACACCGCCGGGGTCATGTTCTGCAGCGTCATCGACACCTGGAACAGCGGGTGCCGGGCCTGCGAGCGCGGCGGATCCAGCAGTTCCACGATGCGTTCGAACGGCGCGTCGGCGTGCTCGAAGGCGGCCAGGTCGGTGCGGCGGACCGCGGTCAGCAGTTCCGCGAAACCGGCGTTCGGGTCGATCTCGGTGCGCAGCACCAGGGTGTTGACGAACATGCCGATGAGCTCGTCCAGG
Source organism: Nocardia sp. NPDC005825 (assembly GCF_040630175.1). Lineage (NCBI taxonomy): Bacteria > Bacillati > Actinomycetota > Actinomycetes > Mycobacteriales > Nocardiaceae > Nocardia > Nocardia sp. NPDC005825. Next base: position 251,124 of record NZ_JBEXXC010000005.1, read on the forward strand.
GCGGCCTCGCCGCGGCCCGCGATGGGCGCGCCGATGGCGATGTCGCGGGTGCCCGACACGCGTGCCAGCAGCACCGCGAAAGCGGCGTGCAGCACCATGAACAGGGTCGTGTTGTGCTGCTGCGCGACCCGGTTCAGGGCGGCGTGCACGTGCGGGTCGATATCGAAGACGTGCACCGCGCCGCGGCCGGAGGCCACCACCGGGCGGGGCCGGTCGGTGGGCAGTTCCAGCTGGTCGGGCAGTCCGGCCAGGGTGTCGCGCCAGAAGTCGAACTGGCGGGCCAGCGGCGAGGCGGGATCGTGCTCGTCGCCGAGGCTCTCGCGCTGCCACAGCGCGAAGTCCGCGTACTGCACCGGCAGCGGCGACCACTCCGGTTCCTGGCCCCGCATGCGGCCGAAGTAGGCGGTCATCAGGTCGCGGGTGAGCGGGCCGCCGGAGAAGCCGTCACCGGCGATGTGGTGGACCACGCACACCAGCACGTGGTCGTCGTCGCCGAGGCGCAGCAGGCGCAGCCGCAGCGGCGGCGCGACGGTCACGTCGAACGGCGAGAACGCGGCCTCCGAGACCGCCTGGGCCACTTCGGCTTCGGTGACCTGCACGACCGGCAGCGACGGCATGGCGTCGGGCGCGTCGACGGCCAGGATCAGCTGGTGGCCGACGCCGTCGTGCTCGGGGTAGTAGGTGCGCAGCACCTCGTGCCGGGCCACCAGGTCGGCCACGGCGTCGCGCAGCGCGGGCACGTCCAGCGGGCCGGTGACGCGCAGCGCGGTGGGCAGGTTGTAGGTGGCCGCCTCCGGGTCGAGCCGGTTGAGGAACCACATGCGCTGCTGCGCGTAGGACAGCGGGATCAGCTCCGGGCGCGGCATGGGCCGCAGCGGGGCGGCACCGGCGACGGCCGAATCGGCCAGCGCGTCCAGGGAATTCGCGAGTTCGGCGACGGTCGGGTGCTCGAACAGGGCGCGGACCGGGACCCGGGCGCCGATGGCCGCGCCCAGGCGGGCCACCACCTGGGTGGCGTTGAGCGAGTTGCCGCCGAGTTCGAAGAAGTCGTCGTCGGCGCCGACGCGGTCGGCGCGCAGCACGGTCGCGAAGATCTCGGCCACCGTCTGCTCGGCGGCCGTGGCGGGCTCGCGATATTCGCGGGCCTGGAACTGCGGCACCGGCAGCGCCTTGCGGTCGAGCTTGCCGGAGGCGTTGAGCGGCATGGCCTCCAGGCGCACCACGGCCGAGGGCACCATGTAGGAGGGCACGGATTCGCGGGTGTGGGCGAGCAGGTCGGTGTCGGTGACCTGGGCGTCGTCCTCGAGGACGACGTAGGCGACCAGGCGGTCGCCGGTCTCGCCGCGCACCAGGGAGACGGCGGCGCGGTGCACGGCGGGGTGGCCGAGCAGCACGGTCTCGATCTCGCCGAGTTCGATGCGCTGGCCGCGCAGCTTGATCTGGAAGTCGCTGCGGCCCAGGTATTCCAGGGCGTGGCCGGTGCCGGAGGGCACCCAGCGGACCACGTCGCCGGTGCGGTAGAGCCGCTGCCCGTTCTCATGGGCGACGAAGCGTTCGGCGGTGAGCGCGGGTGCGCCGAGGTAGCCGCGCGCCAATTGCACACCGGCGACATACAGTTCGCCGGCCGCGCCGAACGGCACGGGGCGCAGCTGCCGGTCCAGCACCAGGACCCGGGTGTTGGCGACGGGACCGCCGATCGGGACCGCGACACCGTGGGTGTGCTCGGCCGGGTGGGCGGTGACCACGGTGGCCTCGGCGGGGCCGTACCAGTTCACCAGCCGCGTATCCAGCAGCGCCGCCGCGAATTTCGCGGCGCTCTCGGCGGACAGCGCCTCACCGGCGGCGAACACCCAGCGCAGCGAGGGGTGCCGCCGGGCCGCGCCGTCGAGGTAGGCGTCGAGCATGGACGGCACGAAATGCACGGAGGTGACCGCGTATTCGTCGATCACCCGCGCGATGTAGGCCGGGTCGCGATGCCCGTCCGGCTCGGCGACCACCACGGTCGCACCGGTCTGCAAGGGCCAGAACAGCTCCCAGGTGGAGATGTCGAAGGTGATCGGCGTCTTGTGCAGCACCACGTCGCCGGGACGGTGCGGGTAGGTGCGCTGCGACCAGCGGAACTGGTTGGCCATCTGCCGGTGGGTGATCACCACGCCCTTGGGGCGGCCGGTGGAGCCGGAGGTGTAGATGACGTAGGCGGTATTGTCCGGGCGCACCGGCGCGGGGGCCACCTCGACGAACTGGTCCGCGCCCGCGAGCGCGTCCACAAAGAACAGCGGGACGCCGGAAGTGGTTTCGAAGTCGTCGGCGGCGCGGGTGAGCACGCACACCGGCGCGGATCCGGCCAGCACGTACTCGTTGCGCTCGGCCGGATGGTCGGGGTCGACCGGCACGTACGCGCCGCCGGACCGCAGCACCGCGTAGACGGCCACGACCAGGTCGATGCTGCGTCGCATGGCCACGGCCACCCGGGATTCCGCGCCGACGCCGCGCAGGGTGAGCTCCTGCGCCAGGCGGCGGGAGCGGGCGTCGAGCTCGGCGTAGGTGAGGCTGGTGCGGTCGAAGACAACGGCGGGGTCGTCGGGGGTCCGGGCCACCTGGGCGTCGAACAGGGTGAGCAGTGTCGAATCGTCCCGCAGCTCGGGCACATCGGTGGCGTTGACCTCGGCCAGCGCGCGGCGCTCGCCGTCGAGCAGCGCGTCGATCCGGGCCACGCGGGCCCGCGGATCGGCGGCGATGCGGCCGAGCAGCGCCGCGAGCCGGTCGGCGATGGCCTGCGCGGCGTCCTCGTCGAAGAGGTCGCGCAGGTACTTCACGCCGAAGCCGAGGCCCTTGCCGCGCGGCTGCACCATGACGGTGAGCGGGTAGTGGGTGCCGTTGGTCGCGGACGCGCCGAGGATGCCCGCGCCGTCGATGGGCGCGGCGGCGTCGTCGAGCGACTCCTCGTCCACCGGGAACGAGGCGAACACCACGATGGAGTCGAAAAGCCCGTCGACGCCCGCGATCTCCTGGATCTCGCCGAGGCCGACGTAGTGGTGGTCGAGCAGGGCGGCCTGCTCGTCCTGCAGCGACCGCAGCACCTGCGCGAGGGTGTCGCCCGCGTTCAGCCGCACCCGCACCGGGATGGCGTTGAGGAACAGGCCGATCATGGTCTCGATGCCCGCCAGCTGCGGCGGACGGCCGGAGACGGTGGCGCCGAAGACCACGTCGTCGCGGTCGGTGCTGCGGCCGATGAGCAGACCCCACGCGGCCTGCACGACAGTGTTGAGCGTGACGCCGGCGTTGTGGGCCACCTTGGTCAGGGTGGCGGTGTCGGTCTCGGACAGCGTGAAGGTGATTTCGCCGATGCCCGAGGTGATCTCGCGGGAGGGGTCGACCGCGGCCAGCGGGGTCGGATCGTCGAATCCGGCCAGGGTCTCGCGCCAGGCCTCGCGCGCCGCGCCGTGGTCGCGGGCGGCCAGCCAGGCCAGGTAGTCGCGGTAGGGGCGCACCGCGGGGATCCGGGAGGCGTCGCCGTCGGCCGCGTAGAGCAGCAGCATGTCCTGCACCAGCAGCGGCATGGACCAGCCGTCGATGAGGATGTGGTGGCTGGTGACGCAGACCCGGTAGCGGTCCGCGGCGGTCCGGAACAGCGTGATGCGCAGCAGCGGGCCCGCGCCCATGTCGAAGTGGCGGGCCACGTCGAAGGCCATGAGCCGGTCGGTCTCGGCCAGCGCCTCGGCGGGTTCGCGGTCGCTGAGATCCAGGTACTGCCAGGGCAGTTCGACGTCGTCGAGGATGACCTGCAGCGGATTGCCCGCGCTGTCCTCGGCGAAGACGGCCCGCAGGTTGACGTGCCGTTCCAGCATGGCGCGGGCGGCGGCGTGCACGCGCGCCACGTCGATCTCACCGGCCACGTCGAGGGCGAACTGCACCATGTAGGCGTCGACCGAGGATTCGGCCAGGCGGGCGTGGAACAGCATGCCGGACTGCAGCGGCGTCAGCGGCCACACCTCGGACAGGTTCGGGTACCGCTCGCGCAGCCGCGCCTCGTCGGCCGCGTCCAGCTCGACCAGCGGGCCGGTCGCGAGTTCCTCGGTGGCGGTGGCGTTCTCGACGGGCACCGCGACCTCGGCCAGCGCGGCCACGGTGCGGGCGGCGAACATCTCGCGCGGCTTGAAGCCCAGGCCGCGGGCGCGCGCCCGGGACACGATCTGGATGGCGGTGATGGAATCCACGCCGAGGCTGAAGAAGTCGTCGTCGAGGCCGACCCGGTCCAGGTGCAGCACCTCGGCGATGACCTCGGCCACCGCCTGCTGCGCGGGGGTCTCCGGCGCGCGATACTCGCTGATCTCGAGCTGCGGTTCGGGCAGCGCGCGGCGGTCCAGCTTGCCCGCGGGGGTCAGCGGGATCTGGTCGAGCTCCATGATGGCGGCGGGCACCATGTGCGCGGGCAGCGCCCGTTCCGCCAGCTCGGACAGTTGCAGGGTGTCGATCGAATAGCCCGGGGCGGCATGCACGTACGAGACCAGCGCGGTGGCGCGCCCGTTCACCTCGTGGCCGATGGTCACCGCGAAGTCGACCGACTCGTCGCCCGCCAGCACGGCGTCGATCTCGCCGAGTTCGATGCGCAGGCCGCGGATCTTGACCTGGAAGTCGTTGCGGCCCAAATACTCCAGCTCACCGGCGGCATTGGCGCGCACCAGGTCGCCGGTGCGGTAGAGCCGGGAACCGTTGCCCTCGAACGGGTTCGCCACGAAGCGGGACGAGGTCAGTTCGGGGCGAGCGTGATAGCCGCGGGCCAGCAGCGCGCCCGCGATGTACAGCTCACCGGGCGCTCCGGCCGGAACCGGCCGCAGCCGCTCGTCCAGCACGTGCGCGGTGGCGCCGCGGACCGCCGCGCCGATGGTGACCGTGCGGTCGGCCGCCAGCGGGTCGGAGATATTGGTGGCGATGGTGGCCTCGGTGGGGCCGTAGGCGTTGAAGAACCGGCGGTTGCCCGACGGGCTGGTCGACCATCGGCGCACCAGCTCCGGCGACACCGCCTCGCCGCCGCCGACGATGGACTCCATGCCGGTCAGCTGCTCGGGATCCAGGGAAGCCAGCACCGACGGCGTGATCAGGCCGTGTGTGACGCCCTCGCGGGCGATCAGCGCGCCCAGCTCCGGGCCGCCGTACACGTCGGGCACGGTGACCACCAGGGTCGCGGCCGCGCCCACGGCCATCAGCAGTTCCATGATGGAGGCGTCGAACGACGGGGTGGCCACGTGCAGCACCCGCGACTCCGGGCCGATGCCGAAGCGTTCCCGCATCTCGGCGGTGAGCGCGGCCAGACCGGTGTGGGTGACCACGACGCCCTTGGGCAGACCGGTGGAACCCGAGGTGTAGATGGCGTAGGCGGCGTGCTCGGCGCGCAGCGGGCGCACCCGGTCGGCATTGGTGACCGGTTCGGCGGAGTAGGTGTTCGCGGCGGCCAGGAACTCGTCGGTGTCGATGTCGAGCCACGGCACGGCGGCGGGCAGCGCTGAGCGGGTGTCGGCGACGGTCAGGCCGAGGACCGCGCCGGAGTCGGTGACCATGTGCAGCACGCGGTCGGCCGGGTAGCTGGGGTCGACCGGCACGAAGCCGGCGCCGGTCTTGGCGACCGCCCAGACCGCGACCACGGACTCCACCGAGCGGCGGATGCCGACCGCGACCAGATCCTCCGGGCCGAGGCCGCGCGCGATGAGCAGCCGGGCCAGCCGGTTGGAGCGTTCGTCGAGTTCGCCGTAGCCCAGGCGGGCCAGGGCGGCGTCGGCGTCGGCCAGGACGACGGCGGTGCCGCCCGGGTTGGCCTCCACGGCGGTGGCCATGAGTTGCGGCAGGGTCGGGACGTGCGGTCCGCGGCGGGTCCGGGTCGGGCGTACGCGAGCCGTGCGGGTCATGCCTGCACCGCCACGAGCTCGTTCTTCCGGTCCCCGACCACCCGAATCATGCAGCTTGTCCTCATCCTGTCCGTGTTGCGCTACCGCCGCGTGCACCGACAAACTTCATCGGATCCACGTAGGCCGCGTTACTCCGCCCTGCCGGTGGCAGGGTGGTTCGCCGCCCTCGGAGACGGCGGGTTCACGCGGGGCTTCCCCAGAGTATTCAGCCCGGCGGGCGGGAGAGCCACTCCGGGAGGTCAACCCGTGGTCATCACACCCCACCCGCCCCGGGAAGGGCGATCACGGTGTGACCGGACCACTGCGCGGGGACCGGCAGCGCGTCCACCACCAGGGCTCGCAGATCCTCCAGCTCGGCGGGGTCCACCCGGCCTACGCCGTCGCGTTCGGCGAACAGGTGGGTGACCCATTCGTCGGCGAGCGTCCCGGTCAGGTCGGCGCCCGGCTCGGCCAGCACCATGGACGCCCCGACGCCGCCGGCGGCGATCACCTCCAGCAGCGCGAAGGGATGGTCCACCGCGCCCGTCCGGAAGGTGCGGGATTCGAAAGTCAGCTCCGATTCGCCGCGAATCCGGTCCACCAGGGCCGCCACCGCGTCGTAGCCCAGGGAGGCCCGCCCGGGGGCGGCGAAGGCGGTGTCGTCGCCGCGCAGGGCGCGGGTGCGGTGCGCGTAGGTGACCGGCCGCGCGGATTCGGCGGCGATCTCGGCGGCCACGCCCGGATCGTCGAGGGCCAGCCAGTCGAGGCCGGCGACCGCCATGGGCGTCCCGGTGGTGAGACCGACCTTCATATCCAGTCCGGCCGGGGGCAGCCGGTCGAGGGAGGCCAGCGGCACCGCGGCCGCACCGGCCTTGAGCACCGCCCAGGTGGCCACGGCCAGGTCGACGCCGCGGTCCAGGCGCAGGCCCACGCCCGTGCCCGGGCCGCAGCCGCGCCCGATGAGGACGCGGGCCAGCCGGGAGGAGCGGGCGTCGAGATCCTGGTAGGTGACCGACTCGTCGCCGTGGACCAGGGCCGGGCCGTCCGGATCGTCCTCGACCGTGACCGACAGCGACTGTGGCAGCGCGGCGCCGTGGGCGGTGGTGGTCACCACCGGCACGGGGGTGGGCGCGGCCTGCACGCGGGAACGTTCGGCCGAGTCCAGCAGATCGATATCGCCGACCGGCATGTGCGAGTCGGCGGCCACCGCGGCCAGCACCCGCAGCAGTCGCGCGCCGAGCGCCTCGATGGTCGATTCGTCGAAAAGATCGGTGGCGTAGGAGAACACGACGGCCAGATCGCCGGGGGTCCCGTCGGCCGCGGGCGGGTGCGCCTCGACGCCGATCTGGAGGTCGAACTTGGCGGCGGTCAGGTCGGCGTCCACGCCGGAGACGGTCAGCCCCGGCAGTTCGAGTTCGGCGACCTCGTTGTTCTGCAGGGCCAGCACCACTTGCAGCAGCGGGCCGGCGCCGGGCGCGACCGCCTCCACCACCCGCTCGTAGGGCAGGTCCGCGTGCGCGAAGGCCGACAGATCGGTCTCCCGGGCCGCGGCGACCAGGTCGTCGAAGGAGGCGGCGGGGTCCACGGCGGTGCGCAGGGTGAGGGTGTTGACGAACATGCCGACCAGGCCGTCGAGCACCCGTTCGCCGCGGCCCGCGACCGCGGTGCCGACCACGATGTCCGAGCTGCCCGACTGCCGAGCCAGCAGCACGGCGAGGGCCGCGTGCATGACCATGAACAGCGACGCGTTGTGGCGGCGTGCGATCCGGTTCAGTTCGGCATGGATCTCGGCGGGCACCACGTAGTCGACCAGCGCGCCGCGCATGGACGGCGCGGCCGGTCGGGGCCGGTCCAGCGCCAGCGGCGGCCGCGCCGGCAGGTCCGCGAGCTGTTCACGCCAGTACGCCAATTGCGCTGCCGCGATGGAGTTCTCGTCGGTGTCGATGCCGATCATGGCGCGCTGCCAGAGCGCGAAATCGGCGTACTGCACCGGCAGCGGGGCCCAGCCGGGGGTTTCGCCCTCGGCGCGGGACAGATAGGCGGTCATCAGGTCGCGGGCCAGCGGGGCGAAGGACGCGCCGTCGGCCGCGATGTGGTGGGCGACCAAGATCAGCAGGTAGTCGTCGGGCGCGTCACCGGCGAGCAGCCGCAGCCGCACCGGAACCTGCTGCGCCACATCGAATCCGGTGCCGACCAGCCGTTGCACGCACGCGCCGATATCGCCGGTGCGCTGCAGTTCGAGGCCGCCGGGTAGCGCCTCGGCGAGCGAGAGCACCTCCTGGTAGGGCGCGCCGCCGGGCTCGGATTCCGGGTAGCGGGTGCGCAGGATCTCGTGCCTGGTCAGCACGTCCTCGGCGGCCAGGGTCAGCGCCGTGACGTCGAGCGCGCCGGTGAGCCGGATGACCATGGGGATGTTGTAGGCCGCCGACTCCGGGTCGAGCTGGTTGAGCACCCACATGCGCTGTTGCGCCAGCGACAGCGGAACGCGCGCGGGCCGCTCCCCCGCCACCAGCGCGGGCCGGGTGCCCGCCGCCGCGCCCGGAACGATGCGGGCGGCCAGGCCGGAAACCGTTGGGGTCTCGAAGAGTTCGCGCACGGTGACGGTGCCCTCGAGGGCCTCGTTGACGCGGGAGACCGCCCGGGTGGCGATGAGCGAATTGCCGCCGAGCTCGAAGAAGTCGTCGTCCGCGCCGACGCCGTCCACGCCGAGCAGGTCCGCGAAGACGCCCGCCACGATCTCCTCGATCGGGGTCGAGGGCGCGCGGAACCGGCGGGGCTGGATCAGCGGGGCGGGCAGCGCGCGGCGGTCCAGCTTGCCGGAGGCGTTGAGCGGGAAGGCTTCCATCACGGCGACCGCGGACGGCACCATGTAGGCCGGAAGCTGCTGCGCGACCGCCGTTTTGACCTCGGTCGGATCGACCTCGACGCCGGGTTCGCGAACCACGTAGCCGATCAGCTGGTCGCCGGTGACGGCGTCGGACCGCACCACCACGACCGACTGCGCGACACCCGGCTGTGCCAGCAGCGCGGCCTCGATTTCGCCCAGTTCGATGCGCAGGCCGCGCAGTTTCACCTGGAAGTCGGTGCGGCCCAGGTATTCGACCTCGCCGTCGGCGGTCCACTTCACCAGGTCGCCGGTGCGGTACATGCGCTCGCCGTGGCCGAAGGGGTCGGCGACGAAGCGGTCGGCGGTGAGGTCCGGGCGGGCCACGTAGCCGATGGCCAGCTGGTCACCGGCCAGGTACAGCTCGCCCGCGACGCCGGGCGCGACCGGCCGCAGGCGCGAATCCAGCACGTAGAGGCGGGTATTGAAGACCGGCCGTCCGATCGGCACCGATACCGTGTCGGCGTCGGTCACCTCGTGATAGGTGACGTCGACCGCGGCCTCGGTCGGCCCGTACAGGTTGTGCAGCCGCGCGCCGGTGAGCTCCCGCAGCCGCTGCGCGGTGGGCGCCGGCAGCGCCTCGCCCGAGGCGAATACCTGCCGCAGCGCGGTCCCCGCGAAACTGCCCTCGCCCAGGGTGGACAGGAACATGGCGAGCATGGACGGCACGAAATGCGCCGTGGTGACGCCTTGTTCGGCGATCACCTCGGCCAGGTACATCGGGTCCCGGTGCCCGTCGGGCCGGGCGACGACCAGGCGCGCGCCGGTCTGCAACGGCCAGAAGAACTCCCACACCGAGACGTCGAAGGTCGCCGGGGTCTTCTGCAGCACGACGTCGGTGTAGGCCAGCCGGTACTGCGCCTGCATCCAGACCAGGCGGTTGACGATCGCCGCGTGGCTCACCGCCACGCCCTTAGGCCGCCCGGTCGAGCCGGAGGTGAAGATGACGTAGGCGGGATGCGCGGGCCGCAGGGGTCGCACCCGGTCGAGCTCGCCGATCGGTTCGGCCGAGCGGTGCCGCGCCCGGTCCTCGGCGGCCTCCACCAGCACGGCGGGAATGCCGTCCCCGCCGTCGAATCCGTAGGCGCGGGTGGTGAGCACCAGGCGCGGGCGGGCGGTGTCGAGAATGTGGGCGATGCGGTCGTGCGGCTGTTCGGGGTCCAGCGGCACGTAGGCCGCGCCCGCCTCGACGATGGCGTACATGGCCACCACGAGTTCGGTGGAGCGCCGGATGGCCAGGGCGACCAGGGTTTCCGGTCCGACGCCGTACTCGTCCACCAGTTCACGGGCGAGACGGCGGGCGCGCTGGGCGAGTTCGCGGTAGGTGAGGCGTTCGTGCTCGAACACGAGCGCCACGGCATCGGGGGAACTCGCGACCTGCGCCTCGAACATCGAGACCAGGGTCGGCGCACTGCCGCGGGGCAGGCCCACCGCCGCGACCACGTCGCAGTCGGTGGCGTTCCAGTCGGTGAGGACCCGGCGCTGTTCCTCCTCCGACAGCAGGGCGAGATCGCCGACCGGACCGGTGGGGTCGCCGCCGACCAGTTCGAGCACGCGGGCGAACCGGCGCGCGAAGGAGGCGACGGTGGCGTCGTCGAAAAGGTCGAGCGCGTAGGAGAATTCGGCCGCCATGCCGGTGCCGTCGCCGTGCTCGTCGACCCGTTCCTGCACGGTCAGTTGCAGGTCGAATTTGGCGAACGGCACCTCGAGGTCCGCGCCGGAGACGGTCAGGCCGGGCAGGCGCAGGTCGGCGGGCGCCAGGTTCTGGAACGACAGCATGACCTGGAACAGCGGGTTGCGGGCCTGCGAGCGGGCCGGTTCGAGCAGGTCCACCAGTCGTTCGAAGGGCACGTCGGCATTGCCGAAGGCGCGCAGGTCGGATTCGCGGACCCGGCCCAGGAGTTCGGTGAACCCGAGCGCGGGGTCGACGTCGGTGCGGAGCACCAGGGTGTTGACGAACATGCCGATGAGGTCGTCGAGTTCGGCGTCGCCGCGGCCCGCGACCGGGGTGCCCACGGCGATGTCGCGGGTGCCGGAGAGCCGGGCCAGCAGCACCGCGAGCGCGGCGTGCACGACCATGAAGGTGGTGCCGTTGTGGGCGCGGGCCAGTCGCCGCACGCCCGCGTACACGTCGTCGGCGAGCTCGAAGCGGAAGGTGCCGCCGCGGTAGGACGCGACCGGCGGGCGCGGGCGGTCCGCGGGCAGCACCAGTTCGTCGGGCAGTTCGGCGAGGGTGTCGTGCCAGAACGCGATCTGCCGTGCGATGGCCGAATTCTCGTCGTCCTCGTTGCCGAGGGCGGCCCGCTGCCAGAGCGTGTAGTCGGCGTACTGGATCGGCAGCGGCTGCCACCGCGGCGCGTCGCCGGAGCTGCGGGAGACGTAGGCGGTCACCAGGTCCCGCACCAGCGGTCCCATGGAGAACCCGTCGGCGGCGATGTGGTGGACCACGCAGACCAGGACGTACTCGTCCGGTCCCAGTCGTAGGACGCGTAGTCGCAGGGGCGGTTCGGCGGTGACGTCGAAGCCGGTGCCGCCGAGTTCCATGACCCGTGGGGTCAGGTCGGCGAGGTCGATGTCGTCGATCGGAAGTGCCGGGATCGCACGGGAATCGGTGCTGGGCAGCACCTGCTGGTAACCCTCGCCGTCGACCTCCGGGTAGATGGTGCGCAGCACTTCGTGCCGTTCCACCAGGTCCCGGGCCGCGGCGCGCATGGCGTCCAGGTCGAGTGCGCCGGACAGCCGGACCGCGAGCGGGACATTGTCGACCGCGCTGGCGGGATCGAACCGATTGAGGAACCACATGCGCTGCTGCGCGTAGGACAGCGGCACCCGGTCCGGGCGCGGCCCGGCGACCAGTGCGGGCGCGGCGTTCCCGGTGCTGAGTTCGTCCTCGACCAGCCGGGCCAGCGCGGACACCGTGGAGGCGTCGAAGAGCACCCGCACCGGCACCCGCGCGTCGAGCGCGTTCCCGATGCGGGCCACGGCCTGCGCGGCCAGCAGCGAATTGCCGCCGAGTTCGAAGAAGTCGTCGTCGGCGCCGACCCGCACCGGGTCCGCGCCGGGCGGGGTGAGCAGGCCCGAGAAGATCTCGGCGACGGCCTGTTCCGCGGGCGTGGCCGGGGCCCGGAAGGCGCGGGCGGCGAAGACCGGTGCGGGCAGGCGGGCGCGGTCGACCTTGCCGACCGGGGTCAGCGGGATCTCGTCGAGGGCGACGATGGCCGCGGGAACCATGTAGGCGGGTAGCGACTCGCCCGCGAAGGCCGTCAGGGCGGCGACGTCGACGGTCGCGCCGGGGGTGGGGAGCACATAGGTGACGAGGGCGGCGGCGCCGGTCGGCAGGGTGGTGCCGAGGGTGACGGCGAAGTCGACGTCCGGGTGCGCGGTCACCGCGCTGTCGATCTCCCCGAGTTCGATGCGCAGACCGCGGATCTTGACCTGGAAGTCGGTGCGGCCGTGGTGCTCGAAGGTCCCGTCCTCGCGGCGGCGGACCAGGTCGCCGGTGCGGTAGAGCCGCTGCCCGGGTTCGCCGTAGGGGCTCGCGACGAAACGTTCCGAAGTCAGCCCGGGCCGGTTCAGGTAGCCCATGGCGAGCGCCTGACCCGCCAGGTACAGTTCGCCGATCACGCCGGGCGGCACCGGCCGCAGGCCCGCGTCCAGCACGTACGCACCGATGCCGGGGAGCAGCGAACCGATGTGGGTGCCGCCGCCGGGCTGGAGCGCGTCGGTGGCGGTGGCGATGGCGGTGACCTCGCTCGGGCCGTATTCGATGAAGAACTCGCGGTCGGGGGTGACCCACCGGTCGACCAGCGCGGACGGCACCCGCTCGCCACCGCACATGACGGCCTGCAGGTCCTGCGGCACCGCCGGATCCAGCGATTCCAGCACGGCCGGGGTGATGCAGAGGTGGGTGATGCGTTCGCGGCGTAGCAGTTCGGTCAGTTCCGGCCCGCCGAACACGTGCGGCGGCACCACCACCAGGGTCGCGCCCGCGCTGAACGCCCACAGCAGTTCGACGATGGAGAAGTCGAAGCTGGGGGTGATGAGCTGGGTGAGCCGCGAATCCTCGGTGATGCCACGGTGTTCGCGGCGGGCGGCCAGCACCGCCAGGCCCGCGTGGTCGACGGCCACGCCCTTGGGCTTGCCGGTGGATCCGGAGGTGTAGATGACGTAGGCCAGGTGCTGTTCGGTCAAAGCCCGGGTGCGGTCGGCGTAGGAGATCGGGTGCGACGGCCGGGCGGCGATCCGTTCCGCGCGGGCCGGATCGTCGAGTTCGACCCAGTAGGCGGCGGTTCCGAGACCGCGGCGGTGGGCGGCCACGGTGACGCCGAACTTCGCGCCGGAGTCGGTGAGCATGTGCTCGATCCGGTCGGCCGGGTAGGTCGGGTCCACCGGCAGGTAGGCCGCGCCGGTCTTCACGATGGCCCACACCGCGAGCACCGATTCCACCGAGCGCGCGATGGCCATGGCCACCACGTCGCCGGGACCCACGCCCAGCGCGATCAGTTCGCGGGCGACCTGCGAGGACCGCTCGTCGAGTTCGCGGTAGGTGAGCTCGACCAGGTCGGCCGGATCTCCGGTGGGGTTGAAACTGACGGCGACGGCGGTGGCGGAGGATTCGACCGCGGCGGTGAGCAATTGGCCGAAGAATGGGCTGCCGGACCTGCGTCGTCGACTACCACGAGCTGCTCTGCGGGCAGTTTCCATACAGTTGTTCACCTCACAGATACAGCAATCCACACACGTCGAAGGTCTTCGACCAGCCCGAGCCGACATGCCTGCACAGCCGGGCGAACCGGCACAGCATAGCCGCGCACGGCTGGTCCGACCGCTCGAACTGGAAGGACTATCGATGGCAGCGACACGGCGTTGCATGATGTGATCTGCGCCATAGCCATTCGTGATGGCTACCAACGGCGCCGGCGGGAGGTGAATTCCGCCGGCGCCGACGCGGTCCGGGGGGACCGCTCTGCACGAGGGCTACCGCGACGCAAACGCGGCAGCGTCGTCTCCGTTACTCCGGCGGCACCGTCCCGGTGGCCGGCAGCACCGCCACGGTGGCGGTCTGTGCCCACGGCTCGGCGGCCGCGGTGGGGGCGTCGAGTACGACGGCCCGAAGATCTTCGAGCGGAGCCGGATCCAGTTCGCCGAGGCGATCGGCCTCGGCGAAGACGTGGGTGACCCACTCGTCGGCGAGCGCGTCCGACAGTTCCGCGCCGGGCTCGGCGGCAACCAGCACCACCGACGCCCCGACCGCTCCGGCCGCGACCGCTTCGATCATGGCCAGCGCGGAATCCGCGGCGCCGTGATGGAAGGTTCGCGATTCGAAGGTGAGGTCCAGACCGCGGGCGCGGTCGACGGCGGCGGCCAGCTCGTCGTAGGTGAGCGTCCCGTCCGCCGACGTGCGGGCCCGGTCGTCACCGCGCAGCGCGCGAATCCGGTTGGCGTAGGTGACCGGTCGCGCCGATTCGGCCGCGACCTCGGCCGCGGTCTCAGGATCGTCGAGCACCACCCAGTCGATGCCGCGCACGCCCTCGGGCGCGCGGCCGACGGTGATGCCGACCTTCACGTCCTGACCGGGCGTCTCGGCGGCGGCGAACGGCACCATCATGGTGCCCGCCTTGAGCACCGCCCAGATGGCGACCATCTGGTCCACACCGCGGTCCAGACGCAGCACCACTCCGGTGCCGGGTCCGCTGCCACGGGCGATGAGCACCCGGGCCAGCCGCGAGGAGCGGGCGTCGAGTTCGGAGTAGGTGAGCGCCTCCTCGCCCCACACCAGTGCGGGGCCGTCCGGGTCGTCCTCGGCGGCGGTGGTGAGCAGCTGGGACAGCGCCGCACCACGCACACCGAGTCCGGCCGGCTCCGGCGCGGCCTGCGACATCGCCTGTACCGCAACCGATTCCGCGGCATCGAGCAGTTCGATGTCGCCGACCGGCAGCTGCGGGTCGGCGGCGACGGCGGTGAGCATCCGTTCCAGCGCCCGGCCGAAGGACGCCATCGAGAATTCCTCGAACAGGTCCGTGTCGTAGTTGAGGATGACGGCCAGTTCACCGGTCGCGCCGTCCACGCCGGGGCGCGGTTCGACGCTGATCTGCAGATCGAATTTGGCGGTGGCCAGGTCGGTGTCGACGGCCGCCACGGTCAGGCCCGGCAGTTCCAGCACCGGGGTCTCGGTGTTCTGCAGCGAAAGCACCACCTGCAGCAGCGGATTCGCGGTGGTGCGGGCGGCGAGCTCGGAGACCCGTTCGAACGGGATGTCCGCGTGCGCGAACGCCGACAGGTCGGTCTCGCGGGCCCGCTCGACCAGCTCGTCGAACGACGCGGCCGGATCCACCCGGGTGCGCAGCGTCAGCGTGTTGACGAACATGCCGACCAGATCGTCGAGGGCGCGTTCGCCGCGACCCGCGACCGCGGTGCCGAGCACCACGTCGGTGCTGCCCGACAGCCGCGACAGCCAGGCCGCCACCGCCGCGTGCACCACCATGAACAGTGACGCGTTGTGCTGGCGCGCCAGGCGATTCAGGCCGGTGTGCACCTGCGGCGACAGCGTGAAGTCGAGCAGCGCGCCGCGCATGGACGCCACCGCCGGGCGCGGCCGGTCCAGCGGCAGCATCGGGCGGTCCGGCAGTCCGGCCAGCTGGTCGCGCCAGAACGCGATCTGCGCGGCGGCCGCCGACTCGGCGTCGTCCTCGAGGCCGAGCGCGGCCCGCTGCCAGACCGCGTAGTCCGCGTACTGGACCGCGAGCGGCTGCCAGGCCGGGGCCTCGCCCGCGGCGTGCGCGAGGTACGCGGTCATCAGGTCGCGAGCCAGCGGCGCCATGGAGGCGCCGTCGGCGGCGATGTGGTGGGCCACCAGGACCAGCAGGTAGTCGTCCGGGTCGTCGCCGGTGATCAGCCGAACCCGCACCGGAACCCGTTGCGCCACATCGAATCCGGCGCCAACCAGCGCACCGATCCGGCCACCGATATCGGCGGCCCGCTCCAGCTCGAGACCGTGCGGCAGCACGTCGGCGACCGAGAGGATCTCCTGGAAGGCGGGCCCGCCCGGCGTGGTCTCCGGGTAGCGGGTGCGCAGCACCTCGTGGCGGGTGAGCACGTCCTCGACGGCGTGACGCAGGGCGGGCACGTCGAGCGCGCCGGTGAGCCGGATGACCATCGGGATGTTGTAGACGGGGGAATCCGGGTCGAGCTGGTTGAGCACCCACATGCGCTGCTGCGCCAGCGACAGCGGGACGCGGGCGGGACGCTCCCCCGCCACCAGCGCCGGCCGCGCCCCGGCGCCCGCACCCGGCACGATGCGCGCGGCCAGCCCGGAAACCGTTGCGGTCTCGAAGATCTCGCGCACCGCGACGGTGGTGTCGAGGGCGGCGTTGATCCGCGCCACGGCCCGGGTGGCGATGAGCGAGTTGCCGCCCAGTTCGAAGAAGTCGTCGTCCGCGCCGACCCGGTCGGTGCCGAGCAGCTCGCCGAACACCCCGGCCACGATCTCCTCGATCGGGGTCGACGGGGCACGGAAGCTCTTGGCCTCGAACACCGGAGCCGGGAGCGCCTTGCGATCCAGCTTGCCGGAGGCGTTGAGCGGGAACTCGTCGAGCACCACGACCGCGCTGGGCACCATGTACGCCGGAAGCGACCGGGCCAGACCGGCTTTCAGCTCCTCGGGGGTGGTGTCGGCGGCGACGGCGTAGCCGACCAGCTGGTCGCCGGTGTGCGCGTCGGCGCGCACCACCACCACCGACTGCGCGACGCCCGGCTGCGCCAGCAGCGCGGCCTCGATCTCGCCCAGTTCGATGCGCAGACCGCGCAACTTCACCTGGAAGTCGGTGCGGCCCAAATACTCCAGCTCGCCCTCGGCGGTCCATTTCACCAGATCGCCGGTGCGGTAGAGGCGTTCACCGCTGCCGAACGGGTCGGCGACGAAGCGGTCCGCGGTCAGGTCCGGGCGCTCGACATAGCCGCGCGCCAGCTGTACACCCGCCAGATACAGTTCGCCCGCGACCCCGGCCGGGACCGGGTTGAGGCGGGAATCCAGCACGTAGACACGGGTATTGAAGACCGGACGCCCGATCGGCATCGACACCGTGTCGGCGTCGACGGCCTCGTGATAGGTGACGTCGACGGCGGCTTCGGTCGGGCCGTACAGATTGTGCAGGCGCGCCCCGGTCAGCTCGCGCAGCTGCCGCGCGGTCGGCGCGGGCAGCGCCTCACCGGAGGCGAACACCTGCCGCAGCCCGCGGCCTGCGCGCGCCAGTTCGCTGTCGTTGTCCAGCGTGGCCACGAACGCCGACAGCATGGACGGCACGAAATGCGCGGTGGTGATGCGCTGTTCGGCGATGATCTGCGCCAGGTACACCGGGTCGCGGTGGCCGTCCGGCTTGGCGACCACCAGGCGCGCACCGGTCTGCAAGGGCCAGAAGAACTCCCACACCGACACGTCGAAGGTGGCCGGAGTCTTCTGCAGCACCGCGTCGTCGGCGGTCAGCGCGTATTCGTGCTGCATCCACACCAGGCGGTTGACGATGGCGCGGTGCTCGACGGCGACGCCCTTGGGGCGGCCGGTCGAGCCGGAGGTGAAGATGACGTAGGCCGCGTGCTCGGGGCGCAGCGGTCGGACGCGCTCGGCCTGGGTGATCGGCGCGCCGCCGAGGGCCCGCGCGGACGCCTCGGCCCGTTCGACCGAGAGGGTGGCGACCTCCCTTGCCCCGGCCTCGAATTCGTCCGCTTCCGCGATGAGCAGCAGTCGGGGCCGCGCGGTGTCGAGGATGTGGCCGATGCGGTCGGCGGGCTGGTCGGGATCCAGCGGCACGTAGGCCGCACCGGCCTGCAGCACCGCGTACATGGCCACGACCAATTCGGTCGACCGGCGCAGGGCCAGGGCCACCAGCGATTCCGGTCCGACGCCTTCGGCGATCAGCAGTCGCGCCAGGCGGTTGGAGCGCTCCGCGAGCTCACGGTAGGTCAGTGTCTCGTCCGCGAAGACCAGTGCGGCGGCGTCCGGGGTGGCCGCGGCCTGGGCATCGAACCGCGAAACCAGGGTCGCCGCAGCGCCTTCGGGCAGCGTGGCCGCCACGTCGAAACCGGTGGCGTTCCAGTCGGTGAGCACCCGCTGCCGTTCCCCGGCGGAGAACAGCGCCAGATCGCCGACCGGCGCGGCCGGGTCGGCGGTCAGCGCGGCCAGCACCCGCTGGAAGCGGGCGGCCAGTTCGGCGACCGTGGCGGCGTCGAAAAGGTCCATGGCGTAGGAGAACTCGGCGGCCATGCCGGTGGCGTGGCCCCGCTCGTCGAGCGATTCCTGCAGGGTGAGCTGCAGGTCGAACTTGGCGAAGGGGATCTCCAGGTCCGCGCCCGCCACCGTGAGGCCGGGCAGTTCCAGCCGGGTGGGGGCCATGTTCTGGAAGGTCAGCATGACCTGGAACAGCGGGTTGCGGGCCTGCGAGCGGGCCGGGTCCAGCAGTTCCACCAGGCGCTCGAACGGCACGTCGGCGTGGCCGAAGGCGCGCACGTCGTTCTCGCGCACCGCCGCCACCAGCTCGGTGAAGGAGGCGGCGGGGTCGACGTCGCTGCGCAGCACCAGCGTGTTGACGAACATGCCGATCAGGTCGTCGAGTTCGGCCTCGCCGCGCCCGGCCACCGGGGTGCCGATGGCGATGTCGCGGGTGCCGGAGAGCCGGGCCAGCAGCACCGCGAGCGCGGTGTGCACCACCATGAACAGCGTGGTGTTGTGGGTTTCGGCGAATCGGCGTGCGGCCGCGTAGATCTCGTCGTCGAAGCGGAAGTTGTGGTTGCCGCCGCGGTAGGAGGCGACGGCGGGCCGCGGCCGATCCCAGGGCAGCACCAGTTCGTCGGGCAGGTCGGCGAGGTTCTCGCGCCAGTAGGCGATCTGGCGGGCCAGCGGCGAGTCCGGGTCGTCCTCGCTGCCCAGCGATTCCCGCTGCCACACCGCGTAATCCGCGTACTGCACGGGGAGCGGGGCCCACTGCGGAGCGGCCCCGTTCATGCGCTGCGCGTACGCGGTGACCAGGTCCCGGGCCAGCACGCCGATCGAGACGCCGTCGGCGGCGATGTGATAGATCGCGGCGACCAGCACGTGCTCGTCGGGCGCGAGGCGCAGCAGGCGCAGGCGCAGCGGCGGCGCGGCGGTGACGTCGAAGCCCGCGCCGACCACCTCGGCGACCCGGTCGGCGATCTCGGCGGCGTCGATCTCGGTGACCGGCAGTTCGGGCCGGGCCCGCGGGTCGGTGGCGGGCAGCACCTGCTGGAAGCCCTCGCCGTCGACCTCGGGGTAGATGGTGCGCAGCACCTCGTGACGGGCGACCAGGTCCGCGGCGGCGGCGCGCATGGCGTCCACGTCGAGGGCGCCGGTGAGCCGCACGGCGAGGGGCATGTTGTCGACCGCGCTGTTCGGGTCGAAGCGGTTGAGGAACCACATGCGCTGCTGGGCGAAGGACAGCGGCACCCGGTTCGGGCGGGGCAGCGAGCCGAGCGCGGGCCCGGTGGCGGCCGGGGCCGTCTCACCCTCGAGGCGGCGGGCCAGTTCGGCCACGGTGGAGCCGTCGAACAGCACGTGCACCGGCACCCGCACGCCGAGGGCGGCGCCGATGCGGGCGGCGGCCTGGGCGGCGAGCAGCGAGTTGCCGCCGAGTTCGAAGAAGTCGTCGTCCGCACCGACCCGGGCGTCCGGATTGTCGGGAATCAGCAAGGCGGCGAACACTTCCGCGATGACTTCCTCGGCGCGGGTCGCCGGGGCGCGGAACTCGCGGGCCGCGAACACCGGCTCCGGCAGGGCGTTCCGGTCCAGCTTGCCGACCGGGGTCAGCGGGATCTCGGCCAGCACCACGATGGCGGTGGGCACCATGTACGCGGGCAGCGACTCGCCGACGTGCGCGGCCAGCGCCGCGGTGTCCACGGTCACGCCCGGGCGGGGCAGCACGTACGAGACCAGGGCGGTCGCGCCCGACGGCAGCGCCCGGCCCAGGGTCGCGGCGAAATCCACGTCCGGGTGCGCGCTCAGGGCATTGTCGATCTCGCCCAATTCGATACGCAGACCGCGGATCTTGACCTGGAAGTCGGAGCGGCCCAGATATTCGATGACGCCCGGCTGCTCGGATTCGGCCGGATTGCGGCGCACCAGATCACCGGTGCGGTACAGCCGCGAACCCGGGGCTCCGGCGGCCTCGCCGAACGGGCTCACCACGAAGCGCTCGGCGGTCAGGCCGGGACGGCCCTTGTATCCCTGCGCCAGTGCGGGTCCCGACAGGTACAGCTCGCCGACCACGCCGTCCGGCACCGGCCGCAGCCGCGAATCCAGCACGTACGCACCGACACCCGCGATGGCGGCGCCGATGGTGATCGGCTCGCCCGGCAGCAGCGGGGCGCTGGAGGTGGCGAGAATGGTCGCCTCGGTGGGGCCGTAGCCGTTGAAGAAGGAGCGCTCATCGGTCGCCCAGCGCGACACCAGTTCCGGGCCGAACTTGTCACCGGCCACCACGACGGTGGTCAGTTCGCTGAGCCCGGCCGGGTCCACCGATTCCAGCGCGCCGGGCGTGATGAACACGTGGGTGACGCTCTCGCGGTCCAGCAGGTCGGCCAGTTCCACACCGCCGAAGACACCGGCGGGCGCGATGACGAGGGTCGCACCCACGGTGAAGGTCAGCAGCAGTTCCAGCACCGAGACGTCGAAGCTGGGAGAACAGACGTGCAGCACCCGCGAATCCGCGGAGACCGCGTAGTGCTCACGTTCGGCGGCCACCAGCCCGGCCAGGCCGGTGTGGGTGACCACCACGCCCTTGGGCTTGCCGGTGGAACCGGAGGTGTAGATGACGTACGCGGGGTGCTGCTCGGTGAGCGTGCCCACCCGGTCGGCGTAGGAGATCGGGTGGTCCGGGTGCGCGGCGACGCGCTGCTCCTGCGCCGGATCGTCGAGTTCGATCCAGGTGGCGGCGTCGCCCAGGCCCGCGCGGTACTCCCGGGTGGTCAGGCCCAGCACCGCGCCGGAGTCGGTGAGCAGGTGTTCGATGCGGTCGGCCGGGTACGCGGGGTCGACCGGCACATAGGCCGCGCCGGTCTTGGCGATGGCCCAGACGGCCAGCACGGATTCGATCGAGCGGGTGATGCCGATGGCGACCATGTCGCCGGGGCCGACACCGCGGGCGATCAGTTCCCGGGCCAGCTGCGAGGAGCGCGCGTCCAGCTCGCGGTAGCTGATCTCGCGCTGAGCGGCCGGATCCCCGGTCGGGTTGAAGCGGATGGCGATGGCGTCACCGGCGGATTCGACCGCCGCGGTGAGCAACTGCCCGAAGAGTGGGCTGCCGGACCGACGCCGACGAGTACCGCGTGCTGTACGGCGGGCAGTATCCATACGCGTGCATTCACCTCTCGGGTTGGTCTTTTCCGCAGCCGAAGACACTCGGCGGACCCACGAAAACTGACGTCTGTTCCCGGGACGTCAAAAGGTCAGCGGACGAAAACAATCATATCGATGCTCGCGAAGTGCCCCGAGCAGCCATGCATGATGAATATCGCTGACCAGCGAGAAGTGTTGCTGTGAGGTGACTTGCGCCACAGACCCCTAGAGCCAGCCGCGGCGTGTCGCCTGCACTCCGGCCTGGAAACGGGTGCTGGCGCCCAGCCGTTCGAGCAGACTCGCGGTGCGGCGCACCACCGTTCGGCGCGACAGGCCCAGCCGGCGCGCGATGGTGTCGTCGGTCGCGCCCATGCTCATCAGGGTGAGGATGGCCTTGTCCCGATCGTCGAGCGCCTCGGACGGGTTCACCGAGATCGGCGTGGCCGTCAGCCACAGCGCGTCGAAGGTCTTGACCAGCAGATCCAGGGTGGGCGACGGGCCGACGCGGACACCCATGGGGTCGCCGCGGCGCTCGTCGGTGTGCAGCACCAGCACCGCGCGCCGATCGTCGGCGACGATCAGCTTCATCGGCGGGTCGGCGAGCGTACGCGCCTGGGCGCCAACGGCGTTGGTGGCCAGCACGTGGCGCAGCCGTTCCGGATCCTGGTAGATGGTCTCCTGGTACAGGGTCCGGTAGTCGATGCCGGCGGCGATGCGCGAGGTCTTGAGCTCGAACATCCGCTCCTCGGTCTCCACATCGGAGAGGAACGGCCCGCGTTCCACCACCTTCACGGTGGCGTGCGCGGTGTGCTGCAGGTCCTCGAAGTCGGCCAGCAGCTGGCGGCGCTCGTAGACGGCCACCACCGCGCCGTCGGCGTCGGTGGTGCGACGCACCGAGCGGAAGGTCTCCCCCAGGCGCGCGGCGGCCGACTGCATGCGCAGCATGTCCTGATTACGGCGGCGAGTCTCGGCCTCCGACAAGGCTTCCGGGGCGTGCGCGTCGAAACGCACCACGCCCTTGCCGTCGGTGAGCCGGACCACGGCCTCGAGCTGGCACAGCGCCTCCAGCGCGGACTCGGCCACGCGGGGCGGCACGGTCAGCCGCTCGGCCACCTCGAGCACGGTGGAGCGCGGGTGCTGAACCAGCAGCGCGTAGGAACGGCCGTGCACGGAGGCAGGGTCGAAGAGTTCGTCCAGTGTCGTCACCGCACCCACCGGCAGACGCCGGTCCGGAAAACGCCCGGTCATCGCGGGGGCCGGTGAACGATCTACTGGTCCGGTCCCCACTGCTGCTGCATGAGAACGCCCTTGCTGGCTAGCCATGGCAGCGGATCCATCTTGTTGTCGGCGGCGTCCCAGATCTCGAGGTGCAGATGGGGACCGGTGGAGTTCCCGCGGTTGCCCACGGAGGCGATGACATCGCCGGTGTTCACCCGCTGGCCCACGTTGACGTACATGTCGTTGACGTGTCCGTAGACCGCGGTGGTGCCGTCGTCCTGCTTGACGCGCACCCAGAGGCCGAAGCCCGAGGCCGGGCCGGCGTCGATGACCGTGCCGCCCATCACCGAGTGGATGGGGGTGCCGATCGGGTCGGCGAAGTCGATGCCGTAATGCATTGCGCCCCAGCGCATGCCGAAGCCGGAGGAGAGCTGGCCGTCGACCGGCTTCACCACGCCCGGGCCCGGGTTGAGCTGCTGCTGGAGGGACTTCAGAGTCTGTTCGGCCTGCGCCAGCGGGGCGGAGATCTCCGGCGGCAGGTTCTGCAGGCCGAAGGGAGCCGGGTTCGGCGCGGGGGCCGCGACCGGGACCGCGGGGGCGGGCTCGGCGATGGGGGCCGCCACGTCCTTGGCCTGCTTCAGCTCGGAGGTCGCCGCGACGGGGGCGACGTCCTCCTCGATCGTGGCGGCCTTCTCGTCGTGCGTGGGGAGCAGCGGAGCGGCGTGCGCGAGAGCGGGGACCAGCTGCGATCCGGTACCGATGAGCGCACCGGCCGCGACCGCGAAACTGGCGGCGGTCT
Organism: Nocardia sp. NPDC005825; assembly: GCF_040630175.1. NCBI lineage: Bacteria > Bacillati > Actinomycetota > Actinomycetes > Mycobacteriales > Nocardiaceae > Nocardia > Nocardia sp. NPDC005825. The sequence continues at coordinate 274,250 of NZ_JBEXXC010000005.1, forward strand.
TGACCTTGTCGGTGGCGGTGGGCTCGGCCCGGTGCCGCCTGCGCGAGGTGACGCCAGTGCGGACAGCACCGGAATCACCAAGCAAATCCATGACTGATACGGAGTTCGCGGTCGTTCGGTGATGCGGCACTGCAAGTCCTAGCGTTCGGAGGGTCCGGTAACGATTCGGCATCGCTGTGATGGAAACAGTACTCGCTTGTGACCATTTCGCAACCTTCTGTGCGATAACGCCAGCTCGAGCACTCGAACCCTTGATCACAAACCGTAACCGAAAAGGCACAATGGTGAGATGGTTCTCGACGAGTTGCGTACGCCGATCGTCCTGGCACCCATGGCCGGGGGGCCGTCCACCCCGGAGCTGGCCGCCGCCGTGACCGACGCGGGCGGGCTGGGGTTCGTTGCCGCCGGATATCTGCCCGCGAGTGAGCTGGCCGCGCGGATCGCCACGACGCGGGCGCTCACCGCCGGCGCGTTCGGGGTGAATCTCTTCTATCCCTCCGAACCGAGCCCGACCGATCGGTTCGATACATATGTGGGCGGCCTGGCCGCCGAGTTCCCCGTCGGCGAGCCCCGCTACGACAGCGACGATTGGGCCGCCAAGCTCGACCTGCTCACCGCCGACCCGGTCCCCGTGGTGTCGACCACCTTCGGCTGCCCGTCCGCGGCGGAGATCGCGCGTCTGCGCGCGGCGGGGACCGAGGTCTGGGTGACGGTCACGACCGTCGCCGAGGCGCGCGAGGCGGTGGCCGCGGGCGCGGACGTGCTGATCGCGCAGGGCGCGGAGGCGGGCGGGCACCGCGGCGTGTTCGTCGACGATCCCGCCGACGACCTCACCGACCCCCTGGGCCTGCTGACCCTGCTGCAACTGCTGCGCGACGCGGTGGACGCCCCGATCGTGGCGGCGGGCGGCATCGCGACCGGCGCGGGCGTGGCCGCGGCGCTGTCGGCCGGCGCGGCCGCCGCGCAGCTGGGCACCGCGTTCCTGCGCTGCCCCGAGGCGGGAACCGCGCCGGTGGTGCGCGCGGCGATCGTCGCCGACACCCCGACCATGCTGACCCGCGCCTTCACCGGCCGCCGGGCGCGCGGGCTGCGGAATCGATTCCTGGTGGAGCATCCGGACGCACCGGTCGCCTATCCCGAGATCCATTACGCCACCGGGCCTTTGCGAGCGGCGGCGCGGGCCGAGGGCAATGCCGACGCGGTGAATCTCTGGGCAGGTCAGGCGCATGCGCTGGCGCCGGAGCTACCGGCGGGCGAGTTGGTCCGAACCCTCACCGCGGACGCGAAAAAGGCTCTGGAGCGGGCACTTTCGACGCGAATTCAGACTTATTGACAACGGATTTCATCTACAATCGGCTGACACCTTCCGCCATCCCATGAGGAGAGCGCTATGTCACTCGATGTACCCACCGCACTACTCGAGCGCGCCGAACGCGGTGAAGTCAGCGACGCAGAGTTCGTCGAATGCGTCCGTAACTCGCTGCCCTACGCCTACGAGGTCGTCAGCCGGGTAGCCGACGATCTGCGTTCCGGCACGGCGGAATACGCCGACAACACCATCGCGCCGCCGGACGAGACGGCGCGCGGTCAGCTGCTGCGAGCCATGGCCTCCGACGCCATTCGCGGCGGCCTGGAACGCCATTTCGGCATCAAGCTCGCCTTCCAGAACTGCCACCGGGTCGCGGCCTTCCCGCTCGCCTCGGTCGGCGGCGACACCTACTCCACCTTCATCTCCACCCGGGCCCAGCTGCTCAACCAGAGCCCGGAACTGCGCAACTGCTGAGCGCCCCATCCGGATTCGGCGCGACCGCGACCCGGTCGCGCCGTTTCCGCACTACCCCCGCGCCCGGAACCGACGCACCTCCAGCACCGTCACCCAGATCGATCCCGCGAACGGCGCGACGAAGATCAGATACGCGATCAGCGTCTCCAGCCAGTCGTCGAACCCTTCGGAGAACGTCACCGCCAGTACGCCGACGCTCATGATCCCGAAGAACAGCACCCCCACTCCGAGGATCGCCCACCACACCGGCTGCCACGGCCGAATCCCCTGCCGCCGTTCCGGCTTCGCCGCCATCGCCCCGTAACCCGCCGCGTACGGCGACCCGAACCCCATCGCACCGGACCCGGACGCGCCGACCGGCCCCATCCCGGCGGGCACGGACATCGGCCCCGTCCCACCCGGCCGCCCAGCTCCGCCGCCGACCATGCCACCCGGCAACGGCGTCGCACCCGAGCCCATCCCGCTGGACATCGGCGTCGCGCCGGAGCCCATGCCACCGGGGCCAGGCGTTGCGCCCGAGCTCATCCCGGGCGGCGGCGTTGCGCCCGAACCCATCCCGGTGGGCAGCAGCGTCGCACCCGGTGTCCCGGTCGCCAAGGGCGTCGCGCCCGAATTCATCCCCTGCGGTCGCGGCGTCGCGCTCCGGCCCGGGCCGCTCTGCGGGCCGATTCGGCTCGGCGGCGGTGTGCCCGTGTTGATTCTCTTCGGCGGAGGCGTTGCGCCCGAAGGGGTTCTGGCCGGCAGGGGTGTCGCGCCTGGTGCGCGGCGATTGTGGGCCGCGAGGCCGGGCGCGGGTCCCGGGGCCGGGGTGTAGGGCGGGTACTGCGGCGCGGGGGTGGAACCGTGGCTCGGGAAGCCGTCGTCGCCATCCCATTTCGTGGTCGGATCGGATCGGCGGGGCGGGCCCGGCTGCGGGGCGGGCGCGGATTCCAGGGCGGCGCGGGCCGCGGCGGCCAGGGCGCCCGCGCTCGGAAACCGCCGGGCCGGATCCTTGGCCATGCCGCGGATGACGACCGCGTCGAGGGCGGCGGGAACGAGGGAGCTGCGGTCGCTGGCCCGGGGCGGTTCGGACGTCACGTGCGCGGCCATCTGCTGGACGGGATCGGCGTGGGCGAAAGGTTTCGCGCCGGTGAGGGTTTCGTACAGCAGACAGGCCAGCGAGTAGACGTCCGAGCGTAGGTCCTCGTCGCCGGAGTAGCGTTCGGGCGCCATGTAGGCCCAGGTGCCCACGGCCACACCGGTACCGGTGATGGTGGCCTGGCCGACGCCGCGGGCGATGCCGAAGTCGATGAGATAGGCGAATCCGCTGGGCAGCGTCAAGACGTTGGAGGGCTTCACATCCCGGTGCACCAGCCCGGCCTTGTGCGCGATGTCGAGCGCGTCGGCGACCTGGGCGACGAGTTCGACGGCCCGGGCGGGCGCCAGGGCTCCCTGCTCGCGCAGGATCTTCCCCAGGTCGGAGCCATCGACCAACTCCATGTCGATGTAGAGGCGGCCGTCGAGTTCACCGAAGGCGTGAATGGGCACCACGTGCGGTCCGCGCAGCCGGGCGGCCAGCCGGGCCTCGCGTTCGAACCGCCGCCGATAGTCCTCGTCCTCGGCGAGTTCGACCGGCAGCAGTTTCAGCGCCACTTCCCGCTCGAGCCGGGTGTCCTCGGCCAGCCACACCTGACCCATACCGCCGCGGCCGAGCAGCTTGAGCAGCCGATAATGGCCGAGATTACCTGCCCCCGGCACCTGTCCTCCCTGACTCGACCGCGTACTGCGCTGCCCAGCATACGGCGCGGTCCGCCGGAAGGGCAGCGTGCGGACGCGCCCGCCGAACAGCGCTGTCGCTCAGACCTCCTGGAGTTTGCGCTTGAGCACCTTGCCGGTGGGGTTGCGGGGCAGTTCGGCGAGGAACACCACCTCGCGCGGCACCTTGTACCGGGCCAGGTTGTCCTTCACGAAGTCCTTGACCTCGGGTTCAGTGCACGAGGCTCCGTCGTGGACGACCACGAAAGCCTTGAGCCGCGCACCGAATTGCTCGTCCGCGACCCCGATCACCGCCGCCTCCCGTACCGCCGGATGCGTGTAGAGCAGTTCCTCGACCTCGGCCGGGAAGACGTTCTCGCCGCCGGACACGATCATGTCGTCGTCGCGGCCGTCGATGAAAAGCCGTCCGGCGGCGTCGAAGTGGCCGACGTCCCCGGAGGACATCAGCCCGCGGATGACTTCCTTGTGGCCGCCGCCGGTGTACCCCTCGAACTGGATGGTGTTGCCGACGAAGATGCGACCGGTCGCGCCGTTCGGCACCGTGCGGCCCCGCTCGTCGAGGATCTCCACGCGCGCCCCCAGCACCGGTTTGCCCACGCAGCCGGGCTCTTCCGCGAGGTCGGCGGGGGTGGCGATGGTGGCGTAGGCGACCTCGGTGGACCCGTACAGGTTGTAGACGACCGGCCCGAACGCCGCCGTCACCTCCCGGCACAGTTGCGCGCCCAGCTGGGATCCGGCCACGAATACGATGCGCAGCGCGGACAGGTCGCGTCCGGCCAGCGCCTGCCCACCCAGATCCACCATGCGCGACAACATGACCGGCACCACGATCAGCGTGGTGGCGCCGTGCCGGTCCATGGAGTCGATGGCGGTCTGCGGGTCGAAGCGGCGGCGGATCACCAGCGTGGAGCCGAAGCCGAGGCTCAGCATGGCCATGGCGAAGCCGAGGGTGTGGAACATGGGGGCGCAGCATTCGGTCACCTCGTTCACCCGGAACGGGACCTTGGACAGCAGACCGCCCAGGGACAGCAGCGATTTCGGTTCCGCGCGGGGCGCGCCCTTGGGGGTGCCGGTGGTGCCGCTGGTGAGCAGGATGATCTTGGGTTCGGCCCCGGGCGCGGGCGGCGCGGCGGACGAGCCGGTGGCGATGAGGTGTTCGAGGCTGTCCTCGCGCGGCTCCTCGGTCCAGGCTCGGTAGCTGCCGCGCTTGGGGTGCACCTCGCCGAGCAGTTCGGCGTACTCGTCGTCGTAGACGAGCAGGTCGGTGCCCTCGCGGGTGGCGACGTCGCGGATCTGCGGGGCCGCGAAATCGGTATTGAGCAGGATGATCCGGGCCCCGCACTTGGCGGCGGCGAAGATGGCCTCGAGCAGGCCGCGGTGATTGCGGGCCAGCACGGCCACGCCCTCACGCGGTTTCAGTCCGCGTGCGCGCCAGGCGTTGGCGAGCCGGTTGGAGCGGTCCTCGAGTTCGGCGAAGGTGAGTTCGCCCAGTTCGTCGATGACGGCGATACGACCGCCGTAGCGCGCTGCGGACAGCCGCAGCCCGGCGGCCAGGGTGCCGTAGCGCAGCATGGCGGTGGCGGCAGCCAGCAGGACCGCCGGGGATTCCAGGCGCGCCAACCCGGCTTCCAGGGCCAGGCGCGCGGATTCGGCTTCCAGGTAGGCCCGCTCCCCCACCGACTTGATCAGCCCGAATGTCATGCCTGACCACCCTGTTTCGATTGCACCCCGGACCTCCTCGTCCACCCCTGCGGATTGCGGGCATCTGCCCTCAAACTAACCGTACGGACCCGGGGCCGCGACCGGAACTGCCTATCATGGCGACCGTGACAGATCCGTTGTCGGCGAATCGGCGGAACTGGGATGCCCGCGCCGGCATCCACGCCGCCAGCCGTTTCTACCGTGATCACGATGCGAGCTACTGGTTCGCACCCTTCGAATGGGATGTCCTGGGGGATGTGGGCGGCCTGGACGTCGCCCATCTGCAATGTCATCTGGGCACGGAGACGGTCGAATTCGCGCGCCGGGGCGCTCGCGCGGTGGGCCTGGACTTCTCCCCGGAGTCGGTCCGGCACGCGCGCGAATTGGCCGGGGATGCCGTCGAATACGTGTGCGCCGACGTGTACGACGCCCGAGAGGCCCTGGGCGAGAATAGTTTCGACGTCGTCTACACCGGCAAGGGCGCGCTCTGCTATCTGCCGGATCTGACCCGCTGGGCGCGGGTGGTCGCCGATCTGCTGCGGCCCGGTGGGCTGTTCTATCTGGTGGAATTCCATCCGCTGCTGCACGCGCTGGGTCCCACGCCGCCGCCGGAGATCGACCCGAGTCAGCTCGTCCTGCACGACGACTATCTGGCCGGGCGCGGCGCGCAACGCCGGGACAGCGCGCACACCTACACCGACGGCCCGGACCTGACCTCCGACACCACCGCCTACGAATGGCGGCACGGTCTCGGTGAGGTGGTCACCGCCCTGCTCGACGCGGGCCTGCGCCTGACCGGCCTGACCGAGACCGACACCCTGCCGTGGCCGCGCTGGCCGCAGATGGTGCCGACCGAGACCGGCTGGTGGCGGCTCCCGCCCGCGGATCCGATCGTCCCGGTGCTCTACGGATTGAGCGCGGTCAAAGACAGATAGCCGCAAGCTATTGACTGGCGATCCCTACGGCGAGACACTTGAATTCACACCGGAACACCGGGGCGAGCCATAGTGTCGGACGAGACGTCGGAAGACATGGGTGGCATGTTCGAGGAATCCGGCCAGGCCCCCGGCAAGCCAGTCGGATGGAGAGTAATCAGCGACGACTGATACTCCGAATTCGGTGGAGACTACCGGGGACTGATCTGTATATGGGGTAATTCGCCCCGGTCAGGCACCTGATTTTCGAGCCACGTCCCACATGGGGACGCGGCTCGAGCCGTATGACGGGTACAGCGATCAGGCCAGCGTGACGACGGTCAGCGAGCCGTCGGCGTGCTGGGCGCGCAGCCGCTTCTTGTCGAACTTGCCGACACTGGTCTTGGGCACCTCCGCGATGAAGGCCCAGTGTTCGGGCAGTTGCCACTTGGCGAACTTCGGCGCGATGAAGTCGCGCAGCTCTTCGGGTTTGGCCGCGGAACCGTCGGCCAGCACGATGGCGACCAGCGGGCGCTCGTCCCACTTCTCGTCCGGGATGCCGATGACGGCGGCCTCGGCCACGGCCGGGTGGCCCATGACCGCGTTCTCCAGGTCCACCGAGGAGATCCACTCGCCGCCGGACTTGATGACGTCCTTGGAGCGGTCGACCAGGGTGAGGTAGCCGTTCGGGCTGATCTTGCCGACGTCACCGGTGCGCAGCCAGCCGTCGTGGAACTTGTCGGGATCCACCTCGGCGCCGGACGGCGAATAGTACGCGCCGGTGATCCACTGGCCGCGAACCTCCAACTCGCCCAGCGCTTCTCCGTCGTTCGGCAGCACCGAGCCGTCGTCGGCGACCAGGCGGGCCTGCACGCCGGCCGGGAAGCGGCCCTGGGTGTAGCGGTAGTTCCAGGCTTCCTCCCCCTCGGCGCCGGCGGGCGGGTGCGCCACCGAACCCAGCGGGGAGGTCTCGGTCATGCCCCAGGCGTGCAGCAGCTTGACGCCGTGCCGCTCCTGGAAGGCCTGCATCATCGACGGCGGCACGGCCGCGCCGCCGACCACGCAGGTGCGCAGGTGCGAGATGTCCTGCGGCTGCGCCTGCAGCCCGGCCAGCACGCCACCCCAGATGGTGGGCACGGCGGCGGCGAAGGTGGGCTTGGCGGCGGCCATCATCTCCAGCAGCGGGGCGGGCTGCAGGAAGCGGTCGGGCATGAGCACATTGGCGCCGGACATCATGGCGGCGTACGGGATGCCCCAGGCGTTGGCATGGAACAGCGGCACGATGGCGAGCACGGTGTCGGCGGCGTCGAAGCCCATGCCGTTGGGCGAGATCACCTGCATGGCGTGCAGCCAGTTGGAGCGGTGCGAGTAGACGACGCCCTTGGGGTCGCCGGTGGTGCCGGAGGTGTAGCACATACCGGCGGCGGAGCGCTCGTCGATGACCGGGAAGTCGTAGCTGTCGGGCTGGGCGTCGAGCAGCTCGCGGTAGGAGTGCACGGTGACGCCCTCGGGAGCCTGGAGCGCGGCCGCGTCGCCATTGGCGACGATCACGTGGCGGACGGTCTTCAGGTTGGGCAGGTACTGGGCGAACATCGGCAGCAGCGAGCCGTCGACGATCACCACCTGGTCTTCGGCGTGGTTGGCCACGAACACCAGCTGTTCGGGGAACAACCGGATGTTGAGGGCGTGCAGCACCGCGCCCATCGCGGGGACCGCGATGTAGGCGACCATGTGCTCGTTGTTGTTCCACATGAAGGTGCCGACCCGGTCTCCGACACCGATGCCCAGGTCACGCAGGGCATTGGCGAGCCGGGCCGCGTCCTGGCCGACCTCACGATAGGTCTGAGTGCGCAATCCGTCGCCGGTCCAGGTGGAGACATGACTGTCGCCCTGGAAGGTGGAGGCGTAGCGCAGCAGTGTCGCCAGTGACAGCTGCTCGTCCTGCATGGTGCTCAACATTTCCCAACCGCTCCTTGCATGTCACGAGTGACGTGAACTGAGTCACTTCGGCGAGCCTAGCCGAATTCGGACATGAGCCGAGAGGAAGTCGCCCCGGGGCGGGGGACGAGGTCTCGGGCTGCGGACGACGAACCCCACCCTCGCCGTCCGCAGCCCGTTGCCGACCCGCCGCCGCCCAACACGACGACCAGCCGGCTCCGCGGTCCTGATCAGCGACTCGGCGCGCTGACGACGCCCCCTGCGGCGGCGCAGAATAGCCAATCACTAACCAGGACAAGCAAATTGGAGCAAAGACTTCCGTGAATATAGGGAGTGTGACACCGGGCTGTCCAGTCGGGGACAGCGTCGCAGGTCAGACGGCGCTCACTGACCCGGACAGTGGACCGTGAGAACGACATTCCGGCAACTCCCGGCATCCGAACCCGGGCTCACAACCCGGAGTGACCGAAAATACCGATTCACTGACCGGCGATGTCTGCATGACCAGCGGTAATGCGCTCTACCGTTGCTGGTATGCAGCGGGAGCCGTCCATTCTGATCATCGGTGCCGGATTCGCCGGACTGGGTATGGCGCTGGAATTGCAGCGCCACGGCCTGACCAACTTCACCATTCTGGAGAAGGCCGCCGACCTCGGCGGGGTCTGGCGGGAGAACACCTATCCGGGCGCGGCCTGCGATGTGCCGTCGCCGCTGTACTCGTGGTCGTTCGAGCCGAAATCGGATTGGCCGCGGCGATTCTCGCAGCAGGCCGATATCCACGCGTACATGCGCACGGTCGCCGAGAAGCACGGTCTGCCGGCCAAGATCGAGTTCGGCGCCGAGGTGGTGGACGCCGAGTTCGACGAGTCGAGCGCGATGTGGCGGGTCCGCACCGCCGACGGCGTCACCCACCTGGCGGATGTGCTGATTCCCGCGGTCGGGCAGCTGTCGCGGCCGGCCATGCCGAATCTGCCCGGCATCGATTCCTTCACGGGCGCGGCGTTCCATTCGGCCGAATGGGATCATTCGGTGGATCTGACCGGTAAGCGGGTGGCGTGTATCGGCACGGGAGCCAGTGCCATTCAATATATTCCGGCGATCCAGCCGAAGGTCGACCAGCTGACGCTGTTCCAGCGTTCGGCCGCCTGGGTGCTGCCGAAGTTCGATGTCGAATACACCCGGCTGCACCACGCCCTGTTCGAGTACGTGCCCGGTGCGCGACTGGCGGAGCGGTTCGCCATCTGGACCTTCTTCGAGGTGATGGCGCTGGCGCTCACCGATGTTCCGGCGATCAAGCATCCGGTGATCGCGATCGCCGATCGACACCGCGCCAAGCAGGTTCCCGACGAGGCCCTGCGCGCCAAGCTGACCCCCGATTACGCGGCGGGCTGCAAGCGTGGTCTGTTCTCCAACGAGTACTTCCCCGCCCTGTCGCAGCCCAATGTGACGGTCGAGACCACCGCCATCGAGGCGGTGACCCCCAACGGGATTCGCACCGCGGACGGTGTCGAGCACCCGGTCGACGTGATCGTCTACGGCACCGGTTTCAAGGGCACCGAGTTCCTGGCCCCCATGAACATCTACGGCCTGCACGGCCGCAAACTGGCCGACGAGTGGTCCCCCGAGGGCGCCCGCGCCTTCCTGGGCATGTCGGTCCCCGGTTTCCCGAACCTGTTCCTCATGTACGGCCCCAATACCAATGTCGGGTCCGGCTCCATCATCTACATGCTGGAGTCCCAGTCCCGCTACATCCGCCAGGCCATCTCCTACCTGTCCCGCCACCCCGGCCGCTACCTTTCCGCCACCCCCGAGGCGGAACAGTCCTGGGACGACTGGCTGCAGCGCCGCCTGAAGGACACCCCCTGGAACTTCTGCTCCAGCTGGTACCGCAACGCCTCGGGCCGCATCACCAACAACTGGCCCGGCGCCACCCTCCTGTTCCGCTGGAAAACAACCAGATTCACCCCCGCCGACTACCTCGAATCCGAGGCCTCCCGCCGCTGACCCAGCGGATGCGACCCCCGAGCCCCCAACCAGGTAGACTGCCGACGACCCGGCCTCGGCCGGGCGGTCAGCCCTCGTAGCTCAGGGGATAGAGCACCGCTCTCCTAAAGCGGGTGTCGCAGGTTCGAATCCTGCCGAGGGCACACTTTCGGCCGCAGGTCAGGCCGTTTCCTTGCCCGGGTCCGCATCCTTCGCCCCCCGGACGGGTACGCAGAGAGTACGTAGTTGCGAAACCCGTGCGTGCCTGGTTGAGCTTGGCCGCCACGTCTTCAATGGCGGCGCGCGGAGCCTGCCGCATTGGCCCGGTTACGCCGCCTCCACCGAGGACGGCAGTGTTCAGCGGATCATAAGTCGCCCACAAGGTTCCATCCGCAAGATCACTGTCGATCACGACGATGCGGAAGGATCGGCATATGCGTTTCAGGGCAGTGGCTTCGGCGGTGCTGGTGGTGGCCGGGGCGGTAGTACCCTGCATGGCGGCGGGACAGGCGCAGGCGGATGAGCCGTGGTGCGGGGCCTCCCGGCTGGGCCTCACAGTGCAGCCCGAGCTCGGACAGCCCGGCGGAAGTCAGCGCACCGCGAGCGTTGTGCTGACGAATCTGTCTCAGGAATCCTGTGTCCTGCAAGGCTTCCCGGGAGTCGACCTGGCCGCGGTGGGCGACAATGGCCGCGCCTCGCTGCCCCGAACCACCGAACAGGGCCGACCGGTCCACCTACCCCCGGGAGGTCAGGCCAAGAGCACCCTGACCTACGCAACCGGCACCAGTACCCCCACCGAAATCATCGTCACCCCACCCGATTCCACCACCCAACTGCATGCAGTCTGGCCTGCCGCTCTGGGCTCGATCATGGTCTGGCCCGAAGGTGCGACCCATCCGGGCACCTTCATCGGCCCGCTGCGCGGCTGACCGCTTGCCGGGATTGTGCCCGTGCTTCCGTAACCGACAGTTCATAGGCTGGTCCGTCAGGTCCAGCGGGCCATCATCATCCTGATACGGCGCCGCCGCGCCGCACCAAATGATCAGTTCGCACACAGGCACTTACTGACGAGCAAACGCGCTGCATTCGGCAAAACAACGCGTACGCAGTCCGTACGAAGCAGCGCCTGTGCACAGACTCATTGAGCCCGCCCGGTGTTCTGCGCGGGGCTGAGCTGTGTCATGGGTGGCCGCGCCGGCCGGTCCGGTCAGCGCGGCATGCGGATACCCGGTCAGATACGGCCAGACCGGTCAGCTAGCCCAATTGGCCGCGAGGGTGAGGCAGAACGGGTGGCCGCTCGGATCGAGCAGCACCCGCCAGCTTTCACCCGGTTGAAACTCGGGCACCGTAGCGCCCAACTCGACCAGTTGCTTACTGGCCATCTCGAGGTCTTCGACCGCCAAATCCAGATGGAACTGCTTGGTTCCATTCTCGTTCGGCCAGGTGGGCGGCTGATAGCCCGCGACCGTGCCGAATCCCAGCGCGTGGTCTGGACCAGTAAGCATGGCGTACTCGTCCTGCACGTGGGCGATCTCCCAACCGAGCGCGGCCGCCCAGAACTCCGCGTCTCGGCGCGCGTCGGCACTGTCCAGGGTGAGCATCTTCAGCGTGGCAACTGCCATGGATCTTTCCTCTCCGCAACAACATTGCTGTCAGCCCAGTCTGGATCGCCGACGCCGCCCACGATTGTAAGAACGCGACACCGGCCGCTGCCGCTTCGACGACTCATCGAATGAGGCGCCGTGACCCGACCACCGGGGTCCCGAACAGCTGGATCATGTCGTCCTCCTCGCGCTGGCCCATTCGGTCAGCGCGGGAAGCGGCAGAAGAGTGCGTTCGGAGGCCGGCCGTATGTCGAGCTCCGGGCAGCTTGATGAAGCGCACTTCCCGACTACTAGAACCGTCAGTCGGAGTCCTGATCCGCACGTCGCTCTCTCCACCGCCGCGGATTCACGATCTCCAACAGCAGGAATCTGTCGTGGGATACGACGTTGATCACCACATCGGGGTACTCCCAACCGATCTCCGACTCCGGCTTGGCCTCGATGTGGGTCGGGGGACCGAAGTCTCGCGTCAACCGCTCCGCCAACTGATCGAAATGATCGGCAAGGGCCACGGTGAGAGCCGGGGTGGCATCGCGGGTTAGATCCGTGATGGTGACCGTAAGCCGCTCGAGCGACTCATCTCGTCCGTCTCTTAGAACCGATCGATGTCAGCTTGCGCCCAGGTCCACTCGAAGGCCCTCGCTCTACTCGCGACGCGCACAGCGCCTGCAATGTCGGCTTGCATGGTCGAAGGGTATGAAATCTTCAGTGAGGTCCATGACGAAGGTTTCGAGTGTCGGAAGGTCCAGAAGTTTCGAGACGGCCGCACAGAATGCGCCGGAGGGTTCGTCCGAACCGATCACACGTGGCTGAATGATGACCTCGATCTCGCAACACTGTCGGCGGATCCGAATGCCCGTGCAGCCGAGATCACATCACCCCGTCGGAGTTCCAAGCGGAATGGCTTGCTGGCGACGGCTGGTAACCGGCCGATCGCGACGGCCGGTTGATCTTCCGCACCCCCGTCCCAGCCGGTTCGGACAGCACGGTCAGCGCCATCGTCGCCGAGGGGCACGTCCTGGAGGGCTTTTGTCCAGATTCACCTCCACCATGTGCCACTCGGCATTCGGCATTACGGGTCGTCGTCCAACGGCTGGTCCCGCTCTGAGGTTGTTCGGTTCCGGAACGCGAGCCGAGGGGTGGGGAGGGCGTTTGACGTGCAGATATTGGATGTCAACGTGGTCGAATTCCGCTTCAACGTCTAACTCGTGGGCAAACCGCCACGCGCACAGACTCATTGAGCCGTGTCGATGGCTGTCCGCGGTGGCCGGTTCAGTCAGCGCGGTATGCGGCAGATGAGTGCGTTGTCACCCGTGGCAATAGACCCGGACAAGCACTGTGTCTTCGGGCAATGCCGCCAGGTAGTTCTTGTTGCCGCCCGGTGGTACCGGGCAGTCGGGCTCGTTTTCGTAAGACGTGTTTTCGTCCCAGTCCCTATGGGCCCAGACGCCGCTCTCCTCGACCCACCAACCGTCGAGAGTGAGCAGATCCGACCATGTGAGGGTTCTCCTTGCGAGATCCAGCAATGCCTTTGGCCCACCCGCGCACTCGCCTCGGTTGGTGGGCAACACTTCGCCCCTGTAGTTGGGGGTGTCGTGGATCAACCGGGGGTCGTCCTCAAAGCCCGGTCGTACATAGAACCCAGCGCCTTCGCCGCCGCCGCGAATCCGCCATGTATCCCACATACCTCGCTCAGCGGGCTGTTCGTACATCTCGAACGGAGCGAGGGCTCGAGTGAGCGCCGTTTGTACGTCATCGATTGCGTCCGGCGGCAAGCACACGACCACCCAGATATGCGCCATAACCCCTCCCTCTGCAACGCCGAGCGCCCAGGCTACCGCCAAGAGTCAACAGACGCAGTTGACTTTCTGACGCGTTCGCCAACGGCCCGGCCATCGCGATGCGCGTGCACTCATAGTTGACCGCGTGCGTCGCTGCGCGAGGCGATGGCCACTGACGGGGGCGCTGCCGCAGCCAAGGGCGACTAGATCGGTTTCGGCAGATTCGTCACGAACACCGCAGTTCGTGATGGTCTTTGCCGTGCCCCCAAGACTTGGGGCGATCTCGATTCCATGCGCTGCGGTATCTTCCATGCGATCGCCGCACCCTGGTCGGCGCGCAGAGGAAGCACGAGACTTGTTCAACAAATCCTTTGCGGTCGCCGCCCTCTCGGTGAGCGCCGCTGCCGTTCTTGCGGCGCCGCCTGCCGCCGCCGACCCGGTCAACTGGGGCGCCGTTTCACTCAGTGCGTGGGGCAACGTCTACGCGTTTTCGGTCAACCACCCGACGGAAGCCGACGCCATTCGAGCCGCCGACCGAACGTGCAAGGGTCAAGGAATCATCGACTGCCGGATGATGGTGACGTTCGCGAACGGCTGCGGTGCAGTCGTGACGAGTCCGCTCGCGATCGTCGCAGGGTTCCCGATCGTGGGCTTCGGTAAGGGGGCGACCCCGGCGGAGGCATACGCAGACGCCACCCGCAACCTCCCCACCGGCACCGGAAGCGTCGGCTCGTTCAATCGCGAACACGCCTGCACCCAGCCTTGATCTAGTTCCAGCACGGTCCTCGACAGTAGCGGACGTTCTGCGGCGCAACAGGTTCCGGCCGGCGTCGCCTCGCGCTGGCCGGTTCGGTCAGCTCGGTATGCGGCAGATCAATGCGTTCGTCGACTGCTCAGCTTGTGCGGGCGATGTATGGTTCGGCGGATGACAGTGGAAGAGCCACCACGCCTGGCGGAAGTACTCCCAGATCTCGCCAACGAGGTTGCCGAGCTGTTGGAGCCTGAAAATGCGGATCTTGCTCGGACCATCCCAAGCCTGAGGTTCTACGGTCGATGCGACTGTAAGCCCACGTGCACAGTCCTATTGACTGCGCCACCCGGCTCGCCGACTCCGTACGTGCTCACTCTTGAACGCGACGGCAGGTCGGTAGCGACGCTGGACATCGACCCCACCGGTTCGGCGGTGACCGGGATCGAGATCATGGACGGCCGTGAACTCTTTCTGTCTCCCTGAAATACGCCGACCAGTCGCGGACGCTCGGCCGGCCTCGGATCGCTACGGCCGATTGATCCTCCTCAGCGCTGCGGTTGCCGGTTCGATCAGCGTGCAATAGCGGCGTTACAGGACGATTCGATACGTGCGCGGAATGCCTGTGCACATGCACGAAGGGATGGGAACAATCCTGGAAGTCTTTACGGTCGTCGTGCTGGTTGTAGCGCCGACGGTCATCGTCGCGGCAGCGATTTCCGCGTCCAGGAAGGACGGGATCCGAGCCTTCTTGCGCCGCATTGCGATTCCGTCGCTGATATTTGTCTTCTGGTCGGTGCTCGTCGCTGCTGCACTGCTGGTTGCTCTGTACGTGGCGCTCGCTCTATTCATTTTGTGGGCCACACCCTGACCACCCCAACGACAGGCCTGGATTCCACGAACGCCGGTCAACGTAATAGTTGCTCATCTGCATGTGCCCGTACTCGCCGACCAGTCTCTACAAGCTCCGGTCGTGGCGTGTGAGTGCATCAGCACCGACCAGGCCTTACTCGGAGTTGACCACTGAAAACTCATTCTCCGAAGGTGTACGCGGCCAGTTCGGTCGGCAGCGCGCTTATCAGTCGAAAATGATCCCACCCAGAAGGTGCGGGTGTTCGGTGCAGTAGTACCAGCCGCCACCCAGGCTCTGGCAATAGGGGACATCGAGTCCCGGCTCATCCTCGTAGTAGATGCCCTGCATTCGGCATTACAGGACGGCTGATCGGTCCAGCGCCGTCGGCGTCAGTCCGGCAGCCAGTGCAGTTCGTCTGCCAGGGCTTTGGCTACGGTGCGGATGCGGCGGTGTAGTGGGGATTGCTCGCGTGGGAGGACCAGGTGGATGGTCATGGTGGGGGCGCCCTGGAGTGGTCGCCATGTGAGGCCGGCCGGTTGGGTGGTGGCCGCGACTTCGCCCGCCGGGGCGAGGGTGAGGCCGTCGCGTAGGTCGCGCTGGGACAGGTCGAAAGAGACTGCGGGCGTGTGGAATTGGGGGGTTGGACGGATGTCGCGGAATAGTGCGGACAGCTGATCGTGGATCACGGGGTTGGCCGTACGGTCGGGGAGTCGCAGGGGATACGCGGCGGCGGCGGCGATCTCGATTTCCGGATGGTCGGCCAGGGGGTGGTGCTGTGCCAATTGGACCCCGACGCGTTCGGTCCGCAGCAGGAAACGGCGCACGCCGCGACCCGGCTGTTCACCGCGGGTGATCCCGGCATCGATGCGACCGTCGGCGACCGCGGGAGAGATTTCGGGTGTCGCCATCGGGACCGCGGCGACCTCGAGTCCCGGGCTGCTGCGAATGAGCCTGTCCACCAGGGCCGGTACCGTTTCGGCCCCCGTGCTGATGCTGTATCCGACACGCAGCGGGCCCATTTCACCGGACCCTGCGATCCGGGCGGCGTCCCAGGCCCGGTCCAGCGCCGCCAACGCGGGCGGCGCGGACTCCGCCAAAGCCGCACCGGCCGTGGTCAATACGACGCTACGGGTGTCGCGAACCAGCAGGCTCGTGCCGAGTTCCGCCTCCAATCGGCGCATCCGGGCGCTGAGTGCGGGCTGCGCGATACCGATTCGTGCGGCCGCGCGGGTGAAGTTCAATTCCTGCGCCAGCACCAGAAAGTACCGCAGGCTCACCGTATCCGGCGCCACACACCCTCCCTGCCGATTGATAACGATCCGTTCTGAGTCTATCGCGTCCCGGTCTTTCCCTCGACCACATATCAAGCCCTAACCTGCGCATATGACGATTCAAACGACCGTGGTAGCCGCAGGAGGCAGGCATGCATAAATTGGTGGTCCTCTATCCCAAGCCCGTCGACCCCGACCACTTCCGCGACTACTACGTGAACAACCACCTTCCGCTGGTCGCGAATTGGCCCGGCGTGCTCGCGTGGCGATACAGCTTCGACGTGGCGTCGAGGAATGGCGACGCGCCGTATTTCGCGGTCTTCGAAGCCGATTTCGCCGACGCCGACGCCTTGGCCGCAATGCGGGCGTCGGAGTACGGCCAGCGGGCGGCCGACGATGTCGTCAACTACGCCACCGGCGGTGTGGACGTCATCGACTATCCGGTGCAGAACGGCATCGGCTGAGGCAGGACGGCACGCCCAGGTCGGCCGACGTCCCCGGCCGAGCGCGGCCGTCAGGCTGCGCTGCGGTGTGAAGCCGCCCTTCGGGCGGGCCTCGCGGGCCGCACAGGGCGCGGTCGTCTCGCGTCGGCGGCCGCGGCCCATCGCTCCCGTTCGATCCGGGCCTTGATCGCGCCCACGCTGTTTTCCGGGGGAATTCGCTGCGGCCGGAGCGCGGCGCGGAGCAGCGCGGCGCCGGGGACCAGGAACGCCAACATCCATCCCCAGAAAAGTGCGGTCTCCTGGCCGACCAGGTCGGTGATCATCGCTCCAGCTCCCCTCGTTCGGAATTCACTGCACCCCAGGACATTTCGCGGACACTCGGAGGTTCCGCGTCGATTACGGTCACACCGAGGGATTCGAGGGCCGAGACGTCGGCGTCCAGTTCGCGCCGCTGCGCGAGGTACTCGTCCATCGGCACAGGCCACCCGTCCGCCCCGACCACGTACCAGGACCCATCCGAGCACTGGAGGTAGCGGCCTCCGGGTTCGCTACCGGGCGGTACGGATTGCCTTGCGGGCCAGGCCCTTCGGCGGCTCATCGGGCGTACCTCCTGAACTTCGTGGTCCAAGCCGCACGCCCTCTAGGAGTGATCGACCAGCGGGACGCGTACGGAGCGGCCATCACCAGACCACGTGACTCCAGTTGCCCGATCGCACGGCGGGCCGACCAGCCGGTGATCTGGGCCTGCTCGCTGATCTGGGCGGCGGTCAGCATCTCGCCGGGCGCGAGCACGCCCAGCACCGCCGCCTCCGCCATGGACCCGGTTCCCATCGCTACCCCCTTGGTCGCCGATGCGTTTGTGGTCGAGTACCGAGCGCCAGGTGGACCGGCGGCGGATACCCGCTTCCTGACCTTCGCAGCGCGGGCACCGAACTTTGTTCCCACCGGGAACACAAGGCACGTAACCTGTGCCTTGTCAGGGCGCATCGGAGGGAGCGGCTCATGATCGACGAACAGGACACCTATATCGGGCAGCGGGTCCGCGAGATCAGGGCGCGGCGCGGGATCTCGCAACAGGTGCTGGCCGATCGCTCCGGGATCAGCCGATCGGTGATCGCGAAGTTCGAGACCGGGCTCCGGCCCGTGGACTCCCGACGCACCCTGCTGGCCTTGGCCGAAGCCCTCGGATGCACGCTCGGCGATCTGACCGGCAGCGACGACCGGATTGACCCGTCCACCAGCGCATTCCACCGCGCGGTGCCCGCAATCGAAACGGCATTGTGGACCCGGGGCGATGTGACCGACACCCGCCCGCCGCGCACCCTGGACGAACTGAGCGCCGCCGTCGAGCAAGCGTCACGGCTGCGGCAGGGCGGGGATTACGCCGCACTCGGCCCGCTGCTGCCCGATCTCCTCAACGACGCCTATCACCTCACCGAGCGGGGCGGCGTCGCGGCGTGGGATCTACTGGCCACCGCCGCCTATGGTGTGTCCTCCGCGCTCCGGCAGCGGGGCCATGACGCCCTGGCATGGACGGCTGTGCAGGAATCGGAACGTGCGGCGGCGCATGCCGATTCGCTGGCCCCGATCGCCGCCGCCCAGTTCCTGAAGTCCCAGGTTCTCGCAGCCCGACCGGGCGCTCTGTCGGCCGCACTGACGGTCGCGACCGGCGTAGCCGATCAGGCACCCGATGCACGCACGCGCGGTGAACTGGAAACAGTAGGAATGACACGCCTCCAGGCCGGGTTCGTCGAGACCCTGGCCGGGGGTGACCCGCAACCCCACCTTGATGAAGCGGCCGAGATGGCGGGCAGGCTCACCGGCGCACCGACCGGCCACAGCACCGCACGCAATCGAACCTTCGGCCCTGCCAACGTCGCGTTGTGGCAACTGAGTTCGGCCGTGGAACGCCGCGAACCCGGCCAGGCGCTGCGCATCGCGGAGACCCTGAATCCAGCGGACCTGCCGAAGGGTTCACGCCACGCTCTCTACTTCGTGGAGGTCGGCCGCGCGTACGCGATGAAGCGCGACCACCGTGCGACACTTCATGCCCTGCTGAGGGCAGAACACGCTGCGCCCCAACATGTTCGCGGGCTGGCACCGGTGCGTGAACTCGTCGGCGCGATGCTGCGGGAAGCCCGGCGCGATCTCGCCACCGGAGACCTGGGCAAGCTGGCACAGCGCGTGGGCGTCGTGCCCGCCTGACCGATCCGCAGGATCCTGCCGAAAACCCACTCCGACCAGCATTGGCACCACGCCATCTCTCAGCGCGACCTACGCGACGGGCTCACCCTCGCCCCGGCCGGGCGGGTGCCGCAGGTTCGAATACCGCCGAGGGCACACTCTGCAGGCTGCTGTCGGCCGGATGGTCGAAATATAATGCGCGAGAAGGCAAGTCCCCGGTCAGGGAGCGGTCGGCCCGGTCGATCGGGCGATGTGGGCGAAGGAACGGATCAGATCGGTTTCGGTGGCTGTGCGCCACAGCAGGACCCAGCGGGACGGGGGTGCGTCGTGGATGGGGATGTAGCGGAGGTCGCTGCGGGCGTAGTTGCGGCTGGCGTGGGAGTGCACGACCGCGACTGCTTCGCCGTTGGACAGGATGGGGAGCATCGCGCTCTCGGTGGCGACGGCGGGGCCGATGCGGATCGGTCGCCCGCTCGGGGTGTGGCCGGGGGTGAGGGCCTCGCGCCAGTAGTCGGGTTGGGCTCCGCCGATGACGATTTCGTCGGCCAGGTCCTCGTAGGACACCGATTCGCGCTGGGCCAGGCGGTGCCCGGCTCCGACCGCGAGGACGGTGGGCTCGATGCGGACGACCGGGCCGACGCTGAGATCGGATTCCCGGATCGGCAGCCACGCGATTTGCACATCGACCTCGCCGGCGCGCAACGGCCCGAACGGATCACCGAATCCGACGTAGCGAATCTGCACGTGGCAGGTGGGATGCCGGGCGGCGAACCGATCGAGTAGCGGCCGGAAATCCTGGACGTTGCTCGAGAGCATGCCCAAGCGCAGCACGGCGGCGGAGCCGGCGGCGGCGCGGATCGCGCGCTCGATGCCTTCGTGCAGCCCCCGGTACATGGGCAGCAGATCGGTGAACAGCTGACTGCCGATGGGCGTCAAACTCACGGACCTGTTGTCGCGTTCGAACAGTGCGGCGCCGATCCGCCGCTCCTGCTTCTTGATCGCCTGGCTGACGCGGGCAGGCGTCACGTGCAACCGCTGCGCGGTGCGGCCGAAGTGCAGTTCTTCGGCCAAGGTCAGGAATATCTCGATGTCGCGGAGTTCCACACACACTCTGTTCGTGGTTAACCGACAGGTTAAGACACCTTATCGAAGGCGGCATTGTCAGCGGTAAACGCGCGCAATGAAACTGGTCGGACGCTTGCCTGAGGAGGCATCCATGACCGCCCTTGCTCCCGCCGACCCGACCGTGCTGCACCCGATGCCCGGCCAGCCCCGCGTGGTTCTGCTGAAACCCTTGGTCACCTCGCCGCTGATCGAAGTCGGCGAGTATTCCTACTACGACGACCCACACGATGCGACGGCATTCGAAACCCGGAACGTGCTCTACCACTACGGCCCGGAGAAGCTGGTCATCGGGAAGTTCTGTGCGCTGGGCACCGGGGTGCGGTTCATCATGAACGGCGCCAACCATCGCATGGACGGTCCGTCGACCTTCCCCTTCCCCACCATGGGTGGCTCGTGGACCGAGCATTTCGACCTGCTCACCGACCTGCCCAACCGCGGTGACACCGTCGTCGGCAATGACGTCTGGTTCGGCCACCACACCACCGTGTTACCCGGCGTTCGCATCGGGCACGGCGCGATCATCGCCGCGGGCGCGGTGGTCACCGCCGACGTGTCCGACTACGCGATCGTCGGCGGGAATCCGGCCCGGCTCATCCGCACCCGTTACGGCGACGCCGACATTGCCCGGCTGCTGACGCTGGCCTGGTGGGACTGGCCGACCAGGCACATCACCGACAACATCGCCACCCTCATGTCCGGCAGCGTCGACGACCTGGAGCGGGCCGCCGCCGCGATCTCCGCCGACCCGCGAACCTGAATCGAGTTGTCCCCCATGCCTGTTGCCGCCCACGCGTTCACCGACTGGCTCGGCTCCCTGGCCGTCCCGCTCACCCATCTCGACCCCGACGCGCCGATCGACGACCTGGAGCCGTTGCGCGACCTGATCGGCGACGCGCGGGTCGTCGCGGTCGGCGAACACTCCCATTTCATCAACGAATTCATCCACCTGCGCCAACGTGTCCTGAGGTTTCTCGTCGAACGCTGCGGCTTCACCGTCCTGGCGTTCGAATACGGCTTCAGCGAAGGACTTTCGCTCGACGCCTGGGGCCTGGGCGAAGGCGCCGAGGACGATCTGACGGCCCACCTGGCGGGGACGGTGCCGATCGGCGTCGACGCACCCTCGCGCTGGATACGCGCGCACAATCGCACCGCCGCCACACCGGTGCGCTTCGCCGGCATCGACATCCCCGCGGCGGGCGGTTCCCTCCTGCCCGCCCTGGGGCCGGTCGCCGACTATCTCCGCCGGGTCGACCCCGACACCGTCCCTTTGATCCAGCAGGCGACGCGGATCGCCGAATCCTTCGCCGGCGCTTCCGCGGCCGCCGCCGCACCGGCGTGGACGCGCCTGGCCACAGCCGACCAGGACGCGCTCACCTCGGCCCTGACCCGCCTGCTCATCCGATTCCGCGCCGTCGAGCCGCTGTACCTCGACCGCAGCGACCGACGCGGCTACGACGTCGCCCTGCGCAGCCTCGAAGGGGCCTGCCGAGCCGACTACGGCTTCCGGGCCATGGCCGGACTCTTCGCGGGCACCGGACTCACCGCGGACACCTCGGCCCGCGACCGCTACATGGCGGAATCCGTCCTCTGGCATCTCGACCGCGCCGCCCCCGGAACCCGCATCATGCTGGCCGCCCACAACGCCCACATCCAGAAGTCCCCCATCTCCTTCGACGGCCACCTCACCGGATTCCCGATGGGCCAGCACCTGCACATCGTCCTGGGCGACGACTACTTCGCCCTCGCGCTGACCAGCACCGGCGGCCACACCGCCGAAATGGTCCGGGACGAACACGCCGCCTTCGGCTTCACCGTCGAACCCACTCCCCTGAGCCCACCCGAGCCCGACAGCATCGAAGCGGCGTTCGCCGCAACCAACCTCGGCCTCAGCATCGCCGACCTGCGCCCGGCCCGCGCACACGACACCGGCCCCGACCGAATCCGCCTGCAGAGCAGCTTCTTACACACACCGGTCCCGACCGCATTCGACGGCGTCCTGCACACCCCGACCTCCACCGTGGCCGACGGCATCGACCACTGACCTTCAGCGTCCGTAGCGGTGGTAGATCGCGTTCGCGAGGACGGTGTCGCCCTGGGTCGACGGATGGAAAGGCAGCCCGTCGATTCCGGTGCGGGGGTCGAGGATTCCGTTCAGCCAGGGCTGTGACGAGCAGAGGTCGTGGCCTGCGGTGAGGGCTCGGGTGTCGAGGAAGTCGATGCCCAGGAGTTGGGCGGCTTCTCGCTGGGCTACGTCGATCCGGTCGAGGAATTCCACCAGGGCGCGGCCGCGCGGATTGACGAACGGAGCGACGCCCGCGACGTTGAGACAGATCGTGCTGCTGCCCCGGGCGAAGAGCTCGGGGTATCCGACCACCACAACACGCGCGTTCGGCGCGTAATACTTGATGTAGGTGACGGCGCTGTTCATGCGATCGGCCATCAGGGCGCCGGACACGCCGGTGTAGTCCGTCATCCGGCCCTGCCCGACCGATTCCGGATCACATCCCAGTTCAGTGTTGAACACGCAGGACTGCAAGGAATCCCAGAGCGTCTGATCCGACGATCCCCATTTGTCGTTGATTCCGAACTGCAAAGTCACCAGTTTGGTGTTCGGCCCGAAAGCGCCCTCTTTGTCCGCCCGTTGCGCCTCCTGGCTCAAGGTCCAGCCCGGCCCGCTGTCGATCGACGCGCCCGGGCACGAAGGGTCCGACACCCGCTCGGTCCCGTACACGCCCATCAGTTTGGCCAATTGCACCGGCCAAGCCGTGGCTCCGTGCCGGTTGCAGGTCCGCTTGTCGTCGAAATGATTCCAGTCGTTGGCGGAGAATGAATCCCCCAGCACCACAAGCTCTTTGCCAGCCGCGGGCGGATCCGCGACGACGCTGCCCGCCGTCGCTGTGACGGCGAGCGCCGCCATGGCGGCACACATCCAACGCCTGCCCTCGAGCAGCGACCCGACCGACACCATCGACACCCCGAATCCACACTGAAGCACAATCACTTCATATTGACTCGGCAGCGTATCCGACCCACGGCCGAAAATTCCTTCGCGGGGAGCGATGAATCCTCGGAGCGGGCTCCGTCCTCTCTGGTGAACGCGCTACCAACCCGGCGCGACCGACCCGAAGGACCGACAATGACCACCACCGCCGCCGCTCCCGCCTTCACCACCGACGCCGCCTACCGTCCCGGCAAGATCCGCAATCGCATCCTGTGGACCCTGCAGATCCTGCTGGGCCTGTTCTTCATCATCGCCTCCGGCGGGCCGAAGCTCGTCATCCCGAACACCCTGATGGACAACGCCCCCGAGAACCTGACCATCCCCTTCGGGCTGCTCATCTTCATCGGCGTCGCGGAGGTCGCCGGAGGCATCGGCGTGATGGTGCCCCGGCTCAGCGCCCTGGCCGCCGCGGGCCTGTCCGTGCTCACCGTGCTCGCCGCCGCGACGCAGGCTTTCATCGCCGACAAGCCTTCGATGGCGATCTTCCCGCTGGTTCTCGCCGCGATCTTCGCCTGGATCGCCTACGAGCGCCGCGCCGGCATCACCGATCTGCGCGCCGCGCTCTCGCGATGACAACTCCATAGACACGACCGGCGATAGGTGGCACGTCCACCGATCGCCGGTCGCACGCGTCCGGATCGATCGCCTGTCGGGTTGGCGGCGATCGATCCGGCACGCTCATCGCTCAGTTCCGGTAGCGGCTGTGGATCGCGTTCGCGAGGACGGTGTCGCCCTGGGTCGACGGATGGAAAGGCAGCCCGTCCATTCCGGTACGAGGGTCGAGGATTCCGTTCAGCCACGGCTGCGGGGAGCAGAGGTCGTGGCCGACGGAAAGGGCTCGGGCGTCGAAGAAGTCGATACCCAGCAGTTGGGCGGCTTCTCGCTGGGCCACGTCGATGCGGTCGAGGAACTCCACCAGTGCGCGACCACGCGGGTTGACGAACGGCGCGACGCCCAGGACGGAGAGGCAGATGGTGGTGCTGCCCGGGGTCAAGACCTCCGGGTAGCCGACCAAGACGATGCGGGCGTTCGGGGCGTAGTACTTGATGTAGGTGACGGCGTTGCTCATTCGCTTGGCCATCAGGGCGCCGGAGACACCGGTGTAGTCGGTCATGCGGCCCTGCTCGACCGAGTCGGGGTCACAGCCCAGTTCGAGATTGAAGACGCAGGACTGCAGGGAAGTGAACAGGGTCTGGTCCGAGTTTCCCCATTTGTCGTTCATCCCGAATTGCAGAGTCACCAGTTCGGTGTTCGGACCGAAAGCGCCCTCTTTGTCGGCGCGCTGCGCCTGCTGGGCCATGGTCCAGCCGGGACCGCTGTCGATCGAGGCACCCGGGCAGGAAGGGTCGGATACCTGCTCGGTTCCGTGCACGCCCATCAGCTTGGCCAGCTGCACCGGCCAGGCGGTGGCGCCGTGCCGGTTGCAGTCGTTCTTGCCTTCGAAGTGATCCCAGTCATTGGCGGAGAACGAGTCCCCCAGCACCACAAGCTCTTTGCCCGCCGGAGCCGGGTCCGCGACAACGCTGCCCGCCGTCGCCGTGGTGACCGCGAGCGCCGCGATGGCGGCGCACATCCACCGTCGGCCAGTACCCAGCGACCCAACAGACACTATCGACACCCCGAATCCAGACTGAAGCGAGATCTTTTCAACTCAACCGGGCAGCGTATCCGACCGGAGGCCCGCCCACTCCCGATTTCGGGAGGCGTCAGGTCGTGAGCACGCGCAGGAGCTCGGCGACTCGGGCGCGGTACGCGTCGACGTTGGCCGCCTTGATGGACTCGTAGCCGCGGACCATGTCGGGCAGGTCGGCGATTTCGACGGCCAGGGCGTGGGTGCCAGGATTCAGGCCGTCGAGCAGTTCCGTGACGGTAGTCCGGTATTCGGTGATCAGGGCGCGTTCGGTTCTCCGAATCGCGGCGGGGCCGAAGGGGTCCAGGCGGGTGCCGCGGAGGCGACGGCAGGCCACCAGCGCGCGGTAGACGGGACGGAACCAGGGGCCCAGCTCCAGTTTGTTCTTCATGCCGAGGGCCCGCAGCGCCGGTGGATGCAGGCGGTAGGAGATGCGGGCGCCGGGACCGAATTCGGCTTCGACCGCACGGCGGACTTCCGGAGCCAGGGACAGGCGGGCCACCTCGTATTCGTCCTTGTAGGCCATGAGTTTGTACAGGTTGCGGGCGACGGATTCGGTGAGGGCGGTCGAGCCGGGAACCCGTTCGGCTTCGACGCGGAGGACGTGGGCGATGAAGGTGCTGTATTGCCTTGCGTAGGTGAGGTTCTGGTACTCGATCAGGTCCGGGACACGAATACCGAGCAGGCGGTGCAGCTCCGAGGCGGGCTCGGCGCCCACGGTCGCGATGAGGTCCGCGGCCGTATTCGACAGTGGGCGAGCGGGTTCGATCGAGCCGCGAGCACGCTCCAGGGCGGCAGCGAAGGCCGCGGGGTCGGCGACGGACAGTCGGCCGTACCGGAACGCGGCCGTATTCGCCTCGGCTTGAACACCATTGAGGACGATGGCCTCCTCGATGGCGGCGGGCAGCAGCGGCAGCGCCCCCGCCTGTACGGCAGCACCCGCGAGCAGCAGATTCGCGAATTGATCGGCACCGAGCAACGCGGTCGCCGCGCCGCGCGCATCGAGGAAGCGGGCGTCGGCGGCAGCGGCCCGGATCGTGTCCTGGATGGGCCCGGACGCGGGGAAGGAGACGCTGGGGTCGATGACCATCTGCCCGGTCGGGACCTCACTGGTGGAGATCACCGCGACGGTCCGGGCCGGGTCGACGGCCGCGAGGTAGCGGGGTTCCACCGCGACGAGCAGGTCACAGCCGAGATAGAGGTCGCACTCGTCGGCGGTCGCCTTGCTGCCCTGTTCGATCGGGCGGTCGGAGAACTTGAGGTCGGAGACGACGGCGCCGCCCTTCTGTGCGAGCCCGGTCTGATCGAGCGCGCGGACGCGATGCCCGGCGAGCGTGGCCGCGGTGCTGAGCAGCTGGGCCAGCGTCACCACACCGGACCCGCCGACGCCGGTGATGCGTGTCGTGTGGGTGCCGGGGAAGGTTCCGGGCGGGTCGGGGAGGTCGTCGGGGTCGAGGGCCGCGGGCGCGGTCCGGGCCTTCTTCCCGGCGGGAACGACGGACAGGAACGACGGGCAGTCCCCCGCCAGGCAGGATCGGTCGATATTGCAGGAGGACTGGTCGATACGGGTCTTGCGACCGAATTCGGTGTCGAATGGCTGCACGGAAAGGCAATTCGACTTCTGTCCGCAATCACCGCAGCCCTCGCAGACGCGTTCATTGATGACGATGCGGTCCACCGGGGTGGGCGCGAGCCCGCGTTTGCGTTTGCGCCGCAGTTCGGTGGCGCACTCCTGATCGTGGATCAGCAAGGTGACACCGGCTGTGCGGGACAGGGTTTCCTGCGCCTCGATCAGACGGTCGCGGTGCCAGACCTGAACCTCCTTGGGCAACCGGACTTTTCGATACCGCTTGAGGTCCTCGGTCGTGACGATGATCCGCGCGACGCCCTCGGCGAGCATGGCGGTGCAGATCGCCGGCACCGGCATCACCCCGACGGCCTGCTGACCGCCGGTCATCGCCACCGCCGAGTTGTACAGCAGTTTGTAGGTGATGTGACTGCCCGCGGCGATCGCCGCACGCACCGCCAGACTGCCCGAATGGTGGAAGGTGCCGTCGCCGAGATTCTGGATCAGATGGGTGCGGGAGAGGAACGGCGCCATGCCGATCCACTGTGTGCCCTCACCACCCATCTGGGTGAGGCCGGTGATGTCGCCGACCTGGTCCGGGCTCATCAGCGACACCATGCCGTGGCAGCCGATGCCCGCGCCGACGGCGGACCCGTCGGGCGTCTTGGTGGAGATATTGTGCGGGCAGCCCGAGCAGAAGTACGGCGTTCGGGTGACGAGTGGCAGTGCGCGCGAACCGATTCCGGTGCGGCGGCGGCTCCGCCACTGCTCGGCGGACGGGAATCCGCCGATCACGGACAGCCGGGCGGCCAGCTTCGCGGCGATGATGTCCGGGTCGAGTTCGCCGTCCGCGGGCAGGAATACCGTGCCGTCGGGCAGCCGCTTGCCGTGGACGGGCGGCGCTCCGGGGCTGCCGTACAGCAGGTCCTTGACCGCGACTTCGAGGAAGGGTCGCTTCTCCTCGATCACCAGGATCTCGTCGAGGCCCTCGGCGAATCGCCGGACGATCGACGGCTCGAGCGGATGAATCATCCCGAGCCGCAACAGCCGGACGCCGCGGCGGGCGAGCTCGGCGTCGTCGAGGCCGAGCATCCGCAAGGCTTGCCGCACATCGAGATACGTCTTGCCCGCGGCGACGATCCCCAGCCGGTCGCCCGCGCCGGACCGGGTGATCCGGTTGAGGTCGTTGGCCAGGGCGTAGCGTCGCGCCAGCTCGAGCCGCGCGCCCTCCCGACTGCGTTCGAGCACGCCCAGCGTCGGCTGCAGGACGTGCGCGGTCACCTCGTGCCGGTAGGCGGCGCCGTCGACCGTCAGGTCGGGCACGACGGGCCGCACCCGGTCGGGGTCCAGATCGACCGTCCCCGAACCGTCCGCCACATTGGTGGCGATCTTCAGCGCCACCCACAGTCCGCACACCCGCGACATCGCCACCCCGTGCAGCCCGAAGTCCAAGGCCTCCTGCGGATCCGCCGGATACAGCGTCGGCAGGCCGAGATCGGCCAGCAGCCCCTCGGACGCGCCGGGCACGGTGGAGGATTTGGCGGCCGGGTCATCCCCGACCAGGGCCAGCACCCCGCCCTCGGGGTGCGTGCCCATCAGGTTCGCGTGCCGGATGGCGTCGGAGGCGCGGTCCAAGCCCGGCGACTTGCCGTACCAGAGCGCGAGCACGCCGTCGACCCGCTTGTCGTCCTGGGTCGCCGCCCATTGCGTGCCCTGGACGGCGGTCGCCGCCAGTTCTTCGTTGACGCCGGGGCGGAACACGATGTCGTGCTCGTCGAGCAGCGCCGCGTTGCGGGCGAGTTCGGTGTCGTAACCGGCGAGCGGTGAGCCCTCGTAGCCGGAGATGAAGGCGGCGGTGCGTCGTCCGGCTCGCTGGTCCGCGCGCCGCAATTCCAGTGGCAGCCGGGCCAGCGCCTGGATGCCGGTGAGGTGCACGGCTCCGGCCTGCCGGGTGTAGCGGTCCGACAGCGCCGCCGGGGCGATCTGATTCGTCATGGGATGGCTCCTGCGTGAGGCCGCGTCAGGCGACGGATTCGCGTGCGCCGCAGGCGGTTCGGAGCGCGGCGGCGAGATCGGCGGCGGGTGTGTCGGATCCGGAATCGGTCAACCAGGCGATATGCCCGTCCGGCCGGACCAGGATGGCGCCGGCCACGCCGATGCCGAATCGATCCGTGTCGAGGTCGAGATCGTGTCCGACGATGAAGGCCCGGCAGGGAATTCGCCCGGATACCTCGGACAGTGCTGTGACCCAGCCGGTTCCGGACGGCGCGGCGATGAGGGTGAACCAGGGACCGAGCAGGTCGAGGGTCGACACCGTGGCGCCTTCGTGGGTGGTCCAGGCGTGCGGCAGCCGAGCGCCGAGTACCGCGGTGGCGATCGGATCGGGGCCGTCCTCCTGCTCGCCGTACACGTAGGCCAATTCCTGGTCCAGGTCGTCGAAATGCGCTCGGTGCCGGGGAATCGCCGTGGCCAGCAGCTCGCGCTCCCGCTGGGCGACCGACGGTTCCGCGCTGTCGAGGCGCTCGGCGATCTGGACGGTGAGCGGACCGATTCCGGCGTCGAACATCTTCAGGGCATTGGCGACACTGCGCTCGGTATTGCTGAGCGCGATCACGCTGCGCTCGGTTTCGTAGCTGTCCAGCAGGGTTTCCGGAGCCCAGCCGCCGAGGACCGCGGCCAGCTTCCACCCGAGGTTGTCGGCGTCGGCGAGGCCGGTGTTCATGCCGAGCCCGCCGGTCGGCGGGAACTGGTGCGCGCTGTCGCCTGCCAGCAGCACCCGGCCCTTGCGGTAGCTCTCGGCCGTGCGGGCGGCCATGGTCCAGGCGCCGACCGACCGGATGTCGACGGCGAGGTCCGGGCTGCCGACCGCGGTGCGGACCAGGTCGACGCAGCGCTGCGGGGTGTAGTCCGACAGCGATTCCAGATCCGGGTCGAACGGCCGGTTGAGCGTCCAGCGATGCTTGCCGTCCATGCCGATGAGCACGCCCGGCGACGCGGCGTTGATCATCCAGATCAGCAGGGCCGGATCGGTGTCGGTCCACGGCGACAGATCGGCGTGGAAGTAGATGTTCACCTGGTGGCCCAGTTCGGGCAGTCCCGCCATGCCGATGCCGAGGTCGGCGCGGAGCGTGCCCGCCGCCCCATCGGCCGCGACCAGGTACCGCGCCGCAATGGTTCTCGTCGCGCCCGCGGACGCGACGGTGACCTCGACCTGCTCCCCGGTGTCGACGACGCCGACCACGTCGGTGTCGAAGTGGAGCGTGGCCAGACCCTGCTCCCGCAGCGCGTCGAGCAGCCGCTGCTGCACCCGATCCTGGGCGCAGGAGGTGATCAGCTCCGGAGAGGCGTTGCCGCGGCGCGCGATTCGCTCCGCGCCGCCGTCTGCCAGATTGATCCGGCCGAGCGGCTCCCCCGCGAGGGTCTGCTTCCAGACGATGTTCAGCATCCACTCCGGCGCGACCGCGTCCTCGGTGACGGCCGCGGCGATGCCCCACGCGCGCAGCAGTTCCATCGATCGCGTGTTGACCACGTGCGCCCGGGGGTGCGGATTGACCGACCCGTAGCGCTCGCAGACGATGCTCGGAATACCGTGTCGCCCCAGCACATACGCGGTCGCGAGACCGACGGGGCCCGCTCCGGCGATGAGCACCGGGGTCTGTTCGGCCGCGCTCACGGCCGCCGCACCAGGTCGGCGAGCGGCTCGCCGGACTCGAAGCGGGCGACGAGGTCGTCCGCGTCGAATTCGACGCCGATGGGGTTGGCCTCGAACGCGCCGGAGTCGAAGAAGGCGTCCAGCTCCGCGTCGGTGGCGAAGTTGTCGATCTGCAATTCGATGTGATTGCCCTCGGGGTCCTCGTAGTACATCGAGGTGGTGGGTCCGTGATTGATCGTCCAGAACGGTTGCACGCCAACGCTCTTCAGACGCTCATAGGTGCCGAGCAGGTCACCGAGCGTGTCGTAGGTGAAGGCGACGTGGTGCAGCCCGGTATGGGCGTCGCTGGGCCGCTGGGACGCGCCGGTGGCGAGGAAGGCGACGCGATGATGCTCGTCGTCGTAGGTGACGAAGGCCAGCATGTCGGTGCCGAACACGAGGCGACCCTCGAGTACCTGCACGTACCAGTCGACCATCTCCGGCAGGCGGCCGGTGCGCAGGACGACGTGGGCGAGTTTGGCTGGTGATGCCATGAGCGGACTCTCCTTCGAGCCGAGAACATCTCTTGAATGCGATACAAGAGAAGCTAGGCCCGCTCATGAATGGAAGTCAAGAGGTGACTATCGACTCGCCTCCGCGGTGGCCACCAGCGAGGTGATGAGCAGGTCGACCAGTTCACCGGTGGGCCGATCCAGCCGGCGGACGCTGATCAGCAGCCCCTCGAACAGCACGTGGGCGAGATCGGTGATCGACGCCAGGTCCGCACCGGCGGCGGCCCGCCGCGAGATCGCGGTCAGCAGTCGCTCCTCGAGCCAGTCCTGCATGCGCCCGTAGACCTCACGCAGCGACTCGGTCTCGTCCATGCGCTCGTAGGCGACGCGATGCAGTCCGCGATAGGGCTCCATACGCACCAGCAGGTCGACCAGCTCATCGCGCGGATCCCCCGCCGACTCAGCCTCGACGAGGGCGCGCGTCTCGGCGAAGACCGAATCGACGACGGCGGCGAAAAGGTCGTCCTTGGTGGGGAAATACCAGTGCACCGCGGCGGGCGCGATACCGGCGGCCCGGCCGACCGCCGCCACACTGGTGCCGCGATAGCCGTTCGCGGCGAACAGTTCGCGGGCGTGTGCGACCAGTTCGGCCTGCCGTTCGGCCTTGGGGATGTCCTGGCGATTCTTGGGCATGGGGCAACTCTAGGCCCGCTCTTGACTGAGAGCTAAGACGTGCTCTTAACTGATAATCAAGAGAAGGCCGGTGGGGTGCCGGTGAACAAGGAGGTTCGGCATGCGTCTCTACTCGACCGACGACGGGCTCGCGCGAGAGGACCGCGCCGGCGTGCTCGCCGTGCTCGACCTGCCCTACGCCGACATCGGAGCGCTATTGCGCGGTCCGGGACTCGACGCGGCCCGCACCGCGCCGGTGCTGCGCGAACTGGCCGTCGACCGGGCGGTGCTGCGGCCGCCGGTGGCGCGTCCGGGGAAAGTCCTGATCATCGGATTGAACTACGGGAGCCACGCGACCGAGGCCCTCGACATGTTCGCGGCCATGGGGAAGACCGGCATCGAACTACCCAGCGAACCGAACATGCAGGTCACCGCGGGGTCGGCGGTCATCGGGCCCGGTGACCCGATCGTGCTGCCGGACGTCGCGGCCGACCAGGTCGACTACGAGGGTGAGGTCGCGGTCGTCATCGGCACACCCGCCCGCGGCGTGCCCGTCGACCGGGCCTGGCGTCATGTGGCCGGGCTGACCATCGTCAACGATGCCTCCGCGCGCGATATCCAGCTGCGCGCGATGACCGGCGACGCCACCGCGTCCATCGGCGTCGCCAAGAGCTTCGACACCTTCAAACCCCTCGGTCCCTGCCTGGTGACCGCCGACGAATTCACCGAGACGCCCGACCTCGCCCTCCGGACCCGGGTGAACGGGGAACTGCGCCAAGAGGATCGGACCAGCGGCTTCATCCACTCCATACCGGAGTTGATCGCGCACGTGTCGCGGTATCAGACCCTCGAACCCGGTGACGTGATCTGCACCGGCACGCCGCGCGGAGCCGGTGTGTTCTCCGGGCGGTACCTGCGGGCGGGCGATCTGGTCGAGGTGGAGGTCGAGGGCATCGGAGTGCTCGCGAACCGGGTGGTGCGCGCGTGACCGCCCGGCTCGACCCGAACCCGGCGGCCGGTGAACTCGCGCGCCTCGAATCGATCCCGCTCGACGACCGGGATCTGCCGCGCAGCACCTACGAGCTGATCACGCGCACGGCCCGCCGCCATCCCGACCGGCCCGCGCTGCGTCTGCTACCCGGCGGGAAGGGGTGGGATCAGCCCGAAACCTGGTCGTACGGTGAACTTCTGCGGCGCGTCCACCAGGCCGCGAATCTGTACGCCGCGCTCGGACTCGAGCCCGGCGACGTCGTCGGGTTGATGCTCCCCAATACCGGGACCACCTATGCCGCGCTGTTCGGCGCGCAGGTGATCGGCATTGCCAACCCGGTCAATCCGATGCTCGCGACGGAGCACATCGTCGAGATCTTCCGGCTCACCCGTGCGCGCGTACTGGTCGCTCCCGCACCGGAACTCGATGCCGCGGCCTGGGACAAAGCCTGTGCGGTCGCCGCGGCGCTGCCCGACCTGCGCGCCCTGATCTCCGTCGGCGGCCGGGTCGACGATGCTCCGCGGCACTGGGCCGGGGACTTCGACGCGCTGGCCGCCGCCCAGCCCGCGGAGCTCATGATCGACCGGCGGCCCGGGCCCACGGATCTGGCCGCGTATTTCCATACCGGCGGCACCACCGGCACCCCCAAGGTAGCGCCGCACACCCACGCGAATCAGGTTTACGTCGCTTGGGCTCTCGCGCAGCACGCGTTGTTCACGGGCGAGTCGGTCATGCTGGCCGGGCTGCCGTTGTTCCATGTCAATGCCGTGCACATCACCGCGCTCGCGCCCTTCTACGCGGGGCAGTCCACGGTCTCGCTCGGCCCCCTCGGCTACCGGGATCGCGCGGCGATGGCCGACTTCTGGCGGATCGTGGAACGCTATGGCATCACCGGTTTCTCGGCGGTGCCGACCGTGTACGCCGGACTGCCCGCGGTGCCGGACGGCGTCGACATCTCCAGCCTGCGGGCCGGAATCGTCGGGGCCGCACCGCTTCCCAGCCGGGTCCGGGCAGATTTCGAATCCGCGACCGGGATACCGATGCTCGAAGGCTACGGCCTCACCGAGGGCACCTGCGTGAGCGTGCTCGCCCCGGTGACCGGCAACCGGCCGGGCGCGGTCGGGCTGCGGCTGCCGTACCAGCGGATCAAGGCCGTCCACGTCGACGACGACGGACTCCCCCGCGCGGATTGCGCGCCGGGCGAGCCCGGAGTGCTCGCCATCCAGGGCCCCAATGTGTTTCCCGGATATCTTCGAGCCGGAACCGCCGGAGCCGAGCCCGACCCCGCCGGAATCGTGGTCGACGGCTGGTTGATCACCGGCGATCTGGGCCGGGTCGACGCCGCCGGATTCGTCACCCTGACCGGCCGGGCCCGCGACGTCATCATCCGCGGCGGACACAATATCGACCCGCGCCTGGTCGAGGAGTCGCTGCTCGAGCACCCGGATGTCGTTGCCGCCGCGGTGGTTCCGCGACCGGACGCCTATGCCGGAGAGGTTCCCGCCGCGTACGTGGTGCTGCGTTCGGAGGCGACCACACCGCCCACCGAACTACTGGCCTGGGCCGCCGCCCACGCACCCGAACCGGCCGCCGCCCCGAAGTTCGTCGACCGCGTCGCCGCGATTCCCCTCACGGCCGTCGGCAAGGTCCACAAAGTGCCGCTGATCCACGATGCGGTGCGCCAGGTCGCGGCGCAGGAGCTGCGACAGGCCGGGCTGCGTGGCGATATCGCCGTTTCCACCCGGCACGGCCGCCCGCACGCGCATATCGCGCTGGACCACGCCGCACCCGACGGTCCGGTCGCGGTGCTGACCGGACGGCTGGACGCGTACTCGTTCTCCCACACCGTCGATCGGACCTAGTCGAGGCCGTCCCCCAGACGGGCGCGACGCCATTCGGCGGGGCTGCAGCCGTGGTGGCGGCGGAACCAGCGGGAGAAGTTGGCGGGGGCGGAGTAGCCGAGGAGACCGGCGGTTTCGGTGAGGGAGCGGCGAGGGTTGGCGACCAGGTGGCGGGCCAGTTCCGCCCGGGTGGAGTCGAGGAGGCCGCTGAAGGTTTCGCCTTCGGCGGCCAGGCGGCGGTGGATGGTGCGGCGGTCGACGCCGAGGCTGCGGGCGACATTGTCGACCGAGCAGCGGCCGGTGGGGAGGAGCAGTTCGATGAGTTCGCGGACGCGTTCGGCGGTGGTGACGGGGCGGATGGGCAGGACGGGGTCCAGGAGCTGCTGGGTGTAGGCACGCAGCTGGGGGTCGGCCATGGCGTTGGGGGCGTCGAGATCGCTTGTGTAGGCGATGATTCCGTTGAAGTCCTGGCCGAAGGTGACGTGCGGGCCGAAGGTCCGGTAGTGGGCGCGCGGATCGGCCGGGGCGGGATGGGTGAAGCGAACCTCGACGGGCTGCCACGCCGCGCCGCGGAAGCCGGCGAGGAGGCCGTGCAGCACGCCGACGGCCAGCTCCACCGATTGGCGGGTCTCGCCGGGCTGGCCGATATCGAGGGTCAAGCGGATGGTGGCCAGGCCGCTCTGTTCGGTCAACCGGGTGCGCAGTGCCTCGTTGTACGTGTCCTCGTGCCGCGACA
The DNA here is from genome assembly GCF_040630175.1 of Nocardia sp. NPDC005825. NCBI lineage: Bacteria > Bacillati > Actinomycetota > Actinomycetes > Mycobacteriales > Nocardiaceae > Nocardia > Nocardia sp. NPDC005825. Next base: position 308,914 of record NZ_JBEXXC010000005.1, read on the forward strand.
TCACTCGCAGGGCGCTGCGCACATCGGGTTCCTCGCGGATGACGAGGCTGAGCGGGCCCAGGTTGGCGAAGCGGCGGCGCGCGGCCAGGCGCAGCCCGAAATCGGGGCAGTCGGCCGCGGCAGCCGAGCTTTCGAGTAGATCAGCTATCGCGGCGGCGGGGACCCATCGGTCCTGCAGGCTCAGCCCGGCCGGATCCAGACCCGAGGCGCGCAGTAACCCCACCGGGTCGATTCCCAGCGATCTTCCCAGGTCAACGTACTCGTTCAGCGCGGCGTAGCGGGCCAGCGGTTTCAACGTCTCTCCGATGTCCCCAAATGATCAATAGTCCGTCCCGGAATGATAAGCGACCGTCACCTGAGCTGCCTAGAGTTGGTTACGTTCCAGCTACCGACCCCAGATCGAAGTGGAAGGACAAGAACGTGGCCACGAGCAACGAGGATTGGTCCAAGCCGGCGGCAATGGCGATCCCGGAGACGGGATATTTCGAATTCGAGCAGGGACGGTACGGACCGGTCTATCCCCGCACCCCCGCCAACTTCGGCTTCTCGATCATCGCCAAGGTGAAGCCCGGACACGAGGCGGCGCTCCGCGAGCACGGCAAGGTCATTCAGTCCGCGGTCGAGCAGGACCCGACCGTGCTCGCGCCCCTGCGGCTGCACTACCTGCGCTGGGTGCTGTTCGATATCGGCGACGGCCTCACTTTCCAGTACCAGGGCATCTTCGACACCGACTTCGACAAGTACCTCGAGGACGCCCTCGACCTGTTCCTGGCCACGGGCATCACCACCGCGTTCGTGAATCTCGAAGGGTTCCCCGAGGATTGGCGCACCAACCGCGCCGCCGCGATCGAGTTCTTCCGTGCGCACCAGTTCCCGAGCTTCCTCGAGTACGGCGAGTACCCGTACGTGACCTCGGACGAGATCAAGAAGGCCCTGCGACTCAAGTCGGCCTTCTCGAACATGCTCGACGAGATGCAGTAGCGGGATCGATCGTGCTCGAATTCGACGATATCCAGCACATCCTGATCACGCGGGTGCCCGCACTGACCGGGCGCTACGAATTCCTCTCCTTCACCGATCCGGCCGGGGCGCGCGCCTGGCTCGCGGCCATGACCGACCGCGTGCCCACGGTCGCCGATCTCCAGGAATCGGTGGACACCGACAAGCAGTGGGTGTCAGTGGCTTTCACCTGGAACGGCCTGCGCGCGCTCGGCGTCCCGGAGTACTCGCTGGCCAGTTTCCCGGAGGAATTCCGCCAGGGCATGGCCGCCCGGGCGGAGATCCTGGGCGACGAGGGCGCCAACCATCCCGATCATTGGATCGACGGCACCGCGGGCGAGGACCTGCACGCCATCGTGATCCTGTTCGCCCGCGACGCCGCCGAACGCGAACGCCAGGTGGCCGACCACAACGCCGTACTCGCCGGCTGCCCGGGCGTGACCGTGCTGTCCTCGCTGGACCTGGAGGCGGTGCCGCCGTTCGACTACGCCCACGACCACTTCGGTTACCGGGATCGCCTGTCGCAACCGGTGATCGAGGGCAGCGGCGAGGAGCCCACGCCCGGCAGCGGGGCGCCGGTCAAGGCCGGGGAATTCATCCTGGGCTATCCGGACGAGCGGGGCGAGCCGAAGGAATTGCCGCAGCCGGAAGTACTTTCGCGCAACGGCACCTTCATGGCCTACCGGCGACTGCGCGAGCACGTCGGACGGTTCCGCGACTTCCTGGCCGAGCACGGCGAGACCGCCGACGACCAGGAGCTGGTGGCCGCCAAGTTGATGGGCCGGTGGCGCAGTGGCGCGCCCCTGGTCCTGGCCCCGGAGACCGATGACCCGGAGCTGGGCGCGGATCTGTCCCGCAACAACGATTTCAACTACAAGGAGCAGGATCCGCACGGATACGCGGTGCCGCTCGGCTCCCATATCCGCCGCATGAATCCGCGCGATACCGCCGTGAACATCCAGCGCCGCAGGATGATTCGACGCGGCGCGACCTACGGCCCCCACCTGCCGGAAGGCACGCCCGAGGACGGCGCGGACCGCGGGATCGCGGCCTTCGTGCTGTGCGCGAGCCTGGTGCGCCAGTTCGAGTTCGCCCAGAACGTGTGGGCCAACGACAAGACATTCCACGAACTGGGCAACGAACGCGATCCGATCATCGGCAATCAGGACGGCACCCTGGAATACAAGATTCCGAAGCGCCCGATTCGCAAGACCATCAAGGGAATTCCCGCGTTCACCAATGTCAGCGGTGGCGCGTATTTCTTCCTGCCGGGGCTGCGGGCCCTGCGCTATCTGACCACTCTCACCGACAGCGAGGAAGCATGAGCTCGTTCACCCCGGCTCGAACCTATAACCAGTACCACGTGGCCCGCCCCTACACGCCGGGCAAGCGCCGCATCAGCATCTACTGGACGTGGAGCTATCCCTGGGAGTCCCAGCGGAATCCGGCCGAGCTGGACAACCGCTTCTCCACCATGACCGAGGTACGCCAGGCCCTCTGGCCCGCCTACGAGACCCCCGAATACGACGCCGCCCACTTCCTGCAGGGCATCGCGGGCACCCTCGAACTGTTCCACCGCTCCACCCTGCACTTCCAGGATTTGGCCGGTGAGGTGACCGGGCATCCGGTGGCGGTGTTCCAGCGCATCGACCAGGCCGGATACAAGCAGCCGATCGACGAGCGCATCCTGGCCGACACCGACACCCTCATGGTGTTCGGCCTGGACCACCTGCTCGCGCAGGAGGCGGCGGCGCCCGAGGAGATCGCGGCCATCCAGCAGTGGCTGCAGCGGGAGGGCACGTGCCTGTTGCTCGCCCCGCACCACGATGTCGGTTTCACCGATGACCTGGCGCAGCGTCAGATGGAGTTCGAGCACCACGGTGACCCGCTGGTGCCGCGCCAGCAGCGGTTCGGCGCGTACACGCGTTCGCTGATGACGGCCCTGAACGTCCCCGTCCACAATGTGTACGGCCTGCGTCCGGCGGTCGTCGAGGGCACCCGGTCGATCGCGCCGCTCACGACGTTCCGCGACCTGGACACGCCGCGCCTGCTCGACAACGTCACCACCTTCAATTTCCACCCGCACCTGCCGCACTACGAGCTCACCGAGCCGGAGAGCGATTCGGTGCGACTGCTCGGCCGGCAGCCGATCGAGTTGTCCCGTCCGCACCCGTTCATCGAGGCGGGCAATACCGAGTTCAACACCCTGCTGTGGTTGCCGCCCAACGATGTTCGCGCCGGTGACATCGTGATGGCCGACTCCACCAACTTCACGACACTGTTCGGCGGCACCGACAGCCTCGCCAACTTCTGGCGCAATCTCGCGGCGATGGCCTCGTGATCGCAGACCTGCTGCCCTTGGCGATCGGCGTGGCGCTCTCGCCCATTCCGGTGGTGGCGGCCATCCTCATGCTGTTGTCCGCCAACGCCGGACGGGCGAGCGCGGGCTTCGCGCTCGGCTGGGTGACGGGGATCGTGACGGTCACGGGCCTCGTCACCGCCGCCGCGGCATCGGGTTTGATGCGGTCGGCGAGCCAGCCGTCGATCGCGGCCTCGGTGATCAAGACCGCCATGGGACTGCTGCTGGTGTACATCGCGGTCCGCCAGTGGGGCAGCCGCAAGGACGACTCGATTCCAGGGTGGATGAAGGCCATCGACGAACTCGGGGTCGCCAAGGCCGCGGGCTTCGGACTGTTGGTGTCCCTGCTGAATCCGAAGAACCTGCTGCTGTGCATCACGGCGGGAATCACCATCGGCACCGCGGGCCTGAATCCGACCGGTACGGCGGCGGCCTTGGCCGTCTTCGTCCTGCTGGGCGCGGCCTCGGTGCTGGTCCCCGTCGGCGGGTACGCCGTCGCGGCCGACCAACTGCGCGGCGCCCTGGCCCGCCTGAAGAACTGGCTCCAGGCGAACAATCACACGGTGATCGCCGTGGTGTTCATGGTCATGGGCACCACCGCCATCGCCAAGGGCGTGAGCGGATTCTGACAAGTCGGCGGCGGTGGCGGACAGTGAAGATCACCGCTGTCGAGGAGTTTCTCGAGAGCGGTGATCTTCAGGGGTGAGGGCGGGTTACCACTGGCCGGGGGTGTAGGAGCCGCCGGCCATGCCCGCGAGGACGTTGAGGCGGTTCCAGGCGTTGATGGTGGCGATGAGGGAGATCAGGGCGCCGATCTGGTCGTCGTCGTAGTGCTTGCGGACCTGGGCCCAGGTGTCGTCGGAGATGGCGGAGGAGGTGTCGGCCAGGCGAGTGCCCTCCTCGGTGAGGGCCAGGGCGGCGCGCTCGGGGTCGGTGAAGACGGTGGATTCGCGCCAGGCCGCGATCATGGCCAGGCGGACCGGGGTCTCACCGGCGTGGGCGGCGTCCTTGGTGTGCATGTCCAGGCACATACCGCAGCCGTTGATCTGCGAGGAACGGATCTTCACCAGTTCCTGGGTGGCCTTGGGCAGGCTGGACTCGTCGATCACACGGGCGGCGGTGACCAGTCGCTTGTTGAACTTGGCGGCAACGTCATTGGCGTACAGGTTGAAACGCGGTTCCATGATCTTCTCTTCTCTCGATTGATGGGTTGGTAGAACTCGGTCAGGCGGCGAAGCCCAGGCCCATGGCCACGGCGACGGGCACCAGGTACAGCAGGGGGAACGGGATGCTGCCGAAATGGCGGGCCCGTACGATGGTGATCACCGCACCCGCGAAGTACAGGATCAAGCCGATGGCCGCGGCCACCCCGACGAAGGGGATGAACAGCCCGGCGATAATTCCGACCGCGCCCGCCCCTTTGGCCAGGGCCAGCGGGGTCCACCACGCCTCGGGCACCGAGTACTGCCGCAGCGGCTCGACCACGAACTCGGCCCGGCGGTACAGCGAGAACGCCGAGAACCCCACCCAAGCGGCGGCCACGACGGTGACGATCACATAGGCGATGAACATGACAGGCTCCAATTTCCATGCGGGAGAAGGCGATAGCCGCCCTCTGCGAGTGGTGCAGCCGGGGCCCGGAACGCGGTGTGTTCCGGTCGGCTTCGTCAAGGTGACGACGCAGCCCGGGGATGTGTGACACGGCCTATCGCGCAACGTTTCTCGGGTGGTCCGCGAATAACTCGGTAATACCGAGGGGAGAGGACTGGTCATGAAGAAGATCGTCGGGATTGGTGTGGCGGTGGCGGCTTTGGGGCTGGCTACGGCTTGTCAGGATGGGGCTACGGTGCCGAAGCCGGGTGGGGTGGCGACCACCACGGTGGGTGCGCCCGGGGGTGCGCAGCCGACGGGTGGGGAGCAGACACCGGGTCGGGAGCAGGCGCCGGTGGTGACGAAGCCCGCGGAGGATGGGGTGCCCGCGACAGCGGGTGGGGGGAAATGTGTGGATTTGAAGTCGCCGGTGGTGACGGCGGCGTTGGGGAAGCTCGGGGCGAATGTGGGTGGGGAGGGGTTCTCCGCGCAGAGCGGGACCGAGGCGAAGGTGGGGTCCTGCCCGGCGCTGATGTGGGTGCTGGCGGACACGCCGCACGGGACGGCCAGTTCGCCGTGGCAGGTGATGTTGTTCAACCAGGCCGGATTCCTGGGGACCGCGACCAAGAAGTCGACGTCCTATACGTCGGTGGTCGGGTCGTCGGATCGCAGTGTGCAGGTGCAGTACCGGTGGCTGGCGGGGAGCGACCCCAGCTGCTGTCCGTCGGGTGGGCCGGTGGTCGTGACGCTCACGTTGGGGGCGGACGGTCATACGGTGACGCCGGATCGGGACTTCCCGACCGAGGTGACCAATCCCAAGTAGATCTGCCGAAAAGTGAGCAATCCTGCTGCTCCGGTGGACCGGGAGCGGCGGGATTCGCTGTATCTGGAGCGTGAATACGCTGGTGGGGCAGGGTATTCCGGGGATGCGGAGGGGTGGTCCGAAAGGGAGTAGAAGGTGAGCTGGTGGTCACTTTAGAGTTCGAATCACCGTGAACTTGCGGTAGATCACCTCGGAAGGGAGTCGATGATGACAACCGACCCAGCGCTCCGCACCGGGCTGACCGTGTCCGGCCGTCCCATGTCCCGGCCGCTGCAGGACGTGCGCACGCTGTCCCGGCAATTGGTGGGACATTTCGTCGACACCGTGATCCCCTGCGGCACCCTGCCCGGGGACGTGATCTCCGGGGACGTCACCCGGGTCACCCGGGTCTGCCTGGAACTGGCCGTCAGCATGTTGGACGGCAAGGACATTCCCGGGAAGATCGAACGGCTGTCCGACGCGGCCGCGGGGTGGGCGCGGGAGGGCGTGCCGATCGACACCGTGCTGCATTCGGTCCACGAGGGATTCAAGGTCGGGATGGACCTGATCACCTCCGGGGCCACCGCACAGGACTACGCGCACCTGATGGACGCCGCGAGACTGGTGGTGGAGCTGCTGGACACCATCAGCGCGACGGTGGCGCGGGCGTACGTGAGCGAGCTCCGGGCGGTGGTCAGCGAACACCACAATGCCGTGCACACCCTCACCTCGGCGCTGCTGGGCGGCCACCCGACCTCCACCATGGCCCGCGAATGCGGCATCGATATCGCGGCCGAGTATTCGGTGGTCGCCCTGGACATTCCGCGGCACCCGGACGAACAGCATCCGATGCTGGACGGAAAGGTGGTGGCCCGCCGCAAATTACGCCGAGTGCAGGCCGAACTCGCCACACGCTGCGGAGAATCCGCGCTGGCCCTGTTGAGCGTGGACGGCGGCACCGTCCTGCTGCCCACCACGAGCCCGATCACCGAACAGCTCGACGACCTGATCACGCAATTGTCCGCGGCCGCGCGCGTTCCCATCACCGCGACGATCGTCCTGGCCGCTCCGGCCGACATCCCGTCCGCCGCCGACCGCGCCCACGAACTGCTCGACATCGTGCACCGCCTGGCCTGCGAGCCGGGGCTCTACCGGTTCACCGACATGGCCCTGGAATACCAGCTGACCCGGCCCGGCCTGGGCCGGGAAACCCTCGGCGCGCTATTGGATCCGCTCGACGACCATCCCGAGCTGCTCCAAACCCTGCGCTGCCACATCAGCACGAACCTCAACCGCCGCCGCACCGCGCGGCTGATGCACATCCACACCAATACCGTCGACTACCGGGTCAAACGCATCTGCCAGATCACCGGGTTCGACCCGACCGTCACCTCCGGCCTGTGGCAGTTGCGCGCGGCGCTGATCGCCCGCTCCTTCACCGTCCGCGAGTAGCCGCGAACGACACCTCCGCGGTGGCATAGCCGAACAGTTTGCGGCCCTGCGATCGGGCGTCGATCGAGATCGTCGCCGTGCGCCGCCGCCGATCACGGGCAATGACGCGGCCGTTGAACTCGATGTCCGCGCCCGCGAAACGCGGAACCGTCAGATAATGCACGTGATTGGCGAATTCGGCCCAGAACTTGACCACCGCGGCCGGGTCCCCGGTCCACGCACTGATGTACCCGGCGGCCAGCGCCAGCACCAGCTGGCCCGGCGCGACCAGCACCGACCCGTCGGCCGCCGCGATCGAGTCACCGGCCGCCCAAGTCTCCGTGTCACCCACCACCAGCGCGTAATTCGCCAGATCGTCGGCCGTGATGGTGGCCCCCGCCGGGGGCAGCGCGCTGCCGACCCCGAGGCCGTGGAAATCGACCGGGGCGCAGTCGATCCGGGAATGCGGCCACCGACTGCGCCGGACCGCCGCCCGGACGACCGGGTCCGCGCATTCGGTGAGGTGCGCGCGCACGGGCGGCCGCGCCGGCGCTCCCCCGTCCTCCTGCCCGCCGACGAGCAAGGCGGTCGAGCCGGTCTGCACCGGCCGCCCGTGCTGATCGGCCAGCGCGCCGGTCAGCGTGACCACGTCGAAAGACCGGAAGTGCCGGAATGATTCGATCGAGAAGTCGCAGGTGAGCACGTCACCGGCGAGCAGCGGCCGCCCGATCTCCAGGGTCTGATCGACGTGCAGCACCCGATCGACCCGATACTCGGGCAGCAACCGTCCGAGAAGTTCCCGGCGGGCCTGCTGCCACATCAGGGCGGCGAAGGTCGGCGGGGCCACCAGAGCGTCGAATCCCAGTCGCGCCGCGGCGGATTCGTGCCAGTGCGCGGGATGGTAGGCCTGCACGACGCGGGCGAATTCCCGGATCCGGGCGGGCTCCACCGGAAACGAGCCGGTACACCGATAGTGGCTCCCGACCAGCGCCCGCACCTGTTCCGCGGCCGCGCCACGCGCACTGCTGTTCATCGTCGTCCCTTCGCAGAAATAATGCGCCACTGGAGTTCCGGTCGACACCGACGATGATTCCCCGCCCGCCCCGCGATATTCGAATTCCGCTCCGAATCAAGAAAAGTCACTGCCGCGTGGCCGCGAAATTGTGACGGCGACGCCCTCTTGTCGCGCATCACGAGATTGCCGTCGCACATCCGGGCACCTTTCCAAACCGCAGCTCAGCGCCCTTCGAATCGATTGTTCCAGCCATAACTTTGGCGCGATTCCGAACAATCCGAAGTCCGAAGGACAATCCGAATGAGACGAAGAAACCGTCCGCTCGCACTACGCGCGGCGGCCGTCCTGATCGCGTCGCTGTCAACGCTCGCATTCACCGCGACGACCGCCGGGGCCGACCCGGCGCCCACGCCCACCGAACAACAATTGGCCGACTACATCGCGCGGGGCCTCGAGCCTGCCGCGCCGATCGCCGACACCGGCAGCGGCACCGGATCGGCCTGCACCTCCGGCAGCGGCGCGGGATCGGGCAACGGGTCCGGCGACTGCTACGGCGGTTCCGGGTCCAGCGCCGGACTGTCGGGCGGCTACGCCTCCGACACCGTCGGCTACGGCCCGCCCATGACGTCCTGGGTGGCCGCCTTCGCCTACGGCCTCGCCAATCCCGATGCCGCCCCGCCCGGTACCAACGACTGGAAGTGCAAACCCACGGCCGAACATCCACGTCCGGTGGTGCTGGTGCACGGCACCTGGATGAACGCCTACAACGGATTCGCGTACATGAGCAAGCCGATCACCGATGCCGGATTCTGCACCTTCACCTTCAATTACGGCCGCTCCGGCCTGGTGCAGGGCGGCGGGCTGGGTGCGGTGCTGCCGGGCGTGATGGGCACCGGCTACATCCAGGATTCGGCGAAACAGCTGGCCGGGTTCGTGGATCGGGTGCTGGCGGCGACCGGCGCGCCACAGGTCGATATCGTCGCGCATTCCCAGGGCGGGCCGATGTCGGGCTGGTACACCAAGTTCGAGGGCGGCGGGCCGAAGGTGAAGCACCTGATCACCTACGGCGCGACCCATCACGGCACCTCGCTGGACGGGATCGGCGCACTGGGCCGGGCCGTCAACAATTTCGGGATCGACGTGCTCGGTTTCGTGGAATTGTTCGTCGGGCACGCGGGCATTCAGCAGACCATCGGCTCGGACTTCGTGAACAAACTCAACGCCGGGGGCGACACGGTGGCCGGCATCGACTACACGGTCGTCGGCACCCGCTACGACGAGATCACGAACCCCTCCGAGCTGACCTATCTGAAGGCGGGGCCAGGTGCGCAGGTGAACAACATCGTCTTGCAGGACGGCTGTGAGCAGGATGTGTCCGACCACCTGACCTTGATGTATTCGCCACGGGCACTGTCGATCGCGCTGCGGGCCCTGGACCCGGAACGGTTCCCGGCCCTGCAGTGCACCTTCAACCCGTGGGTGATCGGCGGCGGCGGGGGGATCTAGCGTCAGCCGGACGGGGGTTCGGCGGGCGCTGCCCGCAATGTCATCGGGCAGCGTCCGCCGGATGTTCGTCGATCTCGGCCTCGATCCAGGCGGCGATCATGCGCGCGGTCATGGTGACCACTTCCTCGCGTTCGTCACTGCCGACCTCCAGCGCGGAGACTCGCATCACCCCCGCGAAGCCGGTATTGACCAGGACAGCGGCCATCACGTCGTACTTGTGGTCGTTGCCCGGGCCGAGCAGCTGGATCAGCATCACCTTGACCAGCAGCCGCAGCCGCGGCTCGAACTCGGGCAGGCCGCTGTTGTAGAACTGCACGCCGCCGACCAGCGCCCGCACCAGCTTCGCATTGGCGACCGGTTCCTCGGTGAACAGCTCGAGCAGCTCGGTGACCACCCGGGTACGGGTCACGATCGATTGCGACTGCGAAGGCTGCGGCAGTCCCGAAAGCCATTGTGTGAAGCGCTGTTCGACCCGTTGCAGCATCTGCTCGAGCAGTTCGTCCACCATGACGCCGCGGTCGGCGAAGTACCGGTAGACGGTGCCGATGCTGACCTCGGCCTCGGCCGCGATCCGATTGGTGGAGGTGTCGGCGATGCCGCGCTCCCCGAACAGCCGCGCGGCGGTATCGAGGATGTGCGCGCGGGTGGCCTTCGACCGCTCCTGAGTGGGTCCGCGACGCTGTCGCGCTGCCTTCGGCGGCATCACAGCCTCCCTGCTGTGCGGCGAAAATGAGCTTTGCTCATCTTAGAGTGACGAGTGCGACCCGGCTGTATGTTGTTGCCACGCAAGCTCGAAGGCCCACACGGAGGTGCCATCCATGACCGGTCGAATACGCGGCGGCCGGGTGGCTCGGGGCAGCCAGCTGGGAAAACTGGCCGCCGGACAAGCCCTGCGCGGAACCGGAACCCGACTGCAGATGATCGGTCGCACCGAGGAGGCCCGGCGCATCCTCGCCGAACGGTCCACCTTGCAGGCGGCGCAACAGCTGGTCACCGTCCTCGGCGGCATGAAGGGCGCGGCGATGAAGCTGGGCCAGATGCTGTCGGTGCTCGAGCTCGACCTGATCCCGGAGGCGCATCGGGAGATGTTCCGCGCCAAGCTCGCCGAACTGCGCGACCGCGCCCCCGCCGTGGAATTCGCCGCCATGCGCAAGGTCATCGAGGACGACCTCGGTCCGCTGTCCCGCGTCTTCGCCGATTTCGACGAGACCCCGGTGGCGGCCGCCTCGATCGGGCAGGTCTACCGCGCCACCCTGCACGACGGCCGCACCGTGGCGGTGAAGGCCAAATATCCGGGCGTCGACGACGCCGTCGCCGCCGACATGCGCAATCTCGAATTCTTCAGCAGGCTCTGGAAATCCGCGCTACCCAGCGCCGCCGACGGCGGTGTCCTCGACGAGATCGCCCGCAATATCGGCACCGAACTCGACTACCTGCGCGAGGCCCGCACCCAGCATCGCGTCGCCGCCCGTTACCGCGGCCACCCCTACATCGTGGTCCCCGACACCATCGAAGAGTTCTGCGCGCCACACGTTCTCGTCACCGAGTTCATCGACGGCTCACCCTTCGAGCACATCCGCACCCTGCCCGCCGCCGACCGCGACCGCATCGGCGAACTCATCTACCGCTTCTACATCACCAGCCTGTTCACCGACGCCGAATTCTGCGGCGACCCGCACCCCGGCAATATGCTGCTGGCCGCCGACGGCCGCGTCGGCTTCGTGGATTTCGGCCTCTACCACCGGATGGATCCGCAGCACGTCGAATTCGAACGCGCCGCCCTGCGCGCCGCCGCCGAGAACCGGCCCCAGGACCTGTACGACCTGTGGACCAACCGCGGCATCATCGATCCCGCCGCGGGCGTCACTCCCCAGGAGTGCTTCGAATACGTGTGGGCCGCGACCGGATGGCACCTCCTCGACGAGGAGATCACCATCACCCCCGAATTCGCCACGGCTGCCGTCGTCCACGCCGTCGACCCGCGCTCGGCCGACTTCCGCGGCATGCGCCGCCAGCTCCTCCCGCCCGAGCACGTCTTCTCCCGCCGCGCCGACCTGCTCACCTTCGCGGCGCTCGGCCAACTCGGAGCGACCGGCAACTGGCACCGGATCGCCCGGGAATGGCTCTACGACGAACCGCCGGTCACCGAGATCGGCCGCCGACTACGCCTTCACGCATGACCGTCCGGAAGCCGAGGTGGCAGGTGGACGTGTCCTCGGTCTGACCCTGCCGGGCCGCCGGTCGATACCGGAGGCAGTAGTTGGGGGCGCACAGGAACGAGCCGCCCTTGGTGACACGACGCGGAAAGCGTTCCGCGGTATCGGATTCCGCGACCACCGGATTGGCGGGCGCACAGCATGAAGCGGGCGCGGGACGCCGGTGGTCGGCGGTGAAGAGGTCGCTGGTCCATTCCCAGACATTGCCGGTCATGTCCGACAGGCCGTAGCCGTTGGGCGGATAGGCGCCCACGGCCGTGGTGCCGGGCTGGTCGGATTGTCCACGGGCGGGGAGGAATTCCCACGGGAAGCGGCCCGCCCAGGTGTTGGCCATGCGGCGGCCGCGCGGCTCGAATTCGTCACCCCAGGCGTAGGTGGCGGCGGCCAGGCCGCCGCGCGCGGCGAATTCCCATTCGGCCTCCGTCGGGAGCGATCTGCCCGCCCAGGTGGCGTAGGCGGTGGCGTCCTCGTGGGCGATCTGGGTGACGGGATGACGGTCGAGGCCGTCGAGGGTGCTGCCCGGGCCGCGCGGATGCCGCCACGATGCGCCCGGCACGTATGCCCACCACTGCCGGTAGTCGTCGAGGCGTACCGGTCCGGTGGTGCGTTGGAAGACCAGTCCGCCGGGCACCAGGTCGGCGGGATCCGCGCCCGGGAAATCGGCTGGGTCCAAAGGTCTTTCGGCGACGGTCAGGTAGCCGGTCGCCTTCACGAAGCGGCGGAACTCGGCGTTGGTCACCGGGTGTTCGTCGATCCAGAACGGTTCGACGGTCACGGTGTGGACCGGTCGTTCCTCGGGGAAGAAGTCCTCCGAGCCCATGACGAAGCTGCCGCCCGGCACCCGCGCCATGCCTTTCGGGCTGGTATCGGGGCGTTTCGGGCTCGCATCGGGCAGCGACGACCGCATCCATCAACTCCTTCGCATCAGCAAATTCACGGTAACACCGAGAATCGGGCGAATCAGAAAGCTGACGGGAGGTGTTTCCGAAGCGTCACCCCAACGCGGAATATTCGGGCAACCGGCTGGTCACCGCTCGGCGAAGCCCACCTACAAGCCGCGATAGCGCTCGGTGCGGTGGGATAGTCGCTCGGAGAACGTCTCGGTCCAGGCCATCGACTCGGTCTCGTCGGTGATCTTCGCGCGACGGCGGGTCGCCGACGGGGACGTCGACGGCCGGCGCTTCGAGCCGCCCGGGCGCGCCTGGAACGCCAAAACCCGAACTCCCCAGGCCACGTATGCCGCCACGCTCATCCCCGCGCATTCGGCGGCATCGCTGAGGGTGAGCCAGTCGTCATCCCCGACGCTCACCACGATGTCCCTGCTTGCCATGACTGAACGGTAGTCCGATTGGGTCTCCATCGCCGGTAAACCCAGGTCCAATGCCGTGTCAGGTGTGTCAGGAGCCGTATCAGGTCGGCATCAGGCCGATATCAGGCGCCCGGTCGAAAGTTCTCCCCATGAACAGCACAGCAATCGCCGCCTCCGGGCTGCGGAAGGCATACGGGGACAAGACGATCCTCGACGGCATCGATCTGACCATCGCGACCGGCAGCATCTTCTCGCTGCTCGGACCGAACGGGGCGGGCAAGACGACCACGGTCAACGTGCTGACCACCCTGCTGCGGGCCGACGGGGGGACGGCCCGCGTCGCCGGATACGACATCGCCACCGAAACCCGCGCGGTGCGAGCGGCGATCGGGGTCACCGGTCAGTTCGCGGCGGTCGACGACCTGCTCACCGGCGAGGAGAACCTGCGGCTCATGGCGGACCTGCACCGCCTGCGTGGCAGCGAGAGCAAGCGGGTGGTCGCCGGACTGCTCGAGCGATTCGAGCTGACCGAGTCGGCGCGCAAACCGGCCTCGACCTACTCCGGCGGCATGCGCCGCAAACTGGACCTGGCCATGACCCTGGTGACCAAGCCGGACATCGTCTTCCTCGACGAACCGACCACCGGACTGGACCCGCGCAGCCGGCGCACCATGTGGGAGATCGTGCGCGAGTTGACCTCCGACGGCGTCACCATCTTCCTCACCACCCAGTACCTCGAGGAGGCCGACCAGCTGGCCGACCGGATCGCGGTGCTCGACGGCGGCCGCATCGTCGCCGAGGGCACGCCCGACGACCTCAAGCGCCGGGTGCCGGGCAGCTACCTGCAACTCCGGTTCCGCGACAACGCGCAACTGGAAGCGGCCGCGCGGATCCTGCCCGACGGCACCGCCGACCACGAGGCCCTCACCCTCCAGGTGCCGGGCGACGGCGGGTCGAATGCCCTGCGCGCCTTGCTGAACCGGCTCGCCGACCACGCGGTCGAGGCCACCGACGTTTCCATCCACACCCCCGATCTCGACGACGTTTTCCTTGCCCTGACCGGGCACGCCACCACGGAGGCCGACGCAGCATGAGCACCATCGTTTCCACCGAATCCACCGCGACCGACCGCACCGGCGCCACCGGCGGCCTGACCGCCTCGCTCGGCGACTCCGCGATCATGTTGCGCCGCAACTTCAAACACATCGCCCGCAACCCCGTCGCCATCTTCAATGCCGCGCTGATGCCGGTGATGATGCTGCTGATCTTCGTCTACGTGTTCGGCAGCGCCTTCAATGTCGGCGAGGACTACATCAACTACGCGACACCCGGCATGATCCTGCTGGCCATCAGCTACGGACTCTCCGGCACCGCGGTGTCGGTCAGCTCGGACATGGCCAAGGGCATCATCAACCGGTTCAAGGTCATGGACGTCTCCCGCGGCGCGGTGCTGACCGGGCACGTGGTGGCGACCATGCTGACCAACCTGATCGCCATCGCCGCCGTGCTCGGCGTGGCCTTCGCCCTGGGCTTCCGGTCCCCGGCCTCGGCCACCGAATGGCTGGGCGCGATCGGCGTCATGGTGGCCACCTCGTTCGCGGCCTCCTGGCTGACCGTCGCGCTGGGCATGGCGGCCAAGACCCCGGAGTCGGCGGGCATGTCGGTGGTGCCGCTGATCATGCTGCCGTTCGTCAGCAGCGCGATCGTCCCGGCCGACCAGATGGGCCAGGGCGTGCGGCAGTTCGCCCAGTACCAGCCCTTCACCCCGATCATCGAAGCCCTGCGCGGCTTCCTGACCGGTCACCCGTCGGGCGGCTACACCGCCGCCGCGCTGGCCTGGTGCGCCGGGTTCGCCATCGTCGGATACCTGTGGTCGCGAGCCACTTTCAGCAAGCGAGCGTGACCCGGGCCAGCTCGTGCCAGTCCGCCCGGGTCCCCTCCCCCGCCGCCTCGGTGAAGCCGTCTTCACCGAGGCGGCTTCGTGTCGTCTGCTCGATGCGGGCCACATCCGGATGCGAGCGGTCGGCCAGGCCGCGGACCGCGTCACCGGCCGCCAGCAGCCGCACGGCCTGCTCGGCCTGACCGTCGCGCAGGGCCAGATCGGCGATGCCGACGATGATCCGGGCCAGCAGGGGCGCGTGCCCGCCGGCGGTCGCCGCCTGAAAGGCCGCGGCGCGTTCGGTTCTCGCGGCGACGGTGTCCTCGGCCAGATAGCCGCGCAGATCGTGGATCAGGGCGCTCATGAAGGGCTGGCCCACATCCTCACCCAGCATCGTGGTCGCGAACGCGATCTGACGCTCGGTCTCCGCGCCGTCACCGTTCCAGCGGGCCAATTCCGCTCGCGCCAAAGCGAGTTCGGCCAGACCGCTGGGCCACGCCGCCTGATCCGCGTACCGCTGCGCCTCGGTCAGCGCCGCCGCGCTCGCATCGAAATCGCCGAGCAGCCAGTACAACTGGGCCTGCCGTGACCGCATCCGGACGGCGTCCTCGATCGCGCCGACCTCGGTGGCCGCGGCCACCGCCTGCTCGAAATACGCGCACGCGCGGCCGAATTCACCGCGCATGGCGATCCGGTCGGCCAGCTCGGTCAGCGCGAACGACATGCCCCAGCGTTCACCGATGGCCCGGAACTCGGCCAGCGCCAGCTCCAGCTGCTCGTCGGCCTGCTCCCCGTCCTGACCGAGCACGACCCGCAGCTTGCCGGTCTGCAACCGGGCCAGGGCCCGCACCCACGGGTCCGCGTCGTCGAGCAGCGCTTCGAAGGCGGGCAGGAACTCGTCGGGCCCCTTCAGCATTCGTTCCAGAGCGGAGAGGAAGGCCAGGGCCGGATGACTGGCGTGGATGCCCTGGCTGACCTCGGTCGCCTTATGAATCCACTCCTCGACCTGATGCTGGTCGCCGGGACCGGAAGTCACGAAGTGCACGACCAGTCCGTATACGGTGGCCCGGGTTTCGGCGTCGACCGCCCCGCCGGGCAGGGCCGCGGCGGCGCTGACAAGTTCCAGGCCCTCGGCCTTGTGGCCGCTGAGCCACCAGTACCAGCCCGCGGCGGCGGCCAGACCCAACGCGCCGAGCGCGTCCTCGGCGGCGAGCGCGCCGCGCATGGCGGCGGCGATGTTGTCGTACTCGGCGTCCAGGACGGCCAGCCATTGCACCTGTTCGGCGCGGCGCAGATGCGGTTCCGCGGTCGCGGCCAGTGCCGTGAAGCAGGCGAGGTGCGCGCGGCGCGCGGCGTCGGACTCCTCCGCTTCGACGAGCCGATCGCGGGCGTACTGCTTGATGGTGTCGAGCATGCGGTAGCGCGGCTCGTCGTCACCGGCGGTGCGCAGCAAGGACTTCTCGGTCAGCGTGGTCAGCAGTTCGAGCACCTCCCACTGCTCGACCGCCGTGTCCGCACCGAACTCGGCGGCCGCGCACACCTGTTCGGCCGCTTCCAGCGTCGCGCCGCCGGAGAACACGGCCAAGCGGCGCAAGACCTTTCGCTCGGCGTCGGTGAGCAGCTCCCAGCTCCAGTCGACCACCGCGCGCAGGGTGCGGTGCTGTGGGATCGCGGTGCGGCTGCCGCCGGTCAGCAGGCGGAAGCGGTCGTCGAGACGGTCGGCCAGCTGCTCGAGGGACATGGTGCGCAGGCGCGCGGCGGCCAGTTCGATGGCCAGCGGGATCCCGTCCAGCGCCCGGCACACCCGGGCCATGGTCGCCAGGGTGCGGGCATCGGTCGCGAGATCCTTGCGGACCGCGCTCGCCCGATCGCGCAGCAGCTGGACGGCCGGGGAGGATTCGATCTCGGCGGCTCCCGCGTTCCCGGCGGGCAGGGCCAGCGGCTCGACCTGCCAGAGCGCCTCCCCCGTGATGCCCAGGGGCTCACGGCTGGTCGCGAGGATGCGCAACCGCCGGCACTCGCCGAGCATGCGGTGCGCGAAGGCGGCCGCGGCCTCGATCACGTGCTCGCAGTTGTCGAGGATCAGCAGCATGTCGCGGTCGCGGACGGCCGCGATGAGCCGGTCGACGGGTTCCGCGTTGGGCGCGCCGCCGAGCAGCGCGTCGCGCAGGCCCAGCGCGGCCAGCGCCGACTGGGCGAGATCGCCGCCCGCGCCCGCCGACGCCAGCTCCACCAGCCACGCGCCGTCGGGCAGCTCGGCGAGCATGGCACGCCCGGTCTCGGTGGCCAGCCGGGTCTTGCCGGAACCGCCGGGACCGGTCACCGTGGTGAGCCGGTGCGCCGCAACGAGTTCCCGCACGGCGTCGAGGTCCGCCTGCTTGCCGACGAAACTGGTCAGCTCGGCGCGCAGATTGGTGCGGCGGTCCTCCTCGCGCTGCGCGCCCACCTCGCCGCGCAGCAACGCGACATGCAGCGCGGACAGTTCCGGCGAAGGGTCCACACCCAGCTCGTCGGCGAGGGCCTCGCGGGTGCGCTGGTAGACGGTCAACGCCTCCGCGCCCCGGCCCGCGGCGGCCAGCGCGCGCATCAGGGAACCGGCGAGGCGCTCCCGCACCGGGTTTCGATCCACCAGCTCGGTCAGCTCGGCGACCAGGCCCGCGCCGCGTCCGAGCCGGACCTCCGTCTCGTAGAGATCCTCCGCGGCGGCCAGACGCAGGCCGTCGAAGCGGGTGATCGCGGCGTCGACGGCCGCGTTCTCCTGCGCGGCGAGGTCCTGCAGGGGCGCTCCCCGCCACAGTTCCAGGGCCTCGCGCAGGGCCTGCGCCTGCTGGGCCTCCACGCCGCCGCGGGCCGCGTCCAGCAGCTGTTCGAAGCGGACGGCGTCCACCGCGCGGGGCGCCACGGCCAGCCGGTAGCCGCCGGGCTGCACGTCGATCACGCCGTCCGGCAGCACCTTTCGCAGCCGCGACACCAGCGCCTGCAAGGCGTTCGCCGCGTCGGCGGGCGGCTGTTCGCCCCAGATCCAGTCGACCAGCGAGGTTTTCGCGACCGCGCGGCCGGGTTCGAGGGCCAGCGCGATCAACAAGGCCCGCAACCGGACACCCGGCACGTCCAGGGATCCACCGTCCTCGGTTCGGATCTCGAGCGGTCCAAGCATCCTGATCTGCACCGGACCATTGTGCCGTCAACCCGTGACCGGGGCAGAACCTGTATCAGCGGCCGTGTCAGGACAGCGTCAGCCCGCTGTCAGCACGGGCGATCAGAGTTACTCCCATCAACCCGGTACCACCCCGGGAATCGCACCCAAAGGAGCACGTCATGACCGCCTTCGAGACCCTCTCCCCCATCACCGTCGCCGTCGCCGTGGCCGCCGGGAACGTCACCGTCACCGCCGCCGACCGCACCGAGACCGTCGTCGACGTCCGGCCCGCGAACCCCGCCAAGAAGGAGGACGTGCGCGCCGCGGATCAGGTCCAGGTCGACTTCACCGACGGCGTCCTCACCGTGAAGACCCCCACCGGCTGGCGCGCCCACAACCCGTTCACCGCCGTCGGGACCATCGTGGTCACCATCGCCGTCCCCACCGGCTCCCGCCTCACCGGCACGGTCGGCCTGGGCAACCTGTACGGCACCGGCGGCCTCGGCGACTGCGAACTCGAGGTGTCCGCCGGCGACATCACCGTGGAACGCCCCCAGGGCTCGGTGACCGCGAAGGTCGCCAAGGGCGACATCCATGTCACCGAGGCCGCCCGCGGCGTCCTGCGCCTGGAGACCTCCATGGGCGACCTCACCGTCGGCATCAAGCCCGGCAGCGCCGCGCAGCTGGAGTCCAACACCAAGTCCGGCTCGGTCCAGAACCGCCTCGCCGCCGTCGACCAGCCCCAGGACCTCGTCCAGGTGTACGCCCACACGTCCTTCGGCAACGTCAGCATCGGCCAGTCCGCCGCCTGACCCTTCCGACCACGTTGACCGGCCCGGTCGCCGCCCCGCGGCGCCGGGCCGAACGCGTGTCCGTACGGAAGTCCCGGCCACCAGCAGGCGCGGTAGCGGCTCGGAAGGGCGGCGGTATCGTGGCGATCGTGGATGGTGGTATCGCCGAGGTCGGGTCGCCCGACGTGGGTCAGGTGCGGGAATGGCTGGCCGAGGCGGAGCGGAATCCCGCGGGCCTGCCGGACGCGGGGTACCTCGCGCTGCTGGAGACCGACGGCCCCGAGCTGGACCGGCTGGGGGAACTCGCGGACGCGGTGCGGAAGCAGAGTGTGGGCGATGCCGTTACCTATGTCGTGAATCGGAACCTGGACACGGCCGCGGTGTCGGGCTCGGCCGCGCGGGATCGGCTGGCCGCCCTCGTCGCCGAAGCGTATGAGCTCGGCGCTACCGAGATCTGCATGCAGGGCCCGCTGCCCGCCGACAGTGATGACGACTATCTGTCGCTGGTTGCGGCCGTCACCGGCAGCGCACCCCTGCATCTGCACGCCTTCCGGCCCGAGGAGCTGCTCGACGGGGCAGCGCGGCTGGGAGTGCCGTTGGACGAATACCTGGTGCGGGCCAAGGCTTCCGGGCTCGGGTCGGTGCCCGGCACCGGGGCGCGGATTCTCGACGACGACGTTCGTGCCCGGCTCAAGGGCGGGCCGGATCTGCCGGTGAGCGAATGGGTTCGGGTGATCGAGGCCGCGCATCGCGCGGGGCTGACCTCCACCGCGACCATGGTGTACGGGCATATCGAGACCCCCGCGCAGCAGCTCGCGCATCTGCGGTTGCTCGCCGAGATCCAGGACCGCACCGGCGGCTTCACCGAATTCATCGCCATGCCCATGGATCCCGTCACCGCGGCGGCCGGATTCCGCACCCCCGAGGTGCCGGAACGCCTGCGGCGGCAGTCCCGGGCCGTTCACGCGGTCGCGCGACTGCTGTTGCACGGGCGGATCGACAATATCCAGGCCGCCTGGCCGCGACTGGGTGTGACGGCGGCGGTCGAGCTGCTGAGCTGCGGCGCCAACGATTTCGGCGGGCTGCTGCTCGACGGGCGGCTCGCGCCGGAATCGGGTCCCGAGGCGGGGCTGACCCTCACCGTCGAGGATGTCGAGCGGATCGCCGGCGAGCTGGGCCGCACCCTGCGGCAGCGCACCACCCAGTACGGCTGGATCTGACGCCATGGCTTCGAATTTCAGCGCGGCACCGGCCCCGGAAGAGGTCGACGTCCTGATCGTCGGCGCGGGGTTCGCCGGTATCGGCATGGGCATCCAGCTGGCCCGCCGCGGCCGGGAATCGTTCGTGATCATCGAACAGGCCGAGGATGTGGGCGGCACCTGGCGCGACAACCGCTATCCCGGTGTGGCCTGCGATATTCCGGCGCACCTGTACTCGTTCTCGTTCCTGCCGAACCCGCGCTGGTCGCGAGTGTTCGCCGAGGGCGCGGAGATTCACGACTACCTGCGCTCCTGCGTGAAGCAGGAAGCGCTCGAACCGTATCTGCGGCTGAATTGCGCACTGGAACAGGCGGAATGGCTCGAAGCCGAGGAGCGCTGGCGGGTCCGCACCGCACAGGGTGAGTTCTCGGCGGCGAATCTGGTCATCGCCACCGGGCGGCTGACCGAACCCAAGATCCCGCCGATCGCGAATCTCACCGAATTCCGGGGCCGCCGTTGGCATTCGGCGCGCTGGAATCCGAAGGTCTCCCTGGTCGGCAAGCGGGTCGGACTGGTGGGCACGGGCGCGTCCGCGGTGCAGATCCTGCCGCGGCTGGCGGGCGAGGCCAGCGAGGTCGTGGTCTTCCAGCGCTCGGCCCCCTACGTGCTGCCGCGCGGGGACCGCTTCTACACCCCCGACGAGCTGGCCGGATTCGCCGCCGACCCGCGGTCCATCACCGCCCTGCGGGACGAACTGTTCGCCGAGGCGGAGCTCAGCATCGCCGCGCGCCGCCGCCGGCACCCGGAGATCGATCTGCTCAGCCGCCGCGCGCTCGACCACCTGGCCGGGCAGGTCCGCGATCCGGAACTGCGGCGGCGGCTGACCCCGGATTACGAGATCGGCTGCAAGCGAATCCTGTTCTCCGACGAGTACTACGCGGCCCTGCAGCAGGACAATGTGCGGCTGGAGTCGACCGAGCTGACCCACATCAGCGACGGCCGGGCCATCGCGGCGAGCGGCGACTCCTACGACCCCGAGGTGCTGGTCTTCGCCACCGGCTTCAATGCCACCCGGCCCTCCATCGCCAAGCACATCCGCGGCCGCGGCGCCCGGCTGCTGGCCGAGCGCTGGAGCAACGGCATGGTCGCGCACGCCTCCACCACCGTGGACGGCTTCCCGAACATGTACGTCCTGGACGGGCCGAACGCGGCGCTCGGCCACAACTCGGCCATCTACGTGATCGAGACCCAGATCGATTACGTGCTCAGCGCTTTCGACCACCTGGCCGGGGTACCGGAAACCGTCCTCGAGGTCACACCCGAGGCGGTCGAATCCTCCATGGCCGATATCGAGCACCGCGCCCGCGACACCGTCTGGACCCAGGGCCGGTGCACCAGCTGGTATCGCGACGAACAGACCGGCCGGGTCACCCTGCTGTGGCCGGACTCGGCGGAATCGTTCCGGGCGTCCAACGGGGCCTTCGACATCAACGCCTACCGGTGACACCGCTGCCGGGCTCGCGATCCGCGCCCCGGCGGCGGTAATAGCCGAGAGCGGGCAGCGGCGCACCGAGCCCGTGCAGGAAGACGCTGCCCAGCACCGTGATCACCATGGCGGTGAGCGCCAGCTCGGCGTCGGAATCGGGCAGTTTGTTGAAGGCCAGCAGGCCGAACACGATCGAGGTGGTGCCGCGCGGGCCGAGCCACGCGATGAGCAGATCCTCGATGCGGGTGAGCCGGGTTCCGGTCAGCGCCAGCATCACCGGAACCATCCGGACCACCGTGAGCACGGCCAGGCAGTACAGCCACAGCCGCCAGTTCACCCCGCCCCACAGCGTGAACACCACGACCACGCCGAACACGAACCACATCATGATCGTGAGCAGGAACCCGACATCGTCGATGAGTTCCAGTTCCTCCTTGTGCCGATCCTCGTCACGGACCCGCTGGAAGACCAGACCACAGACGAACGCCGCCACGAAGCCGTTGCCGTCGATGCCGACCGACAACGCGTACGAACCCAGCGGGGCCGCCACGAGAATCACCCGCTTGGCCTGCGCGGTCATCAGCCCCGCCGCGTCGGCGCGATTGACCAGGTAGGCCAGCGCCGCACCACAGGCCGCGCCCACCAGGATCGCCTTCGCGGCGGCCGGGAAGGCGGTGCCGAGCGCGGTCAGCGGCGTGTGCTCCTGGGTGTGATCACCGGCCAGGATCAGCGCGAAAATAATGATCGGCGAGACGATTCCGTCGTTGTAGCCGCTCTCGCTGTTGAGGATATCGCGCACCCGCACCGGAATCCGCTTGTCGCGCAGGATGGCCGCGGCGGGCGCGAAGTCGATGGGCACCACCACGCAGGCGACGACCAACAGCACCGCCCAGTGGTAACCGGGCAGCAACCACATTCCCAGCCCGACAGCGGCGGCCAGGGACAGCGGCAGCGCGATCAGCAGCAGCCGGAGCGTCGCCCCGGGATTGCGGCCGAGCAGGCCGCCGCGCACCTCCGTCGCGTCCACGAACAACAGCACGGCCAGCACGATTTCCGCGAAATGCAGGGCGACATCGGTGTTGAGCGTGCCCGCGATGCTGTCCCGCACGGTCAGGCCCACCACCACGCCGGTGCTGACCGCGACCATCGGCGGACTGATGCGCCAGCGGTCGAGCCGGGTGGCCAACAACGCCCAGACGACCAGTGCGACGGCGATCGCGGCCATGGTGGCAATCATTCAGTCATCTTGGCAGACGAAGCCGGGCATATCGTGTGCGCGGCCGCTCGCCCGCCGATGGTTTCCCGCTCGCCCGCCGATGGTTTCCCGGGCGCCGGCCGATGGTTTCCCGGGCGCCGGCCGATGGTTTCATGGGCGGTGGACCACGGCCGCGGGTCGAGCAGCCGTGCCGAGACCCGTGGAGCCTGCTGTGGAATTGCGCCAGTTGCGGTACTTCGTGACCGTCGCCGAGGAACTGCACTTCGGCCGGGCCGCCGCGCGTCTGCACATCGCGCAACCGGCGGTCAGCCAGCAGGTGCGGCGGCTGGAACGCGACCTGCGGGTGCAGCTCCTGGACCGCTCGCCGCGAAAGGTGCTGCTCACCGAGGCCGGACAACGTTTCCTGCCCGCGGCCCGGGCCGTGCTGGCCGCCGCGGATCAGGCGCGGGCGTCGGTCGCGGACCTGGCGGGCGGCCGGGCGGAGGTCTTCCGGCTCGGGACGGTGACCGGGCTCGCCGAACGACTGGACGCGGTCCTGGACACCTTCGCCGAGCAGGCGCCCGGGGTGCGGGTGGAGCTGGTGGCGCTGCCCGTGCGGGACCGGCTGGCACAGGTGGCCGACGGCGGCCTGGACGCGGCCTTCGTCCGCTCCCCCGAACCCGGCGAGACCCCGGACCTGGACTTCCTGCCCGCCTGGGACGATCCACTGGTGGTGGCGTTGTCCGCCAAACACACACTGGCGAACGAGGATTCGGTGCGACTGGCCGATCTGGCCGCGGTGCCGCTGCGGCTGACCGAGCGACGCAATCATCCGGCCCTGGTGGATCTGGTGCTGACCGCGTGCGCACGAGCCGGATTCGAACCGGTGCCCGCGCCGTCGTCGACCACCTTGCAGGACACCCTCGCCGCCATCGGCGCGGGCTCGCCCATGTGGACGGTGGTGTACGCCTCCAATGCCCGGCAGGTACACAACCCTCGGGTCGCGTTCCGGCCCTTCACCGATCCGGGAATGAGCCTGCCGATCGCGTTGGCCGTGCGAGCGGATGCCGCCTCGCCGAATCTGCGCCTGCTGGGCGCGCTACTGGCGGGCGCGCGATAAGGATCGCTTATCGCTACGTGTACGAGCCGCCCATTGGTCCGCTTCGGAGAATCCGGTGAACTGTTCTCGGTCCCAATGGATTTCACGAAGGAGAACACATCATGCCGATCGTCACCGTGCAGCAGGGCCCTCGCACCGTCGAGCTGAAGCGGGATCTGGTGCGCCGCATCACCGACGCGTTCGTGGACGCGTATCAGATTCCGGCCGAGGCCGTGCAGGTCTGGATCCACGAGACCCCCGCGGACAGCTGGGGCACCGCCGGACGTCTGACCGCGGACGGCAAGTAGCGGTGAACCGGCGGGTCGCTGGAACCGGACCCCGCGGTCCTAATCGACTGCGGCAGACCTGAACCGACCCGCCGGTACCGCGAGATGTCGGCCCCGTGACAACCTGGCATCGACTGCACATACTCGCAGGTAGAGCCCAATTTCAGTGATACAACGGCAGCATGACGGAGGTTGTCGTCCCCAAGCTCGTACCCACACCCGCGGGTCACTCGGTCGAATTCTGGGGCTATTGCATGTGGGGGCTGGCCGCGCTGGCCATTGCCGTATCGGAACTGGCATCGGTGTTCGGCCTGGCGAGTTGGCCCACCATCTCGAACACGGTCGGCCATCTCGAGACCCAGCATTCGATCGTGCGGGTGGTCGTGGTGACGGTGATCGTGCTGCTCGCCTATTACGCGGTCCCGCAGTTGACCACCCCGCCCGAACCCGTCGTGCAGCAGGTGGCGGGACGCACCATCACCGTGAACGGCCGTGTCACCAAGACGGATTCGGTGATCACGCTCCTGGGCGCGGGCTATCTCACGGCAGCCTTCGCGACCTACGCCTTCGGCGTCCTGTTCGCCATCACCGACCGCGGCATGAACCCGCACTCCTACCTGGGCGCGTACGTGCTCTACGGACTGATCGCCCTGATGTGGGTCATCGTGCCCAGCGTGCTGGCCATGGTCTTCACCCGAGATGTCCCGTTCCCCACGCTGTTTCGCACCATCGGCTACCTGGAGCGACGCGCGCACCCGGTCGCCGCGCTCCTGCTCGCCGGACTCGTGGTGCTGCTGATCCACCTGGCCTTCTACCCCTGGCCGCGCGTGCAGAGCTGATCGTGGACGGTGTGAAAACCGTTGTCAGCGAATTATTTACGCCCCCGTAGCAGCAGGAAGGCCGCGTAGGCCGCGCCCGAGAGACCGATCACCGCGACGACACCGATGGTTGTCAGGATTGCGTCCACCTCTCGATTTTATGGACCCGGCGGGTCACGCATGCCCGATCGCGGGAAAAGGCGTATGCAGGAGTTATGGGTCGCCATCCGCAGCGGACCCCCCTCTACGGGGCGTTGATGCTGGTCGGGGTCATGCTCACCGGACTCTGGGTCCGGGACTGGCCCTGGCTGTGGCTGCGGGCGCTGGGTTTCATCGCGTTGTTCGTGATCGCCTTCGCCGGGTTCCTCATGACCTTCCGCGATCTCTCATGACCAGGTCGAAGCATATTTCCGGCAATCCGGTCGAATCGAACGTGTCACAAACATTGCACACATAGCGATTTATGCATATGGTCTTGTTCGAGCGGCAACGGAGGAGGGTTATGAGCGACCACGGGCATTCACACGGACACGATCACGCCGGGCATTCGCACGGCGCGACCGCCGACAGCGACAAGCGCTGGCTGGCCGGCGCGCTCGCCGTCATCGTCGTGTTCCTGCTCGGCGAGGTCGTCGTCGGCCTGGTCGCCCAATCGCTGGCCCTGCTCTCCGACGCCGCGCACATGCTCACCGATGCCGCCTCGATCGTGCTGGCGCTGTGGGCCATCCGCCTGGCCGCCCGGCCCGCCGAGGGCCGCATGACCTTCGGCTGGAAGCGCGCCGAGATCCTCTCCGCCCAGGCCAACGGCCTCACCCTGCTGGGGCTGGCGGGCTGGCTCACCTACGAGGCCATCCGCCGCCTCATCGACCCGCCCGACGTCACCGGCGGCCTGGTGCTGGTCACCGCGCTGGCGGGCATCGTGGTGAACGTGCTGGCCGGCTGGATGATCAGCAAGGCCAACCGCACCAGCCTCAATGTCGAGGGCGCGTACCAGCACATCCTCAACGACCTGTTCGCCTTCATCGCCACCGCGGTCGCCGGTCTGATCATCATGCTCA
This sequence comes from Nocardia sp. NPDC005825, assembly GCF_040630175.1. NCBI lineage: Bacteria > Bacillati > Actinomycetota > Actinomycetes > Mycobacteriales > Nocardiaceae > Nocardia > Nocardia sp. NPDC005825. The sequence goes on from NZ_JBEXXC010000005.1 coordinate 335,092, forward strand.
CCGGCTTCGCCCGCGCCGACGGCATCGCCACCCTGATCGTGGTGGTGCTCATGGTGAAAGCCGGCCTGGGCCTGGTCCGCGCCTCGGGCCGCATCTTCCTCGAGGCCGCGCCCGCCTACCTCGACCCGGTCGAGATCGGCGCCGAGATGGCCGCGGTCGACTCCGTGATCGAGGTGCACGACCTGCACATCTGGGAGATCACCTCGGGCACCCCGTCGCTGTCGGCGCACATCCTGGTCGCCGAGGACGCCGACAGCCAGGCGGTGCGGGCCGCGGTCGCCCACATGCTGGCCGAGAAGCACCACATCGACCACAGCGTGCTGCAGGTCGACTACACCGACCACGCGGAATGCCCCGACGACGACCACGACCACGTCCCGCACTGCCAGGACGCGCACGGCCCGGTGCACCGCAAGACCATTGCGACGAACTGAGATCCGGCCCGCGGATCAGACGCCGACCGACCGCAGGCCCGCCAGCCGGGCCAGCGCCTCGGCGGTCGGCGAACCCGGCACGGCGGTGTAGACCACCAGCAGCTGATCCGGATCGGCGGGCAGCGCCAAGGTCTCGTAGCCGAGTTCGAGACGGCCCACCTCGGGATGCTGGATCAGCTTCGCGCCGCGCGTCTTCTCCTTGACCGGATGCGACTCCCACAGCCGCCGGAAATCCGGGCTGCGCTCGGACAGCTCCGCGACCAGGGCGGCGAGGCGCGGATCGTCGGGATGCAGCCCCGCGTCGCGGCGCAGGAACGCGACCGTCTCACCGGCCACCGTCTCCCACTCCGGGTAATAGGCCGGCGCGGCGGGCTCCAGGAACAGGTAGCGGGCCTGATTGCGCTCCTCCGCCGGAACCCGGGAGAAACCGGACACCGAGTCGCCCAGGGCATTCCAGGCCAGCACATCCATCCGCCTGCCCAGCACGAAAGCCGGTGCGGTGAGAGCGTCGAGCACCAGGCGGACACCCGGATGGATGGCGGCGCTGTACACGCCCGACGCCGTGGTGGGATGCGCGTCGACGGTGCCGCCCGGCCGGGCCAGCGCGTACAGGTGCAGCCGCTCCGGATCGGTGAGCCGCAGCGCGCGGGCCACGGCGTCCAGCACGGCGTCCGAAACATGTTTGCCGCGGCCCTGTTCCAGGCGGATGTAGTAGTCGACGCTCACCCCGGCCAGCTGCGCCACCTCCTCGCGGCGCAGGCCCGGGACCCGGCGGCGGCCGTATTCCCGCAGCCCGGCGTCGCCCGGCTGGATACGGGAGCGGCGGGAGCGCAGGAAGTCACCGAGGCCGTTCTGCATGGGATCCAGCGTACGAACCCATCCTGGTACCGGCAGACCCAGGAAAAGCGCAACCCTCGTTACGCGCTGAAAACGCTCGCAGGATGAGGACATGACTTACGAGAACCTGTCCGGCCGTACCGCCGTCATCGTCGGAGCCGCCAGCGGCATGGGCGAGGCCACCGCCCTGCTGCTGGCCCGCAACGGGGCCCGCGTCGCCCTGCTGGCCCGCCGCGCCGACCGCCTGGAAACCCTGGCCGCCAAGATCGAGGCCGACGGCGGGACCGCGCTGGCCGTCACCGTCGACGTCACCGACTCGGCGAGCGTGACCGCCGCGGCCGCCACCGTGCACGCCGCCCTCGGCCCCGCCGACCTCGTCGTGAACTCGGCGGGCGTGATGCTGCCCAACCCGATCACCGAGGGCCGCGAGGACGAGTGGACCCGCATGCTCGACACCAATGTCGCGGGCCGCCTGCGCGTCATCCGCGCCTTCCTGCCCGACCTGCTCGCCGCCGCCGACGCGGGCCGCCCCGCGGACCTGGTGAACATCTCCTCCATCGGCGCGCACGTCACCTTCCCCGCCTACTCGGTGTACGGGGCCACCCAGGCCGCCATCACCCAGCTCTCCGCCACCCTGCGCACCGAACTCGGCGCCCGCAAGGTCCGCGTCACCAATATCGAGCCCGGTCTCACCGACACCGAACTCGGCACCCACATCGACAATCCGGAGATCAGCGGCCAGCTCGACGGCATGTTCGGTCTCATCGACGCCCTCGGCGCGGCCGACATCGCCGACCTGATCGCCTACACCACCAGCCGGCCGGCGCACGTGAATCTCCGTCAGGTCATCGTGCTCCCGACCCAGCAGGCGTGAATCCCCGACAGCAGCTGCCGCGCGGCGAAATCAGCCGCGCGGCAGCACTTTTAGATCGACTCCGAGACCTCCGTCAGCGCCAGACGGCCGCGGTGTTGTTGAGGACGGTGCCGTCGCCGTAGCCGACCAGTTGGCCGATCGGGAGCATGCCGAGGCGGCCGTGATGGTCGAGTTCGCCGTCGCCGCGCCAGCAGCCGATCTCGCCGGTGCGGAACATGCGGTCGCCCGGATCGCCGAACGGGTCGGCGACCAGGCGCTCGCCGGTGGGGGCCGGGCGGCGGTGGTAGCCGCGGGCCAATCCCGCACCGGCGACATAGATTTCGCCGATCACGCCGGGCGGGAGCGGGTTCAGCTTCTCGTCCAGGATGTAGCAGCGGGTGCCGACCACCGGGCCGCCGATCGAGACCGCCACGTGCGGCGCGACCGGGGTCAGGGGGCGGCTCACGGTGGCGTGCAGGCCGGTCTCGGCCCAGCCGTAGCCGCTCACGAACGACCGCCCGGCCGACCAGATTCCGGTCAGCTTGGCGGGGCAGGCCGCACCCGTGGTGGCCAGCAGCCGCAGGTCCGGGAGCGGTTCCGCGCCGGGCAGGGTGGCCAGGATGTACGGGGTCAGCACGGCGTGGGTGACCCGGGCGTCCCGCATGAGTTCGTACAGGTCCGCACCCGCGTACGGCCCGGCCGGAGCGAGCACCAGGGTGGCCCCGGAGGCCAAGGCCAGCAACAGTTCCCAGATGGCGGTGTCACGACCCGGCGTGGCGGCGGCCAGCACCCGGGCGTCGGGATCGGTGTCGCAGCGCTGCGCCTGGGTCACCACGAGATGGGCGAGCGCGGCATGGGTCATGGTCGCGCCCCGCACCACACCGCTCGATTCCAGCGGGTAGACGAGGTAGGCGGGATTCCGCAGGTGCAGTGGGCGGACCCGCTCGGCATCGGTGACCGGTTCGGCGAGCGGCGCCGCCCACACCCCGGCCGGGCCGGGCGCGCTCTCGCCACTGGTCCGGTGCAGCGGCGCGTCGGCGCCCTCGGCCACCAGTTCCCGGGCCCGCGCGTCGAGCACCGCCAGCGCGTCGTCACCGTCCCCGTCGAAGGACGTGACCGGGCCGATGCTCAGCCACGGACCGGCGCCCAACGCGGGTAGCGATTCCCGTCGATAATCGGCCGTAATCCCCGCGACCGCACCGGAATCCGCGAGGATCGGGGCGATCCGGGTGATCGGCGCGTCCGGGTCGACCGCGAGGAAGGCGGCCCCGGCGTGGGCCACCGCGCACACCGCCACCACCCATTCCGGCGACCGCGGCAGCGCCACCGCCACCACGTCCTCGGGGCCGATGCCCGCACCGATCAGCCTGCGCGCCAGTCTGTTCGCGTGCGCGTCCAGTTCGCGATAGCTGAGGGTCAGGCCCCCGCACACCACGGCCGGGGCCTCCGGATCGTAGGAGGCGGCCCGGGTCAGCAGGCGGGGCAGGGTCAGCGCGACGGCCGTGCTGGTGTCGTTCCAGCGCCGTAGTTGCCGTTGCCAGTCGTAGGGCGAGTCGATGGACTCGGCGGTGCGACGGGCGAAAGCCGGTGCGGCATCGCAAACATCCGGAGAATCGGCGAGCATTGTCCCTCCCGAAGTCGAGACCTGCGGATTGCGCCGGAGCGCGGCGGTTTCGCGCTCCCGCTGCGGACAGTACAGCACCGAGGCAGCAAGTCTGCTGCTATTCCTTTCGTGCCGCAAATGGACGCACGATCAGGGGATATATGGACGGCCGATCAGGCCGCGGCCGCGGTGGCGCCCGACGCTGTGATCCAGCCCCGGCCCTGACATGCGAACGCGGCGGCCGTCCGAAGACGACCGCCGCGTTCGACGTGCGGGAAGCTAGGTGGAGGCCTTCTCGGTCTCGTGCACCGTGTGCTGGCCCGAACCCCAGCCCACGTGGGCCTCCGCGCGCATCCGCTCGACCATGTGCGGGTAGTGCAGCTCGAAAGCCGGTCGCTCCGAACGGATTCGGGGCAGTTCGTAGAAGTTGTGCCGCGGCGGCGGGCAGGAGGTCGCCCATTCGAGCGAGTTGCCGTAGCCCCACGGGTCGTCCACCGTCACGACCTCGCCGTAGCGGTAGGACTTGAAGACGTTCCAGACGAACGGCACCATCGACGCCCCGAGAATGAACGAGCCGATGGTGGAGACGGTGTTCAGCGTGGTGAACCCGTCGCTCGGCAGGTAGTCGGCGTAGCGGCGCGGCATACCCATGTTGCCCAGCCAGTGCTGCACCAGGAACGTCAGGTGGAAACCGATGAACGTGGTCCAGAAGTGCCACTTGCCCAGGCGCTCGTCGAGCATGCGGCCCGACATCTTCGGGAACCAGAAGTAGATGCCCGCGAAGGTCGCGAAGGCGATGGTGCCGAACAGCACGTAATGGAAGTGCGCCACCACGAAATACGAGTCCGACACATGGAAGTCGAGTGGCGGGCTCGCCAGGATGACGCCCGACAGACCGCCGAAGAGGAACGTCACGATGAAGCCGAGCGACCACAGCATGGGTGTCTCGAACGTGAGCTGACCTCGCCACATGGTGCCGATCCAGTTGAAGAACTTCACCCCGGTCGGCACCGCGATGAGGAAGGTCATGAACGAGAAGTACGGCAGCAGCACCGCACCCGTGGCGTACATGTGGTGCGCCCACACCGCGATCGAGAGCGCCGCGATGGCGATGGTCGCGTACACCAGGGTGGTGTAACCGAAGATCGGCTTGCGGCTGAAGACCGGGTAGATCTCCGAGACGATGCCGAAGAACGGCAGCGCGATGATGTACACCTCGGGGTGGCCGAAGTACCAGAACAGGTGCTGCCACAGCAGATTGCCGCCATTGGCCGGGTCGTAGATGTGGCCGTGCAGGTGCCGGTCGTAGAACAGGGCCAGCGCGGCCGAGGTCAGGATCGGGAAGGCCAGCAGGATCAGCAGGCTGGTGATCAGGATGTTCCAGGTGAAGATCGGCATCCGGAACATGGTCATACCCGGGCAGCGCAACACCACGATGGTGGTGATGAAGTTGACGCCACCGAGGATGGTGCCCAGACCGGAGACGGCGACACCCAGGATCCACAGGTCACCGCCGACGCCCGGGGTGTGCACGATGTCCGACAGCGGGGTGTAGGCGGTCCAGCCGAAGTCGGCCGCGCCGCCGGGGGTGAGGAAGCCGGCGGTCGCCATGCTGGCGCCGAACAGGTACAGCCAGTAGCTCAGCGCGTTCAGTCGCGGGAAGGCGACGTCGGGCGCGCCGATCTGTAGCGGCACAATGATATTCGCGAAGGCGAACACCACGGCGGTGGCGTAGAACAGCAGCATGATGGTGCCGTGCATGGTGAACAGCTGGTTGAACTGTTCCGTCGAGAGGAACTGCATGCCGGGCCGCGCCAGCTCACCGCGCATGAGCAGCGCCATCAGACCGCCGATCAGGAAGAACGAGATCGACGTGAACAGGTACATCTGACCGAGCATCTTGGGGTCGGTCGTGGTGACCAATTGATAGATGAACGATCCTTTGGAGCGCTTCCGGGGCGGGTAGGGCCGGACCGCCTCGAGGTCCTGTTCGGGCTTTGGAGATACCGCAGTCACCACATCCTCCTCGGGAGGGTTCCGTCCAGCTCTACCAATCGGGGCACATAGAACGGCGCACAGCGTACCGACAGCAATTAGATCTTCGCCGAAAACACTCCGGTCGGCACGGATAGCGATCGAAATGCAAGATACTGCAGGGCAACCGTGACGCTCACAGCGGCCGCCGCCCAGGTTTGGCGTGTTGTTCACCAGCGATTCACGCCGCGACATCATCAAAAGCTCATATGGCGCGGTCCAATATCAGTGTTATGTCTCGATCGCTGCGCAACCGCGTACTCACCGTCACCGTGGTCGGCAGCCTCGGCCTCCTGCTCGCCGTCGGGTCGGCCACCACCGCCCACGGCGAACCCCGGGCAGTCATCCAGGGGCGGGGCGAGGTGACCGCGCACGTCACCGGCGAGAAGCCGAACAACAAGTGCCAGATCGCGGGACACGACGTGAGCGGGCCGTGGGGGGTCGTCGGAGCCGACGGGACGGTGAACCTCACCCTCGGCGCGGCGTATCGCGGCGGCAAACGACTACGGGTGATCTGCGAGGACCCCAAACGCGGTGACGCCAGCCTGCACACCGTGAAGTCGGACCGCGTCGCCTTCGACGGACTGCTCTCCCCGATCCGCCAGATCATGCACCACCACTTCTTCGGGGCCTGATCAACTCTCGGAACTCTCAGAGGCTTCGCCCCCGAACCCCCTCGAGATTCGAGGGGGTCCGCCCCGCACCCCTAGAGAGGCGGGTGCCCGGCGCGCGCCGCGGCGACCGCCGCTCGAACCGCAGGTGCGGTCTCGGCCGCGAAATGGTGGGTGGGACGCTCGCCATCGGGGTCGACCGGGAGCAGGAACTGGCTGATGCCCTGGGTCAGGGCGAGATCGGTGAGCTGGGCCGGGCCCATGGTGGGGTCGATGACGTAGGCGCGGCGGATCAGGGCGGGGATGCGGCCCGCGGATCGGGCGGCGTCGTCGATGGCGGCCATCCGGGCCGGGAGGGTGACAGGCGGGGCGTACGCGGCACTGCCGAGCCAGCCGTCGGCGAGTTCACCGGTCACGCGGAGCGCGCGGGGGCCGTAGACGCCGAGCCAGATGCCGATCGGATGTGCCGGGCGCGGGCCGGGTTTCGCGCCGCGCAGCGGGTAGAAGTCGCCGGGGAGGCGGGAGCGGTCGGCCTCACCCCACAGCGCCCGCAGCACGCCGATGGCCTCGCGCAGCGCGCTCAGGGCCTGGCCCGGGGTGCGGCGGGCGCCGCCCATGGCCTCGATGGCGTCCCAGAACGCGCCCGCGCCGAGACCCAGCTCGACGCGGCCCCCGCTGAGCAGGTCCAGGCTGGCGGCGCTGCGGGCCAGCACCGCGGGCGGGCGCAGCGGCAGGTTGGCGACCGCGGGCATCAGGGTCAGGGTGCGGGTGACGCCGGCCAGATAGGACAGCAGGGTCCAGGTGTCGAGAAAGGCGGGTTGATACGGATGATCCTGGACGGCCAGCACTTCCAGCCCGGAGTCGTCGGCCTGCCGGACCAGGCGCAGCAGGGCACGCCCGCGCGCCGCATCGGGCGGGACGAAGATGCCGAACCTGAGCTCATGCCCGTAATCCGCCATAGCAATTATCAAGCTACCGCGCTGACCCGGGGCGCGGGCGATATCGGGCCGATTCGGCGCGTCCAGCGGGGTATTCGTCTCGGATCGTGATCGAGCGGAAACCCAACTCCACAGTCGTTGCCGGACAACGCAATACGATCGAATCCGAAAGGGCGTGCGTGATGCGGGTTCACAACACGGCGTCGCCGCCCACACCGCCCGCCTCCCCCAGCTCTACGACCGTGAACCCTTGCGGCACAGCCTGTCCGTGATCGCGGCCGAACCCCCGCTGCCCCGCCCCGAATCCGAGCGCTTCCACGTCAGCCGCCGCCGACACGCCGACACGCTCGGCCGATGACATTGGGACGCTTACGCTTTCACGCTGGATCCGGTGGTGGAGTGCCCACCCCCGGCCGAGGGCGGCTTCGCTCAGACGGTGGCGTACACCCGCTCCGCACCGACACCACGCCGCATCGCGCGCACCCGTTCGCGCACAGCCGACGAACCACCGTCGCCATGTCCTTTGCGGCCCGGACGGACGGTGATGCCGTAACTTTGCTCAAAGTCTCAACGAGAGCCGAATCACAGACAGTGATAGCCTGATTTCCTGTTAACGCAGCGGGGGGCAGCGTCGCCGCACCGTATCCGCTCCGGGCAGTTGTGCCCACCCGGCAAAGGCGGCATCCATGGACCTTCTCAATCCGCTCGACGCGATCTTCCTGGCCATCGAATCCCGCGAGCACCCCATGCACGTGGGTGGCCTCCAGCTGTTCGAGCCGCCCGCCGACGCGGGCCCCGACTACACCCACGAACTGTTCGAGGCCATGGCCGCGAGCACCCAGGTCCGCACCCGCTTCCGCCGCAAACCCAGCCGGCTGCTGGGCGGCTTCTCCAGCCTCGCCTGGTCGCATGCCGACACCGTGGATCTCGGCTACCACCTGCGCCGATCCGCGCTGCCCGCGCCCGGCGGCATGAGTGATCTGCTGGATCTCACCGAGCGTCTGCACGGCATCCTGCTGGACCGGCACCGGCCACTATGGGAGGGCCGCCTCATCGAGGGTCTGAGCGACGGCCGCTTCGCGCTCTACATGAAGATGCACCACGCCCTCATCGACGGCGTCTCGGCCATGCGGCTGATGCAGCGCACCCTCACCGACGACCCGCTCGACACCCGGATCGCCGTCCCCTGGGGCACGCCGCCGGTGCCGCGCGACGACAGCGCCGAGCCCGAAAGCCCGTGGGCCCAGGCGCGGAAGGCGGTGCCGCGGCTGCTGCGCGCGAGCGGATCGATCGCCGCGCCATTGCGGGGCGCCCTCGACGGGCGGCTCACCCTGCCCATGACCGCGCCGCGCACCCTGCTCAACACCTCCATCGGCGGGGCCCGGCGCATCGCGGTGCGGTCCTGGCCGCTGGAACGGATCAACGACATCCGGCAGGCCACCGGCGCCACCGTCAACGACGTGGTGCTGTCCATGAGCTCCGCCGCGCTGCGCGCCTACCTGCTCGAGCGGGACGCGCTGCCCGACGAGCCGTTGATCGCCATGGTGCCGGTCAATATCCGCAATGCCGCCGAGGCCGACACCTCCGAGGGCAATATGGTCGCGGCCTGCCTGGCGAACCTCGGCACCCACCTCGCCGACCCGGTGGCGCGACTCGAACAGGTCCGCACCTCCATGCGCGACGCCAAGCAGGTGTTCACGCAGCTGCCGAAGCTGGAGGCGATGCTGCTGTCGGCCGCGCTGATGACGCCGCTGGGCGTCTCCCTGCTACCCGGTTTCGAGGCGTTGCCGCGCATGCCGTTCAACCTGGTGATCTCGAATGTGCCGGGACCGCGCAAACCGGTCTACCTGCAGGGCGCGCGGCTGGACGCCAACTATCCGCTCTCGATTCCCTTCGAATCGCAGGCCATGAACATCACGCTCACCACCAATGGCGACAACCTCGATTTCGGCCTGGTCGGCTGCCGCCGCACGGTGCCGGACCTCGATCGCATGATCGACCATCTGGAGAACGGCCTGGCCGAACTGGAGAGAGCGGTCGCCTGACGCGGACCCGGGAGTTGGCCCTCGCTACGCTGGAGCGGGTGATGTCGTGGCCCGAACTGCGGAAAGAGTGCCTGCTCCTCGAGGACGAGGCGGTACTGGCGTTGAACAAGCCCGCCGGGATCTCCGTCACCGGTGAACGCCACGACACCGACATCGTGGAAATGGCCGCCGCGCAGGGCGAGACGCTCTACCCGGTGCACCGCATCGACAAGGTCACCTCGGGCCTGGTGCTGCTGGCCCGGGAGCTGCCCGCGCACGGGCAGCTCACCCGCCAGTTCAACAAGCGGACCGTGGCGAAGGCGTACCTGGCCGTCACCGCGTCCACCGGGCTCCCCGACCGCGGCGTCATCGACCTGCCGTTGAGCGTGGGCCGCAAGAACCGGGTGCGCATCGCCGCGCCCCGCGAGAGCATCCGCCGCGACGGCGACACCTGGCGCGTCGACGACCAGGATGTGCTGGCGGGCAAGAATTATCCGTCGGTCACCGAATTCACCACGCTGGCCCGCGGCACGGACAGCACCGTCCTGGCATTGCGCCCGATCACCGGGCGGCGGCACCAGATTCGCGTCCACCTGGCCTGGATCGGCCACCCCATCGTCGGCGACCCGCTCTTCGACAAGTCCGGCGCGTTCCCCCGCACCCACCTGCACTCCTGGCGGCTGTCGCTGGACGCGTCCTGGCGGCCGACGGGCCGGCTGGAACTGGAAGCCGAGCCGGGTCCGGACTTCTGGCACGTCGGCGACACCACCGTGGTGGACGACCCTCGGCAACTGCTGAGCAGCGCAAGCGAACTCATGGCCCGCACCACATCACCGGGTCACTGATTTGCGTTCGCTATATTGGGTGGCGGGTCTCACCACGACCACATCCGGGCAGGTCAATTAGCCTGAATGAGGTGCTGCGGTGCGGCGGCACAGCCGGGCGCAATGCTGCGACCCATGACAGAAAGCGAACGCCGATGGTTCTGCTCGCTCAGCTCAGTGACACCCACTTCAATATGGGCGCACGCAATGTCGAACGCGCCGAACGGGTGATGGCCTTCCTGGCCGAGCTGCCGCGGCGACCCGACGCCATCATCGTCACCGGCGACATCGCCGACGAGGGCGAGCCGGAGGAATACCACCAGGCCCGCGCCGCGCTGACCGCCGATCTGCCCGTGCTGATCCTGCCCGGCAATCACGACGACCGCGGCAATATGCGCAGCGTCCTGTTCCCCGGCACCGAGGGCACCGGCCCGATCAACCAGTCCTACCGCGTCGACGGCGTCACCCTGGCCCTGCTCGACTCCAGCATCCCCGGCAAACCGGAGGGCCTGCTCGAGGACGAGACCTACGACTTCCTCACCGACCTGCTCGCCGCCACCCCCGCCGACCAGACCGTGCTGATCGCCATGCACCATCCGCCGGTGCCGGTGCGATCCACCGTCGTCGACCCGATCCGGCTCACCAATCCGGAACGGCTGGCCGAGATCGTGGCCGGCGACGACCGGATCGCCGCGGTGCTCACCGGGCACGTGCACGCCGGGCTGATGACCCAGTTCGCGGGCAAACCGCTGATCGTCGCGCCGAGCGTGTCCTCCACCATCGGCTGCGAATGGGAAACGGCCGCACCGGGACACGTACCGATCGACTTCGCGCCCGACCCGTCGATCATCTTCCACTCCATCGAGGACGGCCGGCTGCTGTCCATGTTCCGGCCCATCGCCATGGGCGGCTGGCTCAGCGAACCGCTGGACTGACCGCGCCGCGCCGGTACGCCGACGGGGTGGTGGCGGTCCAGCGTTTGAAGGCGTGGATGAAGGTGGACGCCTCCGCGTAGCCGAGCCGGATCGCCACATCGCTGACCGACAGCGGCGTGGCGGTGAGCATCTCCTCCGCCAGCGCGCGCCGCACCTCGTCCAGCAGCTGGCGGTAGCTGGTGCCCGCCGCGTCCAGGTGGCGGCGCAGGGTGCGGGTGCTCATGTTCAGGTCCCTGGCCACCGAGTCGATTCCGGGCGGCACCGCGAAACCGTCCAGTCCGCCGCGCGGCACCAGCCGCTCCCGCACCTCCGCGGCGATGCCGGTGCGGGCGCGGCGGCGCGACACCAATTCGCGGCACTGCGCCAGGCACATGGCCCAGGTGTGCTCGTTGGCCTGCGGCAGCGGCTGTTCCAGGACCGCCGGGTCCATGGTGAACAGGTTGTGCTCGGCCGCGAAAGTCGGTGTCACGCCGTAGATCTCGGTGTACATGTCGAGGCTGCCGGGGGCCGGGAAGTCGAAGTCGGCGCGCAGCAGGTGGATCCGGTTGCCGGTGAGGTCCGACATCATCTGGTGCATGGCGGTGACATCGCGCTCCACCAGGAAGCGGCGGACATCGGCGGGCACGCCCTCGTCGTGGATCCGGGCCACGAACTCGCCGGGCCGCCAGCGGGCCGCCGGGATACAGAAGGTGAAGCTCAACTCCAGGTAGCGCAGGGCGAAGGCGATGGCCTCCCCCAGGGTGGGGCTGCTGACGCAGGCGAAACCGAAGATGCCGAACGTGGTGATGCGGTACCGCCGGCCCACCTCCAGCCCGAGGTTGGGGCGCGCGCCCAGCTCACGCACCAGATTCCGGATCACCGCCAGCTCGGTGTGCGCGTCGATCTGCTCGTCCGGGTTGGCCAGCTGCTTCTCGCTCAGCCCGCTGCCCTGCAGCATGCGCGCCGCCGGGACCCCGTGTTCGCGCGCGAAACCGACCATGAGCGCGACACTCGCCACGCCGCGTGGGAAGTCCCAATCCCGGATTCCCGCCTCCTGCACCGTGCCCATAGCCTGATTATGGCCGAAATTCTCGATCCGGTCGCCCACTAAATTCGACGAGCGCTCCTACCCTGAGAAGAGTCTTCGATGTGTGAGGAGCACCACAATGCCGAAGGTCATCATCATCGGCGCGGGGTTCGGCGGGCTCGGCATGGCGATCGAGCTGCAACGCAACGGCTTCCGTGAATTCACCATTCTGGAACGGGCCGCGGACCTGGGCGGAGTGTGGCGGGAGAACACCTACCCGGGAGCGGCCTGCGATGTGCCGTCACCGCTGTACTCCTTCGCGCACGAACCCAAACCGAGGTGGCGGCAGCGGTATTCGACCCGCGAGGACATCTGGGAGTACATGCGCGGGATCGCCGATCGGCACGGGCTGCGCGACCACATCGTGTTCGGGGCCGACGTCAGCGAGGCGGAATTCGACGAGGCGACCGGCCAGTGGACGGTGCGGACCGCCGACGGGGTGGCTCGGACCGCCGACGTGCTGATCTCGGCGGTCGGGCAGCTGTCGCGACCGGCGATGCCGCCGATACCCGGGATCGAACGGTTCGCCGGGGAATCCTTCCACTCGGCGCAGTGGGATCACGACGTGAAGTTGGCCGGCAAACGGGTGGCCTGCATCGGGACCGGCGCCAGCGCCATCCAGTACGTTCCCGAGATCCAGCCGCAGGCCGCGCACCTGACGGTGTTCCAGCGCACCGCGGCCTGGGTGCTGCCCAAATTCGACACCGACTACAAGCCGGTGCATCAGCGGGTGCTGGTCGCGGTACCGGGAATGCCGGTGGCCGAACGGCTCTCGTGGTGGCTGCTGGCCGAATTCCTGGCGCTGGGCCTGGTCGAGTTCCCCGGAATCGCGCGGTTCGTGTCCCGGATCGCGGAGAATCACCTCGAGGAGCAGGTCGCCGATCCGGCGCTGCGCGCCAAGCTCACCCCCGACTTTCCGATCGGCTGCAAACGCGCGCTGTTCTCCAACGACTACTACCCGGCGCTGTGCGAACCCAATGTCACCGTGGAGACCACCGCTATCAGTGAGATCGTCCCCGAAGGCATCCGCACCGCCGACGGCACGCTGCACGAGGCCGATGTGATCATCTACGGCACCGGTTTCAAGGGCACGGAATTCCTGTGGCCCATGAAGATTCGCGGCCGCAGCGGCCGCAACCTGGAGGACGCCTGGGACGGTGGAGCGCACGCCTACCTCGGCATCACCGTCCCCGAATTCCCCAACCTGTTCCTGGTCTACGGCCCCAACACCAACCTCGGCGTCGGCTCCATCATCTACATGATCGAATCCCAGACCCGCTACATCCGCCGCGCCCTGCAGCTCCTCGGCGAACGCCCCCGCACCTACCTCGAAGTCCGCCCCGACCCCGAACGCGCCTACAACGACGCCCTCCAGCACCGCCTGGCCCGCACCCCCTGGAACTTCTGCACCAGCTGGTACCGCACCGCCTCCGGCCGGATCACCAACAACTGGCCCGGCACCACCCGCAGCTACCGCCGCCGCACCCGCGACCTCCACCTCCCCGACTACACCTTCACCCAGGTCGGTTCCCAGCCACCCGAATTCCAGTAGTTCGGACACCGCCCTCAGATGGCCAACTCCTCCCGAGTGTCCGGCTCCGCTTCGGGCGCGAGTTCCGCCTCGTGGAAGCCCGGCAGGTAGCGGTCCACGAACGGGATCATGAGCTGGATCAGTGGGCCGATGCCGAACGCGTACACCAGGGTGCCGACGCCGACGCTGCCACCGAGCAGCCAACCTACGGACAATACGGTCGCCTCCAACCCTGTCCGCACGACCCAAACCGGTCGGCCCGTTCGGCGAACCAGGCCAGTCATCAGGCCATCACGCGGACCCGGACCCATCCCCGCGCCGATATAGAGAACCGTCGCCACCGCATTGAGGATTACGGCCGCGCCCATCGCCGCGATCCGGAGCGGCAGGCCGGGCAACTCCGGCAGCAGCCAGAGGCCGGCGTCCACCGAGACGCCGATGACCACGACATTGCTGACCGTGCCCAGACCTGGCCACTGGCGCAAGGGAATCCACGCCAGGAGGACCGCCGCACCGGTGATCGCGACCACCGTGCCGAAGCTCAGCGGGACATGGTCGGCGACGCCCTGATGGAAGACGTCCCAGGGGTCCAGGCCGAGGGCGGCGCGGATCATGACGGCCATGGAGAGGCCGTAGAGCCAGAGTCCGATGTAGAGGGCGAGGAGGCGGCGCAGCATTGGTCGAGCATGGCGGCAACTGGCATGCAAACGGTAGATCCAGTTGTAAAGAGCTGGACTTCTTGCTGGATATATCTTTTCGTGTGCGAAACCGCGCAACGCCGTAGTTACGGCGCGCGGGACGCCATTGACCGGGTCGGACGGCGGCAGTACCTTGTGGATCTCCGATGCGCCGGAGTGATCGGGCGCGAACAGCGGGTCCGTGGTGTCCGGAGCGTCGGGAAGTTCGACGCTGGAGGCGTGATGCGGCGGGATGGCGCATGGTTCGGATCGGGGTGGCGGATCGGGCTGATCGGCGCGACAGCCCTATTGGCGATGGCGATCGCCGGGCCCGGCGCCAGAGCCGAGCTTCCGGTTCCCGACGCCGACCCCTTCTATTCGACGCCAATCGACCTGGGAGAGTACGGAAACGGGATGATTCTCGACTCCCGGCCGATCGCCGTCCTGGGGCTGCCGCTGCCGGTCGCGGGCTGGCAGGTGCGATACCGCACCACCGATGCCGCCGGGCAGGCCGCCGCCGACGTGGCCACGGTGATGGCTCCGCTCACCCCGTGGACCGGGCCCGGGGATCGCCCCTTGCTGTCGTATCAGATTGCCGAGGACAGTCTCGGAACCCGGTGCGCCCCATCGTTCGCACTGGGCGGGGGCCGCGACCTCGCGATCACCAACACCCTGCTCGACGTGCCGTTCCTGACCGAGGCGCTGCGTCGCGGCTGGGCGGTGGTGGTGTCCGATTACGAAGGCGCGCAGTCCCGATTCTTCGACGGAATCAACTCCGGCCACGCCGTCCTGGATGGCGTACGCGCCGCCAAAGCCTTTGTGCCACTCGGCATCACCGACGCCAGCCCGCTCGGGGCCTGGGGCTATTCCGGCGGGGCCTTCGCGACCTTGTGGGCCATGCAGTTGCGGGCGGGCTACGCGCCCGAGCTCCGGTTCTCCGGGGTGAGCTCCGGCGGCGTCCCCGCCGACATCCCCGCCATCGCCCGCGGCGTGGACGGCAGCGTGCAGGCCGGGCTGGGCGTGCTGATCCTGATCGCCATGACCCGCAACGATCCCGGCCTGGCGGACTCGCTCAACGACAGCGGCCGTGCGCTGATCGACCAGGAATCCGCTTCCTGCGGAAGCGATCTCGTGGCCCACCACGCGTTCCGGCACATCGACGACTACTCGGCGATCCCGGACATTCTCGGCAGCCAGGCCTTCCGGTCCGTCACCGATCGCCAGGAACTGGGCGGCTGGGCGCCGGATGTGCCGCTGTACCTGTACCACAGCGATTCCGACGACGTGATCCCGTCTCGAGGCTTCAGCGATCTCGTCGACCGCTACTGCGCGCTGGGCGCAACCCTCACCGCCGTGCACTCGGGCATCCCCGGCCACAACCCCGCGGCGGTGGTGGAAGCCTGGGGCGCCATGAACTTTCTGGCCGACCGCTTCGCGGGCGAGCCGGTCACCGCCGGGTGCATCGTGCGCTGAGGCACGGCGCACCCGGCGGCCGGAGTCCTACGCGGTCGGCTGCTGAGCCCACTTGGTGGAGCCGGGCGCGGCGGTCAGCGTGCTGATCAGGTCCACGCCCGCGACGACCAGCGCCGGGCCGCCGACCACCAGGGTGCCGATGATCGCGCCGACGGTGGCCGCCAGCGGCACGGTCGCGAAACCGAAAGCGCCGCCGAGGAATCCGATCAGCCCGATGGCGCCGCCCACCGCCAGGCCGACGAAGCTGCCGATGGCGGTGGCGATGCCGAACTGGCTGGCGAAGGTCTGCATGGCCAGCTGGTTCTCGGCCAGCGAGGCCACCGGCTGCAGCACCGGCGTGGCCGCCGCGACATCCTTGACAGCGGTCATGTTCAGTACGGTGCCGCCCTCGCTCACGGTGGCGGGCACCGGGTAGCTCAAACCGTCCTGCACGAAGGACAGCGGCAGCTCGAGCACGGTCGCGCCGGAGGAGTCCTTGATATCGACGGCGCCGCCGGACAGCTCGAAGGTGCCGCCGGTGAGGGTGGTGACGACGGTGTTGCCGACCAGCTGGGTCTGGTAACCGATATCGGGCACCGTGGCGTCGGCGTGGGCCACACCGGCTCCGGCGATGGCGACGGCCGTGACTACCGGCGCGGCGACGGCGGTGATCTTGCGCAGCATCATGGGTCTTCCAATCTTCATCAGGTTTTTGTGGCAACACACAGCTCAGGTTGAAGAATTCCCCCCTGTGCGTCCGCCCTGAGCCCGGTTGCTGTTCAGCAACGCGTTCTACGCGCCTCACGGTAACGTGCGATGCCGACAACCTTGATAATTTTCGGGCCGCGTCGTCCTATATGACCAGTTCCACGACGATTCCGAGCGCACACACCAAACCCACCACCAGAAGCGCCACCGCATCGGCGCGTCCCGGCGAGCTGGGCCGGGCGGTCAACTCTCCCGTGCCGCCGCGGGTCGTGATGGCCTCGCCGAGCTCGCCCGCGCGGCGGCTGGAGACGGCCATGCTCGCGGTCAGAATGTCGACCAGCGGATTCTCGGCGGCACGGTGCAGCAGCGAATCCTTGGGCCGCAGCCGCCGCGCCGCCCGCAGCAGGCGCATCTCCTCGAGCAGCAGCGGCAGGCCGCGCAGCGTCAGCGCCACGACCACCGCCCACTCGTCGACGGGCACCGAGTGGCGAACACCGTTGCGGGTCCAGCCGATCCGCTTCAGCGGCGCGCCGAGCCGGGCCAGCGCGGGCGCGATCTCACCCATCGGAGTCGTCCAGGCGACCAGGAACGACGCCCCCAGCAGCAGGAATCCGAACACGATCACCTGCGCGTACCGCAGCAGCGCGGACGAACCGACCGGCGCGTTGATGGCCGCGCCGATCGCGATGCCCAGCCAGAGCAGCCACGGGAAACGCGGCAGCGTGCCCAGCGGCAGGCGGGCCAGCAGGAAGACCGCGATCAGGAACGCGGCCGCCACCCCGAGCAGCGCCCACGACGGGATGAACATGAGCAGCAGGCTGATCGCGAAGACGGCGATCATCTTGGTACCGGCCCACAGTCGATGCACGGGGCTGTCGACGGGGACCTCACGGAGGACGACACTGCTCATCGGAGACCTCCGGTGAAATCGTGCGCGTACCGCGCCGCGGCGGTGGTGTTCTCGACGAGCCGGCCGTCGCGCAGGTGGACGGTGCGGTCGCAGACGGCGGCCATATCGGCCACGTCGTGCGAGATGACGATCAGGGTCAGACCCGAATCACGCAGGCGGGCAAGCAGTTCCACCACTCCCGCGCGGCCTTCGGGGTCCAGTCCGGCAAGCGGCTCGTCGAGCACCACCACGTGCGGGTGGCCGGCCACGATGGCCGCCAGCACCACGCGTTTGGCCTGGCCGCCGCTGAGTTCCTCGATCGATCGGGTGGCCAGGCTCCGGTCCAGGCCGACCTCGTCGAGGGCGCGGGCCACCGCGTAACTGCCGCGGCCACCCCAGTCCTCGATCTCCTCGCCCACGTCCTGGCGCTGCAGCTGCAGGCGGGAATGCTGGAAAGCCAGCTGCACGGCCCCGATTCGCTTGTGCACCGGGTGGGTCGTGCCCATGGGTTCGCGCAGGGTGCAGGTGCCCGCGGTGGGCACGGTCAGCCCGGCCATGATCCACGCGAGTGTCGATTTACCGGACCCGTTGCCGCCCACGATGAGCAGGGCCTCGCCACGCCGGACGCTGAGGTCGACATCGTGCACGGCGGGCGCTTCCCACGGGGTGCCGCGGTTGTAGGTGTGGCCGACGCCGGTCAACTCGAGAACGGGTTCGCCCATCGGCCGACGTCGCGGGTCGCCGGCCGGACGCGGCCAGGCTGGCAGGTGCGCGACCGAGCGGCCCTGTTCGAGATGGATCACCCGGTCGGCCGCGGACGCGTCGGCTTCGTGGTGGGTCACCAGCACGACGGCCATGGGGTGGCGGCGGGGCAGCCGGGCCAGCAGTGCGACCAGGTCGCGGCGGCCTTCGGGGTCGATCATGGAGGTCGCCTCGTCGGCGATGAGCAGGGTGGGCCGCCGGGCCAGGGCGGCGGCGACGGCGAGTCGCTGCTGCTGGCCGCCGGACAGGGTGGCGGTCTCGCGCCCGCCCATGCCGGTCAATCCGACCTCGGCGAGCAGTCCGTCGATGTCCACGGCCGCCGCGTCCTCGGTGGGCAGACCCCACACGACGTCGTCCGCGACGAGGACACCCAGGGTCTGGCTCTCGGGTCGCTGCAACACCATCGCGGTGCCGCCGCGCACGCCGAGGCCCGCCGCGCCCGGGCGGGTCACCGTTCCGGAGGTGGGCGGACGGCCCGCGAGAATCCTGGTGAGCGTGGACTTTCCGGACCCGTTGTGCCCGACCACCGCCACGAACTCGCCGACATCGACGGTCAGATCGATGCCGTGCAGGGCATCCGCGCGGGCTCCCGGATAGCGGAAGGTGACGCCGCGCAAGGTAACCGGCAGCGGGGCGACCGGTCGCGGATCGTCCGGCGCGTCGAGCAGGCTGTCCCGCCCCGGCAGCCAGGCCAGCCGATCCAGCACCCGCCCGAGCACGAACCACGAGAACACGCCGCTGACCAGCATCGCGGCAATGATTCCGCCGCCCACGAACGCCCACCACCAGTGCAGGATGGTGTCGGTGTAACCGGCGATGGCCCGCCCGATCGGCTTCAGCGCGTCCTGCTTCGCCGCAATACTTTCCAATCCCTTCGCGGAGTTCCGGATGCTGTCGAACAGCAGGTTCCGCGACCGCGAGAACACCAGCAGCATCCCGATCGTGAGCGTCGCCATGACGGACCCGGCCAGGGCCGACAACGCCACCACCGCGGGCAGCCCGCCGCGCCGCCGTTTCACCGTCCCGATGATGCCGCCGATGACGGCGACGCCGACCAGGTTCTCCGCGGGCAGCAGACCCGCCGCCACGAACGTCACCAGCGTGCCCGCGATGGTGGTCGCCAGCTGCGCCCGGAATCGATGCCGATGCGCGAGCAGTCCCATGGGCACGGCGGCCACCAACTGCAGCACCGCCGCGAACGGCACCAGCGACCCGAGGGTCACCAGCCCCACCGTGGCTCCGCCCAGCACGGCTCCGGCCGCCAGCTCGATGGGCCGCAACGCGCCGTGCGGCAGCGGCGGCCCCTCGGTTCTTCCGGCCTGCGCCACGCCGACGGGCCCGGCCAGGCCGCCGCGAATCCGGTACGAATCGGTCACGTCTACCAGTCTGCCGTGTCCGGGCCCCGACCCCCGCAGACCTCTCAACATCTCCACAGAGTCCGGGCACCACCCCCACAATCCGGCGGGACGGGATTCAGCTCCGGTCGATGAGGTCGGCGAAGATGCGGGTGATGCGGTCGGTCAGGGCCTCCGGGGTGGTGCCGGACTGGGTGGCGCGGAGGGCGAATTTGCCGTCGACGGTGAGGGAGGCCATGCCGTGGGCGAGGGACCACCAGGCCAGGGTGGTGGTTTCGGTGTCGGTGGCGGGGAGGAAGCCGGAGTCGGCGGCGGCGGTGACGGCGTCGACGAGGACGGCGTAGGCGGCGTCGCCGGCGGCTTCGGTGTCGGGGTGTTTGTCCGGCTGGGAGAGTTCGGGGCGGAACATGATGCGGAAGTAGGCGGCGTGGTCGCGGGCGAAGGCGACGTAGCCGTCGGCCATGGCGATCAGGGCGGCGCGCGGATCGGGGGCGGCGTCGCGGGCGGATGTCATTGCGGCGCCGAGGATTTCGAAGCCACGCGCGGCGAGGGCGGACATCAGCGCGGCGCGATCGGCGAAGTGGTGGTAGGGCGCGCCGGGGCTGACGCCGGCGGTGCGGGCCACCTTGCGCAGGCTTACCGCGGCCAGGCCCTCGGACTCGATCAGCCGCAGGGAGGCGCGCAGTAGTTCCTCGCGGAGGTCTCCGTGGTGATAGCGGTCCTTGGTCGGCGGCATGGCATGAGCGTAAGGGGTTGACGGCGCGCGGCCTCGCAATCTATACATTGTTCAGATTCTAAACACTGCTCAGATTGGAGTCGGAGATGTCCGATCTCGTTCTCGTCACCGGTGCTTCGGGGTATGTCGCGGGGCATGTCATCCAGGAATTGCTCGGCCAGGGCTATCGAGTGCGCGGCACGGTCCGCTCGGCCGCCCGCGCCGCCGACGTGGCCGCACTGCTGCCCGGCATCGAACTGGTCGAAGCCGACCTCGGCGCGGACGCGGGCTGGGCGGCGGCCGTCGCGGGCTGCCGATACGTGCTGCACACCGCGTCGCCCTTCCCCTCCGACGCCCCCGCGCACGAGGACGACCTGATCCGCCCGGCCGTCGACGGCACCCTGCGGGTGCTGCGCGCGGCCGCCGCCGGCGGCGTCGAACGCGTCGTGGTCACCTCCTCGATCGCCGCCATCCAGGCCGGGCACGAGGGCCGCCTGCTCACCGAGGCCGACTGGTCCGACCTCGCGGCCTGCGAGGCCTACCCGAAGAGCAAGACCCTGGCCGAGCGCGCCGCCTGGGATTTCGCCGCCGAACACCCGGAACTCGAACTGGCCGTGATCAATCCGGGCATGATCATCGGGCCCGTGCTGCGCGCCGAGGCGGGCACCTCCGTGGACGGCATCCGCGCCCTGCTCGCCGGGGGCATGCCCGGCGTGCCGCGCCTCAACTTCGCCACCGTCGATGTGCGCGACCTCGCCGTCGCCCACCGCCTCGCCATGGAAACCCCCGGCGCCGCCGGCAACCGGTACATCTGCGCGGGCGACAGCATCGCCTTCCCCGAGATGGCCCGCCTACTCGCGAGCCGCTACCAGGTCCCCACCCGCGCCCTGCCCGACTGGCTGGTCCGGTTGAGCGCCGCCTTCAACGCCGACGCCCGCACCGCCGTCCGCTACCTCGGCCGCAAGGAGACCGTCAGCGCGGACAAGGCCCGCCGCGAACTGAACTGGACCATGCGCCCGGTCGCCGACTCCTTGCTGGACACCGCCGACAGCCTGGTCCGGTTCGGGCTCGTCCCCGCGCCCAAGCCCGCCCGCGCCGCGGCCGCCTGACCGTCCGGCGCCGTTCCGCACAGGCGTAGGGTGGCGAAAGAGGGTGGGGCAGAATGCGATTGCGGAGGGCTTATGCGGCGCGGCAACGGTGTGAAGATTCCGGAGACGCTCGAGGATGTGTGCGCACCGGACAAGATGGCGGTCATCGTCTACGACATGCAGGCCGGAGTGCTGGGCCAGCTCGACGACGGCCCGGCGATCACCGAGCGCGTCGTGCGCGTGGTCGAGGCCGCCCGGCGCGGCGGCTACCCGGTCATCTTCCTGCGGCACTTCTTCCTGCCCAAGCGGCTCATGGGCAGTTTCGCCATGCGGATGGCCATGACCTGGCAGGGCAAGGACTCCATCGACGACGTGGTCCCGATCCTGCAGCGCGACACCCCGGGCTTCCAGCTGGTGCCGGAACTGCAGCCGCAGCAGGGCGAGGTCGTCTTCGACAAGACGTCGATGTCGGCGTTCGAGGGCACCCCGCTCGCCTCGACGCTGCGTGACCTCGGGATCGGGTCCTACGCCATCGTCGGCGTCGCGCTGGAGATCGGGATCGCGCCGACGGTGAGCCACTCCACCGATCTGGGCTTCGTGCCGGTCGTCGTCCGCGACGGAGTCGGCGGGCGCGACGAGCCCGGCAAGCAGCGCGCCTGGGAGGACTTCGAATTCCAGGGGCACGCCATCGTCACCGACTCCGACAGCCTGATCCCGTTGCTGGAGAAGTCGAGCTAGTCGGAGCCGGGGATCCAGGCCGGATGCCACAGGCGTCCGGTCTCGGTCCAGTTCTGGAAGCGGACCGTGCCCGTGAGCTTCGGCGTCACCCAGACCGCGTCGCGGCGCTCGTCGGCGGTGAGTTCGTTGTCGAACGGGCTGGTCTTGCGTTCCAGCCGGCGCAGGCGGTCGGCGAGATCGCTCATCTCCCGCTCGCCGAAACCGGTGCCGACCCGGCCCAGGTAGTACAGCTCGCCCTGATGCGGGACGCCGACCAGCAGGGACGCGAACTGCCGCGCCGCCGAACGCCGGTAGCCGCCGATCACCACGGACAGGGTCCGCCAATTGCGGGTCTTGATCC
The DNA here is from genome assembly GCF_040630175.1 of Nocardia sp. NPDC005825. NCBI lineage: Bacteria > Bacillati > Actinomycetota > Actinomycetes > Mycobacteriales > Nocardiaceae > Nocardia > Nocardia sp. NPDC005825. Next base: position 357,506 of record NZ_JBEXXC010000005.1, read on the forward strand.
AGGACTGGCCGCGCCGGCCCGGGAGATAGACCGAGTCGCGCCGCTTCGCGACCACGCCCTCCATGCCGTGCTCCTGGCTGTAGCGCAGGGCGTCCGCGCCGGACCCCGGCAACCGCGCCGGCACGATCAGCGAACGCGCCTGCCCGGCAAGGGCTTCCAGCACACGCCGCCGATCGTCGTAGCGTTTGCGGATCAGCGAGGTGCCGTCCAGGTACAGCAGATCGAAGGCCAGGAAGACCGCGCGGCCCGAATCCGCGCGCAGCAGGCCGAGATTCGCGCCGCCGTGATCGTCGAAGACCACCGCCTCGCCGTCGAGCACCGCGGAGTGGCCGGACAGTTCCTCGCCGAGCACGGCCAGGCCGGGGTACTTCCCGGTGACGACGTGCCCGGCGCGGCTGTGCAGGGTCACCGCGCCGTCCTCGATCTCGGCGATCAGCCGGAACCCGTCCCATTTGGTCTCGAACGCCCACTGTTCGGCGTCGAGCGTGGTCACGTCACCGGCGGTGGCCAGCATCGGCATGACGCCGCGCGGCATGGGCGCGGGCGTCCGCGGCGTCGAGACCGCCTGCGCCCCCGCGCCTTCCTGCCCATTGCCGCCCGGCGGGGTCTGATCCTTCATCAGGTGCATGAGCCACTGGTTGCCGTTGGTCTGGATGAGCGCGTACCGCCCGGTCAGCCGCTGCCCGCGCAGCCACACGATGACCTCGTCGTCGCGCCACTTCTCGGTCTCGTAGGTGCCGGAATCCCAGATGGTCATCTCGCCGCCGCCGTACTCGCCCTTCGGGATGGTCCCGTGGAAGGTGAGGTACTCGATGGGATGGTCCTCGGTGTGCACGGCCAGCCGGTTCTCGCCGGTGTCGGTGGGCGGGCCCTTGGGCACGGCCCAGGAGGCGAGCACGCCGTCACGTTCCAGCCGGACGTCCCAGTGCAGGCGGCGGGCGTGATGCTCCTGCACGACGAAACGATCGCCCGGCCCGTCCGCGGGCGGGCCCGGGGGCACCGGTTCTGGGGTGCGGCCCGGGTCGCGCAGGGATCGGTAGGCGTCGAGCCGATCCGGTCGCGGCACCGCGTCGTCGAGTCCGTCGAGCAGGTCGCCCTGGTCCTCGAAGCGGCGCAGGACCTCGTCGAAGGTCAAGTGCCGCAGCTTCTTCGGTTTCTCGATCTCCGCCCAGGACCGGGGCGCGGCCACCCAGGGCTGAGCGCGGCCGCGCAGCGAGTACGGCGCGATGGTGGTCTTGGCCGGATTGTTCTGGCTCCAGTCCAGGAACACCTTGCCCTCGCGCGCCGTTTTGGCCATGGTGGCCGTGACCAGCTCGGGGCGCAGTTGCTGCAGGTTGGTGGCGACCTGCTTGGCCACGGCCGACGCCCCGTTCGGACCGAGCCTGCGGTCCAGCGGGACGTAGATGTGAATGCCCTTGGAGCCGCTGGTGACCGGGAACGCCTGCAGGCCCACCTCGCGGACCACGTCGCGCAGGATGAGCGCGACCTCGGCGCATTGCGCCAGCCCGGCGCCCGGTCCGGGATCCAGGTCGAAGACCAGCCGGGTGATGTCGCCGACCTCGGGGCCGTCGAAACACCATTGCGGCACATGCAATTCCAGGGCCGCCTGCTGCCCGAGCCAGGCCATGCCCGCGACGGAGTCGATGAGCGGATACGTGACCGGCCGATCGGAATGCTGAACGGTGCGCCGCGCCAACCACTTCGGCGCGTGCTCGGCCAGGTTCTTCTCGAAGAACGACTGCTCGTCCACGCCGTTCGGCCAGCGCTTGCGGGTCACCGGCCGCTCCGCGATATGCGGCAGCAGGGCCGGGGCGATGGCGGTGAAATAGTCGATGACCTCGCCCTTGGTGGTCCCGGTGGCCGGGTACAGCACCTTGTCGAGGTTGGTCAGCCCAACCTCGATGCCCCCGAAATCCCTGCGGGACCCCATGACAGCAGTTTAGAGCCGGGACCCGCCGAAAACCGGCAACCCGGAAGGCCCGTGAAAAGCCAACGGGCCGTTCGGGTCAAGCGGCGGAGCCTCCCCGCCACTCCCGAACGGCCCGTGGATGACCGCTACGACTACGCCGGAGGCTGTTCGCCTTCCGGGGTTTCCGGGGCCGGGGCGGGTTCGGCCGCCGCCTCGGCGGGCGCGGGTTCCGCCGCGGGGGCCGCCGCGCCCGCGGCAGCGTCGGTCCCGAGCGCCGACTTGACCGCGTCCGTGCCCTTGTCGATCTGGGAGGAGTACTTCCCCCCGGTCTTCTCGTCGATCACCTGACCGGCCTTGTCGACCGCCTGCTCAACCTTCTCGGCGTTCTGGGCCGCCACCTCTTTGCCCTTGCCGACCAAGCCCTTGAGCGTGTCCATGAGACTCACAGCCCTGCTCCTTCACTCTCGGTCCGTTATTGGCGAACATCTTCCCACCACGAATCCCGTGGTGGGAGGCCAATCGGGTCGATCCGCTGGCCGGGCTTCGGCACGGCGATGCGTGTCCCGGCCGCCTCCGCCGCCTCGACCAGTCGCCGCACCGGCTCCGACCAGCCGTGGAAGGCCAGATTGAAGGTGGCCCAGTGAATCGGCACCAGCACCCCGAAGCCCGCGTCGCCGACACACAGGTCGGAATGGGCGCGGACCGCCTCCTCCGGGTTCATGTGCACATCCGGCCAGTGCCGGTCGTAGGCGCCGATGGGTAGCAGGGTCAGGTCGAACGGGCCCAGGCGCGCGCCCGCCTCCGCGAACGCCTTCGTGTAGCCGGTGTCGCCACCGAAGTAGACCCGCCGGGTCGGGCCCGCGATGGACCACGACGCCCACAGCGTGGTGTTGCGCACCAGGCCGCGGCCCGAGAAATGCCGCGCCTCCGAACAGGTGATCACCAGGTCCGTGCCGTCACCGCGGGCGCGCCGCAGCTCCGACAGCGAAACCGAGGCGGCCCAATCCAATTCGACGATGCGATGCTCCGGCACCGACCAGTGCCGCAGGTGCGCGCCGATGCCGACGGGCACGATGAACACACAGTCCTGGCCCTCGACCAGGCCGGTCACGGTGTCGCGATCCAGGTGGTCGTAGTGGTCGTGGGAGATGAGCACCGCGTCCAGCGGCGGCAGCGCCGACAACGGCGACGGCACCGGATGCAGGCGGGCCGGGCCCACCAGCGGCGACGGCGACACCCGCTCGCTCCAGACCGGATCGGTCAGCACCCGGTAGCCGTCCACCTCGACCAGGCAGGTGGCGTGCCCGTACCAGGTCACCGCCAGTTCCCCGGCCTGCTCCGGCAGGTCCGGCGTCACCAGCGGGATGGTCCCCGACGGACGGCCGTTATTGCGCTGGGTGGCCAGCTGATAGAGCAGCTCGAGCGGCGAGCCGCTGAGCTGACTGCTCGGTTCGGTGTTGTGGAACTGCCGATTGCGATAAGTGGTCGCCCCGCGTGCGGTCGGCGCGATCGCCGAGATCGACGCACCCATGGCCGAGGGAATCCCCCATGCCGCCCGAACCACCCAGGAAAGACCGAAAGCGCCCGCTGCCATACCCATCAGTCTCCGCGCATTCTCTCGCGCGCGCCCCCCGTTCATCGGCCCTCGAACTTCGCGGCCCGCTTCTCCTGGCGAGCCGCGCGCGCCTCCTGCGCGTCGGCGCTCTGCCAGGCGGCGTCCAGGGCGGCGCTCTGCGCGGCGGTGTCGGGGCCGCGGGTGTCGTCGTCGTTGAAGACCAGCTTCAGATGCCGCAGCGACAGCGGCGCGAGTTCGGCGATCTGCTTGGCCCAGGCCTGCGCGTCGGCCAGGGTCCCGATCTTGTTCGCGAAGCCGAAGTTGTAGGCGTCCGCGGCGGGGACCCGCTCGGCGCCCAGCAGAATCGTGCGCGCCGGACCCGCGCCGATCAGCGACGACAGCCGTCGCACGGTCCAACGGTCAACGGAGATACCGAGTTTCGCGGCCGGCACCGCGATGAACGAATCCGGCGACATCACGCGGAGGTCCGAGGCCAGGGCCAGTTGCACGCCCGCACCCAGCGCACCCCCGTTGATGGCCGCGATCACCGGCACCGGAATGGTCTCGATGGTGCGCAGCATGGCCAGCAGACCGGTCAGGAAGCTGTCCGAATACACCCCGTCCAGATCCGCGCCCGCACTGAAGATCGGCCCCTGACCGGTCAGCACGATCACCCGCGCCGACGCCGCGGCCTCCTCGAGGGCCGCGCACAGGCGGCCGATGAGCTCCTCGTTCAGGGCGTTCCGGCGATCCGGACGCTGCAGTTCGATGGTCACGACCTCGCCATCGCGGCTGACTCCGAGCATCTGTCCCTTCCCCACTGTCCACCTCATCGGGCTGCCTACCCATGATCTGCCTTCACTGTAGGTGGGCGTACCGTCGGGTCCGTGACCGCAACACCCGATGTCGACATCCTTGTAATCGGCGCGGGACAGGCCGGATTGTCGGTCGGCTACCACCTCAGGCGGCTCGGGCTGCGACCCGAACAGGACTTCCTGATCGTCGACCACTCCCCCGGCGCGGGCGGGGCGTGGCAATTCCGGTGGCCGTCACTGACATTGAGCACCGTCAACCGGGTGCACGACCTGCCCGGCATGTCGTTCCAGGAGACCCTGCCCGCCGGATCGGACAACGCGCAGGCCGCCACCGCCGTGCCGCACTACTTCGAGCTCTACGAGAAGCGCTTCGACCTGCGCGTGCACCGGCCCATCTCGGTGACCGTGGTGTGCGACCGCGCCACCGCCGCCACCTGCCCGAACCAGGAGGTCGACGGGCTGCTGCACGCCGAACTGAACCCCGGCGCGACGGTGCGGGCACGCGGACTGGTCAATGCCACCGGCACCTGGGACAAGCCGTTCATCCCCTACTACCGGGGCGCGGAGACCTTCGCCGGACGCCAGCTGCACGCCCACGACTACCGTGCCGCAACGGAATTCGAGGGCCGGCACGTCGTGGTGGTCGGCGGCGGGATCACCGCCATCCAACTGCTGGACGAGATCTCGCAGGTCACCGGCACCACCTGGGTGACCCGTCGCGAACCCGTCTTCCGCTCCGGGCAATTCGCGCCCGAGGACGGGCGGGCCGCGGTGGCCATGGTGGAAGACCGTGTCCGGCGCGGACTTCCACCCGGATCGGTGGTGTCGGTGACCGGGCTGCCCGAGGACGCGCGCGTGCGGGCCATGCGCGCCCGCGGAGCCCTCGAGCGGCGACCGCTGTTCGATCACATCGAACCCGGCGGCATCCGCTGGGCCGACGGCAGCTTCCAGCGCGCCGACGTCATCCTGTGGGCCACCGGATTCCGCAGCGCCCTCGACCATCTGGCCCCGCTGCGACTGCGCGGGCCCGGCGGCGGCATCACCATGGGCGGTCGCCTCGCCACCCGGGTCGAGGCCGATCCGCGCATCCACCTGATCGGCTACGGACCCTCGGCCAGCACCATCGGCGCGAACCGCGCGGGGCGGGCGGCGGCCGTCGAGTTGACCTCGTACCTGGGCATTCCGACCCACCGGAACGGCGATCCGGAGGGCTGAAGCGTCAGGCGGGCGCGTCCATATCGAACAGGTCCGGGTCCGCGCCCTGCCGCGCGCCCTTGTCCAGACCGGCGATCTGGGTCATCTCCCGGCCGGTCAGCTCGAAATCGAAGACGGCCAGGTTCTCCGCCATCCGCGACGGGGTGCTGGACTTCGGGATGGCCACGTTCCCCAGCTGCATGTGCCAGCGCAGGATGATCTGCGCCGGCGTGCGGCCCAGCTTGTCGGCCAGCGCGATGATCACCGAATCGTTGAACTCCGCGCCGCGGCCCAGCGGACTCCACGCCTCGGTCACGATGCCGTGCGCGGCGTGGAAGGCGCGCAGCTCCGACTGGGCGTAATACGGGTGCAGCTCAACCTGATTGATGGCGGGCACCTCACCGGTCTCGGCCATCACCCGCTCCAGATGCGCCCGGGTGAAATTCGAGACGCCGATCGAGACGACCCGGCCCTGCCGCTTGAGCGCCTGCAAGGCCCGGAAGGTGTCGACATAGAGATCCGCGGACGGCACCGGCCAATGGATGAGGAACAGGTCGATGGCGTCCACGCCCAGCCGCTTGGCGCTGGCGTCGAAGGCGCGCAGGGTGGCGTCGTAGCCGTGGTCGGCGTTCCACAGCTTGGTGGTGACGAACACCTCGTCGCGCGGCAGCCCGGACTCGTGGACGGCGCGGCCCACTTCCTCCTCGTTGCCGTAGAAGGCCGCCGTGTCGAGACTGCGGTACCCGAGTTCGAGGGCCTGGACGATGGTGCCGGCCGCTTCGCCGCCGTCGACCCTGTAGACGCCGAACCCCAGTTTGGGCATCACCTGGCCGTCACTGAGCACGATCGCTGGAATGTCGCTGACCTCGAACCGGTATGTCACCTTTTCGAAGTTAGAAGCGCAGGTCCGCGGCGTCAACCGAGTGCTCTATACCGAAATCTGCGTGTCGAGCCCCCACGGCAGCAAATAGACAGCTTCGCGCAGGTTCGACGTGACGAGAACTACGTTCGCAGGCCCAATCGCCGATAGCGCAGGTGCCGGGCGGTGAGCAGCTCCGCCGGGGAGCGAGCGGTCAGACCGGCCAGTTCGCCCGCGATCGCATCCACCATGCGCAGCGCGAAATCCGCGGGCTCCTCGGCGGCGTCCGGATACTCGTGCACGATCCGGTCCACGATGCCGTCCTCACGCAGGTCCGCCGCCCGAATCCGCTGGGCGGCAGCCAGTTCCGGGGCGTGCCAGGTATCGCGGTAGACGATCTCGCTCGCCCCCTCCGGCGGCAAGGGGGCCAGCCAGCCATTGGCGGCGGCCAGCACCCGATCGGCGGGCAGCAGGGCCAGCGCGCCGCCACCCGTGCCCTGACCCAGCAGCACCGAGACAGTCGGGGTGTTCAAGGTGACGAGATCGGCGATGCAGCGGGCGATCTCGGGGGCCAGACCCCGTTCCTCCGCCTCCCGGGACAACGACGCGCCCGCCGTGTCGATCACCAGGACCAGGGGGACGCGCAGTTCGGCGGCCAGATGCATGCTGCGCCGGGCCTCCCGCAGGGCCGCCGGGCCCATGGTGTGCTCCGGCGACTGCCCCGCCCGGTCGTGGCCGAACACGATGCACGGCTGACCCCGGAACCGGGCCAGGGCATGCACCACCGTGCGGTCCAGCTCGCCTTGTCCGGTGCCGGACAACGGAACCCGATCGGTGACGTGACGCAGCAGCTCACGAATGCCCGGACGATCCCCGCGCCGGGAGATCAACACCGTCTGCCAGGCATGCACCTCGGCGGTGTCCAGCACCGCGACACCGCCACGCTCCTGCGGACCCGCCAGGAAGGAACCCGACCCGAGCGCGGGCGGCGGTGCGCCACCGGCCCTTTCGGGCAGCGGAGCCGGACCGTCGCACAACACCGTGAGCGCCCGATGCACGATGCGACGGAACACCGACACCGGCACCACACCGTCGATAACGCCGTTGCGGTAAAGGTTTTCGGCGGTCTGCACACCCTCCGGGAACTGCTTCCCGTACAGCGCCTTGTAGACCCGCGGCCCCAGAAAGCCGACCAGTGCCCCCGGTTCGGCGAATGTCATGTGCCCCAACGACCCCCACGACGCGAACACCCCGCCCATGGTCGGATCGCGCAGATACACCAGATACGGATGCCCCGCCGCCTTGTGCACGGCCAGCGCCCCCGCCACCTTCACCATCTGCACGAAAGCGACTGTGCCCTCCTGCATTCGGGTGCCGCCGGAGGTCGGTGAGGCGAGCAGCGGCAAGCCCAGCTCGGTCGCGCGCTCCACCGCGGACACGATCCGCTCGGCGGCGGCCACCCCGATCGACCCCGCGAGAAACGCGAACTCGCACGCGATCACGGCAACGCGCCGTCCGCGCAGCAACCCCTCCCCGGTGAGCACCGCTTCATCGGTGCCCGCCGTTGCCGCGGCAGCCAGCAAATCCTCGCGATACCCGGGCGACGCCGCCACCGGCACCGGTGGCCGATCCCAGCTCACGAAGGAACCGGGATCCAGCAATTCGCCCAGCAACTCCCGCGCCGTGATCGTCACGGCGCGAGCTTATAGCCTGCGCGGCTCAGTAACCCTGAACGACCTTGCGCAGTGCGTACTCGGTGACCGCGACCAGAGCCTGCTTCACCGGCTCGCGACGACGGGCGTCGATCGAGAGGATCGGCACGTCCGCGGGCACCGCCAGCGCCTGACGGATGTCCTCCACCGGATACCGTGGCGCATCATCGAATTCGTTGATGGCCACCAGGAAGGGTAGGTTGCGCGCCTCGAAATAGTCGACGGCGGCGAAACTGTCCTCCAGCCGGCGGGTGTCGACCAGCACCACCGCGCCGATGGCGCCCTTGATCAGGTCGTCCCACATGAACCAGAAGCGGTACTGGCCCGGCGTACCGAACAGGTACAGCACCAGGTCGTCGGCCAGGCTGATGCGGCCGAAGTCCATGGCCACCGTGGTGGTGGCCTTCGACGGGACACCGGTCAGGGAGTCCACGCCGACACTGGCATTGGTCACCAACGCCTCGGTGCGCAGCGGAACGATCTCCGACACGGCACCGACCAGGGTGGTCTTGCCGACACCGAAACCACCGGCCACGACGATCTTGGCCGACGTGGGCTTGCTGGTGCGCGTGTCGACCTGTGTCGTCGAATCAAATACGCCGGAGTCCACTGAGAACCCTTTCGATCAGCTCGCGACGTTCATCGTCGCTGGAATCGTCTTTCAAAGTCGCCGATACCCGCACATGGCCGGCATCGATGAGGTCCGCGACCAGCACCCGCGCGACCCCGAGCGGGATGCCCAGACGCGCGGCCACCTCGGCAACCGACGGCGATTCTCTGCACAACTCCACGATTGACGTCTCGATGTTGGTGAGTTCGAACTGCCGCTCGAGGGCGACCGGATGCGATGCGACGAGCGCCTCCAAGGCGAGCTCCACCTTCGGCCGGGTGCGACCGGCCGTCAGTGAATAGGGGCGAACCAGGCTCGGTTCGGCGCTCCCAACGCGTTCGTTGTCTATGTCCATCCCGCCATCAGGAACCCATCGTGACGCGAGGTGTGGCCTGAACCGTCTGGCCCACTCGCTCGACCAACAACGCCATCTCGTATCCGACCTGACCGATGTCACACGAGGTGTTGGTCAGGACCGCCAGATACGAGCCGTCACCGACAGCCATGAGCAGCAGGTAGCCGTGTTCCATCTCGACCACCGACTGCAACACGGTGCCGCCCTCGAACAAGTTCGACACACCCACCGAGAGGCTCGCGAGCCCCGCGGTCACTGCGGACAGCTGTTCGGCACGGTCCACGGGCAGCTGCGCGCTCGCGGCCATCAGCAGGCCGTCGGCGGATACCAGGACCGCATGCGCAACGCCGGGAACCTCATTGGCGAAGTTCGAAACCAGCCAATCCAGCTGACGCTTCGTACCACCTAGATCGGGGTTCATCGGTCTCCTTTATCTCCGGTTAGGTTCATAGCTTGCATCGCGCGGCCATCCCGGACGCCCTTCTGGTGGCGACTCAGACTTGACCTGATGGATTCTGGGTCTCGGTGGGCCGCCTTGTCAGCGTTTCCGTTCACACCGCCGGGCACAAGTCGGTTACCCGGATCGCGTTGCGGCAGACCGGCGGCCGTCCGCTTCTCCGGCGCCGACTGGCTGACCCGGTGCGCGGCCTGCCAGCCCTCGTCGCCCGGTGATTCGAAGGACGAGGCCACCTGGGACCGATCGGCATTCGGATCGGAGAGCCACGCCGACATCATCTCCGCGAAGATCGGCGTGCCGCCCATGATCGAGTCACCGGGGGCGTCCGTCGGCTGCAAGCGGGTCTGGAAGAACGAGGCCGCCTTGGCCGGGTTCGACCGGAAGCTGTGGCGTCCCGGCTCCTTGACACCGTCGTCACCGCGCTGCGGCAGACCGACACCCGGAATCGGGGACGGACGCTGCGGCAAGACCGAGCCCGGATCCCGCTGCGGCAGACCGGTAGCGCCGCGCTGCGGCAAACCACCGTCCCGCTGCGGCAGTGGGTCGTTCAACGGATCACGCTGCGGGAGCGGACCACTCAACGGATCACGCTGAGTCAGACCACCCGAGAGCGAATCGGCACCCGCGGCGGCGGGGCGCTGCGGCTGACCGGCGCCCGGACCACGCTGCGGCAGGCCGTTCGGGCCACGCTGGGGCAGACCACCGGCGGCGGGACCACCATCACGCTGGGGCAGACCACCGGCGGCAGGACCACCATCACGCTGCGGCAGACCACCCGCGGCAGGACCGCTGTCCCGCTGCGGCAGACCACCCGGACCACGCTGCGGCAGACCACCGGGACCGGCGTCCCGCTGCGGCAGGCCACCATCACGCGGGGCGAGACCGTCCCGCGGACGCAGACCCTGCTTGTCCGAATCCGGTGCGGCAAGACCATTGGCCCCGTCGCGCTGCGGCGCGGCACCCCGCTGCGGGAGACCACCCGGCGCTCCCGGACCACGCTGCGCCGGAGCGCCATTGGCGCCGGGCTGACGGGTCGGCAGACCACCCATGGCCGAATCACGCGGCGGCAGACCACCGGCAGCGGAGTCACGCTGCGGGAGACCACCGGCGGCAGCATCACGCGGCGGCAGACCACCAGCAGCGGAGTCACGCTGCGGGAGACCACCGGCAGCGGAGTCACGCTGCGGGAGACCACCGGCGGCAGCATCACGCGGCGGAAGACCACCGGCAGCAGGCTCACGACGGGTCGGGCCGGAGTCCGCTCCACGCGACGCGGGAGCGCCATTCGCACCCGGCTCCGCTCCGCCACCCCGCGCTTGCTGCGGCATACCGCTCGGAGCGGAACGCTGCGGCTGACCCAGACCAGCCTCACGGCCGGGGGCGCCATTGGCGCCCGGCTGACGGGTCGGCAGACCGGTCGGCCCGGCCGGAGCCGCACCCGGCGCGGAGTCCGCTCCGCCTCCCCGCGCTTGCGACGGCGGAAGTCCGACAGAGGGATTGCGCTGCGGCATCGCACCGGTCTGACCCGGCTGCGGCGCTCCCCCCTGCCCCGGACCACGCGGCGCGGGTCCCGGCTCTCCCGGTGCGCCCGGTCGCGGCGGCATGCCGCCCGGAGCACCTTGACGCTTGAGCATATTGGCGGCGAGGCCGCCCCGCGGCTGCGCCGGGGGCTCGCCCTGGCCGCGCTGCGGAAGGTTGGATCCCGGCTGAGCGCCGGGCGCGGACGGACCGTTCGCACCCGGATCCCGCACGGGTAGGCCCGGTCTCGCTCCACCCGGCGCGGACACGGTGTGCTTGACGGTCGGACCGTTCACACCCGGCTGACGGGTCGGCAGACCGCCCGGCACCTGGGCGCCCGGCTGGCGAGTGGGCAGACCGGTGGCCGCACTGGCCGCGGCCGGCGCGGGAGACGCCGGGGCCGGAGCCGGGCTCGGGGCGGCGCCCGCCGCCGTGCCCGCCGGAATCGGCCCGCTCACACCCGGATCCACGGTGACCATGACATTGCCGGTCGCCGTGCGGGTGACCGCGCGCATCTGCATGGAGGCCGGGGCGCCGGCCTGGTTGCCCGCACCCTGCGGCGCGGACGCCGTCGGGGCGGGAGCCGGCTGCTGGTGTCCCTGCTGCGGCGGCACCGAGATGGCGCCACCCGGCGAGACGATCAGCGGCTTGGGCACGTGCACGGTGACGGTCACACCCGGATCCCGGGCGGTGTCGAAGGTCGGGCGCAGGCGCACGGTCAGGCCGTGGCGCTCGGCCAGGCGGCCGACCACGAACAGACCCATGTGGCGCGCGGTGTCCGGGCCGACCTCGGCCACGGCCTCCAGTCGCCGGTTGATCTCGGCCATCTCGGCCGGGGGCATACCGATACCGCGGTCCGCGACCTCGATCAGCAGACCCTGATCGTGGGCCTGAGCGAAGGTGAACTTGACGTCGGTCTCCGGCGGAGAGGCGCGCAGCGCGTTGTCCAGGAGCTCGGCGAACAGGTGCGCGAGGTCGGACGCGGCGGGCTCGACCAGCGAACCCCGCGGGGTGGCGCCCAGCTTGACGCGCTCGTAGTCCTCCACCTCGGAGATGGCGGCGCGCAGCACGTCGGCGATCTCGACCGGCGCGGACTTGGTCCGGCGCTGCTTGGTACCGGCCAGAATCAGCAGGTTGTCGCCGTTTCGCCGCATACGGGCGGCGAGGTGGTCGAGACGGAAGAGGTTCTCGAGCAGGCGCGGGTCCTTCTCGTCGTACTCCATCGCCTCGATGAGCGAGAGCTGATGGTCGACGAGGGACTTGGAGCGCCGCGCCAGGGTCTCGAACATGTCGTTGACCTGGGTACGCATGGCGGCCTGGTCGGCGGCCAGGCGCAGCGCCTGACCGTGGATGTCGTCGACGGCGCGAGCCAGCTGGCCGACCTCTTCGTCGGTGTGCACCGGCATCGGTTCCAGCGGAACGTCTTCGGGGTCGGCGCCCTCACGCAGCGCGGAGACTTCCTGGCCGAGGTCGTATTCGGCGACGCGCAGGGCGGCCAGGCGCAGACGGCGCAGCGGGACGATCATTGCGCGCGCGATCAGCACGGCCAGCGCCATGGCGCCGAGGATGGTGGCGATCACGATGATCGAGTAGCGGATGGCGTCCGAACGGGCCGCCGCCGACAGGTCCTCGACTCGGGACACGATGTCCTTGGTCGCGCCACCCGCGATCGACTGATAGCCGTTGATGCTCGCGACCAGCGAGTCCTTCAGCTCGGCCACCGGCAGCTGACCGGCCAGCGCCTGCGGGCCGTTCACCAGCTGCACGCGGGTGTCCGCGCCACGCTGCAGATCGGCGATGGTCGCGTCGCCGTCCGGGAAGCGGTGGGCCAGCACGGCGAGCATCTGCCGCTCGGTGCTGACACTGATCTGGATGTCCTTGAGGCCATCCTTCGGGTTGCTGCGTAGCGCCTCCGCCATGCCGGCGACCTCGTTGAACAGCATCCATCGGGTGTTCAGCGAGTCGACCAGGCGCAGCTTGGACTGGTCCACGTTCTTGTCGGCGATGGTCGCCACGATGGACTCCACCGTGCGAACGCTGTCGCCACGAATCCGCTCGACCTGGGCGACGGTGTCGGGAATCGACTTCGAGGGCGCGAGACCCTGCGCCCGGATCGCCTTGGCGCCCACGATCATCTCGTCCAGCGCAGACCGGGCGGAGGGAATGTCACTCAGCCGGCTCGCGGCCTTCTCGGCGAACGAGATCGCCGTGTCCAATTGAGTGAGTTCCGGGTCGGAGGTCAAGGACTGGTTCGGGCCCAGCATGACCATCTGGCCACTGGCCACCTGCGCCGCGTCCGCACTGAGACCGGTGATCGCCGGGATCACCCCGACGTGGTCGGTCGCCGTCGAGAGCCTGCTCGAATCGGCGAACTCCGCCGAGATCCTGGACGCACCCAGCACAACAGCGACCAACAACGGCACGGCGAGGACCGCCGTGACCTTCCATCGCAGGTCCCAGTTGCTCAGCGCCCAGCGCTTATTGCTGCCGGACCTAGCGGCGTCACGCATCTCCCACTCACTTTCCAAACTGGCCCCAGCCACGCGCCATCAGCGAGCCTCCGAGCGATCGCACGCTCGGCTCGACAGACGGAGCTGACCGAGAACGGCGGCTGGCCGAGAAATTGCGTCCATGACGGCCGAAATATGTGACATGCGATTCTAACGGATCAATAACTTCTTGTGTGACCTCTTGGCAACCACCGGTCCCTGACCTGCCTATTCCAGGCAAAATCAAAGGTCGCGGCGCCCGCCCGGACGTCGCGTGAAGTCTGCCACAATCAGGCTGATCTATCGAGGCGGGCATCTTCAGCGCTTCTCAGGACACAAGGCGGAGCTAGGGAGTCACCGGGTTGAACGCGAAGCAGGAGTACCGACCGGCGTATCAGCTGAGCCTGGTCGATCCCTCGGAGTTCTGGCGCACCGCGGCCGAATCCATCAGCTGGGACGTGCCTCCCACCCAGATTCTCGATACTGCCGCCCGCCCGGCGGCGCGGTGGTTTCCCGACGCTCGCCTCAACACCTCCTACAACGCGCTGGATCGACATGTGCGCGAGATCACAACTCCCGAAGGCTCTTTCGAGGGCCAGGAGGGAGGCCGCGCCCAACAACCGGCCCTAATATACGACTCGGCTATGACCGGGTCCAGGCGGATTTACACATATCGGGAGTTGCTCGACGAAGTCGCCCGATTTGCCGGATCCATGCTGCGACTGGGCGTCAAGACCGGTGACCGCGTCGTCATCTATATGCCGATGATTCCCGAGGCCGTGATCGCCATGCTCGCCTGCGCCCGGATCGGCGCGGTGCACTCGGTGGTCTTCGGCGGTTTCGCCGCCCACGAACTCGCGGCCCGCATCGACGACGCCGAACCTGTGTTGATCATCACGGCCTCCGGCGGCCTGGAACCCGGGCGCCGCATCGAATACCCGCCGATCGTGCTCGCCGCCCTCGACCTCGCCGAGACCACCGCCCCGAGAACCGTGCTGGTCAAGCAGCGGGAGGGCTTCCCCACCATTCGCTTTCCGGCCGAGCAGGCCGCCACCGACTCGCTGCCCGCCTCCACCGAGACCGTGGTGGCCCGGTGGCTCGATTGGGACGAGGCGCAGATCGGGGCGGAACCGGCCGATCCGGTGTCGATGGCCGCGACCGATCCCCTCTATATCCTCTACACCTCCGGCACCACCGGGAAACCCAAGGGCGTGGTGCGCGACAACGGCGGCCACGCGGTCGCGATGGCCTGGTCCATGCGCAATATCTACGAGGTCGGCGCGGGGCAGACCATGCTCACCACCTCCGATATCGGCTGGGTGGTCGGACACTCCTACATCGTCTACGCGCCGCTGCTGGTCGGGGCCACCACCGTGCTCTACGAGGGCAAGCCGATCGGGACCCCCGACGCGGGGACCTTCTGGCGCCTGGTCGACGAGTACCAGGTGGATGTGATGTTCACCGCGCCGACCGCGCTGCGGGCCATCCGCCGCGCCGACCCGGACGCCGCGCTCGCCCATCAGCACGATCTGTCCCGGCTGCGGGCGCTGTTCTGCGCCGGGGAACGCCTGGACCCGGCCACCTACGAGTGGACCGTGGAGACCCTGCTCGCCGATCGCCCCGACTGCCCGGTGGTGGACCACTGGTGGCAGACCGAGACCGGCTGGCCGATCTGCGCGAACCCGCTCGGACTGCAACAGCTCCCGATCAAGGCCGGGTCGGCATCGGTGCCGGTGCCCGGGTACCGGCTGCGGGTGCTGGACTCCGAGGGCAACGCGGTCGCCCCGAACACCGAGGGCAATATCGTCATCGGGCTGCCGCTGCCGCCCGGCACCCTGACCACGCTGTGGAAGGACGACGAGCGGTACGAGCGCTCCTATCTCTCCGCCTACCCCGGCCACTATCTGACCGGGGACTCCGGCTTCTTCGACGAGGACGGCTACCTGTTCGTCCTGGGCCGCAGCGACGACGTCATCAATATGGCCGGACACCGGCTGTCCGCGGGCGGGATCGAGGCGGCCATCGCCGGGCATCCGGCCGTGGCCGAGACCGCGGTCGTCGGCATCCCGGACGAGCTCAAGGGACAGCGGCCGATCGGGTACGTGGTGCTCAAGACCGGCGTCGACATGGAGCCCGAGCGGCTGCGCGCGGAGATCATCGACCGGGTGCGGGAGCGGGTCGGGGCCATCGCCACCCTCTACGACGTGGTCGCGGTCACCTCGCTGCCCAAGACCCGGTCGGGAAAGATCCTGCGCCGCACCATGCGTCAGATCGCCTCGGGTGAATCCTTCGAGGTGCCGCCGACCATCGACGACGCCGCCATGCTGCCAACCCTGGAGAAGCAGATCCGCGACGCGGTGACCTTGATGGAGGACAAGGAGCGCATCGCCGCCGCCGAGGCCGCCGCGGTCGCCACCACCCCGATCCACCGCCCGGACCCGGCCGCCGCCGATCCGGCCGATCGGACCGGGGATCAAGCCGCCTCGGGCTAGCCTCAGAATCTTTTCAGAATTGGCTCATCGACCTCCTAGAGCGGTCGTTTAGCGTCGGTCGGGCGCGCGGGAATCGCGCGCGACCCATTGCTGTGCCTACTGAGAAGAAGGTCGCTGTATGAGCTTCGTCCGTAATCGTCGTGCCGGTGTGCTCTTCGGAGCCGGTGCGGTCGCCGCCGTCGCCCTCGCCTTCGCGCCCGCCACCGCCTCCGCCTCGCCGGCGGATCTGGTTGCGCCGCTCCTGAACTCCACCTGCAGCTTCGCCCAGGTGGACGCCGCCCTGCACGACAAGTCCCCGATGCTGGCCCAGTACCTCGATCAGAACCCCGGCTACAAGGCGGAGTTGAAGGCCAAGTTCGACCTCTCCCCCGCCGAGCGACAGGCCGAACTCGACCGGTACCTGCGCGACAACCCGGACGCCGCCGACCAGGCCGCGAGCGACCCGCGCGCCGGTGGAATCGCCGCCACGATCCAGCAGGTCGCCGATTCCTGCCACAACTACTGACACACCGGCTGCCAGAATGGAGCCCGTGGTCGAACGCGGTGAGGTACCTACAGTCCTGGTCGTCGACGACGATGAGGATGTGCTCGCATCGGTCGAGCGCGGGCTCCGGCTGTCCGGTTTCCGGGTGGTGATCGCCCGGGACGGGGCGGCGGCGCTCCGCAGTGTCAATGAATTCGCCCCGGACGCGGTCGTGCTCGATATGAACATGCCGATCCTGGACGGGGCGGGCGTGGTGACCGCGCTGCGGGCCATGGGCAACGAGGTGCCGATCTGCGTGCTGTCGGCGCGCAGTTCGGTGGACGACCGCATCGCCGGGCTGGAGTCGGGGGCCGACGATTACCTGGTCAAACCGTTCGTGCTGGCCGAGCTGGTGGCGCGGATCAAGGCGCTGCTGCGGCGGCGCAGTGACGCACCGGCGTCCGCGATCCCGGGCGGGATCACCGTGGGGCCCTTGGAAGTCGATGTCGCCGGCTATCGGGCGCTGCTGCACGGCACCGAGATCGAGCTCACCAAGCGCGAATTCGAGTTGTTGTCCACGCTGGCCCGCAGCGCCGGGGTGGTGCTGAGCCGGGAACGGCTGCTGGAACTGGTGTGGGGCTACGACTTCGCGGCGGACACCAATGTGGTGGACGTGTTCGTGGGTTATCTGCGGCGCAAGCTCGAGGTCGAGGGCACGCCGCGCCTGCTGCACACCATCCGTGGCGTCGGCTTCGTCCTGCGGGCGCCGAAATGACCTCCGCGGCGGGCCCTTCCGCGTCCCGGGGCAGCCGCCGCCGCTGGTCCTACACGTTGCGGGTGCGCGTCGCCGCCGCCGCGGCACTGGGCGCGACCGTCATCGTGGCGATCCTGAGCTGGATCACCATCTACGCCATCGGCCGCAGCAATATGGCCCAGGCCGATCAGCAGTTGTCGATGGTGTCGCGGCTGGTGCTGATCCAGCCGGTCTTCGCGGTCAATGTGGTCGACATTCTCGCGCCCAACAAGGAAATGGCGCTGACGGTCCGCATGAACGACCGCGCGCTGGCCAGTACACCGGTGAAACTGCCGGTGCTGCCGGTCGGCAATGCCACCGTCACCGTGGACGGCAATGCCTACCGGGTGCTCACCACCACCGAGGCGCAGCCCGCGGGACAGGTTGTGTCCCTGGGCATTCCGACCAATCAGACCGAGAAGACCATCAACGAGCAGCGGCGCTGGGTGTACCTGGCCGCGGCGCTCGCGGTGACCGCGTCGGCGGGGCTGGGCTGGCTGTTCGGCGGGCGCGCGGTGCGGCCCATCGTGAAACTCACCCGGGACCTCGACGAGCGCGGGCCCACCGGGGAATCGGAAGTCCCGCTCTCGGTGGACGGTTCGGGCGTGAAGGAGGCGGACAAGCTCGCCGAGGCCGTCAACACCCTGCTGGAGCGGGTGGATCGGGCACAGACCGAGACCGCCACCGCACTCGAGACCGCCCGGGATTTCGCGGCGGTGTCCGCGCACGAACTGCGCACCCCGCTCACCGCCATGCGCACCGACCTCGAGGTGCTCAGCACCCTGGACCTGAACGAGGAACAGCGCCGCGAGATCCTCACCGACCTGCAACGCGGTCAGAACCGGGTGGAGACCACCTTGGCCGCGCTGGAACGGCTGGCCGCCGGCGACCTCACCCATGAACGCGACCACGTGGTCACCGACGTGGTCGAGCTGTGCGACGCCGCCGCGCACGACGCCATGCGGCACTTCCCGCAGTTGAAGGTGTGGATCGAGGCCGACGCCGAGCTCGTCACCCGGGGCCTGCCCACCGGGCTGCGGCTGGCGGTGGACAACGCGCTCACCAACTCCGCGCGGCACGGCGGGGCCACCGAGGCGCTGGTGACGGCGCATCGCGCGCCCGACGGACGCATCGTGATCACCGTCGACGACAACGGCCGCGGTCTGCCCGTCCACGAGCGGGAGCAGGTGTTCGCGCGCTTCTTCCGGGGCAGTCAGGCCACCAAGGGCGGGTCCGGGCTGGGTTTGGCGCTGGTGGCGCAGCAGGCCCAATTGCACGGCGGCCGCGCCTATTTCGACGACGGCATGCTGGGTGGGGTGCGGCTGGTGCTGGAGCTCCCCGATCGCGGGGCGTGGCCGCCGCCACCCGCGCGGATGTGAACGCACCGGTCTTTACCGAACTCTCAGACATCCATCAGAGCAGCGGACATACCCGGCCTCTACGGTCTGAATCGTGTTCGGAAAACGTGCTCGCTGGGTCCTGATCGTCCTGCTGCTCGCCGCCGCGGTCGCGGCGAGCGTCGTCGGCATCGGCCGCCTGCGGACCGCGCCCACGGCGGTCGCGCTCGTCAACGGCGATTCCGGGCCGCTGGGCGCGCGCATCGCGAAGGACTTGCAGGCCAGCGGAATCCGGCACTGGGAGGTCGTCGACGAGGCGAGCCCCACCGACTACGCCGCGGTGATCACGCTGCCGGCCGACCTGACCGCCGACATCAACTCCCTGGTCACCGACAAGCCGAAGAAGGCTCAGGTCACCGTGGCCACGCACGACCGCGCCGACCCGAACCTGGTCAACGACGCGGTGAGCGAGGTGACCAAGAAGGTCAGCGCGGCCGGGCTGGACACCTTGTTCTCGACCATGAACACCGCGCGCCTGCAGGTGTCGCAGATCGCCGGGACCTCGGGCATGCTGAGCGCGGGCGTGCAGGCGGCCGCGGACGGCGCGCAGCAGTTCTCCGGCGGCGCGGATCAGCTGACCGATTTCCTGGCACAGGCGAAAGCCGGTGCGGGGCAGCTGACTTCGGGAATCGACGCCCTGAACACCACCCTGTCGGCGGCGACCACGCAGGCGAATCAGCTTGCCACGGCGCTGGATTCGACCGGCGTCACCATGTGGCAGGTCTCGCAGGCGGCGAGCGCGCTGTCGGGCGGACTGAACGTGGTGGTGCCGTTGTTGCAGGGGCTGCCGATCGCGACGGATCCGCAATTGGCGAGTGTGATCACCCAGCTGCAGGGTCTGCGCACCATCGCGAATCAGGCGGATGTCCAGCTCAGCGGCTTCGCGAATCTGACAGGCACGCAGGTCACTCCGGATACCACGGTCGGGCAGCTCCTCCGCGACGCGGCCGGACGACTGAATGACGCAAGCGCCCAGTTGAATCAGGGCGCGTCGCTGGCGCAGAGCATTCCCGCGATCGCCGACCAGGCCGGCGCCCAGCTGGTCACCGCCATGCAGGCGCTGACCGGCGGTGTGGCCCAATTGCAGTCCGTCACCAAGCTTCTGAGCAATCAGACCAACCAGGCCATGGGCGCGCTCCCCCAGCTCGGCGTGCCGCAGCAGACCGTGATCGCGGCCGCCCTCACCGATCCCGTGGACATCATTCGAAAATAACGTTCGCAAACAATCAGCAACGATCGGCGGTTCGCCGGAGTACACTGTGCCCGAATTGCTCTAATCGACCCGTTTCATGAGCTCGTCCGCTTCATCCGCATCTTGGCTCCACTCAGCGCCCGGTATCGGAGAGGAAACGATCGTGAGCATGCTGATCGCCGCACACGACATGTACGGCACGGTTCTGGCCCAGCTCGGCAATCCCACCGCGGAAACCCCGCCCATGGCGGACAAGATGATGAAGATGTTCCGGTACTTCACCTGGTTCACCCAGATGTCCGGCATCGCGGCCATCACCTACGGTGGCGGGCGTTTCGCCTGGGAGAAGTGGGGCGGCGGCTCGGCCTCGCCCAAGATGGTCGCCAACGCCATGCTGGGCGGCGCGACCGCCACCAGCGCGGGAACCATCATGAACGCCATCGTCGGCTAGCGATTCGGGAGACAATGCGGGGGCCATACCCCCGCATCCTCTTGGGGAGGAACCGATGACCTACGGCAACGATCCCTACTCGCAGCAGCCGCAGCAGCCGGGCTTCGGGCAGCAGCCACCCGGGTACGGGCAGCAGCAGCCACCTGGGTACGGGCAGCAACCACCTCCCGGTTACGGCCAGCAACCGCCCGGCGGCGTCCCCGGGCAGCCCGGGGGCTACGGCTACCAGCCGGGCTACGCCGCCTACCCCGCCCCGCCCTACGCCAGCTGGGGCGCGCGGGTCGGCGCGTACCTGATCGACCGGCTGATCGTGTTCGTGCCCGCGGCCATCTTCTACGGGCTCGGCTTCGCCATCGGGTTCAAGGACGCCGACTGCGTGACCGAGCAGACCGACACCTCCTACAGCACCAATTGCTCGGGCGGGCTGTCGGGCGCGGGCATCGCCCTCATCGTCGTCGGCGCCCTCATCGCCTTGGTCGGCGCGCTCTGGCTCATCTATAGGGAGGGCACCACCGGCCAGACCCCCGGCCGGAAGATGCTCAACATCAAGCTCGTTCGCGAAGCGGACGGCCAGGTGCTGGGCTTCGGTATGGCCTTCGTTCGCCAGCTCTGCCACTTCGTGGACAGCCTGGCCTGCTATATCGGCTGGCTGTGGCCGATCTGGGACGCCAAGCGGCAGACCTTCGCCGACAAGATCATCGGCAGCATCGTGGTCAAGGTCTGAGATCCGGCACAGAAGACAACAGTGCCCGCCGCGCGGAATGCGCGGCGGGCACATGTATTTCAGCGACCAGGAGGCGTCAGTTCACGACGTCCAGCAGGTCGATGACGAAGACCAGGGTCTTGCCGGAAAGCTGGTGGCCGCGACCGGCCTCGCCGTAGGCCAGCTTCGGCGGGATGGTCAGCTGGCGACGGCCGCCCACCTTCATGCCGGGGATGCCGTCCTGCCAACCCTGGATCAGGCCGCGCAGCGGGAAGACGATCGACTCGCCACGGTCCCAGGAGGCGTCGAACTGCTCGCCGGAGTCGTACTCGACACCCACGTAGTGAACATCGACGGTGTCGCCGGGCTTGGCTTCACTGCCCTCACCCACGACGAGGTCCTTGATCACGAGCTCCGCGGGGGCGGGGCCGTCCTGAAACTCGATTTCCGGCTTGCTGCTCATGGGCTGTCCTCTTCGATTAGGGGATCGGAACGTGATCTACCCTATGCCCCGCCCATTCGGCCGCCCCGGCCGGAGGCGAAAATGGGCGCGTGTCCGAAGTGATCGATATCGACGACCCCGCCGATCCGCGGGTCGCCGATTTCCGCGACCTCAATAACGCCGATCGCCGGCCCGACCTGCCGGGCGGAAAAGGCCTGGTGATCGCGGAGGGCGTGGTGGTGGTGCAGCGGATGCTGGCCTCGCGGTTCACGCCGTTCGCATTGTTCGGAGTCGCGAACCGATATGAGCAGCTGCGCGAGGATCTCGCGGCGGTGGATATTCCGTATTACCGGACCAGTGCCGCGGTGATGGCCGAGGTCGTGGGATTCCATTTGAATCGGGGCGTGCTCGCGGGGGCTTATCGGCCGCGTGAACTCGGCGCCGCGGAAGTACTGGAGGACGCGCGCACCGTCGCGGTGCTCGAGGGTGTGAACGACCACGAGAACATCGGTTCCATCTTCCGCAACGCGGCCGGACTCGGCGCGGACGCGGTGCTGTTCGGCGACCGCTGCTCGGATCCGCTGTACCGGCGCGCCGTGCGCGTGTCCATGGGGCACGTGCTGCGGGTGCCGTTCGCCCAGCTGCCGCCGTTCCCGGCGGGCCTGGAGGTGCTGCGCGAGCGCGGCTTCCAGATCGTCGCGCTCACCCCGAACCCGAAGGCGGGCACCCTCGCCACCGCCATGACCGGCGACCGGGTGGCGCTGCTGCTCGGCGCGGAAGGCCCCGGCCTGACCGAGGAGACCCTGCGCGCCAGCGACATTCGGGCCCGCATCCCTATGACTCCCGGCACCGATTCGCTTAATGTGGCGACAGCGGCCGCCATGGCCTTCTACGAGAGAGTGCGTGCGCAGTGAGTCATCCGCCCGACGGACCGTACGGATACGGATATTCCGAACCCACGCCGTGGGCCAGCGGCATCGCCGTGGTCGTCATGGTGGCGGCGCTGACCGCGACGGGCGTGTACGCCTTCGGGGCGGCGCTGGCGCAGATCCATCCGCTGCTGTCGGTGGTGGTCAATCTGATCGCGGTGGGCGGGGCCGCGCCGACGGCCTGGCGCTGGCGGTTCGCTCCGGTGACCCGCTGGGTGATCGCGGGACTCGGCGCGGGCGTGCTGGTGGCCTGGCTGAGCCTGCTGCTGTCCTGAACCGGCCCGGGAGAATTCGGTCAGGAGACGCGGTCCCGGCCACGCAGCCAGCCGAACAGTCCGCGCCTGCCGTTGCCGTGCTCGATCGGGGGTTCCGGTGCGCTGTCCAGCCGCGGCGCTTCACCCTTGGGGTACAGCGAGAATCCGCAGATCTCGATCTGGTCGGGGGTCAGGCCGTCCGCGGAAGTTTTGCCGCGGTAACGGAATCCGAGCCACTGCTCGTTGGCGGCGTCCGCGAAGGCGGGCGGATCGAAGGGCAGCAGCTGCGGGTCGAGCAGTTGGCCGGGGGTGAGGACGATCGGATGCTCACCCGCCCAGTACGACCGCTCCCAGACTCGCGGCATGCCCTCGTCCTCGAGGATATTGACCCGGGTCGCGCTGAAGGAGCGGCGGAATTCGCCACGCTCCCAATGCGCGAACGCGCCCCAGCCCAGCGACAGGTCGTAGGAGACCAGGTAGGTCTGATCGGAGGCGAGCGGGCGGACCAGCAGCTCCGGCAGCCGGGTGGGCCGCGGCAGCGCGGCCTGGGTGGAACACACCACCGTGACGCCGGGATAGCAACCGATGTACATGGATTCGGGGTCCGGGCCCGCCCATACCTTCATGCTGCCGGAGGCGGCGGGCACCACGTCCCGGTCCGGGTTGAGCTGCCGGGCGAGCGCGAAGGCGGCATCGGGATCGGGTCCCGGATGCGCGCGCAGCACGGCCACCGGATCGGGGGCGTCGACGTACCACAGGGATGAGACCGTTGATGGCACCGACGTCACCTCCCTCGCGCACTGGCTACTTTTGAGCAACGCATAGCGGCCGGTCGGAGCCGACATCGATCGGCCGGGACCGACCCGCCAACAGGATTGAATCTACCCCCGCGACAGCCCGAAATGCGGCTGTTGCCAATGCCGTTTCGCGGCGCGGCGACGAACGACATGCCGGAAGATCAGCAACCCTCCGGCATTCGTGAAGATCGACAAGGCGTCAGCGACCCGAACCGACCGTGGTCAGTGACCCGAGCTGCGCACGCCTAGGAGCACGTCCTCCCAGGACGGCATCGGCGCCTTGCCGCCACGCTTGGCCCGATTCGGCTTCTGCGCGTTGGACTTCGCCGCGGGCTGCGCGGGAGCCGGGGCCGGCGCCGGTTCCGGCGTGGGCTCGGCGGCCGGAGCCGGAGCGGGCGGGGTGGCGGGCGGCGCCGGGGCCGTCGCCGCCGGAGTCGCGGGCTGCGCGGGAGCCGCCGGTTCCTTCGCGGCCGGAGCCGGAGCGGGAGCGGGCGCCGGAGCGGCCGCGGTGGTCACCGGCACGGTGCCGTCACCGACCGCGGCGCGCTGCTCGTAGTAGTCATCCACGTTCTGCTGCTGGGCGACTCGCGTCGGGGCCGGCTCGTAGTCGGAGCCGCGCTCCTCACGCACCGCGGGCGCGGTCGCGGGGACCGCCTCCACCACCGGGTCGGTCTGGTCCGGCAGGATGGTCGCCAGGCCGCGCAGGGCCCGGCCGAAGTCGGGGTCGATGAGGTCGGAGGCCGGATCGTCGAGCGGCACTACGGAGCCGCCGTGCGCGTCGGGCTGGTAGCGCCAGTGCGCGGCGATCACCGAACGGCCCGCCTGCCACTGCAATTGGGCCACCCAGTAGCCCTTCTCGTCCTTCCAGGCGTCCCATTCGGCGACCTCGATATTGTGGCCGCGCTCGGCGAACGCGGCCGACACGATCTCGATCAGGGTCTCCACGGCGGGGCCGTCATTGCGGACCGGGTGCGCCTTCTGCGCCAGCTCCGCGGCCCGGGCGCGTTCCAGCAGAACGGGATACGCGAAACGTTCGACCCGCGACAGCGGCATGCCCGACTCTTCGGTGACCTGCTCCACCGAGGCGCCGGCACGGATACGAGCCTGGATATCGCGAGGGCGCATCGTGGCTTCCGTTTCGATCTCGATTTGGCCGAATCGGGCAAGATCTCCGCGTGCAGCAGCGCGCAGTTTATCGTCGGCGGCAAGCCGGTACTTCTGGCCGCTCTCAGTATCGATGCACACGATATGCGTGGAATCGGGCGTCAATCCGATTACTCGAAGTTCACGCACCGTTACCTCCTGTTCGCTGCGCAACTCACAGCTATAGCTAGGCTCGCGACACCGCCCACGTTCTGGAACAGTAGTGCACTTCTGTGAATCATGGGGCAAGACACGCGGCGCGGAAATCTGTTCCCAGACTTCCGCGCCGCATTAGTGTGATCGATTCGCCTCAGCTCCGAAACCGGGTTTCGCGAGGCGCGTTCGCCCGGTCAGATGCCATTTCTACTGATCAGCCGAGCTTTTCGACGACCCAGTCGACGCAGCGGGTCAGCTGCGACACATCGTCGGGGTCGATGGCCGGGAACATGCCGATACGCAGCTGGTTACGACCCAGCTTCCGGTACGGCTCGGTGTCCACGATGCCGTTGGCGCGCAGCACCTTCGCGACCTGCGCGGCGTCCACGCTCTCGGCGAAGTCGATGGTGCCCACGACCTGCGAGCGCAGCGCCGGGTTGCCGACGAACGGGGTGGCGTACTCGCTGGTCTCGGCCCACGAGTACAGGCGCGAGGAGGAGTCGGCGGTGCGCTTCACGGCCCAGTCCAGACCGCCATTGCCGTTCATCCACTCGATCTGGTTGGCGAACAGCAACAGGGTGGCAAGCGCCGGGGTGTTGTAGGTCTGGTCCTTGGTGGAGTTGTCGATCGCGATCGGCAGCGACAGGAACTCCGGGGTCCAGCGACCCGAGTTCTTGATCTCCTCCACGCGCTCCAGGGCCTTCGGGCTCATCAGCGCGATCCACAGGCCGCCGTCGGAGGCGAAGCACTTCTGCGGGGCGAAGTAGTACACGTCGGTGTCGGCGATGTTCACCGGCAGACCGCCCGCGCCGGAGGTGGCGTCGATGGCGACCAGGGCGTGCTCGGAACCGGCCGGACGCGACACCGGGATGGCGACACCGGTCGAGGTCTCGTTGTGGGCCCAGCCGATGAGGTCGGCAGACGGGTCCGAGGTCGGCTCGGGGGCGTCGCCCGGCTCCGACTTCACGACGATCGGGTCACCGATGAACGGGTTGCCCTTGGCGACCGAGGCGAACTTCGACGAGAACTCGCCGTTGCTCAGGTGCAGCGACTTCTCGCGGATCAGGCCGAAGGCGGCGGCGTCCCAGAACGCGGTGGTGCCACCGTTGCCCAGCACGACCTCGTAACCGTCGGGCAGGGAGAACAGGTCGCGCAGACCGGAGCGCACCCGCGCCACCACGTCCTTGACCGGCTTCTGCCGGTGCGAGGTACCGAACACCGAAGCGCCGGTATCCACCAGGGACTGCAGCTGCTCGGGGCGGACCTTGGAGGGGCCGCAACCGAACCGTCCGTCGGCGGGCTTGAGATCGTCGGGGATGGTCGGGAACGCAGAGGTCATGGCGACAAGGGTAGTGGGGCTATCACCCGCGCTCACGGCCGGGTCCGGGGTGAAAAAACAATCTCGCCAGCGGGTTCGACAAACGGCGCGTATCGCTGTGTGGCTCGCCACAGACGCACTACGGTTCAGCACCATGGACATGGCCGCGGACAGGCGACCGAACACCGCATCCGACCAGCAGACCGCTCCCGCCCCCGGGACGCCCGCGGATTCCGCGCGGCCCGGCAACGGGCCGCGTCTGGGTCTGCTGGCCCGCCTGTCCTCGCAGTTCGGCTCACGCGGCCTGAGCCGGCGGGGTCCCGTTCTCGACGATGCCGCCCGCCGCGCGCTGCTGCTGCACGGCATGGAGGGCACGGCCACCATCCTCGGCGTCCGCGACGACGAGCCCGCCCCGGAGTTCTGGGTACGCGTCCAGATCGAGGGCCGGCACGGCTACGAGACCCGGGTCCGGCAGCGGGCCGCCGCCGCCGATCGGGAGTGGATGCAGCCCGGCGACCTCGTCTGCTGCCGGGTCGATCCCGGCGATCCCGATCGGGCGGTGCTGTATCTGCCCGCGCCGGAGGAGACCTCGCGCACCAATATCGCCAAGATCCTGTCCGACGGCCGTCGCGCCCGCGCGACCGTGCTGGCCGCCACCCCGGTCGCGGCCGACTACACCGGGCGTGACGATCCGGTGCTGCGGCTGGATCTGGAACTGCGCGCCTGGGACGAGCCCGGCCCGTGGCGGGTGCGGGTGGTGCAGCCGGTGCCGCTCTCGGCGCTGGAGCTGGTCGATCTGGGCCGTCACCTGGATGTGGCGTTCTTCACCGTGGATCGCGGCGAATCCGTGGCCGTCGACTGGGCGGCCTCCCGGCGCAACTGACCGTCGCGCCGGTGGCGGGTTCGAAGCACTGGCGAGTTCGAAGCGCTAAGGCAGATGCACGAATTGGAAGCCGTTGGCCTTCAGCGCCGGGAGCGCGGCCAGCATGCCCGCACCGGTGCCCGACTTGGGCCGATGCATGTGGGCCAGCGAGATGCCGCCGGACTTGGCCGCCGACATCGCCGACTGCACCTGCGCGGCCGAGGCGGTCGCACCGAAGTCCGCGTTCACCGAATAACCGACCGGGGTCTCCCCCAGGTCCTGCACGATCGACACCGCCACCTCGTCGTAGTGGGCGGTGCCGGCGCGGAAGAACCGCGGCCCGCGCCCGGTCAGGGCGGCGATGCGCTGGTGGTTGCCCCACACCTCGTCCACCGCGGCCTGCGCGGAGGCGGTGCCCTTGATCTCGTAGGCGGCGCGGCCGTTCACCGAGAGCGGGCAGTGCGCGGTGCCGTGATTGCCGATCTCGAACAGCGGGTTGGCGGCCAGCTGCCCGGCGCGGGCCGGGTTGGCGTCGATCCAGCGCTTGTTCAGGAACAGGGTGGCCGGGATCTGCTGGGCCTGTAGAAAGGCGAGCAGGTTCTCGTCGATGTCGTTGTTGCCGGGCCCGCCGCAGGCGTCGAAGGTGACGGCGAACTGTTTGCCGGACGGGTTGAAGCCGGTCAGGATGCCGTCGACGTCGACACCCCAGGCCTTCGGGGTGCGGCCCGCGTACTTGGCCGCCACAGCGTCCGGGGACACCGTGGAGACGGGTAGCCGGGCCGGCGCGGCGGCCGGATCGGCGGCGCCGCGAGGTGGGTCGAGGATGCGGTCGGACGAGTTGCCGTTCGCCACACCGCATCCGGCGGTGGCGAGGCCCGCGGCGAGCGCCGCGCCCGCGGCGAAGAAGCCGCGCCTGGACAGTCCTGCGTCGAGCACCGGAGCAGGTTATGTGAATCCCGGCGCGCAATCCACGGTCTGAATCAGGATTCTTGCCGCCGTCGCGGTCTGGCAACCAATTCGCCACCGCAGTTGGGGCATCCGTAATCCATTGTTCGACCACACGATTCACAGCAGGTGCGCGCGTAGCCGCAGATCCGTGCCGGACCCTCAGCAGGTAAATGGGCAATCTCGCATCGTTCACAGCGTGTCCGCATTTTCCGGCGCCATCCGGTCTCCGCGTCCGCGCGCTGCCGATCCCGGGTGCGCGAGTGTGATCGATTTCCGTTTCATATCGAGTGCCCGAGTGCCCCAGACTGTAGCCTGCCCGACCGAATCAACCCTTTTGCAAGGAAGCGCATTGACTTATCCGAACAACCCGTACCCGCAGCAGCAGCCGGGGTACGGCTACCCGCCCGCCGATCAGCCCGCCCCGGGCTACGGCGCGCCCCAGCCCGGTTACGCGGCCCCGCCGCCGGGTTACGGCGCACCGCAACCCGCGTACGGCGCACCCCAGCCCGGCTACGGCGCACCGCAGCAGCCGGCGTACGGCGCTCCCCAGTCACCCTATGGCGCACCGCAACCCGCGTTCGGTGCACCTCAGCCCGGCTACGCTCCGTTCGGGGGGTTCGGAGCGGAGTATGCGGGCTGGGGCGCACGCGCGGGCGCACGCCTGCTGGACGGGCTGATCATCGGGGGCCCGTTCCTGCTGCTGACCATCCTCGCCAATACCGTGGGCACCTCCGAGCCCACCTGCACGACCAGCCAGTACTCGGGCTACACCCGGTGTGACGCCGGGACCATGAACGCCCTGGGCATCATCTGCGCCCTGATCGGCTTCGTGGCGGTCATCGGCACCGCGCTGTTCTTCGCCTACCAGGAGGGCACGACCGGCCAGACGGTCGGCAAGCGGGCGCTCGGCATTCGCGTGATCCGCGAATCAACCCGCCAGCCAATCGGTTTCGGCATGGCCATCGTGCGCTACTTCGCCGGAAATGTGAACAGTCTGGCCTGCTACCTGGGCTGGCTGTGGCCGCTCTGGGATGAGAAGAAGCAGACCCTGAGCGACAAGATCGTGGGGACGATCGTCGTCAAGGCGTAGGACGAAAGACAATGGCCCGCGGCGAATTCTCGCCGCGGGCCATTGTTCGTTCAGCGCACTCTACTTGTGCGACACCAGGTTCCAGCCGGTGACGGTCTCCGGCTTGCGCGGGGCCGGGCCGGTGTAGATGGCGGCCGGGCGGACCAGCTTGCCGAGCTGCTTCTGCTCCAGGATGTGGGCGCACCAGCCGGCGGTGCGGCCACAGGTGAACATGGCGGGCATCATGTGTGCCGGGACCTCGGCGAAGTCCAGGATCACGGCAGCCCAGAACTCGACATTGGTCTCGATGGCGCGGTCGGGGCGACGCTCGCGCAGCTCGGCCAGGGCGGCCTGCTCCAGCGCGGCGGCCACCTCGAAGCGCGGGGCGTCCAGGCGCTGGGCGGTGGCGCGCAGCACGCGGGCGCGCGGGTCCTCGGCGCGGTAGACGCGGTGGCCGAAGCCCATCAGCTTTTCCTTGCGGTCCAGGATGCCCTTGACCAGAGCCCGCGCGTCGCCGGACTTCTCGACGGCTTCGATCATCGGGAGCACGCGGGCCGGGGCGCCGCCGTGCAGCGGGCCGGACATGGCGCCGATGGCGCCGGACAGCGAGGCCGCCACGTCGGCGCCGGTGGAGGCGATGACGCGGGCGGTGAAGGTGGAGGCGTTCATGCCGTGCTCGGCGGCGGACACCCAGTAGGCGTCGATGGCCTCGATGTGGCGCGGGTCCGGGTCACCCTTCCAGCGGGTCATGAACCGCTCGGTAATGGTGGCCGATTCGTCGATCTTCGACTGCGGCACGGCGGGCTGGTAGATGCCGCGCGCCGACTGGGCGACATAGGACAGCGCCATGACCGAGGCCCGGGCGAGGTTCTCGCGGGCGGTGTCGTCGTCGATGTCGAGCAGCGGCTCGTAACCCCAGATCGGGGCCAGCATGGCCAGACCGGCCTGCACGTCGACGCGGACGTCGCCGGTGTGGATGGGGAGCGGGAACGGTTCGGCGGGCGGTAGGCCGCGGCCGAATTCGCCGTCCACGAGCAGGGCCCAGACGTCACCGAAGGTGACCCGGTTGCCGACCAGGTCCTCGATGTCGACGCCGCGGTACCGGAGCGCACCGCCGTCCTTGTCCGGTTCGGCGATATCGGTGGTGAAGGCCACCACGCCTTCGAGACCGCTCACGAAGCCGTCGGGGACGACATTGGGTACCGCAGCGCTGGCAGTCATGTTGTGACTCTCCTTGCATGTCGGGCTGCCCGATCCCTGAGCAGCCACGCCGATCACCTGGAGCTTAACCCCCGCATTACTCCGGAGTAACGTCTGGCCCATGGTTGACCAGGAGAAATTCACCACGTCTGCCCTCGATCTCGCGACCCTGCGAGTCGAGTACGGAGTCGATCAGGGCGACAACCATCCCGACCTCGACACCGACCTCGACGAGACCTGGCTGACCGACGGCTGGGAGCCGTTGCTGCGCAAGTGGATCGAGAACGCCACCCGCGCCGGTTTGACCGACCCCAACTCGATGGTGCTGAGCACGGTCGAGATCACCGAGACCGGTCCGCGGCCGTCCTCGCGAACCGTGTTGTGCAAGGGCCTGTCTCCCGAGGGTGTGACTTTTTACACGAATTACGACTCGCTCAAGGGCGGTCAGCTGACCCGAACCCCGTACGCGTCGGCCACATTCGTCTGGCAGGCGATGGGGCGGCAGGTGACGGTGCGCGGCCCGGTGCGGCGGGTGCCCGCCGAGGCCACCGAGGTGTACTGGCAGTCGCGGCCGCGGGGCTCGCGGCTGGGTGCGTGGGCCTCGGAGCAGTCGCGGACCATCGCCTCGCGGGCCGAGCTGGACGAGCGCATGGCCGCGACCGAGGCCCGGTTCGCCGACGTGGACGACATTCCGGTGCCGCCGTTCTGGGGCGGCTTCCAGATCCGGCCGGAGACCGTCGAGTTCTGGCAGGGCCGCCGCAGCCGCATGCACAACCGCATCCGGGTGACCGTGGAGCCGGGCAATTCGGACGTGTCGGCCATGAAAGTCGAACGCCTCCAACCCTGATGCCCCGGCAAGGCCCCGAAAGAGTTGGATATCTCACGTTCAAATGATGGGATGATCGGTCCAAAATAAGTCGGTGAAGCTGCTCGCCGACATAACTCCATTACGGAATCCCGACTACCGGAGGCTCTGGACCACCGGCATCGTCACCGTGATCGGCGCGCAGCTGTCCGTCGTAGCCGTCCCCAAACAGCTCTACGACATCACCCACAGTTCCTCCTACGTCGGCCTGGCCGGACTGTTCGGCCTCGTCCCGCTCATCGTCTTCGGACTTTGGGGCGGCGCGCTCGCCGACGCCATGGACCGCCGCAAGATGCTGCTCGTCACCTCCGCGGGCACCGGCCTGACCGCGCTCGCGTTCTGGGCGCAGGCCGCGGCCGGACTGAACAACGTGTGGCTGGTGCTGATCCTGTTCGCGGCGCAGCAGGCGTTCTTCGCCATGAACCAGCCCGCCCGCAGCGCCATCTACCCGCGCCTGCTGCCGCCCGAGCAGCTGCCCGCGGCGAATTCGCTGAGCATGACGGTCATGCAGTTCGGCGCGATCGCCGGACCGGTACTGGCGGGCATGCTGATTCCGCTCGCGGGCCTGTCCACGCTGTACCTGCTGGACGCCATCGCGCTGCTGGCCACGCTGTGGGCCACCTGGAAACTGCCGCCCATCCCGCCGCACGGCGAAGCGCGCCGGGCCGGGCTGCGGGAGGTGTTCGACGGCTTCGCCTATCTGGCCACCCAGCGCATCCTGCTGGCCTCCTTCGCGGTGGACGTGGTGGCCATGGTGTTCGGCATGCCGCGCGCCCTGTTCCCGCAGATCGCCCAGGACAGCTTCGGCGACTCCGCTTCGGGCGGAACGGCTCTGGGCCTGCTGTTCGCGGCCATGTCGGTGGGCGCGGTGCTGGGCGGGGTGTTCTCCGGCTGGCTGTCGCGGGTGCGGCGGCAGGGCCTGGCCGTGGTGGTCTGCATCGTGCTGTGGGGTCTGGGCATGGTCGGATTCGGCCTGGCCGTGGGCCTGGTCGGGCACGGGCTGAGCATGACCCTGGCGCTCTGGATCGCGCTGGCCTGCCTGGCCTTCGGCGGCGCGGTCGACATGTTCTCGGCAGCCCTGCGCACCACCATGTTGCAGTCGGTGGCGACCGACGAGATGCGCGGGCGGCTGCAGGGTGTGTTCATCGTTGTCGTGGCGGGTGGACCGCGCATCGGTGATGTTGCGCACGGTTTCGCGGCAGCGGCGGTGGGTACCGCGGTGACCGCCGCGGGCGGCGGCGTGCTCGTCGTGGTCGGCACGATGCTGGCCGTCGTGGCATTTCCCGCGTTCGTGCGCTACCGGGTGGCACGTGCCCATTCGGAGGTGCCGGTCGCCTGAGGCCCGGTGTTCATGCGCATAGCACATGACCGCCGCTCGCCTCACCTGCGAACGACGTGACTGTGAGGTAGTCAAGGGACACCCTCATTACTCGGGCGTAGTGGACAGCGGCTAGCGTTGAGTACAAGCGCATCGTGTGTCACCCGCGTCGATGCCTACGGTTTCAAGCCTGAGAGGGATCCTTCCGTGCCCGCTGAGAACATCATCAACGTCGACGACGACGCCAAGCCGGTACTGCAATACCCGGGCGGCGAGTACCCGATGACCGTCGCCAAGGCTGTCGAGGGCAATGACGGAATCGACCTGGGCAAGCTGCTGGCCAGCACCGGGTACGTCACCTACGACCCCGGCTTCATGAACACCGCGTCGACCAAGTCGGCGATCACCTACATCGACGGTGAGGCGGGCATCCTGCGCTACCGCGGGATCCCGATCGAGCAGCTGGCGGGCAAGTCGACCTTCATCGAGGTCAGCTACCTGCTCATCTACGGCGAGCTGCCGACCCAGGCCCAGCTCGACGACTTCACCGACCGGATCCGCCGGCACACCCTGCTGCACGAGGACCTGAAGCGGTTCTTCGACGGCTTCCCGCGCAACGCGCACCCGATGCCGGTGCTGTCCTCCGCGGTCAACGCGCTGTCGGCGTACTACCAGGACTCGCTGGACCCGCGTGACCCCGAGCAGGTCGAGCTGTCCACCATCCGACTACTCGCCAAGCTGCCGACCATCGCGGCCTACGCGTACAAGAAGTCGGTCGGCCAGCCGTTCCTCTACCCGGACAACTCGCTGTCCCTGGTCGAGAACTTCCTGCGGATGACCTTCGGCTTCCCGGCCGAGCCCTACGAGGTCGACCCGGAGATCGCCGCGGCGCTGGACATGCTGCTCATCCTGCACGCCGACCACGAGCAGAACTGCTCGACGTCGACCGTGCGCCTGGTGGGTTCGTCGGACGCCAACCTGTTCACCTCCGTCTCCGGCGGCATCAACGCGCTGTGGGGCCCGCTGCACGGCGGCGCCAACCAGGCCGTGCTGGAGATGCTGGACGACATCAAGGCTCAGGGCGGTGATGTCAAGGAGTTCGTCCGCAAGGTCAAGAACAAGGAAGACGGCGTGAAGCTCATGGGCTTCGGGCACCGCGTCTACCGCAACTACGACCCGCGCGCGACGCTGGTCAAGCAGGTCGCGGACAGCATCCTGGCCAAGATCGGCGGCGACGACCAGTTGCTCGACATCGCCAAGGCCCTCGAAGAGGCGGCCCTGACCGATGAGTACTTCATCGAGCGTCGCCTGTACCCGAACGTCGACTTCTACACCGGCGTCATCTACCGGGCCATGGGCTTCCCGACCCGCATGTTCACCGTGCTGTTCGCCATGGGCCGCCTGCCGGGCTGGATCGCGCACTGGCGCGAGATGCACCGCGAGCCGCTGAAGATCGGCCGTCCGCGCCAGATCTACACCGGCTACGGCGAGCGCGACTACGTGGAGATCAACGGCCGTTGATCCCTCGGGTCCTGTGCCCGAACGCTTTTCACGAGAAATCCCCGTCGTCACACCTCGTGGCGGCGGGGATTTCTCGTTGACAATGACCTGTCCTTGACAAGGACTTGTTAAGGATCTCGCTGGCGCGGGGCGGCACTCTTGTTCTCACGGGGGTCAGCTGCCGCGGCGGGG
The DNA here is from genome assembly GCF_040630175.1 of Nocardia sp. NPDC005825. Taxonomy (NCBI): domain Bacteria; kingdom Bacillati; phylum Actinomycetota; class Actinomycetes; order Mycobacteriales; family Nocardiaceae; genus Nocardia; species Nocardia sp. NPDC005825. The sequence continues at coordinate 391,463 of NZ_JBEXXC010000005.1, forward strand.
GCGGCAGCTGGCCCCCGAAGAAATCGGATGCGGGGAACCGGAAATCCTGGGATCTTCGGGGAATGGCATCGACGAATGGCATTACCGTGCGTTCGGCACGAGCTGAGGAACGGCCGGAACTCGTCCAGCTGATGGACATGGGCTTCGGCATGCGTGGCGGTCCGGCGGACGTCGAGTTCGGGCCGCAGATCTTCCCCACCGAACGAGCCCTGGTCGCCGTCGACGGCGATCGTCTCGTCGGGCACGTCAACGACCGCGTCATGACCGTCACGGTGCCGGGTCCGCGCACCGTCCAGGCCAGTGGCGTCACCGGCGTCGCGGTCGCGCCCACGCATCGGCGGCGCGGCATTCTGCGGGCGCTCTACACCGCCCTGCACGAGCGCATCGAGGCCGAGGGCCTGCCGCTCACCATCTTCACCGTCAGCGAGGGCGGCATCTACGGCCGCTTCGGCTACGGGCCCTCGATCCAGGAGCTCGACCTCTCGATCCGCGGGCGCACCGCCGAATTCCGGCCCACCACACCGGATCCCGGCGGCGTGCGGGTCGCGTCCCTGGCCGAGGCCGAGCAGGTCCTGCCCGAGATCTACGACCGCTGGCGACGACTCACGCCCGGTGCGCAGGTGCGTCCCGAAGCCCGGTGGCAGCAGCGGATCTTCGCGGAATCGGTGCAGAACGAGGACGGCGCGCCGCAGTTCTTCCTGATCCACCCGGACGGGTACGCCATCCTGCGCCGCTCCTGGCACGACTACAAGAACACCGCCACCGTCCGCGAAATGCGCACTGTCACACCGGAAGCCCACATCGCGCTGTGGCGGGTGCTGTTGAGCATGGACCTGGTGCACGACATCAAGGCCAGTACCCACGACGGGGATCCGCTCCCCTTCCTGGTCACCGATCCGCGCCTGATCGAGGTCGTCGGCCGCCACGACACGCTGTGGACCCGCCTCATGGACGTGCCCGCCGCGCTGACCGCGCGCACGTATCAGCGGGACCTGGATGTGGTGCTGGCCGTGGACGATCCGTTCCGCGACGCGGGCGGCACCTTCGCGCTGCGGGTGCGCGACGGGATCGCCGAATGCGCGCCCACCGACCGCAACCCGGATCTGGAACTCGGCATCGACGTGCTCGGCAGCCTCTACTTCGGCGGCTACCGGGCCCGGGTCTACGCCGCCGCCAACCGGATCCAGGTCAAGGACGCGGCGTTGCTGCGGACCTTCGACGAGGCGTTCACCGCCGAGCGGGAAGCCGAGCTCGGCTGGTTCTTCTGAGCCCGGAACGGGCAGTGGCCGGGCCGCACCCGAGGGTGCCGCCCGGCCACTGACTCCCACCCGGCCCTGGGACGAGGCCGAATGTCCTTACTTGCCGGCGATCTTCGCCCGGAAGGGTCCGCCGACACTGTTGAACAGCAGGTCGCCGTTGGGGAGGCCCTCCACGATGGCGTACGCGCCGTTGCCGAGGTTGGACTGCCCGAAGATGGTGCGGTGCACCGTTTCTCCGGTCTTCCAGTCCAGGCCGGTGACCTCCCAGCCGTCGGCCTTGCTGTAGCCGTTGACGAATACGATCCCGGTGTCGGTGGAGGTGGCCGGGACCATGGAGGTGGAGGTCACGTCACCGCGCTCCCAGACCGAATTCCACTTGTGCGCGGCGGGATCCCATTCGAAGCGCTGCATACCGTGCGGCGGGGTGTCCACCGGGCCGTTGGCGAGCACATCGGTCAAGCGGTCCGGCTCGCCGCCCGTGCCGATGTTCTGCACCACGAACGCGCCGTAGCCGTTGACCACCACCGACTGCTCGGACTGGATGAACTCCGGCTTCGGGTCGGGCAGGCCCGCGGTCACCTCGATCTGGTCGGCGATGCGGTTGGACTTCGCGCCCGGTTTCTGGGTGAAGCCCTCCGGAATCTTGTTGCGCCAGAACGCGACCAGCTTCATGTGGTCGGAGCCGTCGGTGATCACGACCAGTTCGTCGTTGTCCTTGCCGTAGCCCATGAGGGTCGGCGTGGATCCGGTGCCGATGCCGAATTTCACCGCCGGGGGCTGGCGGCCGAAATCGTAGGGCGAGGACCAGGCGCCGTCGCTCTCCTCGGTGGAGAGTTTGCTGCCGGTCCACACCACCTTGCGCATGACCTTGTCGCTGGCGATGTAGATGCCGCCGTTCTCGTCATTGGCCATCGAGTTCGACACGGTCTCGTCGTCGCCGAATCGGATCTGCTGCGGCGTCCCGTCGAGGTCGCGGTCGAAGGCCATCAGCCCGCGCGAGGACGCGACGATCACGTGGCCGTCGTAGGTCATGCTGACGCCGACGATGTTCTCCGGAATGCCCAGCGTCGTGACGCCGGTGCCCAGGTACTGCTTCAGATCGACGTGCTTGACGACCTCGATCCCGTCCTCCGGCTTGTCCTTGTTCTTCAGGCCGAAGATGTAGAGCTGGGAGTCGAAGGTGTTGTAGTAGACCCGGTTGTCTTTGTCGACGAGGCTGTAGACGCCATTGGCGATGCGGGTCCAGTCCACGCCCGGCCAGTTCTGGCCGATGGCGGCCTGGATCTGCCCGGCGTCGCCGTAGGTCTGATCCAGGACCTGGTCCAGCGCCTGCTGCGACAGCGGCACGCTGCCGGGGGTGTCCAGCCCGGCCACCTGTTCGAATCCGCCGTCGGACACATCGACGTAGCGGACGCCCTGGGTCGAGGAGATCCAGCGGTACTTGTCGGAGGTCGAGGCCAGCGTCATGATGCTGACCGGTCCGACCGGCACCCGCGGCATTGCCTTGGGATCGATGTGGAAGGTTCCGCGCGGAATCGGGTCCGGGAAGCTGTCGGACTGGGCGGAATCCAGATGGGTGATGGAGTAATGGTCGGCGGCCAGATAGGGGTTACGCGCCGGACCCGACCCGGCCGAGCCGCCGGCCTTGGCCTCGCTACTGGAATTCGAGTCCGAACTCGCCGAGTCGGCGTTACTGCACCCGACCAGCGCGCCGGTGGCGGCGAGCGCCAGGGCAGTGAGGCCCACGGATAGTCGTTTGACGTTGCTCAAAGTGTGCCCACACTTTCTCCCGAAATTGGGAAAGCATCTTGAACTGGTCAAAGCCAAGATAGCGTGAGATTAGCAGTGCACTGTTTCACGGAAAGGAAAATCTGCCGGGTTTCGCCGTTTACCGGCCAGGGCCACCACTGGAGAGTCAGGGTTTTCCCGGTGGTGCGGGCCCGCACCCGCTGGCATGCTGGAACCGTGAAACCGATCCAGTTGATCCTGAACATCCTGTGGCTCGTGCTGGTCGGGTTCTGGATGGCCATCGGCTATGTGATCGCCGGGCTGATCTGCTGCATCCTGATCATCACCATCCCCTGGGGCATCGCGTCGTTCCGCATCGCCAATTTCGTGCTCTGGCCCTTCGGCCGCGAAGCCGTGGAGAAGCCGGACGCGGGTGTGGGGTCGATGCTCGGCAATATCGTGTGGATCGTGGTGGCCGGGTGGTGGCTGGCGCTGGGACACCTGATGACCAGCATCGCGCTCGCGATCACCATCATCGGAATCCCGTTCGCCTGGGCGAATCTCAAGCTGATCCCGGTGTCGCTGTTCCCCCTGGGCCGCGAAATCGTCGACAGCGACCGACGTTTCGGCTACTAGGGCGCCCCGACGAGTCGGTACGCGTTACTCCGACTCGTCGACGATCTGCTTCATGATGCCGACCGCTTCGCGGAGCACGCCGACCTGGCTGGGCGTCAGCTGCGAGAGCTGATCGGTCATCCACGCCTCGCGGGCCTGATTCTCGTCCGCTATCAAGGCCCGGCCCGCGTCCGACAGCGACACGATGATCTGCCGTCCGTCGGTGGGGTGCGGATTGCGTTCCACCAGATCCATTTCCGACAGCGAGGCGATGACCCGGGTCATGGACGGCGGCTGCACCCGCTCCTTGGCGGCCAGCGCGCCCGGGGTCATGGCGCCCTCCCGATTCAGCGTGGCGAGCGCGGACAGCTGCGTCAGCGAAATCTGGGCATCGGCCCGCCGGCCCCGCAGATGCCGAGTCAAGCGCACCACCGCCAGCGAGAGTTCACCGGCAAGCGCTCGAATGTCGGAAGGCGTTGTCACAGAGGCAAACGATACGGGAACGCCCGCGCGGGGGTCGCCGGTTCGCCCGGTCCAGCGCCGAGCGCCCCGGCGCGCCACCGGAACGGCTCGCGCCCTCTAGTCTGAGGGGGTGACCCCGCCGACCGTCCCGGAGATTCCGCCGCGCTTCACCGATCCGCGTCCCGTACTCCTGGTGGGCGCCATCGGTTTCCTGATCGCGACCGTCGCGGTGTGGCTGAACGACGCGTGGGCGACCGCGCGGCCGGTGTGCCTGATGGGATTGGGCGTCGGACTGCTGGCCTACACCATCTTCGCGATTCAGCGGCGGAGTGCGCGTCGGGGTGATAAAGGCGCACAACTCGGTCTGGATTAGCACGGGGAAGCGACTGGTCATCTGACCAACAGGCGTGCCAAGCAAACTTGTGTAGCCTGCGAATTGACTGTACGCGCCTCGGAGGCTTAACTCCCTGGAGTGTCCTCCCGATTGAGCGTCGAAGAACGACGGGCCCACCTTATCGAGGCAGCCATCGGCCTTGCCGAAAAAAAGGGCGTGGCCGGGGTTACCACCCGCGATGTCGCGCAGGCAGCCGGTGTTTCCCTCGGTGTGGTGCATTACTGTTTCGAAAACAAAGATCAGCTGATGACCGAGCTGGTCAAGGCGCTTTCGATGGAATTGCGTGATTCCGTCGACGCCAACGAAACCGTATGGCAGGACGTCGGAACCGGAAAAGCCGCCTTCCAGCAATTGATACGCGCGGGTCTGGAACTCATGTGGCTCAACATCGAAGCCACCCCGGAACGACAACTACTCACCTACGAGACCACCACCTACGCGCTACGCGAAGGGGAACAGACCCCCGCCAAACTGGCCATCGCCCGCGAGCAATACACCTTCAACGACTCCACGGTCGCCGACATCTTCGAGCACGCCCGCGAAGCCACCGACTGCCAGTGGACCGTTCCGGTCGGCACCCTGTCCCGCTTCATCCTCGCCACCATCGACGGCATCGTGCTGCGCTGGCTGGTCGACAACGACAGCGCCGCCGTCCGTGAGCAGTTGGACGTTCTCGCCACCACCGTGGCAGCCCACGCGGCCTGACCCGGCTCACCTTCTCCTCCGGCGCGGGCAGCGTGATCGCCCGCGCCGGACCCGATCTCAGCGACGCGAGAAGTTCTGCGGCTGCCCCTGCACATGGGTGACATCGCCCTCGCGCCACCACGCCACCTCGACCGTGGCCTCGAACGCGCCGGTCAACCGGACCCGCAACTCGTCGTGCACCACGAGATCGCCTGCCGGAAGCGGCATATCGAACTGCAGGCGCAACAGCACACCCAGCGGATCCGCGGTCCAGCTGGTCTCGCGACCCGTGCTCACCACCTCCGCCGTCACCGCCTCCGAGGCCAGCGGCAGATCCAGCAGGGTGGCCAGCGGACGCGCACATGCCATGTCCCCGACCACCAGGCGATCCGCGGGCAGCGCCGGACCGAACCACGGGCGGTCCAGCACCAGCGCGTCGGCGGCCGGGATCACCTCACCGCTCAGCGCGCGCACCTGACCCGGCAGCACCAGGTCCTCGGTGTCCAGCCGGCCCGCGTCCAACGCCTCCGCCAAACGGCGGTAGGTCTGCGAAATCGATTCGGGCGTAGGCACTCTCGCCGGATCGGCCAGCGCGTCGAGCAGCTCCTCGGCGAGCGCGGGCGTCAGCACCTCCGGATCGGCGAGGACACTGCGCAGCACCGCCAGGTCCTGGGCGCCGAAGCCCGGCAGCTGCGGGAGCAGGCCCGCGAACAAGGTGTCGTCCGGATGGCGCAGCAGGCCCAGCGGAATGCCGTCGATGTGCGCGTGATGCCGCAGCCACCACGCGGTGTAGCCATCACGGTCGGCGACCAGGCGGCGGGTGCTCTCCTCGGCCAGCAGCAGGCGCAGGGCCTCCGGCCACTCGGCGTCGTCCACCAGATCCAGGTCGCGGACCGCCACCAGCTCGGACGGATCCTCGACCAGGCTCTCCCACCAGGTCTCCTCGTCGTCGAGGTGATGGTCGGGGCCGGTCGGATCGGACTCGGCGACCAGGGTGAAACCCCAGCCGACCCCGATGGCGCGCAAGGCTTCCGAGCCGTAGCGCTCCAGGACCGCGGAATCCACGGTGGAGAAGGGCGAATCCGCGACCAGCACCCGGTCCAGCGGCGCGCCCGGCAGCAGCAGTTCGTCGGCGGGCGTCAATTCGCCGTCCACGTCCGGCAATTCGATCAAGCCGAGCCAGGATGGCAACGCGCCCGGCGCGGCCAGCGAATGCGCGGCCAGACCCAGCACCGCGTCCACGGTGTCGGGATCGCTGGGATCGTCCTCCAGCACCGCCTGCAGGCCCGGATCGTTCAGCAGGTCCTCCGGCGTGGCCGGACGCGCGCCCAGGCGGCCCAGCAGCTCGTGCGCCGCCTCCGGATGCGCCAACCGCGCCCAGTGCACCGGAATCGCCTGCTCCAGACGGTCATCCAGCACCACCGTGCGCGGACCCGTCACCAGCCGACCGTCCACCAGCGGCACGGCCAGCGCGCCCAGCTCCTCCACCGAGAGCGGATCCACCGCGAACGACTCCAGGGCGTCGTACAGCGAATACCACCACTGCGGTGCACGTTCCAGGCCGCCGGACAGCTCCGCGATCCGGGCCAGGCCGATCCGGTGCACATCCAGGGCCGCCAGCGCGTCCGTGAACAGGCGGCCCGACAACTCCGGAATCACCAGCGGTCCGGTCATCTCCGCCAGCAGATCCGCCAACTCCGTGGTCACGCCGGTGAAGACGCCGGCCCGGCGCGGCGAGGCCACCCCGATCCGGACCTCCCCGGCCGCCGGAATTCCGGCCGGGCGCGATTCATCCACAGCCATCCCCAGCCCGCTGGGGTCGAATTCGGCTGCGCCGGTGGACGCGGTCAGGTCCTCGACCCCGGCCAGGTCGGCGGCCCGAGCCAGCTCCGAGGCGGCGGCCAGATCGCCGGACTCGGCCGCGCCGTAACCGGCCACCACATCGTGGGGGCCGATGGCGTCATGGGGTTCGACGGCGTCGGAAGGCGATTCGTCCTCGGGCAGCTCCCACAGCGGCAGCGTCTCCGGCTCGGCGGGGCGAGCGGCGCGCGGCTTGGCCGACGACACGGGAGCATCGGGGCTCGCCACCGGTGCCGGAGCGCCGGGTTCCGGGGCCTCGGCCGGTGGTGGAGCAAGCGTGGGTTCGATGAGCGCCGCATCGAAATCCGCTGGGGCGAGCGCGGGTTCGGCATCCTGGTGCACGGTGAGGACCGGCAGCCACTCGTTGTCGCGGAGTTCGGCGATGAGGGCTTCACGCAGGACGGCGTCGGTCTCACTGCGGGCGAAGCCCGGGGTGGGGACCAGGACCAGCCGGTCGCGGGGCGGGAGGGCGCGCGCGAAAGCGGCGTAGTCGGCCGCGAGCTCGGCCGGGCGGGCGCTCGGGAGCAGGCGGCGGCGGTCGGGCTGCATGGGAATGTCGGCGATGAGGACCGCGGGGAGCGAGAGTTCCTCGTCCGAGCGGGTGGGGGCGCGCAGCACGTCCGGGCGGGTGGCGACCGGGCGGCCGTCGCGCACCGGGAGCAGCCAGCGGGCGCGCCCGGTGCGGTACTGCCACCACAGGCGCTCATCGGAATTCGGGCCGGTGACCGTGAGTTCGGTGAGGCCGCCCGCCAGTTCGCGCCGGGCGCAGGCGATCTCGTCGTCGCCGATGCGGATATTGGTCAGGGCGGGCAGTTCCAGCAGCAGGTCGGGAGCCTCGGCGCGCATCTCGGCGAGCAGCTCGACCGGGTCCACCGAGTCGCGCAGGCGCAGCACGATCTCGCTGTCGAAGCCCTCCGCGGGCGGCTCGGCGATGGCCCAGGCCAGGCGTAGCGCGGGCGGCTCGAAATCGCCGGACTGCTCCGGGATCTCGATGCCCTGCACGCCGAGCAGCGCCCAGGTCTCGCCCCGGGAGAACCGCACCGACCCGCTGGTCGACCGGAACTCCACCTCGTCGGACACGGTCAGCACCGCGGTGAAACCCACCCCGAACTGCCCGACGGCCGCGCCCTCGGTCTTCCCGGAAGCGCGCAGGGCGGTCAGCGCGTGCACGCCCGAGACGTCCAGCGGCGCACCGCTGTTGGCGATGTGCAGGGTGCGGCCGTCCAGCCGGACCGCGATCCGGCCGGGCACCCCGGCCTTCATCGCCGCGTCGGCGGCGTTCTGGGCCAGCTCGGTCAGCAGCCGGTCCCGGTAACCGGCCCGCACCAGATCCGCCTCGGTGGCGGCGTCCTCCCGCAACCGGGTGGGCGAGCCGCGCCAGGCGGCCACCACCCCGGCGCGCAATTCCGCCGTGCCGAACGGATCCTCGAATTCGGTCGCGACCACGCCCTACGCCCTTTCCCGAAAGCGGTTGTTGGCACGCCAAGGCCAAGCATCCGGGGTATTACACAGGATCCGGTGCGATCCACCGAAATCCAGCGCTGCCGGGAACTTCCGCGACCGGGCTCAGCGCGACTCCGCCGACCCGGTCTCGGGTTCCACCGACACCGCGGTCACCGCCCACGCGTCGTCGTACACCGCGTCCGGATCGGCCGACTCGAACACGCCGGGATCGGCCTGCTCGGCCTCGGTCTCCCCCGCCGCGGCGGTCTCGCCCTCCGCGACGGCGACCTCGGTCACCTCGACATCGGCGTCCACCACACCGGCCGCCACATCGGCGGACTCGGTTTCGGTCTGCGCGTCAGCGGGTTCGGCGGTCTCGGCCTCCGAGGAAGGTTCGGTGGCGCTCGCCTCGGTCGCGCCGGTTTCGCCGGATTCGCTCTCGGCGGAGGCGGTTTCCGGGCGGAGTTCGGCGAGCGGGATCAGTTCCACGGCGGCGTCGTCGTACGCCTCGTACAGCGGGGAGCCGTTGCCGGTGGGCAGTTCCACGTCCGAGTGCGCGCCGCAGCCGTAGGCGACGTGCACGACACGCCCGTCGGCGCCCATGGCATTGCCGCACACGCCGAAGGCCGCACGCAGGGCACCGGCGAGGGGGACGTAGAAGCCGCAGCGGCCGCAGGTGGACGGCGCGGAACGGGCCATGTCGGTGTCGGGGCCGAATTCGGAGAACCAGCGGTCGGCGGCCTCCTCGCGGCCCTCGCGGGACAGCACGCGAGTGCGGCCGAGGCCGATCTCGAGCGCGACCTCGTCGACGGCCGGGTCGCCGGTGGCGACGTAGCCGGGCACCAGGCGCGGGTCGTTCGCGCGCGGGGCCAGCAGGTCGCCGGGGGCGAGATCGCCGGGGCGGATGCGCTGATCCCACGGGATGAAGTCGGGCGCCACCAGGGCGTCCGGGCCTGGCAGCAGGGCCGACTCGCTGACGGTGGCGACCGTCGCCTCCGGCGGGGCCGCCACCACGACCGCCCACTGCCAGCCGTGATAGCCGGGCAGGGTGGCCTCGAAGTGATGGGTGGCCGAGGATTCGTCCTCGCCCGTCACGCCCAGATGCGCGCCCACGCCGACCGGCTCCAGATCCAGCAGCGCACGGCGGGCCAGCTGGACCGCCTCCGCCAGGATCGGCCGCACTCCGGACTCCGAAACTCCAACCGCGCTCACGCCCTACATTTTGCCGTATGGAGCGCAAACGCCGTGCACCGGTAGCGGCCGCCACGATCACGCTGTCCACGGCCCTGGCCCTGGCCGGGACCATCACCGGCTGCACCAGCACCGACAACACGCCGAAGTGGCGTGTCGAGGTGGTCGCGACACGGCCGCACGACCCGGGCGCGTTCACCGAAGGGCTAGAAGCCGATGGGTCGGTTCTCTATGAGGGCACCGGACTCGCCGGCCACTCGTCCGTCGTGTCCACCGACCTGAACACCGGAGCCGAACTCGCCCGCGCCGACCTGCCCGCTCCGCTGTTCGGCGAGGGCATCACCCGCGCCGGGGAGCTGCTGTGGCAGCTCACCTGGAAGGACGGCCTCGCCATCGCCCGAAACCCGGCCACCCTGGCCGAGATCCGCACCGCCCGCTTCGAGGGCGAGGGTTGGGGCCTGTGCACCCGCGATCGCCGCGTGGTCATGAGCAATGGCAGTTCCACGCTGACCTTCCGCGATCCGGCGACCTTCGAGGTCACCGGAACGATCACGCTGACCAGTCACCGGGGCGTCCACCTCAACGAGTTGGATTGCGCCCCGGACGGTTCCGTCTACGCCAACACCTGGGCCACCGACACCATCCTGCGCATCAACCCGGATACCGGTGAGGTGCTGGCCAGCATCGACGCGTCCGGCCTGCTGCCCGGCAACGCCCGCACCCCGGACACGGACGTGCTCAACGGCATCGCCCATCTGCCGGGCACCGACCGCTTCCTGCTCACCGGCAAGAAGTGGCCCACCTCCTACGAAGTCCGGTTCGTACCCGCCTGACCCGCCGAAAACGACCGGTCTCTCCAACTTGTGGCGTCCCACACCGGCGGTAGTGCAGCCGCACGCCGACGGCACTGCAAGAATTGGGGGCGTGACTGCCCCCCGTGACCCCGGTGCCGATCCCGGTCGCTGGGGCGACGAGGACTCACCCATGATCGAACGGCATCCGGGGTACGACCGCTATCCGCCCGCGAACCGCGCCGGGCGGCGGTCCGCGCCGCCGCGCGACCAGGACGACGTGCCGGAATTCCTCACCCGGCGCGCACCCACCCGACCCGCCGAACCGTCCTCGGGGGTGCGCAGCGAACCCGCGCGCGACCGCGGCGGCGACGCACCGCGCGAACCGGAAGCCCGGACCTCGCGCTGGGCGCAGCGCCGCCACGGCAAGTCCGATTCCGGTGACAACCCGCCGACCCGGCCCTACGAGACCCAGCCGTCCCGGGGAACCGGGGACGAGCCGGAGATGTGGCAACAGCCGCACGACTTCAACACCACCCGGCGCGTGCGCTACGACCCCGCCTCGGGACACGCCCAGGAGCCCGAGAACTCGCCGCCACGCGGGCACGCACCGCACCGTCCCGACCCGAAGCCCGCGGGCGGGCCCGGACCCGAGCGGCGCGACACCGCCGCCGAACCCTCGGAAACGGCTCATACGCAGCAGCTTTCAGCCGGCGACCACCCGGACGCCCACGACAGCGGCGGGCTGCACAAGCCGCCCCGGAAGCTGACCGTCACCCGGGTCGCGGCGCGCCGCAGCATCGAACTGACGCAGAGCGGTTTCGCGACCTTCCAGCGCGCCGCCAAGGCCGACGGCGCGGAGGAGTCCGGCCTCACCGCGCTCGTGTACGCCACCATGGCGAACTTCGCGACCGACGCCGCCATCGCGGTGGCCCTGGCCAATACGTTGTTCTTCGCCAGCGCGACCGCGGAGTCGGTCACGAAGGTGGCGCTGTACCTGGTGATCACCATCGCCCCGTTCGCGGTCATCGCACCGGTGATCGGCCCGATGCTGGACCGCCTGCAGCACGGCCGCCGAATCGCGTTGGCAGGTTCGTTCGCCATCCGCGTGCTGGTGGCCGGACTGCTGATCTTCAATATCGACAACTGGGCGCTGTACCCGCTGGCCCTGTGCATGATGGTGCTCAGCAAGTCGTTCTCGGTGCTGAAGTCCGCGGTCACCCCGCGCGTGCTGCCGCCGGGAATCGACCTGGTGCGCACCAACTCCCGCCTCACCGTCTTCGGACTGGTCGGCGGCACCCTGTGCGCGGGCGGCGTGGCCGCGCTGATCGCCAAGGTGACCGGTTCGACCGGTGCGCTGCTGTTCGCGGCCGCGCTGGCCGCCGCCGGCATGTTCCTGAGCCTGCGCATCCCGGCCTGGGTGGAGAACACCGAGGGCGAGGTGCCCGCCACCCTCGGCTACCACGGCGACGACTCCCGCACCGAGGTGCTGGACCCGAGCCGGGCCGGGGACGTGCCGCCCACCAAACGCCGTCAGCCGCTGGGCCGTTCGGTGGTGACCGGTCTGTGGGGCAACAGCACGGTCCGGGTGCTGACCGGCTTCCTCACCTTCTATGTGGCGTTCGTGGTCAAGGCCACCGACAAGCACGGCGTGCAGCAGATCGCCATGCTGGGCATCGTCGGCGCCGCCGCGGCCATCGGCAATTTCACCGGCAATGCGACAGGCGCCCGCATGAAACTCGGCCGCCCCCAGCTGATCGTGCTGATCTGCACCGTCGCCTGCGTCACCGTCGCCAGCGCGGCGGCGGTCCTGGACAGCCTGCTGGGCGCGGCGCTCGCCACGCTGATCGCGGCGGGCGCGAGCGCGCTGGCCAAGGTGTCACTGGACGCCTCCATCCAGGACGACCTGCCCCCGGAATCGGTCGCGTCCGGTTTCGGCCGCTCCGAGACGGTCCTGCAGCTGGCGTGGGTCTTCGGTGGTGCGCTGGGCGTCCTGCTGCCCACCCTGTGGATGCCGACCATGTGGTGGAAGGGGTTCGCCGTGGTCTCGGTCATCATGGCGCTGGGCTTGATACAGACCGTGGTCAGCTACCGTGGTCATTCGCTGCTGCCCGGTTTGGGCGGTAACCGACCTCAGCACGCCAAGCAGGAGATCCCCGGTGCGCACGGCGCGGGGTACCCACCCAGTAACGGACAGGAAACCCGGTGAGCCAACCCAAAGCCCGCACGATCATCGCTCTGCTGGCGGTTCTAGCCGTGGTGGCCGTGGCCTACTTCGCCGCGATCGTGGTCATCGCCCGCCACACCGACAAGTCCGAGCCCGCGATCACCGCGTACGCGCACGGCAAGTCCGTGACGGTCGAGCCCTTCCTGTACTGCGACCTCGAGGTGTCCGAGGAACGCCTCTCGATGGGCAAGTGCAACACCACCGAGGCGGTCTCCGACCTCGACGTGCCGCCCGGCTCCACCATCCAGCTGTCGCTGCCCAAGGAGATCGTCGACGCCCCCTGGGAGCTGCTGATCGGCTACCGCCTGCCGAACAACAAGGCCGACGCGGAGATCCTCACCTACAAGGAGCCGTGGAAGCTGTCCGGCAAGCCGGAGCGCGACCAGGACTCCAAGTGGGACAAGCCGCGCACGCTGACCATCAAGACGCCCGCCAACGAGGGCGTGAAGCTGGCCATCATGGAGCTGCACCTGCCCATTCCGGCGCGTGACGAGGCCGGCAACGAGGGCATCATCTCCCGCGGCATCTGGGCGGTGCACACCCCCGCGTTCGATCCCGCGCTCTTCAGCTGAGCTCGGCCCGACCCGGGAAACCGGGTCCGCCCCAACGTGAATCGGGCCCCGGTGATCGAATCACCGGGGCCCGATTGCCGTTTCGAGCGCGTGCGACCTAGTGGTCGAGCTCGCGCGCCACGCCACGCACCACTTCGGCGATGCGCTGGGCGGTCTTGCGGTCCGGGTACTTGCCGCGACGCAGATCCGGCTGCACCTTGGTCTCCAGCAGCGTGATCATGTCCTCGATGAGGCCGTGCAGCTCGTCCGGCTCCTTGCGATTGACGGGGGCGCCGTCGGTGCGGCCGCCGCGGCCACCGCGCTCGCCCCGGCCGCCGCGCTCCTCGCGCAGGGTGGGGGTCTCCAGCAGCTTCAGCGAAAGCGCCTGCGGGCCACGGCGACCCGCGGCCATCCCGAACTCGACACGCTGGCCGGGCTTGAGCGCCTCGACACCATCGGGCAGCGCCGACGATCGAACATAGACGTCTTCTCCCTCATCCTGGGACAGGAAGCCGAAGCCCTTTTCGACGTCGTACCACTTCACCTTGCCGGTCGGCACTGCGCTCACCCGTTCGTCATTCCAGCCCGGAGCAGCCGGGCAAAAGAACGCGCCCCACACAGCTATGCAGGACGCGACTGAACTCCGAGTCTACCCCGGTGCGAATAGCCCGAGCACATGAGTTTTACGGTCGAGAGGTGTCCGACACTTCTTCCGAGCAGGCCCCTCGCCGTTCCGCGAGCTGGCTGCTCTATATCGCCATGGGGCTGTTCGCGATCGGATTGCTGGCGGTCTTCGCCATCTTCGGCGTCGGGCTGCTGACCGATTCGAAGCCGGGGGTGTGGCTGTACCTGCTCGCCATGTGCGCGCCGCTGGGCTTCCTGCTGTCGATCGTCTACGCGCTGTGGTCGGGGCGCAGGGCGCGCTGAGATTGCCCAGTTCGTTACCCGGCCATTCCTGTGATCTTCGTCACATAACGAGACGGTCACAGAGTGGTGACAGACCCCTATCGGCCGAGACTCGCCGCGACCACCTGCACAAAAGCCCGATGGAACCCGTTGTGCCGGTAAGTGACCCGGACGGACACGACGGTTATCAAATGGTGATTTTTCGCGGCGGGCGTCGTAATGTTCTCCACCAGCCGGGTCAGCCCGGCGCCACCGGCCCGCCGCACCGAACTTCGCCCCGCGGGTACGGACCCCCAACTGGAACAAGGGGCGAAGACGAGGCATAGCGCACAGCCAGTGCGCCGGGCCGGACGACCTCTCAGTCCGACCCCGGTAGTCGGTCTCGCAGGCGCGTACGAGAGGAAAGACCCGAAAATGAGTGGACGCCATCGCAAGCCGACCAACACCGGCCGCACTGTCGCCAAGGTTGCCCTGACCGGCATCGCTCTCGGCGGCGCGGGAGTGGCCATGGCAGGAAACGCCAGCGCGGCACCCGACTCCGACTGGGACAAGCTCGCACAGTGCGAAGCCGGCGGTAACTGGGGCATCAACACCGGCAACGGTTTCCAGGGCGGACTGCAGTTCTCCCCCGGCACCTGGACCGCACACGGCGGCGGCGAGTACGCCACGACCGCCAACCAGGCCACCCGTGAACAGCAGATCGCGGTCGCCGAGAAGGTCCTCGCCACGCAGGGTTGGGGCGCATGGCCCGCCTGCTCCTCGAGCCTCGGCCTCTCCAGCTCCGCCACCCCGCGTACGGCCCCCGCGCCCGCCGCGTCCGACGTCCCGCAGTGGGCCCCGCAGCAGCAGGCCGGCCCCGGCGGCGCCACGAACGGCACGCAGGAGGTCTTCCAGGCCGTGGACCGCGCCATCGCGGTCGCCCAGCAGCAGGGCATTCAGATCCCGCAGCCCGCACTGGATTTCCTCAACGCCACCAAGGCAAATGGCACCCAGCTCGACCCGGGCGTCGTGAACTTCTTCCAGGCGAACAAGGGCCTGCTGCCGCAGTAGGCAGCCCCCTGTTCCCTCCCGAAGGCCCCCATCAATGACGATGGGGGCCTTCGTTGTTCCCGGAGCCGGATTCCCCGCGCGTTCGAGGCCCGCCTCGGCCTGGACCGCGGCTTGACCGACCTCCGCCTTGGAGCGGGGGAGCGAAGCGGAGGAGCGGAGGAGGGAAGGCCGAGGTAACAGGGCCTCGAACACGCCGCAGCGAAGCGGAGGCAATCAGACACAGTGCCGGGGAGGGCGGCTCCGGGGGGCTCGTGCCAGAATGAGCGGCGTGGTGAACAAATCGAACAAACCCTATGTGGACAACGGCTGGCCGGAGACCAACGGCGATCACGCGGTCACCGAGCTCTCCTCGACCCGCTCCGGTGGACTCTCCCCCTACGGCGAGGACCTGGAGTTCCCGCTGCCGGTCGAGCAGCTGCCCTACGTGCACCCGCACACCATCGTCAACCGCTGATCCGTCGTACCGACCGATATGCGGTTGACGGCGCTCGTTCCCGGGCGACCGCCGCGTACGACTCCAGGCCCTGTCTACCGCCTGGTGGCCGCGGCGGTCGCTGAACCGCGCCCGCACTCCCCGACGGATCGGGTGCAGTGACCGAAACCCCCACCCCGACGGGCGACCCGGACGCGCCCGCCGATTCCACGGCCACGGCCAAGCCCGCGAAATCCGCCAAATCCGCGGATCCGACGCTGGCCGAGTGGCTTTCCAAGCGCGGCGACGACGAACTCGTGACGCTGCTGGAGCTGCGCCCCGACCTGGCCGTTCCGCTGCCCGCGTCGATGGCCGTCCTGGCCGCCCGCACCGAACAGCGCGCCTCGGTGCTGCGCGCGGGCGACGAGCTGAACACTCTCGACTTCGCCGTCATCGAAACCCTTGTGGTGCAAGGGGCCGGGGACGGCCGCCACGGCGCTCCCCTGCCCGCCAAGACGCTGCGCAAGCTGCTCTCGGACCGGGTGCCCGCCGCCCCCGTGAACGCCGCGCTGGCCAAGCTGCGCGCCCGCGCCCTGGTCTGGGGCCCCGACACCGCCCTGCGGGTGTCACCGTCCGCGCAGGAGGCCCTGCCCTGGCCGCTGGGCAGCACCACCGAATTGCCGGACTCACTCACCGAGCCCGAGATCACCGCCGCCCTGGCCGCGGCCACGCCGCAGGAACGCGCGCTGCTGGAGAAGCTGGCGAGCACCGGCCCGCGCGGCCGCACCCGCGACGCCGCGCCCGGCACCCCCGACGACCGTCCGGTCCAGCGGCTGCTGGCGCACCGGCTGCTCAACTGGATCGACGAGGAGACCGTGGAGCTGCCGGTCTCGGTCGGGCAGGTGCTGCGCAACGAACCGGTCACCGATCCGCACGCGCTCGCGGCCCCGCACCCCGGCACCACCAAGCACGCCCCCGCCGACATCAACGCGGTGGCCGCGGGCGAGGTGGGGGAACTGTTGCGGCACAGCGCCTCCGTGCTGGAGGTGCTCGGCCGCGCGCCCGCCCCGGTGCTGCGCTCGGGCGGCCTCGGGGTGCGCGAGCTGCGCCGGGTCGCCAAGCAGACCGGCATCGACGAGGACCGGCTCGGCCTGCTCGCCGAGATCCTGGCCGCGGCCCGCCTGATCGACAAGGGCATCCCCGAACCCGCGCCCGACGGCGACGGCACCGACGACTTCTGGACGCCGACCACCACCTCCGACGCCTGGCTCGCCGTCGTGCCGTCGCGCCGCTGGGCGGTGCTGGCGCAGGCCTGGCTGGAACTGGACCGGCTGCCGTGGATGATCGGGCTGCGCGACGCCAACGACAAACCCCTGGCGGCGCTCTCGGCGGAGCTGCGCACCGTGTACGCGGTCCGCGACCGGCACGCCGTCCTGGGCCTGCTGGCCGAATTCCCGCCCGGCACCGAGGTTTCCGCCGCCGACCTGGGCCGCATCCTGGCCTGGCGGGAACCGCGCCGGCGCCGCCACTACCGGCTGGAGGCGGTGCGCGCCACCCTCGCCGAGGCCGAGGCGCTGGGACTGCTGGCGCGCGGCGCGGTCACCTCCGCGGGGCGCGCCCTGCTGCACGGCAGTCCCGAGGACGCCGAATCGGAGATGGCGATCGCGCTGCCCGAACCGGTGGATCACGTGCTGGTGCAGGCGGATCTGACGGTCATCGCGCCGGGCCCGCTGGTGCCCGAACTGCAGGACCGGATCGCCATGGTCGCCGACGTCGAATCGGCGGGCGCGGCCACGGTGTACCGGATCAGCGAGACCTCGGTGCGCCGCGCCCTGGACGCCGGGGCCACGTCCGCGGAACTGCACCACCTGTTCACCACCCACTCCCGCACCCCGGTCCCCCAGTCGCTGACCTATCTCATCGACGATGTGGCCCGCCGCCACGGCCGCCTGCGCGCGGGCATGGCCCAGAGTTTCGTGCGCAGCGACGATCCCACACTGCTCGCCGAGGTGCTGGCCGCGCCCGTCGCCGGGGAACTGGCCCTGCGCGCGGTGGCCCCGACGGTCGCCATCTCCCAGGCCCCGCTGGGCGAGGTGCTGGAACGCTTGCGCGCCGCCGGATTCAGCCCCGCGGGCGAGGATTCCGCGGGCACCATCGTGGACCTGCGGCCGCGCGGCGCGCGCCTGCCGGCCCGGCAGCGCCCGCACCCGAACTGGCGGCCCAACCCGCCCAGCACCGACCAGCTGCGATCCCTGGTGGCCGAGCTGCGCGCGAGCGAGCGCGCCGCGAATGCCCGTGCCGGGCAGACGGTTCGTTCCGACGGCTCCCGCACCAGCACCCAGGCCACCCTCAACCTGCTCCAGCTGGCCGCCCGCACCCGTCGCCGCGTCCACATCGGCTATGTGGACGCCCAGGGCGTCGCCTCACAGCGCGTGGTGGAACCGCTCAAGGTCGGCGGCGGGCAGCTCGACGCCCTGGACCCGGTCACCGGCGCGGTCCGCCACTTCACCCTGCACCGCATCGCCTCGGTCGCCCTGGTCGAATAGGAAAAGCCCGGCACTCGTACGGCATCGGTGATGCCGACGAGTACCGGGCTGGTTCTCGGTCCCGCGAGTCGGGTTACCCCTTCGGGTTGCCCAGGCAGAAGGTGGTCTTCGGGTCGGGGACGATGCGGAACCCGATCGCGGTGCTCGGGTCGCAGGCGAACTCGTCGGCCTGGCCGTCGATCCGGTCGATCACCTTGAACGAGGCTTCCGGAGCCGTGCACGCCACGAACTTGTAGCCGGTGGTCTGGCTCTCGTTGTAGCAGGAGCCCTTCTTGAAGTTGGGGCTCAGGCATAGGAAGGCCGTGGTGCCGCCGTTGAGGGTCTCCTCGTAGGAGGTCTGTTCTTCCTTGCAGTCGGTCTTCTTGTCCGCGACCGCGGCGACCTTGTAGACCGCCTTCTGGTCGGAGCAGTCGACGGGCGCAGTCTTGGAGTCGGTGGCCGAGCCCTCGATCACATTGATGCAGTCACCGACCTTGGACTTGGCGGTGTCGGACTTGCTGGCGTTCTGGAGCGCCGAACAGCCGGAGAGGGCGAATACGGCCACGGCCACCGCCACGAGGGCGAGCACGAGGCGCACCAACGGCCTCGTTCCTGCGAACTTCACTAGCGAAAACCTTTCTCACCGAACCGCTCACGGCTGTGAACGCGGTGAGAATACCTGTGTGCCGCCCGGACCCGCATCCGACGCCGGGTTATGTCCGGACGGCATCACCGGTCAGTGCTGCAGCATCTGCAGGCCGCGCATGCCCAGCCAGGAGAGGTTGACGAGCAGGGTCGGGAGGGTACTGAGCATCGGCAGGCCGAAGTAGAACACGATGGTTACCTCTCAATCGAACAAACTGGGCGCATGACCAATAGCGCCCCTTTGCCGGGGTGTCGCTTCTAGCGCCCAACTCGTTACACAAGCGCGGCAATAGCTTTCACGCATCATCGCGCCGAGCCGGTCCCCGACCCACTGCCGGAACCGGAGTCCGCCGAACCGCTCGCCGAACCGCTGTCCGCCGAACCACTGGCCGAACCGCTGGCCGAACCGGTCCCGACCGGACCGGTGGGCACGGTCGCCCCCTTCGACCCCGGGCGGTTGACATAGACCGTCACCGGCGTCGAGGCGTCCGCCTCCACCGTCACCACCCGCGCACCCGGCGCGGAGGTCACGTGGCCGCCCTCGACCCGCACCGCGTAGCCGTCCGGATAGTGGACGTCCGAGGCGTAGATCTCGGTGGTTCCCGCGCGCGGGGTGTAGCGGTAGGCGAAGTCGCCGGTGTCCGGATCGAAGATCATCCGCCCGGGCGTGCCCGCGGTCGCCCGCGGATAGGTGCGCACCAGCTGCTTGCCGACGTCGCCGAGGAACGGATCCGGCTTCGGGCCGCCCGCCCCGAAGCGCGAGGAGTAGTGCCAGTACTGCCAGCTCGCGAACCGCTCGTCGGCGCGGACCAGGGTATTGCGCAGCACCGTCGCGTCGCCGTCGCCGAATTCGGTGACCAGCGTGGGCAATTGGGTGCGCGCGGTGAGGGCGTCGACATTGCCCCAGGTCTTGTCCTGCTGCAGCGGGCACAGACCGCGCAGGAAGGTCGGCAGGCCCATGTAGATGGCCATCTGGCTGGGCATGCAGTAGTCGTGCGGCGCGAACGCGATGTTCGGCGCGCTGATCGGCGGATTCTTGCCCAGGTTGCTGGGCATGGTCTCGTTCCAGGTGACGTTGGGCTCCCACAGCACCATGAGGTCGCCATTGCTCCCGCGCACCGCGTCGGTCAGCTTCTGCATGGCCGCTTGGTATTTCACGTCGAAGCCCGGGCAGCCGTTGGGGAAGCAGGACAGGAACGCGCTGCCCGGCCACGGCTCGTTGAGCAGTTCGATGCCCATCGCGCCGGGGTGGCCGCTCATCTTCGCGGCGAGCGCGCCGAGCGCCTGGCCGAGGTAGTCGAGGGCGCCGTAGGAGTTGTTCCACACCTCGTCCCAGCCCGCGTTCATGCTGGGCATCAGGTAGTAGAGGGGAAAGCCGAGATCGGGCTCACCCGCTCCCGGGCGGGCATGAAGGGACCACTCCGGAAAACCGTTGCCGCCCCACACCTTCGACAAACCGTCCTGGTGGTTGTCGAGCACGGTGTGGATCCCGTACTCCGCCAGGGTGTCCACGATGCCCGCGACCCGGTCCAGGTACGCGGTGTCGACGACGCCCCGGGTGGGCATCAGCCCGTCGAAGGACACGCCCAGCCGGACGGTGTTGAAGCCGTGGCGGGCGAGCAGCGCTGCGTCGTCCTCGGTGACGGTGAGCCCGTCCCCCGCTTGGAGGAAGGGCGGTTCCTTGTCGACATTGTTGACCCCGTGCAGCAGCACGACCCGGCCGCTGTCGTCCACGAAGTGCGAGCCGTCGGCGTGGATCCGCCCGATCGAGGTGGCGGTGGGCGCGGCGTCCGCGACGACCGCGGAGGCCATCGTCCCGCCCGCGATGACGGCGGCCAGCAGCCCGCGCGTCCAGCGTCTCTGCATTCTTTTCGGTTCCCTCAGGTCAAACATCCAAATGGACAAGCGTCCAATTTCGAGTGATCGTAGCCACCAGAACTCTGGGCTTGACCGTTTTCACCGAATCCGGTGCGACGGATCGGCCCGGTCAGAGGCATCCTCGACCGCCGATCCGGGCACGGGACGCAGGTCACGTGGCTTTGTCGGTGGCTTCCTGGAGAATGGTCAAGGCCCGTTCGGGCCCGGATCAAGCCAGGAGGTGTTCGTGACCGACGGTCCACTCATCGTGCAGAGTGACAAAACGCTGCTGCTGGAGGTCGATCATGAGTCGGCCGGGGCCGCGCGGCAGGCCATCGCGCCGTTCGCGGAGCTCGAACGCGCGCCCGAGCACGTGCACACCTATCGGGTGACGCCGCTCGCGCTGTGGAACGCGCGGGCCGCCGGGCACGACGCCGAGCAGGTGGTCGACGCACTGGTCAGCTTCAGCCGGTACGCGGTGCCGCAGCCGCTGCTGGTCGACATCGTCGACACCATGGCCCGCTACGGGCGCCTGCAGTTGATGAAGCACCCGGCGCACGGGCTGGTCCTGGTCAGCCTGGATCGCGCGGTGCTGGAGGAAATCCTGCGGCACAAGAAGATTCAGCCGATGCTGGGCGCGCGCATCGACGACGACACGGTGATCGTGCATCCGTCCGAGCGCGGCCGCATCAAGCAGATGCTGCTCAAGGTCGGCTGGCCCGCCGAGGACCTGGCCGGCTACGTCGACGGCGAGGCGCACCAGATCGACCTGGACTACCAGTCCAGCGACTGGCATCTGCGCGACTATCAGGAACTGGCCGCGGAGTCGTTCTGGGCGGGCGGCTCCGGCGTCGTGGTGCTGCCGTGTGGCGCGGGCAAGACCATGGTGGGCGCGGCGGCGATGGCGAAGGCCAAGGCCACCACCCTGATCCTGGTCACCAATACCGTGGCCGGGCGGCAGTGGCGGCGTGAGCTGCTGGCCCGCACCTCGCTGACCGAGGACGAGATCGGCGAATACTCCGGGGAGCGCAAGGAGATCCGCCCGGTCACCATCGCCACCTATCAGGTGATCACGCGCAAGACCAAGGGCGAGTACCGGCACCTCGAGCTGTTCGACAGCCGCGACTGGGGCCTGGTCATCTACGACGAGGTGCACCTGCTGCCCGCCCCGGTCTTCCGGATGACCGCGGATCTGCAGTCGCGCCGCCGGCTCGGGCTGACCGCCACCCTGGTGCGCGAGGACGGCCGCGAGGGCGACGTGTTCTCGCTGATCGGCCCGAAGCGCTATGACGCCCCGTGGAAGGACATCGAGTCGCAGGGCTGGATCGCGCCCGCGGATTGTGTCGAGGTGCGGGTCACCCTGACCGATGCCGAGCGCATGGCCTACGCCACCGCCGAGCCCGAGGAGCGCTACAAGCTGTGCTCCACCGCGCGCACCAAGCTGCCGGTGGTGGAGTCGATCCTGGCCCGGCACAAGGACGCGCCGAGCCTGGTGATCGGGGCCTACCTGGATCAGCTGGACGAGCTGGGCGAGCACCTGAACGCCCCGGTCATCCAGGGTTCCACCCGCACCAAGGAGCGCGAGGAGCTGTTCGACGCCTTCCGTCGCGGCGAGATCCCGGTGCTGGTGGTGTCGAAGGTGGCCAACTTCTCCATCGACCTGCCGGAAGCCTCGGTGGCGGTGCAGGTTTCGGGCACCTTCGGGTCGCGGCAGGAGGAGGCGCAGCGGCTCGGGCGGCTGTTGCGGCCGAAACACGACGGGGGCCAGGCTCACTTCTATTCCGTGGTCGCACGTGACACGCTGGACGCCGAGTATGCCGCGCACCGGCAGCGTTTCCTGGCCGAGCAGGGGTATGCCTATCGCATCACCGATGCGGACGACCTGCTGGGTCCGACGATAGGATAAGTGGAGGAAGAGCCTCCATAAGGCGGGAGGGACGTACGTGCGGCGCTTCGAATTCGCGGTGGACCGTGACCATGCTCGGGCGGTCAACGAGGTGGTCGCGTACCTGCGGCGACTCCGCATCTGGGCCTATACGGCCGCCGCCGCGCTGGGACTGGGCACCGCGTTCCTGATCTGGGTGAACCACCCGTGGTCCTGGCTGCTGGCGGTGGCCTTCCTGGCCGCCGCGGTGACCGCGCTGTTCATCGGGTACTGGATGCCGCATCGCGGCCGGGTGGACAAGCTCTACGCCGCCGGCGACCTGGTGCCCGCGGTGGTGTCGGAGACCCACGGGAACGGTGCCACCCTGCTGGCCCTGGTCGATCTGGCCAAGCCGAACACCCCTGGCCCCCGCTACGCCCTGGTGACCCGCACGGTCCGCTCCCTACCCGGGCACCGGGCCCGCGCCGGGGAACGGGTGCCGGCGGTGACCGTGCGCGTGGACCGCGCCCCCGGCCCGGTCGGCGACCTGTGGCAGACGGTGAGCGCCATGCCCATCGCCTGGGGCACCCGGGACCTGAACATCATCGAACGCGCCCGCGAGGCCATCCACGAGGTCGAGTGGAAGCTGCTCACCGACAATCTGGATCTGGCCATCAAGGTGCGCGGCGCGGACGCCAAGCGCCTGCTGCTGGACCCGCAGCAGTTGCCGGAGGAGTTGCGCGGCTGAGCGATCCGCTCCGAACCCGCGTTTTTCGCTTGCGCCGCTTCGTAGGATGGGGTGATGGTTCCCGTCACGAATCTGGTGGCGTTTCTGATCGCGGCCGTCGCGCTGATCGTAATCCCCGGCCCCGGAGTGCTTTTCGTCATCGGCCGGGCGTTGTCCTACGGGCGGCGGGCCGCGCTGCTGTCCGTGCTCGGCCATTCCCTGGGCGTTCTCGGTGTCATGGTGCTGGTCGCGGCCGGTCTGGGCACGCTGCTGGCCGCGTCCGCGATCGCGCTGGCGATCGTGAAGTTCGCGGGCGCGCTCTATCTCATCTATCTCGGGGTGCAGGCGATCCGGGATCGGCGCGCGCTGCGGGAGGCGTTCCAGGCGCGGGCCGAACCGGTCGGCACCGGCCGCGCGCTGCGGCAGTCGATGCTGGTGGGCGTCACCAATCCGAAGGCGATCATCTTCTTCTCCGCGGTGCTTCCGCAGTTCGTGGCCCCGCACGCCGGTCCGGTCCCGGTGCAGATGCTGATCCTCGGGCTGCTGTTCATCGCCGTCGCGCTGGTCTCCGACTCGGTGTGGGCGCTGGCGGCGGGTTCGGCGCGGGAATGGTTCGCGCGCTCGCCGAAGCGGCTGGAGGCGGTCGGCGGCGCGGGCGGGGTGATGATCATCGGCCTGGGGGCGAGTGTGGCCGTGTCGGGCAGCGGTAGCTGAGTCCGGAGCCGATTAGCATCAGCTCGTCGGCACTCGTAGGTGTGTGGAAAGGGCGGCTGGAGCGGATGCTTCGGAACTGGCGGTACCTGACAGTGGGGGCGGTACTGCTGCTGGGCGCGAACGCGGCTCCCGCGCAGGCGGATTCGAGCGACCCGCTCACGGGCGCGCCCGGCGCGGGCGATCCGTACTACCCGCTGGACGGCAACGGCGGCTACGACGTCGGCCACTACGACGTCACCGTCTCCTATGACCCGCCGACGCATCAGCTGACCGGGGACACCCGCGTCGACGCGGTGGCGACCCAGGCGCTGCGGGTGTTCAACCTGGACTACAGCGGCCCGGCGGTGTCCAAGGTGACCGTCAACAACCTGCCAGCCTGGTTCGACCGCAACGGCGAGCACGAACTGTCCGTCACCCCGCTGATCCCGCTGCTCCCGGGCCTGCCGTTCACCGTGCGGGTGGAGTACGCGGGCGAGGTGACCGGCACCGAGGGCGAGGGCTGGGTGTTCTCGCCCAGCGGCGGCGCGTTCGTGGCGGGTGAACCGCATTCGGCGAGCAGCTGGTACCCGCTCAACGACACGCCCCTGGACAAGGCGACCTTCACCCTGCACGCCACGGTGCCGCAGGAGTGGGAGGTGATGTCGATCGGCGACAAGGTGTCCGACACCGTGCAGGGCGCGAACCGGACCGTGTCCTGGGAGATGCGTCAGCCGGTGGTCGGTTACCTGACCACGGTCGCCGTCGACCGGTTCGAATTCCTGGAACAGCGGCGCGCCAATGGAACTCCGCTGCTGAGCGCCTTCGCGCCGAGCGCGGGCAAGGGCCGGGACCTGGAGACGCGGCTGCCCGAGATCCTGGACTTCCAGGAGGAGCTGTACGGCCCGTACCCGTTCGACACCGCGGGCGGCCTCTACGTCGACACCGGACTCCAGTTCTCGCTGGAGACGCAGTCGCGCCCGATCTACGCGCCCTGGACCGATCTGAGCACCGTGGTGCACGAGATCGCCCACCAGTGGTGGGGCGATTCCATGTCGGTGAAGCAGTGGTCCGACATCTGCCTGAACGAGTGCTTCGCCAGCTATACCGCCGACTACCTGTGGCCGGAACGCAAGGACGGCAAGGACGTCGACGCCGAGTACCGCGACACCGTCGCGAAATACCATGACGATCCGAAGTTCTGGGAGATCGCGCTCCAGAACCCGGGCAAGGACAACGAATTCACCGCGGTCTACTACCGGGGTCCGCTCTTCCTGCACGCGCTGCGCCGGACCATGGGCGATGCCGCGTTCTTCGGAGCGGTCCGTGATTTCGTCATGGCGCACCGGTACGGCAACGCGTCCATGCCGGAGTTCCGGACCTTCCTGCAGTCGCGCTCGCCGGTCGATCTGACCGGATTCCTGGCCGCCTGGCTGGACCGCACCGACCGCCCGGCCGACGAATTCCTCTACCCCGGCCCGCTGCGCGCCTGATCAGGCCGGGACCGGCCGCGCCCGATCCGAGAGGACCAGCGCGGCCATCCCGCCGAGCACCGTCCCGGTGACGTACCGCTGCGCCCGCAGCCACAACGGCCGCCGGGCCAGGAAGGTCGAGACCGCGCCCGCGCTCAGCACGATCAGGGCGTTCACGGTGACCGCGATGGCGATCTGCACCGCGCCCAGCGACAGGCTCTGCAACCAGACCCGCCCGTGCGCCGGCACCACGAACTGCGGGATCAGCGCCATGTAGAGGATGGCGATCTTGGGGTTGAGCAGATTGGTGACCAGCCCCATCGTGAACAGCCGCCGGGCCGGATCGGCGGGCAGCTCGGTCGGCGCGAACAGCCCGGCCCCGCCCGGCCGCAAGGTCTTCCAGGCCAGGTGGACCAGGTACAGTGCGCCCGCGACCTTCAATATCAGGTACAGCGCAGGCACCATGGCGAAGACCGCGGTGATCCCGGCCGTCGCGGCCACCAGATACACCCCGAATCCGACCGCCACCCCGCCCAGCGACACGAGTCCGGCCCGCCGCCCCTGCGACACGGTCCGCGACACCAGATACATCATGTTCGGCCCCGGCGTGAGCACCAGCCCCAGCGCCGCGGCGGCCACGCCCAGCACCGCACTCGCTTCGATCATGCGACCGATTCTCCGGCCGCATCAGTCCGCTGTCGCGGTCCACTCACCACCGACTGGACCCCCGACCGGAGGCCACCGGGGTCAGAGTCAGCGCACCGCTTCGGCCTGGTGTCCGGCCCGGAGACGGCGCACACCCTCGGCGATGGTCTCCTCCTTCTTGCAGAAGGTGAAGCGCACCAGGTGATTCCACGCGGCCTTGTCGTCGGCGAAGACGCTGACCGGCACCGCGGCCACGCCGAGACGCTCGGGCAGTTCACGGCAGAAAGCGTAGGCGTCGGACGCACCGAGCGGGGTGATGTCGGCGCAGACGAAATAGGTCCCGTCACTGCGTTTCACGCCGAAACCGGCCTCGGACAGCGCGGCGGAGAGGCGGAGTCGCTTCTCGGCGAGGGTGTCGCGCAGCGCGGCCACCCACTGCTGCTCGTTGTCGAGGGCGTGGGCGACGGCGGGCTGGAAGGGGCCGCCGCCGACGAAGGTGAGGAACTGCTTGGCGGCCAGCACCGCGTCCAGCAGCGGGGCGGGCGCGCAGGCCCAGCCGATCTTCCAGCCGGTGACGCTGAAAGTCTTGGCGGCACTGGAGATCACGATGGTGCGCTCGAACATGCCGGGCAGCGTGGACAGGCTGATGTGCTCGTGCCCGTCGTAGCAGAGGTGCTCGTACGCTTCGTCGGACATGACGTACAGGTCGTGTTCTATGGCGAGTTCGGCGATGGCGGTGAGATCGGCGCGCGAGAGCACGGTGCCGGTCGGATTGTGCGGCGAATTCACCAGCAGTAGCCGGGTTTTCGGGGTGATGGCGGCGCGCAGGCTGTCCAGGTCGAGGGCGAAGCCGTCGCCGTCGGGCACCAGCCGGGCGGTGCGGCGCCGCGCACCGGCCAGGGCGATGGCCGCCGCGTAGGAGTCGTAGTAGGGCTCGATGAGCACCACGTCGTCGCCGGGTTCGACCAGGCCGAGCACGGTCGCCGCGATCGCCTCGGTGGCGCCGACGGTGACCAGCACCTGACTGTCGGGGTCGTAGTGGGTGCCGTAGCGGCGGGCGCGGTCGGCGGCGATGGCCTGCCGCAGCGCGGGCACGCCACGGCCGGGCGGGTACTGGTTGAAGCCGTCGGCGATGGCCTGCCGCGCCACCTCGAGCATGCCCGCGGGACCGTCGCTGTCCGGGAAGCCCTGGCCGAGGTTGACCGCGCCGTGGCGAACGGCCAGTTCGGTCATCTCGGCGAAGATCGTCGACGCGAACGGCTGCAGACGGGCGACGGTCGGAATACGCGGCATGTCCGGAGCCTAATCCATCGCGGAGAACGGCCGGCGGCGGTGATTCACCGCACAGCCAGGTCAGCGCGGGAGCCGGATGCCGCTCAGTTTGTCCGGGTTCACCACGTCGTAGACGCCCCACACCTTGCCGTCGCGCACGGTGAAGGCGTACACCCGCCGCGGATTGCCCGCATTGCCGTCCCGGGCCGGGATCGAGTGCGCGAGGATGCCGTGCTGCCCATTGACCAGGACCGGCTCGAGTTCCCGGCCGGGCGCGGGATCGCCGGGGCCGCCGCCCGCGCCGACCAGCATGAACTTGCGCCACAGCCCCAGCCACAGGCGCACGTTCTTGTCCACGCCGGCAACCACATTGACCGCGGTGGACACCTTGCCGCCGCCGTCGCCGACGGTGCGCACGTCCGGATGCAGCGCCGCCACCACGGCGTCGACGTTCCCGCTGGCCAGTGCGTCCAGCAGGGTCCGCACGGCGGCCTCGTGCTCGGCATCGGCGGCCGGTTCCGGCGCGTCCGCGACGGCTTTGCGGGCCCGGGTGGCGAGCTGCCGCGCGGCGTCCACGGAAACGTCCAGGATGTCAGCGATCTCGGTGAACGGCACCGAGAAGCCGTCGTGCAGAACGAAAGCCACCCGCTGCGGCGGGGTCAGCGTGTCCAGCACCACGAGGGCGGCGAACCGGAACTCCTGTTTGCGCATCACCGCGGCCAGCGGATCGGGAGTGCTGGACGGTGTCACCGAGGTGACCACCGGTTCCGGGAGCCATTGCCCCACATAGGTTTCGCGTCGCACCGCCGCACTGCGCAGCCGGTCCAGGCAGAGGCGGCTGACCACGGTGGTGAGCCAGGCGCGCAGGTCGTGGATCTCGGATTGGCGGGCCGCGGCGAGCCGTAACCAGCTCTCCTGCACAGCGTCCTCGGCGTCGCTCACGCTCCCGGTGAGCCGGTAGGCCACCGAGACCAGATGCGGCCGATGCGTTTCGAACAAGTCGGCCAGGAGAACCGCCACCATCTCTCCGATCCTACGGCCGGGCGCCGACAGCCTCGCGGGCGGTCACCGCGAATTACCGGCCGCCCATGCCCGATTCCGTGACAGCATGGCCGCATGGACGCGGAATTCCTCTCCGACGGCACGGTCTGGTTGTCGCCGCCGGCCGTCTCCGACATCGACGCCATCACCGCCCTGTGCCAGGAGCCCTCGATCGGCGCGTGGACCACCATGCCGGTCCCCTACCACCGCGCCGACGCGGAGAAGTTCATCTACGACGTCGTCGGCCCCGGCTGGGCCGCCCGCAGCCCCACCTGGGCGGTGCGCGGCGCGGCCGACGGCCCGGTGGTCGGCATGATCGGCCTGAGCCCGCTCTACCCCCGCCGCGACGACGAGACCGCCGAGATCGGCTTCTGGCTCACCCCCACCGCCCGCGGCGCGGGCGTGATGACCCGGTCGGCGCGGCTGGTCGCGGCCGCCGGACTGGATCCCGAGACGCTGGGCTTCGAGCGCCTGGAGTGGCGGGCCTTCACCGGAAACCATCCGTCCGCGGCCGTGGCCCGCCGCATCGGCATGCACTACGAGGGCCTGATCCGCGGCGGCGGCACGCAACGCGGTGTCCGCCGCGACATCTGGGTGGCGGGGCGGCTGCGCACCGATCCCGACACCCCGAGCCCGCACTGGCCCGCGGACCTCTGACCAGTCGAAACCCCGGGAAAGCGTTCGGCGCACACCCGCCGGACTGGGTGTGCGCCGAACTCAGTGTGCACGCCGGATGCGTTCGGCGCGAGGCGAACTCGCCGCGCCCGGGTGCGGGTCTATCGGATCGGGGAACTACGCGCGGGCCGCGCGGCGCTGGGCGACCGCGTCGGCGAGGCGCTCCAGCTGGGCGACCGTGGTGTCCCAGTCGATGCAGGCGTCGGTGATGGACTGGCCGTAGGTGAGGTCCTCCGGCTTGCCGAGGGTGAGGTCCTGGCGACCGGCGACGATGAAGGACTCCATCATCAGGCCGACCACGGTGTCCTCGCCGCCCGCGATGCGCTCGGCCAGGTCGGTGACCACGTCGACCTGCTTGTTGTGGTCCTTGTTGGAGTTGCCGTGCGAGGCGTCCACCACCAGGCGCTGGGCCAGCGACGACTTCTCCAGGCGCAGCAGGGCTTCCGAGCAGGAGGCGGCGTCGAAGTTGGGGCCGTTGGAGCCGCCGCGCAGGATGACGTGGCAGTCCGGGTTGCCGGCGGTGCGGATGAGCGCGGAACGCCCGTCCAGGTCGGTGCCGGGGAACACGTGCGAGGCGGCCGCGGCGCGCACGCCGTCCACCGCGACCTGCACGTCGCCGTCGGTGCCGTTCTTGATGCCGACCGGCATGGACAGCGCCGAGGACAGCTGCCGGTGCACCTGGCTGGCGGCGGTGCGGGCGCCGATCGCGCCGTAGGCGACCAGGTCGGCGATGTACTGCGGGGTGATCGGGTCCAGGAACTCGCACGCCACCGGCAGGCCGAGCGCGGTGATGTCGACCAGCAGGCGGCGGCCCAGGTCCAGACCGGTGTTGATGTCGAAGCTGCCGTCCAGGTGCGGGTCGTTGATCAGGCCCTTCCAGCCCAGCGTGGTGCGCGGCTTCTCGAAGTAGACGCGCATCACCACGTGCAGGCGGTCGTCCAGTTCGGCGGCTTTGGCGGCCAGGCGACGGGCGTAGTCCATGGCGGCTTCGGGATCGTGCACCGAACACGGGCCGACGATCACCATGAGGCGGTCATCGGCCCCGTTGAGCACGTCGACGGTGGCCTTGCGGCCGGCGCGCACGGTGTCGGCGAGGGTGTCGTCGATCGGGTGGGCGGCACGGACCTCGCGCGGCGAGCTCAGCGGGCTGACGCTGAGCGTGCGCTGGTCATCGAGATCTGCATGCCGTTCGAGATCGGCGGTGGTGGTCATGGCTGGTTTTCCTTGTCCCAGGCCGACCCACGGAGAATTGCGAAACCCCTTGGAGCCGGTCTGATTTCGTCCGGCTCGGGGTGGAGGATGTCAGCGCGAGGTCACGCCGCTCGACCCACCCGGGGCCGGCTGGCTAAACCAGAAATACTGACGCTGCATGCCAGGCACTGTACCAGAGATCCATTGTCGTGCCTGTGGCGTACGACACTGTCGCTGGGATGGGCGTCCCAGCTGATGGGATGCCCGGGTCAGTGCAGGATGTAGTGCAGGATCACGTCGTGCACGTGCCGCGTCTTGTCGTCGCCGCGGAACTCCACCTCGTAGGTGTGGTGCCCGGTGCTGATGGCGATGTGCCCCGACGAGAAGAACTGGCCCGCGAACGACTTGTTGGTCAGGATGCTCACGCTCGAGATCCGCGCGTAGGGGATGGACGTGATCGCGATCTTCTTACCCACGAACGAGTTGTCCTGGATGATGACCCGCCGGTCGGTGAGCCCCAGGAATCCGGTGCCCACCCCGATGGCGTCGTACACGGCGAGGATCTGCTCGCCCTGCATCAACCCCTGCTGGATCTTGTCGAGTTGATCCCGTCGATCGAATGGAATGCTCACCAACCCCCGCCTTTCGGCTCAGCGATGCTCCCGGATTTCGGTTCAGCGGCGCACGAACGGATAGCTGACCTTGGTCAGCTGCTCGGACAGCTCCCACAGCCGCCGCGCGGTCACCTCGTCCTTGGAGGCGGCGCTGGACGGGCTGGGCCCGGGGTAGCCGCGCATGCCGCGCAGCCCGGTGGGCCCGTAGAAGCCGCCCGGCTCGACCTCGGCGGTGGCGGCGAACAGCGTTGGCAGCGCGCCCATCTCGGCGCTCTGCGCGAACAGCCGGTTGCCGATCGACATCAGGGTGTCGTAGATCGACTCGGTGTGCCCCTGCAGGTCGGTGGCGGCATAGCCGGGGTGCGCGGCCACCGACAGCTTCGCCGATCCGGCGGCGGTCAGGCGGCGCTGCAGTTCCCGCGCGAACATCAGGTTGGCGAGCTTGGACTGGCCGTAGGCGGCCCAGCGCTGATAGCTGCGCCGCTCCCAGTCCAGGTCCTCGAGGTCGATGCGGCCGATGGCATGCATGCCCGAGGACAGCGTGACCACCCGGTCGCGGATCTTGTCCAGCAGCAGCCCGGTCAGCGCGAAATGGCCGAGATGGTTTGTGCCGATCTGCATTTCGAAGCCCTCGGCGGTGCGCTTGAGCGGCACCGCCATCACGCCCGCGTTGTTGATCAGCACGTCCGCGCCCTCGACCGAGTCGGCGAACTCGTGCACCGAGGCCAGGTCGGCCAGGTCCAGGCGGCGCACCTGGGCGTTCGGGCCGATCCGATCGGCCACCGCTCTCGCCTTCACCTCATTGCGGCACGCCATGATCACCTTCGCGCCCGCGCCGGCGAGCGCTCGCGCGGTGGCCGCGCCCAGCCCGCTGTTGGCCCCGGTGACGATGAAGGTCCGGCCCGCTTGATCGGGGATGTCGGAGATGTCCCAGCCGCTCACGGGGTCGAGTCTAGGTGCGCGGAGGCGCGCACGTCCGATGTCGGCGTGAACCGTTCCCGGACGCGGGATTTGCCGACCGTCCCGGGCGGTGGCCGAGCGCGGCGTGTCCGTGTCCTATTCATCCCCTTTGACCTGGGTGAGCGGTAGCGTCCGCGACCATGGACACCCTGATACTCGCGGGTTTGCTGGGCATTCTGGTCCTGATCTGGAAACAGGGCTCCCGCCGGTCCGTACTGGCGGCCTGGTGGGTGGTGGCGCTGGTCTGCGCCGGACTCCTGAAGTACCACATCACGAGCAGCCTGGGATTGGGGCTGACATGGTGACCGATATCGGCACCGAGCCCGTCGAGACCGCGCGCGGCGGTGGCTTCGCCGGGCAGATCCAGTACTGGCTGGCCGTCATCTTCGTCGTCGGCTGGACCGGCGTCGTCTGCGGCGGCCTCGGCGTCCAGTTCGGCACCTGGGACTATCCCTGCCCGCTGTGCATGCTGCAGCGGTACTTCATGATCCTGGCCGCGCTCGGCGGGGCCTACATCGTGCGCAAGGGCATGACCGGGCGGCTGACCCGGCGCGACTACATGACCGGGTGGGGCCTGGCCATCGTGGCCTGCTTCGGCGGCGGGTTCACGGCCTGGCGGCAGACCATGCTGCACATCCTCCCCGGCGATCCCGGCTACGGCGGCGCGGTGCTCGGCCTGCACCTGTACATCTGGGCGCTGGTGCTGTTCGTCGCCGCGATCACGACCGTCGGCGTGGTGCTGTCGTTCTCGTACGAGACCGCCGCCGAGACCATTCCGGCGGCGCCGCACCGGATGATCGGCGCGGCGGCGCTCGGCTTCCTCGGGCTCGTGATCGTCGTCAACCTGGTGGCGACCTTCTTCCTGGAAGGGTTCCACGCGGTGCTGCCCGACGATCCGTCCTGCTACCGCCTGCCGCACGATCTCGGCATCCTGAAGGACGGCTGCACGCTGCCGCCCGCGCACTGAGAGACCTGCCGTGGATCCCCGCGCCCTCCGGCAAGGCGCGGGGATCACGCTTGTCAGGACAGGGCGAGCACCTCGTCGTCGGACATGGCGGCCACCTCCAGGTAGAGGCGGGCCACGCCGTCGAGCCGGCCGGTGGCGCCGGCCCGGCGTTCCCGCTCCAGCAGCCGCGCGGTCAGCCCCTCGACCGTGCGGGCGGCGAAGAAGTCGGCGACCACGGTGTCCGGGGAGTCCAGCCAGTCCCGCACGCGGGCGATGACCGCGGTGGCCAGCACCGAATCGCCGCCCAGGGCGAAGAAGTCGTCGGTCACGCCGACGGTCTCCCGGCCCAGCACCGACGCGACGATGTCGGCCACGGCGCGCTCGACATCGGTTCGGGGCGCGACGAATTCGCCCGCCCGCTCGCCCTCGGCCAGCAGCCCGGCGATGGCCTTGCGATCCGGTTTGCCGTTCGAGGTGAACGGCAGCTCGGCGAGCGTCTCCACCCGATCCGGAATCATGTAGGCGGGCAACAGATTCGCGGCCGCCTCCAGCAGCACCGGGACGTCCAGGGCGACGCCGTCGTCGGCCACCAGGACGGCGGCCAGCTTCGGCGCGGCCGCGCCCACCACGGCGGCGATGGCGTGCCGCACGCCCGGCAGGCCGCGCAGCACGCTCTCCACCTCGCCGAGTTCCACCCGGTAGCCGCGGATCTTGACCTGATGGTCGGCGCGGCCCAGGAATTCCAGGCAGCCGTCGGGCAGGTAGCGGGCCAGATCGCCGGTGCGGTACCAGTTCAGGCCGTCGTGGGTGACGAACCGGTCGGCGGTGCGCTCCGGATCCCCGCGATATCCGGCGGCCACACCCTCGCCGCCGATCCACAGTTCACCCGTCACCCAGTCCGGGCAGTCCTGACCGGACGGGCCGACCACCCGGCAGCGCACATTGCGCAGCGGAGTGCCGTACGGGACGGCCGACCACTCCGGCGGCACCTCGGCGTTCACGACCTCGCGGATGGTGGAGTGGATGGCCGTCTCGGTGGCCCCGCCCAGCCCGGCGAACCGGCAGCCGGGAGCCACCGCGGCGAGGCGGCCCGGCAGCGCCACATCGACCCAGTCGCCGCCCAGGATCACCATGCGCAAACTATCCACAGGTTTCCCGGCCGCTGCCTCCAGCGTCATGTCCAGCAGGCTGGGGACGCAGTTCAGCACCGACACCCGATGGCTGTGGATGAGCTCGACCCAGCGGCCCGGCTCCGCGCGCTGTCCCTCATCCAGCGCGATCACCGCGCCTCCGGCGCTCAGCAGACCGAAGATGTCGTAGACGGACAGGTCGAATTCGAGCGCCGACAGGGCCAGTGCCCGATCATCCACACCGATCCCGAAGCGTTCGTTCAGGTCGTCGATGGTGTTCATGGCGGCCCGGTGCGGCACCTCCACACCCTTGGGCCGCCCGGTGGAGCCCGAAGTGAACAGCACGTAGGCGATGGCCTCCGGATCCGGGATCACGGCCTGCGCCAACGGCTCC
Organism: Nocardia sp. NPDC005825; assembly: GCF_040630175.1. Taxonomy (NCBI): domain Bacteria; kingdom Bacillati; phylum Actinomycetota; class Actinomycetes; order Mycobacteriales; family Nocardiaceae; genus Nocardia; species Nocardia sp. NPDC005825. The sequence continues at coordinate 425,684 of NZ_JBEXXC010000005.1, forward strand.
GGGTACTCCCGCGCCGCGCGCAACGCCACGGTCGGCAGCCCGGGCACCTCGCCGCCGGCGGTCACCGCCGCGACGACCGCGCCGGTGCGCAGGATCTCGGCGCGCCGCCGGTCGGGCTGGTCGAAACCGATCGGCACGTACACGGCTCCGGCGGCCAGCACGCCGACGGTAGCCAGGATCTGATCCGGGCCCTTGGGCAACTGCACCGCGACCGCGTCGCCCGGCCGGACGCCCACCGCCCGCAGCGCGCCCGCCACCGCGAGCGCCTGCGCGGCCAGCTCGCGATACGTGAGAACGCTTGCGCCGGCGCCCGATTCACCGCCGTCCCGCGCCGCGGCGGCCCTGCCCGGCACATCGACGCCGTCGGACTCCCAGACGATCGCCGGAGCGTCCGGGTTCGCGGCGGCGTGGTCGAACAGGCCGCTGTGCAGGGCGCGACCGCTGACCGGGCCGTCGGTGGCGTTCACCTGGGCTCGAACCACCGCCTGCTCCACGGGAATTCGCACCGCGGCCTCGGCGTCCCAGCCCGCGCCGCCGAAACCGGCGGTGGCGGGCGCGGCGTCGGCGTCCGGACCGGGCTCGTCGCTGCCCGCGAGGCGCAGGACGGCGTCGATGTAGCGGGTGAACATGGTCTCGACCATGGCCGGGGGGAAGGCGTCGGAGCGGACGTCCCAGTTCAGCAGCAGGCCGCCGCGAACCTCGGTGACCTGCGCGTCGAGCAGCACCTGCGGGCCCTGCGAGATGATCCAGACCGGGTCGCCGAAGGTGTCGGTGACCTGGTCGGCGAACAGTTCGCCCAGGTTGATGGCACTGGTGTAGACGATCGGGGCCAGCACCGGTTCGGCGCGCAGGCGGCCCAGATCGCGCAGCACCTCCAGACCGGTGTAACCGGAATGCGCTCCGGCGGCGTGCAATTCGCGCTGCAGCGCCCGGGCACGCTCGGTGACGGTAGCCGGCTCGGTGACATCCACCTCCAGCAACACCGAGGAGGTGAAGTCGCCGACCACGCCGTCCACCTGCGGGTGCACCGGCTCCCGGTGGAACAGCGGCAGATTCAGCAGGAACCGGCGCTGCGCCGACCAGCCGCCGATGCTCTCGGCGAACACCGAGGCCAAGGCCATGGCCGGGGTGATGCCGCGGGCGTGCGCCGCGGCGAACATGCGGCCCTTGGCCTCCGGCGACAGCCAGCGGTGCAATCGCACGGTCCGCGCCGCCCGCTCCCCCGGCTCCGCCACCGCGGCCTCGGAGGCGCGCGGCAGTTCCGGCGCGCCCGGCAGCTCGGGCAGGCGGGCCTGCCACCACGCGCGGTCGGCGGCGTGTTCCGGTGCGGGACCGGCGTGTTCGGCCAGATACTCGCGGAAGGTGTAGTCCTGCGGCGGCAGCTGCTCACCGTGGTACAGGCGCGCCAGGTCCGCGACCAGGATGCGGTAGCTCATGGCGTCGGCCGCGAGCATGTCCACGTCCAGGTGCAGCCGGGTGCGGCCCTCGGGCAGCAGGGTCAGTGCGATATCGACCACCTGGCCGTCCTCGACGGCCATCAGCTGGTGGGTCCGGCGGTCCCGCAGCTCCTCCAGTGCCCGTTCCGCCGCCTCGGGCGCGGCGTCGCGCAGGTCGGTGACGCTCCAGACGTCCCGGCCCGGGCGTTCCAGGGTCTGCTGGGTGCCGTCGGGCAGGAACCGGGTGCGCAGCATCGGATGCCGCCGCACCAGCGCCTCGACCGCCGCGCCGAGGCGGGCGGGATCGACACCGGCCCCGTCGAATTCGACGTAGAGGTGGGCGGCGACGGCGCCGAGTTGCTGACTGTCGGACCGCCCGATCCAGTACGCGTGCTGCATGGGCGCGAGCGCGAACGGAGCGCCGTCGTCGACGCCGGCGCCGAGGTCATCGGCCGCCGCGGCACCGACCGCGGCGAGCTCGCCGCTCGGCTCCTGACCCGAATCGGTCTGCGCGGCCTCGTGATTCGCCTCCGCGGCGTTCTCCTCGCCGGTCCCGCTCAGCAGTCCGTGCCAGGCGGCGACCGTGGGCTCGGCGGCGAGCTGGGCGAAGTTCACGGCCAGGCCGCGCTTGCGCCAGGCGCCCGCGAGTTTCATGGTGCGGATGGAGTCGAGGCCGAGCTGGATGAGGTCGTCGTGGTCGGCGATATCGGCCGGTTCGAGACCGAGGTGTCCCGCGATGGCGGCGCGGATCTCGTCCCGGGCGATGCTCGCCGACGGCCCCTGGGGTGACTCCATTCCGCTGGTACTCCTTGTTCGACGGGATCGATGGGCAGAAGCGTAACCCATTGAGATAGGGTTGCCTAACCTATGCAAGGACACCCTTACCAGCAAGAGGTCAGAGCCGTGACAACGACCGCACCCGCCGCCGCGGGCCACCGCGACGGATTCGTCGCCTTCCCCGCCGACCTCGCCGAGCGGTACCGGCGCGAGGGCTACTGGGCGGGCCGCCCGCTCGGGGAACTGCTGCGCGACGCCGCCCGGCAGTGGCCCACACGACCCGCGCTGCTGAGCGACGAGCCCGGCCGCGCCCCGGCCACCTACGCCGACCTCGACCGCGCCGCGGACCGGATGGCGCACGGCCTCCTGCGGCTCGGCATCCGGTCCGGCGACCGCGTGGTGGTCCAGCTGCCCAACACCCCCGCGTTCCTGCCGCTGCTGTTCGGCCTGTTGCGCGCCGGAATCATCCCGGTGCTCACCCTGCCCGCGCACCGCCGCGCCGAAATCGAGCACCTGGCCCGGCTTTCCGGCGCGGTCGCCTACGTCGCGGCCGACCGGCTCGGCGACTTCGACTACCGCACGCTGGCCGCCGAGATCCACCCACAGCTCCCGGACCTGCGCCACATCCTGATCCTCGGCGAACCCGGGCCGTTCACCGACCTGGATTCGATTCCCGCCGACGGTGATTCGCTGCCCGAGGTGGACGCCTCCGACATCGCGCTCATGCTGGTGTCCGGCGGCACCACCGGGCTGCCCAAGCTGATCGCCCGCACCCACGACGACTACGTCTACAACGCCACCGCCAGCGCCGCGGTCTGCGAACTCGGCCCCGGCGACGTCTACCTCGCGACCCTGCCCGTCGCCCACAACTTCCCGCTCGCCTGCCCCGGCGTGCTCGGCACCGTCGCCACCGGCGGAACCATGGCCTTCGTCACCGACCCCAGCCCGGAGAGCGCCTTCGCCGCCATCGAACGCCACCGGGTGACCGTCACCGCCGTGGTGCCGCCGCTGGCCCAACTGTGGTGCGCGGCAGTCGAATGGGAGGACGCGGACCTGTCCTCGCTGCGGCTGCTCCAGGTCGGCGGCGCGAAACTGGCCGAGGTGAACGCCCGCGAGGTCGCCCCCGCCCTGGACTGCCGCCTGCAGCAGGTGTTCGGCATGGCCGAGGGCCTGCTCAACTACACCCGCGCCGAGGATTCCGACGACCTGGTGTGCACCACCCAGGGCCGCCCGCTCGCACCCGCCGACGAGGTGCGGGTGGTGGACGAGCACGGCCGCGACGTCGCCGACGGCGAGGAGGGCGAACTGCTCACCCGCGGCCCCTACACGCTGCGCGGCTACTACCGCGCCCCCGAGCACAATGCCCGCGCCTTCACCCCCGACGGCTTCTACCGCAGCGGCGACCTGGTGCGCCGCCTGCCCAGCGGCCACCTGATCGTGTCCGGCCGCATCAAGGACGTGATCAACCGCGGCGGCGAGAACATCTCCTGCGACGAACTCGAGGAGCACCTGCTCGCCTACCCGGGCGTCCGGCACGCGGCCGCCGTGGGCCTGCCCGACGCGGCCCTGGGCGAGAAGGTCGGCGTGTTCCTGGTGACCGAGGGCGAGTTGCCGTCCCTGGCCGCCGTCAAAACCTTCCTCACCGAGCGCGGCCTGGCCACCTACAAACTCCCGGATGTGTTGCGGCAGACCGATTCCCTGCCCGTGACGGCGGTCGGCAAGATCGACAAGAAGGCCCTCGCCGCGCGCTGAGAGCCGTTCCGTCATAGAGTTCACCTATGGGTGGGTGGAACGAATCGGATATTCCTGACCAGAGTGGCCGGATCGTCATCGTCACCGGAGCGACCAGCGGCCTGGGCGAGGCCACCGCGCGCGCCCTGGCCGCCGCCGGAGCGCGCGTGATCATGGCCTGCCGCAACGAGATCAAGGCGCGGGCGGTGGCCGCCACCATGCCCGGGGACGTCCACATCCGCGCCCTCGATCTGGCCGACCTGGCCTCGGTGCGCGCCTTCGCCGACACCGTCGACCGGGCCGACGTGCTCATCAACAACGCGGGCGTGATGGCGGTGCCCCAGCGGGCCACCGCCGACGGCTTCGAATTGCAGATCGGCACCAACTATCTCGGCCACTTCGCGCTGACCGGCCTACTGCTGGACCGGATCTCGGAGCGCGTGGTCAACACCTCCAGCCTCACCCACCTGATCGGGCGCATCGACCTGGAGGACCTGAACTGGGAGCGGCGCGCCTACTCCCGGTTCGGCGCGTACGCGCAATCCAAACTCGCCATGCTGCTGTTCACCTACGAACTCCAGCGACGGCTCACGGTCACCGGATCGGCCACGCTGGCGGTCGCCGCGCACCCCGGCTACGCCGCCACCGAGATCAGCTCCGAGACCCAGAACGTGCTGGAACAGCTGGTCGGCCTGGGCAACCGGCTGATCGCGCAGAGCGCCGCCATGGGCGCGCTGCCGACCCTGTACGCGGCCACCGCCGACGTCGAACCCGGCGCCTACTACGGGCCGGACCGGTTCAACTGGCGCGGCCACCCGACCCGGGTCGGCTCCAATGCCGCCTCCCACGACGAGAAAACCGCCCGGCAGCTCTGGGAGCTGTCCGAGCGGTTGACGGATGTCGAATTCCCGATCTGAACCTCGGATCCCGGGTTCGGGATCAGGCCCGCACCACGTACGGCGCGACGCTGCCCAGCTTCTCGCAGGTCTCCTCGAACTCCCGCTCCGGCCGCGACTGCCCGACCACGCCCGCGCCCGCGCGCAGCCACGCGCCGGCGCCGGACTGGTAGACCGCGCGCAGCACCAGCGTCGCCTCCAGGGCGCCGTCGGGGGAAACCGTCACCACCGCACCGGAATACAGACCGCGCGGATCGTGGTCGAGGCGGAACACCGCGTCCACGCCCTCGGCCTTGGGGATGCCGGAGGCGGTGACGGACGGGAACAGCATCTCCAGCGCGTCCCACGGGCTGCGGTCGGCGGCCAGCCGCCCGCGCACGGTGGAGGCCAGGTGCTGCACGCTGCCGCGTTCGCGGACCGCCATGAAGTCGGAGACCGCGGTGGTGTCCGGCTCGGCGACCGCGGCGATCTCGGCGAAGGAGGTCTGCACCGAGATGGCGTGCTCGACGATCTCCTTCGGGTCGCGCACCAGGTCGGCGCGGGCGGCCAGATCGATGTCGTCGCCGCGGCCGAAGGCGCGGGTCCCGGCCAGCGGCTCGGTGGTGACCACCCGGTCGCCGTCCACGGCCGCCACCAGTTCCGGGCTGAAGCCCGCGGCCTCCAGGCCGCCCAGGCGCAGCAGGAACGAGCGCGCCGGGGTGTTGTTCGCACGGCCCAGGCGGTAGGTGGCGGGGATGTTGACCGCGAAGGGCAGGTCGACCTTCCGGGACAGAATCACCTTCTGGTACTTGCCGTTCCGGATCTCGGCCACGCCCGCGGCGACCCGGTCCTGATAGCCGGTCGGGTCCGGGGTGACGTCCACGGGGTACGCGACGGGCAGCGCGGTGTCCTGGGCGGCGGCGATCAGCTCGTGGATGTCGCCGGTCTCGGCGGGTGTCGCGCCCGACACCCGCACGCCGGTGGCGTCGATGCGGACCTCGATGCGCGGAATCATCAAGTGCGCCAGGGTGGCCCGCGGGTGCACGTGCTCGGTCGCGCCCAGCGACCAGGCGCAGAACTCGAAGCCGATCCAGCCGAAGGCGTTGCGGCCCTCCAGGGGCAGTCCGGCCAGCGCGCGGTCCAGGGCCGGCGCCGGATTGCCCGACCACGGTCCCGCGGTGGTCTGTCCGTCCCAGCTCACCCGCAGTTCGTCCGCGTCCAGCTCGACGCCGCCCAGCGGGTCGGCGGCGAAGACCCATTCGCCGGGCCGTTCGTAGACCACGTACTCACCGAAGCGATCCGCCGCCGCCAGTGCGGTGACGGCCGCGACCGGATCGGTGACGTACTCTCCCCACCGCTGCTCCCCCTCGAGCCGTACCCGTTCGTCAGCGACCGACACCAGACCTCCAAGGTTATGCTTACCTAACTCGGGAGTGAGGTTAGCATTACCTTTCCCATTCTGGGGAGGCCCGCATCGCGACGTCCGTCACCACCGCCGCGCAACACGGCGAAACCCCGGGTCGGACCGGTGAATTGCCCGACCTCCCGTCCCACCGCCCCGGTTTGGGCTTCAATGGATCGCAGCGGCTCATGCGGAGGGAACGAAGATGCTCGATCACGACAGCCGGCTCCCCGAAGCCGCGCTCACCGCCCCGCAATCCGTGGTCGCCCTGGTCGACGCCGCCTCCCGGGTGGAACGCGAACTCATCGGCGGCTGGCTCGCCGAAGGCGGCATCACCCAGGAGTTCGGCACCTCCGCCCCCGTCACCCAGATCGACCTCGACCCCGCCGCCGTCACCGACCGCCTCGTCGGACGCGCCGACGACCCACTGGTGGTACCGGTCCGCGTGCTCTGGCTGCCGCCCGAACGAGACGGCGTGCGCCGCACCACCTTCAGCGACCTGCTGACCATGTCCAACCCGCGCAAACCGCACCGGCTCATGCAGCGGCGGCTCATCGGCAAGGCCCCCGACCGGCACCTGATCCTCACCGGACAGCCCGCCCGGCTCAGCGAGCTGCGCGCCAACAACCCCGGATCCGCCATCGTGCCCGACGCTTTCGGACGGGCCATCGTGCGCGCCGGCATCGTCGCCCTGGAACGCGCCGAACGCGCCGTCATCGGCGACCGGTACAAGGTGCCGCGACTGGTGGTCGAGGAGATCCTGGACTCCCCCGAATTCCTGCGGCGGCTCGACGTCATCGCCGAGGAATCCGGACTCCCGTCACGCGAGGTCTACCGGCGCGCCGAGCGGGGCCTGCGCGAACTCGTCGCCGCCCAGAGCCGCCTCGTCTCCGACCTGTTCACCCAGGCCATGCGGCCCGTGCACGCCTCCACCTGGAACGTCGACGCCGACGAGACCGGACTCGACCGGCTGCGCTCGCTCAACCGGCGCTATCCGCTGGTCTTCCTGCCCTCGCACCGCTCCTACGTGGACGCCTTCGTGCTCGGGGACATCCTGGCGCGCAACGACTTCCCGCCCAACCACGTGGTCGGCGGCGCCAACCTCAAATTCTGGCCGATCGGGCCCATCGCCCGGCGCACCGGAACCGTGTTCATCCGCCGCAGTTTCGGCGACGACGAGGTCTACAAGGCCGTCGTCGAGGAGTACTTCGCCTACCTGCTCACCAAACGCTTCAACCTGGAGTGGTACTTCGAGGGCGGGCGCACCCGCACCGGCAAGCTCCGGCCGCCGCGCTACGGACTGCTGAATTACCTTGCGGCGGCGCTGCGTTCGAAACGCATCGACGACGTCATGCTGGTGCCGGTCTCCATCACCTACGAACGGCTCAACGAGATCGGAGCCATCGCCGACGAACAGACCGGCGGCCGCAAACAACCCGAGGGCCTCACCTGGCTGGCCCGCTACGTCCGCAACCAGCAGCACTCCGCCGGGCACGTGTACGTGCGCTTCGGCACCCCGCTCTCGGCCCGCGACCGCCTGGCCGCCAACGGGGATCCGCTGACCGGACACCAGGATCCGGGCACCGAACAAGCCGTCGAACGCGAGCAGCTGGCCGTGCAGCGGCTCGCCTTCGAGGTCGCCGTCGGCATCAACGAGGTCACCCCGATCACCGTCAACGCCCTCACCACCCTGGTGCTGCTCGGCGTCCACGAACGCGCGCTGACCCGGCCCGAACTCCGCAACGCCATCGCGCCGGTGCTCGGCTACATCGAGAGCCGCGGCCTGCCCACCGGCGAACTCGACACGCTGCGCGACGATCACGGGCTCGCCGTGGTCCTGGAACAGCTGGCCGTCGCCACCGTCGTCACCGTGTACCGGGCCGGACTGGAACCGGTGTACGCCATCAACGCGGGCGCGCACCTCGAGGCCGCCTTCTACCGCAACAGCGCCGTGCACTGGTTCGTCAACCGCGCCATCCTCGAGCTCGCCGTCCTCACCGCCGTCGAAGCCCCCGAAGGCGATCAGCTGCGCGCCGGATGGGACGCCGCCTACCGGCTGCGCGACCTGCTCAAGTTCGAGTTCTTCTTCCCCGAACGAGCCGAGTTCACCAGCCAGCTGACCGCCGAGATGCTGCGCGTGGACCCCGAATGGCATCACCGCACCGCCGCCGGCACCCTCGGCTCCGAGATCCTGGCCCGGCTCGCCGACTCCGGCTTCATGATGGCCCACCGCGTCCTGCGCTCCTTCTTCGACGCGCAACTGGTGGTGGCCGAACGGCTCGCCGCCCGCGACCCGGTCGACCCCGTCGACCGCAAGGCCCTCATCGACGAATGCCTCCAGGTCGGCAAGCAGATGCTGCTGCAACAACGCCTGCACAGCCCCGAATCGGTGTCATCGGAATTGTTCGGCAGCGCGGTCAAACTCGCCGACAACCACGGCCTGCTCACCCCCGCCGGCGATCCGGCCGACCTGGCCGCCCGGCGCAGCGCCTTCGCCGCCGAACTGCGCGCCATCGGGCAGCGCATCACCCGGGCCGCCACCCTCGACCCGTCCAACCGGATGGAAGCGCTGTGACCCACCGGGTCCGGGGCCGCGCGGCGGGACGCACCACCCCGACCCTGCGGCCCGGCGTCGGCGTCACCCAGCGGCCCATCGGCGCGCAGGATCTCGCCACCGCCCTCGAAGCCGTGCGCACCGGACCACAGGGCCCGCGGATCGCCGCCATCTTCGACTTCGGCGGCACCGTCGTGCACGGCTTCAACCCGCCCCCGCTCGCCCGCCGCCTGCTGCGCCGCGGCAGCGCCCGCGGCGCGCTCACCGCCAGCCTGCTCGGCAGCATCCGCGGCGCCCGCAGCGAAGGCGAATACGAGCGCTTCCTGCAATCGGCCATGTACGACTGGGCCGGGGTATCCGAAGCCGACCTGATCGACCTCGGACGGCAGGTGTTCGCGCGCAACGTGTACGGGCACATCTACCCCGAGGCGTGGCGGCTGGTCCGCGAACACGAGGCCGCCGGGCACACCCTGGTCCTGATCAGCTCGATCAGCCGCTACCAGGTGGAACCCGTCGCCGCCGAACTCGGCATCCCGCACGTGCTGAGCACCACGATGGCCGTGCAGGACGGCGTGCTCACCGGGCACGTGGAGGGAAAGACGCTGTGGCGCAACGGCAAGGCCGACGCCGTCCGCCGCTTCGCCATCACCCACGACATCGACCTCACCCGCAGCTGGGCCTACGCCGACAGCGCCGCCGACCTGCCGCTGCTCCAGACCGCCGGGCATCCGGTGGCCGTCAACCCGGACCCGCGGGTCGTGCTCGAGGCGGCCGAAAGGGAATGGCCGGTCCTGCATTTCCGGCCCCGGCAGGCCCCCAAGGCGACCGACTACGCCCGCACCCTGGCCGGCTTCACGGGTTTGCTGGGCGGCGCGCTGTTCGGCGTGGCCGCCAAGGCGCACACGAAACAGCGCCGCCAGATGGCGGATTCGATGATGACCCACGCCGCCGACTCGACCCTGCGCGGCACCCGGGTCAAAGTACGGGTGACCGGCGCCGAACACGCCCGCGCGCCCCGGCCGGCGGTGTTCATCTTCAACCACCAGAGCCAGTTCGACATCGTGGTGCTGGCCGAGGTGCTGGGCACCGGATTCACCGGCATCGCCAAACGCGAGATCACCAAGAACCCGGTCTTCGGGCCGCTCATGCGGTTCGTGGAGGTCACCTTCATCGACCGCGCCGACACCAAGGCCGCCAAGGCCGCGCTGGAACCGGTGGTCGACACCCTGCGGGGCGGACTGTCGGTGGTGATCGCCCCCGAGGGCACCCGCTCCCTCACCCCGCGGGTCGGCGCCTTCAAGAAGGGCGCGTTCCACATCGCCGTGCAGGCGGGCGTGCCGATCATCCCGGTGGTGATCCGCAATGCCGGCGAGATCGCCTGGCGCAACTCCGCGATCGTCCGCAAGGGCGTGGTGGACGTGGCCGTCCTACCGCCGATCGACGTCAGCGGCTGGGACCCGGCCCGCCTGGATACGGAAGTGGAGCAGGTCCGACAGTTGTTCGTCGATACCCTGCTCCACTGGCCTGGCGATACCGGTAATCCCTAGCGCGGGGTGTGCTACACCGCCCGGCCGAACAGCAGCTTCCACGGCATGGCCGCGGACTCGAGCTGCACCTTGAGGCTCATCTTCGAGGCGCCCTTGGTGCGCTCCTCGAAGCGGATCGGCACCTCGGCGATGGAGATGCCCTTCTTGACGGTGCGGTAGTTCATCTCGACCTGGAACGAGTAACCGTTCGACTTGATCGAGGCCACGTCGATGGCGCGCAGCGTGTCGGCCTTCCACGCCTTGAACCCGGCCGTGGCGTCCTTCACGCCCAGGCGCAGGATCAGGTTGACGTAGAAGTTGGCCCAGGCGGAGAGCGCCTTGCGGTACCACTTCCACTCCTCGGCGGTGGAACCGCCGGGGACGTACCGGGATCCGAGCACCACACCGGCGTCGGTGGTCTTCAGCTTGTCGAGCATGGCGGGAATGACCTCGGCCGGGTGCGACAGGTCGGCGTCCATCTGGATCACCACGTCCGCGCCCTCGTCGAGCGCCTTGGTGATGCCGGCGATGTAGGCGCGACCCAGGCCGTCCTTCTCCGTCCGGTGCAGCACGCTCACCACGTTGGGCAGATCGGCGGCCAGCTTGTCCGCGACCTCGCCGGTGCCGTCGGGTGAATTGTCGTCCACCACCAGCACATGCAGGTCCTCCACCGGCAGTGCGGTCAGCCGCTCCACCGCAACGGGCAGGTTCTCCCGCTCGTTGTAGGTCGGCACCACCACGGTGACCTTCAAGGTACGCCCTCCCGATCGGTCGTCTTCTCGCTACGAAACCGTACCTGGTCCACCTGAGTGCCTCGTGATCGCACCATGTAGGCGCGTCACCCCCGTCACCCCGGCGTCAGTCGTCCTCTTGGTCGGCACGCCGATTTCGCTCTCGCACAATATCCAACGCCCGCTCGGCTGTCGCCTGATCCGGATAGGGGCCCATCCGGTCACCGACCCAGCAGGACTTCCCCTGCTCCGCCTTGTGATGGGAGATGCAGTAATACCACTGGTTGTCCTCGGCCATGACATCCAGCATTCCACCAAGATCAGCGCCTCAGGTGAGAACACGCGAAGAACCCCGGGAACGCCGGAAGCCCCCGTCCGATGGACGGGGGCTTCCAGAGCTGGTGGCCAGAGCCGGGATTGAACCGGCGACCTTCCGCTTTTCAGGCGGACGCTCGTACCAACTGAGCTACCTGGCCGAAAGGCACCCGATTCGAATGCCAAGTTTCGTGCGCTTCTTGCTGTCGCAAAAAGATCTTGCGACCCTGACGGGACTCGAACCCGCGACCTCCGCCGTGACAGGGCGGCGCGCTAACCAACTGCGCCACAGGGCCTTGCTACTTGCTCCGACAACCATGTTTCCATGGTTGTACCCCCTACGGGATTCGAACCCGCGCTACCGCCTTGAAAGGGCGGCGTCCTAGGCCGCTAGACGAAGGGGGCCCGCCGGATTTCTCCGGACCGTTTGCTCAACGGCTTCCGTTGGGAGCGGAGATAGCTTATGACAGGCTCCGCGTGATTCCCAAATCAGCTGGTCAGAGTCCCAAGTTGAGATCTTCGAGCCGGGCGGACACCCGCCAGCCCACGCGGCGGAACTCCTCGGCCCACTCCGGTGTCGCGGTGGCGTCGACGATCACCTCGAGCGCCTCGGCGAACCGGGCTCGCAGATCGGCCGGACCGGTGAGCACATCGGCGATGTAGCGCTGACCCGCGAGGGCCGCCGCCAGGGTGCGGGTGAACCGGTCCGGATCCGAATCCGGGCGCAGCTGTTTGTGCTCCGCGGCCCGGACCGCGAGCTGCCGGATGGCGCGCCCGAGGATGCGGCCGCCGCCGGCCTGGATGTCGCGATAGAACTCCGGCTCGATGATGAGCCGGAACTCGGCCTGGATGATGATGTCGTTCTCCAGCCGCAACGCGATCTCGTCGATCATGCCGTGCAGCACGTCGAGTGGGCCGAGATCGGTTCGGGTGAGCCATCTTTCGGTCGATGCCCGGTAGCGGTCGACCGCCGCTTCCAGCACCGCGCGCGCCAAGTCCTCCTTGGAGTCGAAGTGAAAGTACATGGCCCCCTTGGTCGCCCGGGAACCTTCCAATATGCGGTTGAGCGATGCAGCGGCATAGCCGCTCTTCCCGAACTCAACGGCGGCGGACCTGATGATCGCCGCGCGTGTCCGGCGGGCCCGCTCTTGCTGCCGTGCCATGCTCGAAACGCCTCCGAAGCTAGCTAACCGTCGCCGACCGCGGTACGGCCTCGACGCGAAGTTACGTGTCTTTCAAATACTTCAAAACGGGCTACGCCCGGAATTACCAAACTTTTGGTACGAAAAAGCGCGAAAAACTTGAAACACACCAACTGGTATAGTTTTTCCCGCCCGGTGCACCCCGGAGGTGCGTACCCGGGCGTTCACGTGGTCCTGGTCCGCCTCCCCGCAGCTTCATCTGTTGGAGCCGCGATCGGATGGGCCGGTCGCGACACGTTCGGGCACATCAACGATAAGCCGAATCCCGTGCCGCCGGGGCAATCCCAGCTCCTCGGGAATTCACCAGTCGGTCACCGTACCCGGAAAGCACACCCAGCGTGACGTGTACCGGAAAGTCAGTTAGCCAGCACACCTCCTTTCAAAAACCGCAATTCCCCAGCAATCGTATGGACGATTGGTTCGAAACGACGAATTCGCCCATATCTCACCGAAGTTCGCACCGGTGATCATGGAAACACGCGCCGACGCCACCCGGCCCGCGGTACCGCCGAGCCGCCACCCCCGGGCTCGGACCGGGCCGGCCCGGCTGCTTCCCCCCACCCCAAAAAGCTTGCCACGCATCACCATTGGATGATATTCACACTCCATGGCCACGAAACAAACTGAGTGGCAAGGCGATTGCCGGGGTCACCCGAGCCCGGGATCGACGCGAGTCCGCGGGAGCGCGGCGGGCCGCCCGGACGCGTCCGGGCATGGCGGGACCACACCGTCACCTCGCCCCGCCCACACTCCGCGCCGACCCCCGTGGCACCCCGGCTCTGCCCCGTCGCGGTGACGCACCGACCGGTCCGCACCCTCACAGCGCCACATCGTCCCCCCAACGCGCCACCCCGGCTCCCCGAGCCCCGGCGATCGGCACGGCCGGTCACACCATCGGCACAACCCGTCACGCCGATCACGCCGTCCGAGCGCCCCGCCCCGACCCGCCGCGCACCCGAGGCCAACACCATGACCTGCGCAAATACCGTCTGCCAGAGCACAATCGGATACTCGTTTAACACTTGCGGGCCCCGCCCATTAAACTGACGTCCCGCACGCCCCTATAGCTCAGTTGGTAGAGCTACGGACTTTTAATCCGCAGGTCCCAGGTTCGAGCCCTGGTGGGGGCACAGCCGCGCGAGGGCCCGGAACACCCGTTCCGGGCCCTCGCCACATCCGCGAATCTGTGGCAATCTGTCCGGTTTTCACCTACCGTGACCCCGGTAGGGCTTTTCCCCGGGAATCCATCACCACAGGCGGAGTTCATGACTTCCTTCGATGACCTGCTCTCTCAAGTTCCTATCGCCCAGATCGCCGAACAGCTCGGCGTCGACGAGGCCACCGCCAAGACCGCGGTCGGCGCGGCCGTGCCCGTCCTGCTCGGCGGTTTCCAGGCACAGGCCGGCAACCCCGAGGTCGGTCTGAATCTGGAGAACGAAGTCGCCAACCAGCCGCTCGGTCTGCTGGACGGCGGCGTCGACATGAGTCAGGTGGATGTCTCCAACGGCAGCCAGATCGTCGACCAGACGTTCGGCGCCGAGAAGAACACCGTGATCAACGCGCTCGGCAATGTCGGCGGCAGCAATATCAGCCAGGACCTGATGGGCAAGCTGCTCCCGATGCTCGCGCCGATCGTGCTGGCCTACCTCGGCAAGAAGGTGCTCGGCGGCGGAGCGGCCGCCCAGCCCAGCGCGGCCGGCGCCGGCGGCCTCGGCGACATCCTCGGCGGCCTGCTCGGCGGGGCCACCAGCGGCCAGGGCGGCGCGGGCGGTCTGGGCGATATCCTCGGCAAGGCCATGGGCCAGAACGCGGGTGGCGTTCTCGGCAGCGTCCTGGGCGGTCTGCTCGGGAAGAAGTGATCTCGCATCCATTGCTGATGCACGGCTAACGAAGCGCGGCCCACAGCGATAGACCCCCTAACGCTGTGGGCCGCGCTTCTTATGACATCCCTCACCAACCTCGCAATGGCGCACAGATGAGTTTCACATCACCCTACGGTCACGTAAGGTATGGGCCGCGGCGGCAGGCCGGCGAGGGTACGACAGCACGACGCATGACACGAAGGGCATATGTATGGCAAAGGATCTGACTCAACTCGAGCTACTGACGGAGTTGGAGCCGGTTGCCGAGGAGAACGTCAATCGCCACCTCTCCCTGGCCAAGGAATGGCACCCGCACGACTACGTGCCGTGGGACGAGGGCCGCAACTTCGCGGCCATGGGCGGCGACGACTGGGATCCGTCGCAGTCGAAGCTGAGTGAACTGGCCAAGGCGGCCATGATCACCAACCTGCTCACCGAGGACAACCTGCCCTCCTACCACCGTGAGATCGCCGAGAACTTCTCCCAGGACGGCGCCTGGGGCACCTGGGTCGGTCGCTGGACCGCCGAGGAGAACCGCCACGGCATCGTGATGCGCGACTACCTGGTCGTCACCCGCGGCGTCGACCCGGTCGCCCTCGAGCAGGCCCGCATGATCCACATGACCAACGGGTTCGCCTCCCCCACCGAGCAGCTGGAGCAGACCGGCAGCGCCGGGTTCCTGCACTCGGTGGCGTACGTGACCTTCCAGGAACTCGCCACCCGCGTCTCGCACCGCAACACCGGCCGCGTCTGCGACGACCCCATCGCCGACCGCATGCTGCAGCGCATCGCCGCCGACGAGAACCTGCACATGATCTTCTACCGCAACATGTGCGGCGCGGCCCTGGATCTCTGCCCGGACCAGGCCCTCGAGGCGATCACCATGATCCTGGAGAACTTCCAGATGCCCGGCGCCGGCATGCCCAACTTCCGCCGCAACGGCGTGCTGATGGCCAAGCACGGCATCTACGACCTGCGCCAGCACCTCGAAGAGGTGGTGAACCCGGTGCTCAAGAAGTGGCAGATCTTCGAGCGCACCGACTTCACCGCGCGCGGCGAGGAGACCCGCGAGCGTCTGGGCCTGTTCCTCGAGCGGCTCGGCAAGGACGTCGTGAAGTTCGAAGAGCAGCGCGACAAGATGCTGGCCCGCGAGGCCGCCAAGCGCGATCGGGACCTGGCCTCGGCCAACGCCTGACCCGGCTCGAATTCGGCACGGCCCCTCGGGATTCCGATCCCGGGGGGCCGTCGTCGTCCGCGGGTCAGTCGATCTCGTCGACCGCCTCCTGGAAGGCCAGGCCCGCGCGCTCGAAGTAGTCGAACAGGACTTCCTGCTGCTCGGGGGTGTAGCCGAGCAGGATCTCGCCGACCTTACGGCGCGCGGGGGCGAGCACCCGCTCGAGATCGCCGGGGTTCGGGATCGGTTCGATCAGGACCTTGCGGCGGTCGGCGGCGTCGGGGACGCGGCGCACGTGGCCCGCCTGCTCCAGACGGTCGATGAGGCGGGTGGTGGGCCCGGTGGTCAGTCCGGTGCGGGCGGCCAGTTCGCCCGGGGTCATGGCGCCGTTCAGGTCGAGGATGTTGAGGGCGTACAGATCGGTCGCGCCGAGTCCGACGGCCCGCGCGCCGGCCTGGGCGTGCAGCACCAGGGCGCTGAGGTAGCGGCGATAGATCGCACTGGCCCGTGCGGGGTCCGACAGCATGGGACGCCTCCGATTCAATTCTCTTCTTGAAGGAAGATACTTCTCATGAGAAGATACTTTCCAAGAGCAGCAAACACCTGAAGGGGATTGAACCATGAACAGCAGCACCGAATTCGACGCTATCCACGCCCTGCTCGACCGCGTCGCCGCGGCCTGGAACGACGGCGACGGCACCGCCTACGGCCACTGCTTCACCGCCGACGCCACCGACGTCACCTTCGCCGGGACCGTCTACCACGGCGGGGCGGAGATCGGCCGGGCCCACCAGGCGCTGTTCGACTCCTTCCTGAAGGGCACCCGCATGTGGGGCGAAACCCTCGACATCCGCCGCTACGGCGCCGACACCGCGGTCGTCGTATCCGCCGGTGACGTGGGCAAGAAGCAGCCGAAGAAACTCGGCAAGCTCGTCACCTACACCGTCGTGCGCGACACCGACGGGGAGTGGCGGATCGCCGCCATCCAGAAGACCCAGCGCAAGCCCGTCATGGAAGCGATCAGCTTCACGCTCCAGCCCGGCACCCGGCCCGCCGCCCGCTGACGTTGTGACCGGGGGCACTCGAGTGGACGGGCGGCTCTGGCCGCCACCGCGCGGATGAGAGACTGGACAGCGTGACTGCCTCGCTCGAAGCCCCCAAGACCGAGTTGCGGATCGGGCCCTACCCGCTCGATCCGCCGGTCGTGCTGGCCCCGATGGCGGGCATCACCAATGTCGCCTTCCGCACCCTGTGCCGCGAATTCGGCAGCGCCACATCGCTGTACGTGTGCGAGATGATCACCGCCCGCGCCGTCGTCGAGCGCAACGAGAAGACCCTCAACATGATGGCCTTCGGACCCGACGAATCGCCGCGTTCCATGCAGCTCTACGGCGTCGACCCCAAGACCCTCGGCGAGGCCGTCCGGATCATCGTCGGCGAGGGCTGGGCCGACCACATCGACATGAACCTGGGCTGCCCGGTCCGCAAGGTCACCCGCCTCGGCGGCGGCTCCGCCCTGCCCTACAAGCGGCGGCTGTTCCGCGAGATCGTGCGCGAAATGGTCGCGGCCGCAGGCGAAGTGCCGGTCACCTTCAAATTCCGGATCGGCATCGACGACGACCACACCACCTACCTCGACACCGGCCGGATCGCCGAAGAGGAAGGCGCGGCGATGGTTTCGCTGCACGCCCGCACCGCCGCCCAGCTCTACTCCGGGCAGGCCGACTGGTCGGCCATCGCGCGGCTCAAGGAGACCGTCACCACCATTCCGGTGCTCGGCAACGGCGACATCTTCAGCGCCGACGACGCGCTGCGCATGATGGCCGAGACCGGCTGCGACGGCGTCGTGGTGGGCCGCGGCTGCCTGGGGCGGCCGTGGCTGTTCGGGGAACTCGGCGCGGCCCTGCGCGGCGAGCCCATCCCGGCCGGACCCTCGCTCGGCAAGGTCGGCGAGATCCTCTACCGGCACGCCGCCCTGCTCGTCGAGCACGACGGCGAGGACAAGGCCATGCGCGACATTCGCAAGCACATGGCCTGGTACCTGATGGGCTTCCCGGTCGGCTCGGCGCTACGACGGCAGTTCGCCACCGTGACCAGCCTGGCCCAGATCGGCGATCTGGTCGGGCAGCTGGATCCGGACGTGCCGTTCCCGGAGGACGCGCTCGGACCACGCGGACGGCAGGGCTCCCCGCAGACGAAGGTCGCGCTGCCCGACGGCTGGCTCGACGATCCGGAGGACGCGACCGTCCCGACCGCCGCCGACGTCATGCACTCCGGCGGCTAGCGCCCCCCTGGTTCATCCGCCTGTCGCTGCCGGTGATCCGGCACGATCCGGTCAATGTCCGGCCCAGCTCCCGGGTGCGGGGCCGCGGCCCTGGCACACTTTGCGGAACGTTCGTCCCAGCGGTCGAAGCATTCCGGCAAATCAGAAAAAACGGATCTACCTGGGTGGACACATGTTCGAGTGGTTCACCGTGGCGAAATCGTTATCATGGCCCTCGGCATCAAGAGCAAAGTGAGGTTCGTTGGTGGGTGACGATCGGTACGGGCGTACGCCACGGCCCGGAGGTCGCGCCCCCTGGGAGCGCTACTCCGAGGACGGGGACGATCTGTCGCGCGCGGGCCGCCGCTCCCGGCACACCGACGACGCCGACTCCGCCGCCGCCCCCATCTCCGTGCAGGACCTGGTCGAACGGGTGGACAGCGAGCGCCAGACGCGCCGCCGTCCCCGCCCCGACGCGGGCAAGCAGAACGCACCGGCGGCCACCAACGGCACGGCCGACCGAGAACCTGCCGCTCCGGCTCCCGTGCCCCCGCCGGACGCCGCACCGGCCGCCGGCGCCCGGCCCGCCGTTCCCCCGCCCGCGCCCGGCGCCCAGCCTCCGCCCGCCGGAAACCAGCCCGGCACGGGTTCGCAGCGCACCGTACGCGACGACAGCCACCTCCGCCGGGTGGCGGCCGCACCGGGCACCGGGGGCCGGACCGTCCGCCGCGCCGACCCGACCGCCGATCTGGTCACCGACGAACTACCCCCGGTCACCGAGGCCATCCCCGCCGCGCCCCCGAGCACGGCCGCACGGGCCCGCGCCCTGCTGGGCCGCCGGGTCGCCTCGCCCGCCGACTACCCGACCACCGCGTTGCCCGCCTCCGTGGGTTCCGCGCCGGCCAAATGGGTGTCGAGCACCCGACGCCGCCGCAGCCGCCGCGCCGGCCTGGTGGCCCGCGGCGCCACCGCGATGTTCGCGGTGCTCGCACTGCTGGTGACCGCGGGCGGCTGGAGTTATCTGCGCGCCAAGGACGGCAACTTCCAGCAGGTCGTCGCGCTCGACCCGAACAGCGCCGACGTCGTCGACGCCGACGGGCAGAACGGCGACGAGAACTTCCTGATCGTGGGCACCGACACCCGGGCGGGCACCAACAGCACACTCGGCGCGGGCAGCGTGGACGACGCCGAGGGCGCGCGCTCCGACACCGTCATGCTGGTCAACATCCCGGCCAACCGGTCCCGCGTGGTCGCGGTGTCCTTCCCCCGCGACCTGGACGTCTCCCGTCCGATCTGCGAGGGCTGGGACAACGAGAAGGCCACCTACTCCAGCCAGAAGTTCCCGGCCGCCGACGGCGACAAGCTCAATGCCACCTACGCGCTGGGCGGGCCGAAGTGCCTGACCAAGGTGATCACCAAGATGTCGGGCCTGAAGATCAACCACTTCGTCGGCATCGACTTCGCCGGGTTCGAGTCCATGGTCGACGTGGTCGGCGGCGTCGAGGTGTGCACCACCAAACCACTGGTCGACGAGGTCCTCGGCACCGTCCTCACCACCCCGGGCAAGCAGACGGTCAACGGCTCCACCGCCCTGGACTACGTGCGCGCCCGCCACGTGTACGGCGAGGAACGCAGCGATTACGACCGGATCAACCGGCAGCAGCGCTTCCTGTCGTCCCTGCTGCGCAGCGCGTTGTCCAGCAAGGTGCTGTTCGACCCGACCAAGCTCGACGGGTTCATCAACGCCTTCGCCAAGCACTCCTTCATGGACAGCGTCACCACCAAGGACCTGCTCACGCTGGGCCGTTCCATGCAGAAGATGCAGGCCGGGAGCATCACCTTCCTGACCGTCCCGACCGCGGGCACCACCTCGTACGGCAACGAGATCCCGCGCGAGTCGGACATCAAGGCCATCTTCCGCGCGGTCATCGACGACCAGCCGCTGCCCGGTGAGAAGAAGTCCGAGCCCCCGGCGGCCCCCGCCGGCGTGCCCGTCGCGAAACCCAAACCGGCCGCGGTGGATCCGCAGACGGTCTCGGTGCAGGTGTCCAACGGTTCCGGCCAGGGCGGCATCGCGGGCACCACCGCGACCAAGCTGGCCGCGCAGGGCTTCCAGATCTACAGCACCGGCAACTACGCCGACGGCGTCTCCGCCAAGACCAAGGTCCGCTACTCCAGCGGACACGAGGCCGACGCCGGAACCGTGGCCAGCGCGATTCCGGGCGCGATCCTGGAACCGGCGAGCGGGCTGGGCAGCATCGTCGAGGTCGTGGTGGGGTCCGATTTCTCGGGCACCGTGAAAACCCCGACCACCTTCGGGCAGACCTTGCCCGACACGCCGAGCGACGCGGGCGGGCCCAGTGCGGCTCCGGTCACACTGCCCTCCGATCTCGAGCATGTGAACGCCGCCGACGACCTCTGCAAGTAGGTCGGCCCCCGGACCCGTCGGAGCTGCGGCGACTTTGCCGGAACCGACCGGAACCTACGTTTAACCCACCGTTGGTGACTTGGTCAAGGTCGCGCACTAATGTCTGACTCATGCGTGTCATCTACAACGAACAAATGGCCGAGCTCGCCGATCTGCTCGGCGGCATGGCCGGGCTCGCCGGATCGGCGATGGAGCGGGCCACCGAGTCCCTGCTCACCGCCGATCTCGAGCTCGCGGAGCAGGTGATCAGCGAGTACGACCGGATCGCCGAGATGATCACCCTGGCCGAGGAGAAGGCCTTCGCGCTGCTCGCGCTGCAGGCCCCGGTCGCCGGTGATTTGCGGCAGGTCGTCAGCGCCATCCAGATCGTCTCCGACGTGAACCGGATGGGCGTGCTGTCCCTGCACGTCGCCAAGATGACCCGGCGGCGCTTCCCGGCACACGCCGTACCGGAGGCCGTGAACAGCTACTTCGCCGAGATGGGTCGCGTCGCGGTCAAGATGGGCGCCACCGCCAAGGAGGTGCTGGAGACCCGCGATCCCGAGCGGGCCGCCAAGCTCACCGACGACGACGAGGCGATGGACGACCTGCGCAAGCACCTGTTCACGCTGATCATGGACCGCGACTGGCAGTTCGGCGTCGCGGCGGCCGTGGACGTGGCGCTGCTGGGTCGCTACTACGAGCGCTTCGCAGACCACGCCGTGGAGATCGGCCGCCGCGTCGTCTTCCTCGTCACCGGCGTGCTGCCGCCCGACCCGGATTCCGAGAAGGAATCGATCTAGTCCTCGTCGGATTCACGCCAGCCCATCAGGACCGAACGGCCCCGTTCGGGACGCCAGGGCAAGGTCGCGGCGACGATGACCGCGCACACGACCAGGGTGCCGACCGCGACGTACGACGCGGCCTCGGCGCCCTGCATGGCCGCGACCTTCATGGCGTGAATCAGATCCGCTTTCGCCGGTGCGACAAGCGGATTCACCGGGGCCTTCACGATCTCCAGGATGCTGATCGGCGTATTGCCCGCCAGCTCCTTCTGCTGCGGATTCATGATCTGCGCGGGAATCGCCGCGATTCGGCCGCCGATCCGGTCTGCGTACACCGAGGACATGATCGACCCCAGCAGGGCCACGCCGAGCGCTCCGCCCACCTCCCGCGTGGTGTCGTTGACCGCCGAGCCCGCACCGGCTTCCTCCACAGGCACCGCGCCCATGATGGATTCGGTCGCCGGACCCTGAACCACCGCGAATCCCAGGCCCATCAGGATCATGGACACCACCACCGGTCCCAGATACGGGGTGTCGACGGTGGTCCGGCCCGCGATGTACATGGCCACCGCCAGGATCAGCAGCCCCGACACCACCATGGCCGTGGTGCCCAGCCGCTGCGCCAGCAGGGTCGCGATGGGCGCGCCGAAGCCGACCGCCACCGCGAAAGGCAGTGAGTGGATGCCGAATTCGAGCGGCGACAACTCCTTCACGCCCTGGAAGTACTGGGTGATCAGGAACAGGAAGCCGAACGCCGAGAAGTAGGACACGGTGATGGCCAGCGACGGCAGCGCGAAGCGGCGGTTGCGGAACAGGCGCATGTTCAGCACGGGCGCGGGCACGCGTAGTTCCCAGGCCACGAACGCGGCCAGCAGCGCGGCCGAGAGCAGGTAGCCCGCCAGGCTTTCGGTGGCGAACCAGCCGTGCTTGGGGGCCTCGATGATGGACCACACCAGCGCGGTCACCCCGGCCAGGGAGAGCAGGATGCCGACCCGGTCCAGCCGATCCGCGTGCGGTGCACGGGATTCCGGCACGGTGGCCAGCACCGCGCCGATGGCCACCAGCGCCACCGGGACATTGATCCAGAACACCGAGTGCCAGGAGAAGTACTCGAGCAGCCAGCCGCCCACGGTCGGCCCGATGGCGATGGCGATCCCGGCCATGGCCGTCCACACCGCGATGGCGGCGGCGCGTTCGCGGGACTTGGTGAAGATATTGGTGAGCAGGGCCAGGGTGGCCGGGAAGACCACGGCCGCGAACACGCCCATGCCGGCGCGGGCCGCGATGACCTGGCCGAGGCCCGAGGACAGCGCGCCCGCCGCGGACATGGCCGCGACGCCGCCCAGTCCGATGATCATGAACAGCCGTCGCCCGTAGCGGTCGCCCAGGTGTCCCATGGCGAGCAGCAGGCCGGAGAAGGCCAGGGTGAACGCGTCCACGATCCACTGCAGGCCGCTCATATCGGCCCGCAACTCCACGGCCATGGACGGCAGGGCCACATTGACCAGCGTGTTGTCCAGGACCACGAGCAGTTCCGCGAGACAGATGGCGACCAGCGCCGCGATCTTCGCCCGTTGCGGCAGGTCCGCCGCGGCCCGTCCGGATTTCGGGCTCGCCGTTGAGACGGTCATCCGACACCTCCTTGTACTAAACCAATCGGTTTACCAACGGCGTCAGACTAACTGTTACCAACGGTTGCACACAACCGCCCAGGGCATAGAAAACGACCCCTGCCGCAAGGGCAGGGGCCGTAAGACGCCGGAGGGTCTGTGGGGTTATCCGAAGCGACCCGAGATGTAGTCCTCGGTCTGCTTCTGCGACGGGTTCGAGAAGATCTTCTCGGTCTCGTCGATCTCGATGAGCTTGCCCGGCTTGCCCTGCGCCTCCAGGTTGAAGAAGGCGGTCTGGTCACTCACACGCGCGGCCTGCTGCATGTTGTGGGTGACGATGACGATGGTGTACTCCTTCTTCAGCTCGGTGATCAGATCCTCGATCGCGAGCGTGGAGATGGGGTCCAGGGCCGAACACGGCTCGTCCATGAGCAGCACGTCCGGCGACACCGCGATGGCGCGGGCGATGCACAGACGCTGCTGCTGACCACCGGAGAGGCCGCCGCCCGGCTTGTCCAGGCGATCCTTGACCTCGTTCCAGAGGTTGGCGCCGCGCAGCGACTGCTCGGCCACCTCGTCCAGCCGGGCCTTGTTGCGCACGCCCTGCAGCTTCAGACCGGCCACCACATTGTCGCGAATCGACATGGTGGGGAACGGGTTCGGCCGCTGGAACACCATGCCGATGGTGCGGCGCACGCCGACCGGGTCGACGGTGGCGCCGTAGATGTCCTCGCCGTCGAGCAGCACCGCGCCCTCGACGCGGGCCTCCGGGGTCACCTCGTGCATGCGGTTGAGCGCGCGCAGCACGGTCGACTTGCCACAACCGGACGGACCGATGAAGGCGGTCACGCTGCGCGGCAGCACCGTCAGCCCGACATTGGCGACCGCGTGGAACTTGCCGTAGTAGATATTGAGGTCTTTGACGTCAATTCGCTTGGCCATCAGTCTTTCCTTCTATCGGTTCCGCGTGAGCAGCTTGTTGACCGCGGCGGCGGCGAGGTACAGCAGCGCGATGATCAGGATCAGGGTCAGCGCGGCACCCCAGATGCGCTCGCGGCCTGCGGGCTCGGGGTTCGACAGCTCCTGGTACATCAGCAGCGGAAGCGAGGCCATATTGCCGTTGAAGACATCGAAGTTGATCGCCTTCGAGTAACCCACCAGCACCAGCACCGGCGCGGTCTCACCCATGACACGGGCGACGGCCAGCAGCATGCCGGAGATCATGCCGGGCGCGGCGGTCGGAATGACGATCCGCACAATGGTTTTCCACTTCGGGATACCGAGCGCGTAGGACGCCTCACGCAGTTCGTCCGGAACCAGCTTGAGCATTTCCTCGGTGCTGCGCACCACCACCGGCAGCATCAGCAGCACCAGGGCCAGCGACACCGCGAAGGCGCTCTGCGGGTTGCCGAAGGTGGCGATCCACAGCGCGAAGATGAAGAGCGCGGCCACGATCGAGGGCACACCCGCGAGGATGTCGACCATGAAGGTGGTGGTCTTGGCCAGCCAGCCCCGGCCGTACTCGACCAGGTAGACCGCGGCCATGATGCCCAGCGGCACCGCGATCACCGCGGCGATGCCGGACTGCACGATGGTGCCGTAGATGGCGTGATAGACACCGCCGGTGCGCTGGTCGGGCAGGACGCCGTTCTGCGACTTGGTCCACCAGCCGAGCGAGGCCACGATGGCCCCGCCCTTCTGCAGCACCACGATCAGCACCCACAGCAGCGGCACCAGCGCGAGGCCGAAGCACAGCCAGACCAGGCCGGTGGCGACGTTGTTCTTGATCCGGCGAACGGGGCTGACGTGCCGGAAGGTCGGCGCCTTGATCGGCTTGTCGAGTGTGGTGGTCATCCGTTGACCTTCCCGCCGGCGGCGAGCCGAGCCAGTGCGTTGACGACGAACGTCAGTGCGAACAACACGAAACCGGCGGCGATGTAGGCACCGGTCGGCAGCTTCGAGCTGAATTCCGAAGCCGCGGAGGCGATCTTCGAGGCGAAGGTGTAGCCGCCGTCGAACAGCGACCAGCTGCCCGCCTTGGTCGAGGTGCGCAGCACGATGAGGACCGCGATGGTCTCACCGAGCGCGCGGCCCAGGCCCAGCATGGAACCGGCGATCACGCCGGAGCGGCCGAAGGGCAGCACGGTGAGGCGCACGACCTCCCACTTGGTGGCGCCCAGCGCCTGCGCCGCCTCGATGTGCGAGCGCGGGGTCAGGCCGAACACCTCCCGGGAGACCGAGGTGATGATCGGCAGGATCATCACCGCGAGCACCACGCCCGCGGTGAAGATGGTGCCGCCGCCGGCAATGCTGACATTGCCGTCGGAGAAGAGGAACAACCAGCTCAGGTGCTTGTTCAGGAAGTCCTGGAAGGGCCCCAGCTTGGGGGCCACGACCAGGAATCCCCAGAGACCGAACACGATCGACGGCACCGCGGCCAGCAGATCCACGATGACCGAGAACGGACGCGCCAGCGCCTTCGGCGAATACTGCGTCAGGAACAGCGCGATCCCCACCCCGATCGGCACCGCGATGGCAAGGGCGAACAGCGAACTCAGCACCGTGACCATGAACAGGTCCTTGATGCCGAACCGCAGGTTGTTCTCGTCCTTGACGTTGAACTCGGTGGTGGTGAAGAAGTTCGCCTTGTTCGCCATGATCGAGGGCCACGCCCGGATCAGCAGGAACAGGGCGATCAGGGCGATGGCGGCGACGATGATCCCGCCGGCGGCCGTGGCCGCCGAGCGGAAAGCGAACTCCGCGCCGAACTTCTTGGGTGCGCGCCCCGCGGCCGGGGTGGTGCTGGGTTCGGTCGGCATGAGCGCAGTATCCCCCGGCAGTTGGGCACGGTCTTCCCGCGGGTCGGTCGAAACGGACAGACCCGCGGATGCAATGTCGTCGTGCACGGTCATCGTGTTTCGATCAGGCGATCAGGAGATGGCGTTGATCGCGGTGGTGAGCTTGGTCTTGAACGCGTCCGGCAGCGGCACGTAGCCGGCCTCGGCGAGACCGGTCTGGCCGTTGCCGACCGCGGAGGTCAGGAACGCCTTGACGGCCTTGGCGGTGTCGGCGTCGCTGTACTTCGAGCAGACGATCTCGTAGGTGGCCAGCATGATCGGGTACGCGCCCGCGGCGGTGGGCTTGTAGATCGAGCTGTTGTCCAGCACCAGGTCGTTGCCGTCACCCTTGATCTTGGCGGCGTCGACGGCCTTGCCCGCGGACTCGGCGGTCAGCTCGACCGGCTTCGGGTCGTTGGAGGTGGCGGTGGTCAGCACGCGCACCGAGGACAGCTTCTGCGCCTTGGCGAAGGACCACTCGGTGTAGGTGATGGTGAACTTGGTGTTCGCGACCGCGGCCGAGGTGCCGTCAGAGCCCTTGGCGCCCTCGCCGACGCCACCGTTGAACGCCTTGCCGGCGCCCTTGGTGTAGCCACCGGCGGTGGTCAGGTACTTCTGGAAGTTGTCGGTGGTGCCCGACTCGTCGGAGCGGAAGATCACGCCGATCTTGTCCGACGGCAGCTTGTCGGCCTTGTTGGTGTTCAGGGCCCGGATCGCCTGGTCGTTCCACGCGGTGATGTCACCGGAGAAGATCTTGGCGATGGTCGGCGGGTCCAGGACCAGGTCCTCGATGCCGGGCAGGTTGTAGGCCACCGAGATCGGGCCGAAGACGGCCGGCAGGTTCCAGGCGGGGCTGGCGCAACGAGCGGCGGCCTTGTCGGTCTCGCCCTTCTCGGCGTTCAGCGGCGAGTCGGAGCCCGCGAAATCGGTCTGGTTGCCGATGAACTCGTTGACGCCGGCGCCCGAGCCCGAACCGGTGTAGTCGAGCTTGGCGCCCGAGCAGTTGGTCTGGTACGCGGCGACGAAGCGGTCCATCGCGTTCTTCTGCGCGGTGGAACCACTGGCCTTCAGCGAGGTCTTGCCGCCACAGGCGACATCGATCTTGGCGCCGCCGCCGGTGGCGTTGTTGTCACTGCCACAAGCCGACAGGGTCAGGGCGCCGGCCGCGGCCAACACACCGAGCAGGGCGCTGCTGCGCTTGAGATTCACCAATTCCTCCGGGGGAATCACTTGCACGTCCAACCCCTCAACGGTCGGACGGGCGCGTTTGGCGGCTGTTCGCTGCGAACTAGCGCACCGGGCAGCGGTCTGCGGCCCACTTGCAACGTAAGGGCGGCTGGTAGACAGTTGGACCAGGGCAGGTGAACGACAGATGAACAACCCACCCTGATTGCGGCGCACCACGTGTGACATTAGCCGCACCGTTGCCGAGCGTAATTTACGACACGCTGGAGTAGGCGACGTCGATGTGGAATCGAGTGAATCCGAGCCGGGTGTAGGTGTGCACGGCCGCAGTGTTGTCGCCCTCGGTGTAGAGCAGCACGGCGTCCAGGCCGCGGTCCTTCAGATAGTGCAGACCCGCCAGCGTGAGCAGCCGGCCGAGGCCGCGACCCTGCGCGTCGGGATCGATGCCGACCACGTAGACCTCGCCGATGGGCGGCGTCTCGTCGGAATGCACCTTGGTCCAGTGGAATCCGAGGATGCGGTCCGGGTGGGCCGGATCCACGGCGATGAACAGACCCTTCGGGTCGAACCAGGATTCGGCGCGGCGGGCGTCGATATCGCGCTGGGTCCAGCCGCCCTGTTCGGGATGCCAGGAGAAGGCCGAGGCGTTCACGCGGAGCAGTTCGGCGTCGTCGGAAGGCCCGGCGTAGGTGCGCAGTTCGAGCTCGGCGGGTACCGCCAGCTCGGGTAGCTCCGAGTTAGCCAGCTCTCTTCGCATTTGCCACAATTCACGCGAAACGGACAAGCCCAGTCGGGCCGCCACCGCCCGCGCGGGCGGCAGGTCACCGTGCGCCCACACCCGCGCGCCGGGACCCCCGGCCGCCAGCGCGGCAGCCACCAGACCTGCGCCGATACCGCGGCCGCGGGCCGACGGATCGACCGCCACCTCCGCCATCGCCGGGTGCTCGTCGTGCGCGGGCACGAGGTTCGCGTACCCCACGACCGCACCGTCCCGGATGTCCACCAGATGTCTTGCGGGCGAATCAGTTCCGGCCAGCGAGAGCACCGCCTGCTCCGACACCGGAGCCACGCCGTCGGCCGCGGTGGCGCGCTCCAGCAGCGCCCGTACCTGCCCGGCCGTCTCGGCATCGAGCCGGTCGGTCCAGGAGGTCATCAGATCGCGCCGTTCGCCGAGGTCAGTTCGGAGTCGTCGGTGCCGTCGGAGTCGGGGAAGGTGACCGCGTCGCCCTTGCCCGGGGTGCGCGCCGGGCGCACCGCCTTGTATCCGACATTGCGCACGGTGCCGATCAGCGACTCGTACTCGCTGCCGAGCTTGGCGCGCAGTCGCCGCACGTGCACGTCCACGGTGCGGGTGCCGCCGAAGAAGTCGTAGCCCCAGACCTCCTGGAGCAGCTGCGCGCGGGTGAACACCCGGCCGGCGTGCTGCGCCAGGTACTTGAGGAGCTCGAACTCCTTGTAGGTCAGGTCCAGCGGGCGCCCGCGCAGTCGCGCGGTGTAGGTGCCCTCGTCGATGACCAGCTCACCGAGGGTGATCTTGCCGGTGTTCTCCGGGCTGGCCACGCCGCCGTTGCGCGCCACCAGGAGTCGCAGCCGGGCGTCCAGTTCGGCGGGCCCGGTACCGGGCAGCAGGATGTCGTCCAGGCCCCAGTCGGCGTTCACCGCGACCAGACCGCCCTCGGTCAGCACGGCCACCACCGGCACCGACGAGCCGGTGCTCCCCAGCAAACGACACAGGCCGCGCGCGGCGGCCAGGTCGGTGCGCGCGTCCACCAGCGCCACGTCGGCGGATCCCGCCTCGAGCAGGGACGCCACCTCCGTCGGAGCGGGCCGCACGTGATGCGGCAGCAACGCCAGCGACGGCAGCACCGCCTCGGGGTTGGGGTCGGAGGTCAGCAGGAGCAGCTCCATGGGGGCCCTCCATCCCATCTGGCATGTGTGTGGCTACCGCGCTGTCGGCCACTACCCCATGCAGGTCATCACAGGTAATCGCTGCCTACATTAGCCTGTGGTGTCTCGTATTTGCCCTCCGCTGCCGCCACGGGCGGGTTGACGGCGCGAATCACCAGCGTCCGCCCAGTCGCGAGCGGACTCCCGTAGGTGGATCCGAAGCGGATCGGCGACGGCCCCCTATTAGTGTGCAGCTATGCGTTTCCGGAGGCTGCTCATCGGATTGCTCTGCCTGGCAGGGCTGGTCGTGCTGCTCGATTTCGGGGTCGCGGCCTACTCCGAGTACCGCGTCTCGCGGCTGCTGCGGACCGGTTCGGATCTGAGCGCCGATCCGGAGATCACCTTCCACGAGTCGCTGCGCCACCCGTTCGTGGTCCAGTCGCTGGACGGTGAGTACATCAATATGGACATCCGCGCCCGGGCCATGCGCCCCGACATCCCCGGCAAGATCATGGTCGAGGCCAATCTGAAGGGCGTCCGCCTGCCCATGCGTCAGCTGATCGACGGCGAGGTGGCGCAGGTCCCGGTCGACGAGGTGCAGGCGCGCATGCGCATCGAACCCAATGAGCTCGGTCGGCTGTTCAAGATTCCGGACCTCCAGGTCTTCGGTCCGCCCACCGACAAGTCCGACGGCTCCGGCAATGCCGCGGGCACCGGTCCCAGCACCACGGGCATCATCATCCTGGAGGGCACCGTGCCGATCGGCCCGAACGCCGACACCGTCGCGGTCACCGATTCGCGTGCGGACGCCACGCAGAAGGTCACCAAGAAGAAGGTCCACGTGCTGGCCGAACTGAAACTCGAGGGCGCCGAGGTACGCATCACCGCGATATCGATCGCCGGGCGCGATCTGCAGTCCGACTCCGATTCGGTGCTGCCCGAACAGGATCGGACCGTGATCTCCGAACAGGACAAGCCCGCCATCCTGGCCCGCTTCACCCACACCATCGACACCCGCAATATGCCGTTCGGCATCGCGCCCACCTCGGTGGAGGCCAATGCCGGGCAGATCGTGGTGGAGGGCACCGGTCGCGCCGTGACCGTCGACCTGGATCGGCTACAGAAATGATCGCCCTCGGAATCCTGGCGGTCATGCTGGTCGCGGCGATCGCCGTGGGCCTGCTGCTGCGCCGCAACGAGGGCCGGGTGCGCGAGCGCGCCGCCGCGCCACAGCCCCACGAGCCGGAATCCAACCGGGCCGCCCTGCTGGCCGCGGCCGGGGTGATCCCGGGCCGCCCGACCGTCCTGCACTTCTCCGCCGACTGGTGCGGCCCGTGCGCGGCGGTGCGGCGCGTGGTCGCGGGCGTGGTGACCGAACTGGCCGACGCCGAGCTGCCGCCGCTGGATCTGGAGGTGGACATCGACGAGTTCGCGGAGCTCGCCCGGGAGCTGAACGTGCTCTCGCTGCCGACCACTTTCGGATTGGATTCTCGAGGATTGGAACGCTTCCGGATCTCCGGCGTTCCGAAGGCCGCGGATCTGCGCACGTCAATGGCCTCTTTGACGGTCGCCGCGACCGATGAGTGACCAGCATTACGGACCCCGGGTCCAATTTCCCCCGAAAATTGGGTAAACTCCCTCTCGTGCAATCCAACCGCGAGCTGATGCTCACCCGACGCCGCACGGTAGACCTGTGCCGGCTCGGTGGTTGTTGCTGCCTGTGCCGCTAGCCGGTCGGCCTTTCTATAACTCTGTCGCCGACCGGTTGTATCCCCCGCTGTTGAGAGATCATGTCGATCCTCCGGCGATCTGGCCAATACATCCTCGAGCGCAGGAGTACTTCCTTCCATGTCGAACACCATTACGAGCGCACCGCCCGTAGAGCAGGTCGACGTCCGGGGTCCCCGGTTCGCGGCCTGGATCACCACCGCGGTGCTCGCCCTCGTCCTGATTCTCGCTTCCGTCTCGGTCCCCGCGGCCGCCGTACTGCTGGCCGTGCAGGCCGTGGTCTTCGGCCTGGGTGCGGCCACCGGCCCCAAGCGCAGCCCGTACGGCCGGATCTACGCCGCTCTGGTCGCGCCGCGCAACGGCGCGCCGACCGAGCTGGAACCCGTTGCCCCGCTGCGGTTCGCACAGCTGGTGGGTCTGATCTTCGCGGTGCTGGGCGTGATCGGCTTCGCCGCCGGCAGCACGGTGGTGGGCTCGATCTTCGCCGGATTCGCGCTGTTCGCGGCCTTCCTGAACGCGGCGTTCGGCATCTGCCTGGGTTGCCAGATCTATCCGCTGGTCGCCCGACTCCGCCCCTGACCATTCCTATTACTCAGCCACACGAACGCAACGCCTGAACACGGCACCGCACCGAAAGGAACAACATGGCTCGCTCCGATGTCCTGGTCTCCGCAGACTGGGTCGAAGAGAACCTGAACACCCCGGGCGTCGTCCTGGTCGAGGTGGACGAGGACACCTCGGCCTACGACCTGGGGCACATCGAGGGCGCCGTGCGTCTCGACTGGAAGAAGGACCTGCAGGACCAGGTCCGCCGCGACTTCGTGAACCAGGAGCAGTTCTCCGCGCTGCTGTCCGAGCGCGGTATCTCCAACGACGACACCGTGGTGCTGTACGGCGGCAACAACAACTGGTTCGCCGCCTACGCCTACTGGTATTTCAAGCTCTACGGCCACCAGGACGTGAAGCTGCTCGACGGTGGCCGCAAGAAGTGGGAGCTGGACGGCCGCCCGCTGGTCAAGGACGTCAAGGTGCGCCCTGCCACCGATTACAAGGCCGCCGCGCAGGACCTGTCGATCCGCGCCTTCCGCGACGAGGTCGTCGAGGCCATCGGCGCGAAGAACCTGGTCGACGTGCGCTCCCCCGACGAGTTCTCGGGCAAGATCCTGGCTCCGGCGCACCTGCCGCAGGAGCAGTCGCAGCGTCCGGGCCACATCCCGACCGCCATCAACGTGCCGTGGTCCAAGGCCGCGAACGAGGACGGCACCTTCAAGAGCGACGCCGAGCTGGCGGAGATCTACAAGGAGGCCGGGCTGGACGGCGACAAGCTGACCATCGCCTACTGCCGCATCGGTGAGCGTTCCTCGCACACCTGGTTCGTGCTGCAGGAGCTGCTTGGCCACCAGAACGTCAAGAACTACGACGGGTCCTGGACCGAATACGGTTCCCTCGTCGGTGTACCGATCGAGTTGGGAGCGTAATCAATATGTGTGCAGCACCTACCCAGGGACAGGCCATCCCGGCCGGCGTCGACGTCGAGAAGGAGACGGTCATCACCGGCCGCGTCCTGACCGCTGACGGCCAGACCGTCGGTGGCGCGTTCGTCCGCCTGCTGGACGGCAACGGCGACTTCACCGCCGAGGTCGTGGCCTCGGGCACCGGCGACTTCCGCTTCTTCGCGGCACCGGGCACGTGGACGCTCCGCGCGCTGTCGGCGTCCGGCAACGGCACCAGCGAGGTGTCGCCGGAGGGCAACGGCATCCACAACGTGGACGTCACCGTCGCCAAGTAAGCGAAACATCAAGAACGGCCCCGGGATTCATGATCCCGGGGCCGTTCTCGTCTGTCGGCGCGATTTTCCCGGGGTCGTTTTCACCGGATCGCGGCGGTGCGATTAGACTCCGAGACGTGGTGCTTACCTTCGAAATTCTGCTGGTACTCGTGTCCGTGCTGATCGCCTGGTTCGGTCTGTACGTCCTCTACCGGCTGTTCACCGAGTCGTGACAGATCCGGCCCAGGAGAACACCGAAAACGGAGTGGCCAACGGCTCGGCGTCCGATGACGCCGCCGGTTCGCGCCGCAGCGGCGACCAGGCGGTCGCGGAGGCGGTCGAGCGGGCCAAGTCGACCGGGGGGCTGAACGTTCCGGCGCTCCCCGATCTGCCGCTGCCCGTGGACACCGCGAATCTGCGGCTGGGCCCCGATCTGAGCTCGTCCATGCTCGCGCTGCTGCCATTGGTCGGCGTGTGGCGCGGTGAGGGCGAGGGCAACGATCCCGAGACCGGCGACTACCGCTTCGGTCAGCAGATCATCGTCGCCCACGACGGCGGCGACTACCTGACCTGGGAAGCCCGGTCCTGGAAGCTGACCGCGGAGGGCGAGTACGACGGCCCGGACCTGCGTGAGAGCGGTTTCTGGCGGGTCGGCATCGACGGCGACGACGAGGTGCTGGAGCTGCTGCTCACGCACTCGACCGGCATCGTCGAGCTGTTCTACGGCCAGGCCCTGACCCAGTCGTCCTGGGAGCTGGCCACCGACGTGGTGATCCGCAGCCAGTCCGGCATCGTGGTGGGCGGCGCGAAGCGGCTCTACGGCATCGTCGAGGGCGGCGACCTGGGCTACGTCGAGGAGCGCATCGCGGCCGACGGCGCACTGGAGCCGCGGCTCTCGGCCCGCCTCAAGCGCTACATCGGCTGAAACTGCCGTTCGGCGCGAGACAACTGATTTCGTTGCGATGGGGGTACCTCCTGGGGTACCCCCAAAAATTGTTTCGGCACCCAGCGCAGGCACGGAATGCCGGGGCCAACGGCTCTCAGCCGCCCGCTGAAGTCTCGGGGAGGCGGAATAGGTACGGCCCCCGAGTTGTACTCGCGGAAGGATGCAACGTTCTTCACGCAAGTCCGGTCGGACGGACCGTAACTCGGGGGCCGGGTGACTGCCGTGGATTCGCGAGGGCTCGCGCGATCGGAATCCGATTGCAGCGGTAGCGCCTAGCTGGCAGCCACCTCACGCGTCCTAGAAATCATTCTCGAACCACCTCCTTCCTGTGTACCGACGAAATTAGTCGGATCCGGCACCCACGGCAACGTATTTTCGCGGACTGCGAAAAGGCAGGTCAGACGGCGGTTTCGGGAATACGGGGACCGCTGTCGATCGCCCCTCCGGGTTCGACGCGAACGATGGTGTCGGCCTTGGCGTCCGGGGGCAGCTGATGGGTGACGACCACCACCGTGCGGTCGCGATCCACCAGACCGCTCGATTCGTCCAGGAGGCGGCGCAGCAGGTCGGCCCCGGCCTCCGCCTCCAGATGTTCGGTGGGCTCGTCGAGCAGCAGGACCCGCGCGGGTGCGAGCAGGGCGCGGGCCAGCAGGATCCGGCGGCGCTGGCCGCCCGAGACCGCGGCGGCCCCGCCGACGAGATCGGTCTCGACTCCGTCGGGCAGTGCGTCCAGCCACTCCCCCGCCCCGACCGCGCGCAGGGCGGCGTCGGCCTCGGCGGCGGTGATGTCGCCGCGGGCCACGCGCAGGTTCTCCAGCACGGTGGTGCCGAAGAGGTGCGCGTCCTCGGCGAAGAAGGTGACGCCGGGCTCTGGTGTGCCGAACAGGCCCGCCCATGCCATGAGCAGGGTCGTCTTCCCCGCACCACTGGGCCCGATCACCGCGATCCGGCGGCCCTGCGGCAGGGCCGGGAATTTCGGTGTGGCGGTCCCGGATTCGCGAGGAGCCGGGTCTCCGGCTTCCAGCTCGTCGAGGCGGCGCAGGGCGGCGCGGCCGGTGGTGAGCGCCTGCGCGGCGGCGGGCAGCACCGCGACCGCCTCGAAGGCCGACAGCGGCACCAGCACGAGCACCGTGAACGCCATCGGCGTGATGCCGCCGGGCGCGACGGTCTGGAATCCGGCGGTCGGCACCGGAGATCCGCCGCCGTACAACACGATCCCGATGAGCAGCGCCCCCAGCACGCTGGCCCCGATGGACAGCGGGAGCACCGCCGCCGCCCACGCGCCGTGCACCGCCGCCCGGTCCTCCGCCGCGACCGCGCGCCGCCCCGCCGCGGTGGCCGCGCCGACCGCTTCGGGAAGCCGTCCCGCGACCCGCAATTCGGGTGCGTGATCCAGCACGGTGAGCGCCTCGGCGGTGAACTCGGTGCGGTCGGCCCGCACCGCCAGTTCGGCTTCCGCGGCCGCCCGCGCCGACAGCCAGGGCGCGACGATTCCCGACACCGCCAGCGCCGCCGCCAGGATCACCGCCGCGGGCACCGAGATGCTCGCCAGCAGTCCGACCGCGAGCAGGGACAGGATCACCGCCACCGCGATCGGCACGAACGCCCGCACCACCACGGCTCCGAGGTCGTCGATATCGCTCATCACTCGCCCGAGCAGTTCGCCCCGGCGCAGCTGGGTCGGATCCCCGTGCCGGGCTTCGGTTTCGGTCCGGGGCGAACCGATGGAGGCGGAGCGACCCGCGACATCCACTGCTCCGGAGCTCGCGGCACCGGTCGTGCCGGTTCGTCGCGGCCGCCAGATATTCGCGCCGGCCAGCGTGCGATAGGTGGTGGTTCGTGCGGTGCTCATGGCGCGCAGCGCGACGTCGTGGGTGGCGAGCCGCTCGAGGTACCGGCACAGCCCTCGCGAGATGCCCAGGGCCCGAACGGTCACCACGGCGAGGCTCAGGTCCAGGACCGGTGGCATCTGCCAGGCCCGGGCGATCAGCCAGGCCGCGAGCGCGGCCAGGCCGAGCCCGCTGCCGAGCGCGAGCACGCCCCAGCCGACCGAGAGCGCCATGCGCGCCCGCGACAGTTCGAGGAGTTCCCGGATCCGCCGGAAGTCGGCCATGACCGCTCTCATCGTGTCGACACCTCCCGGTCGGATCCGGTGACGTTCGCCTCCGGGTCGTCGAGTGTCGTTCCCGTGGAGCGGACTTCGACGATGCGATCGGCGACCGCGAGGACCGAGGGCCGGTGGGCGACCACGACAACGGTGGCTCCGGCGCGGGCGCGCGCGGTGAGGGCCGCGAGCACCGTGGTCTCGGCGGCGTCGTCGAGGTGGGCGGTGGGTTCGTCGAGGAGCAGGATCGAGCGGGGCGCCGCGAGGGTGCGGGTCAGGGCCAGGCGCTGCCGCTGGCCGAGGGACAGGCCGACGCCGCCCGCGCCGACGACGGTGTCCCAGCGGTCCGGGAGGGTGTCGAGGACGGCGTCGAAACCGGTGGCGGCGCAGGCGGCATCGATCCGGTCGTCCCCGGACGGGGGCCCGAGGAGTTCGAGGTTGGCGCGCAGGGTGCCGGGGAGCAGGACCGGGCGTTGCGGGAGCCAGGCGATGGCGGACCAGTATTCGTCGGGGTCCAGCTCGGGGACGGGGGTGCCGTCGACGGTCACCGTGCCCGTGTCGGGGGCGAGGAGGCCCAGGACGGCTTGCAGGGCGGTCGATTTGCCGCAGCCGTTGGGGCCGGTGAGGACGGTGACCTCGCCGGGCCGGAGGGTGGCGGTGAGGCCGTCGGGCGCGTTGCCGTCACGGGCGGTGATGCCGAGGTCCCGGATCTCGATGTGGCCGAGCGGGTTTCGATGCACGGTTCCGGCGGGTGCGGCGGGCGCGGCGTCGGTGTCGGGTTCCAGCACGGCGAAAGCCCGTTCGGCCGCGGCCATTCCGTCCTGGGCGGCGTGGAAGCGTTCGCCGACGGCGCGCAGCGGAAGGTACACCTCGGGGGCGAGGATCAGGGCGAGCAGCCCGGCGTAGAGACCCATATGGCCGAAGACCAGCCGCATGCCGATGGACACGGCGACCAGGGCCACGCACAGGGTGGCGAGCATCTCCAGCACCATCGAGGACAGGAAGGCCAGGCGCAGCGCGGACATGGTGCGCCGGTGCAGGGCGTCGCCGAGTTCGCGGACGCGGCCGGCCATGCTGCGGGCCGGATCATCCTGCGACGCCGGCGCAGCGGCGGTCTCACGCCCGAGGGCGCGCAGGGTGGGCATGCCCGCGAACAGGTCCAGCAGTTGATCCGACAGCCGGGTGGTCGCGGCCAGGGTGTCCGCGGACTTCCCCTGGGTGAGCAGCCCGATGAGGATCATGAAGATCGGGATCAGCGGCAGCGTGACGGCGATGATCGCGCCGGACACCCAGTCGTGGACGGCGATGACGGCCAGCACCACCGGGGGCACGAGGGCCGCCAGGATCAGAGCGGGCAGATATCCCGCGAGGTAGGCGCGCAGCCCGCTGAGCCCGGAGCCGACCACGACCGCGAGTTCGGTACGGCGGCTCTCCAATTCGCGCGGCGGGAGCTGGGCCCCGGCCGCCAGGGCGGCGGTCTCGAGTTCGGCCACGACCTGCGCCCCGGCCCGGTGCGCGAGCCGGGACTGCCACCAGGTGGCGGCCACCCGGCACAGCACGGCGGCCGCGAACACCGCCAATTCGACCGTCCACGACCCGATCCGGCGGTGTTCCGGTTCGGTGACGACCCCCGCGAGCACCCGGGCCAGGGCGAGCGGCCCGATCACGATGCATCCGGTGGTGACCAGCGAGAGTCCCACGCTGAGTCCGAGATACCGGCGCGCGGAGCGGGCGTACCGCCACAACCGCGGGTCCACCGGTCGTGCCATGGTCGATCTCCTCTGCGAAAAGACGCGCCGCCCAAGCCCTTCCGGCGGGGGCGGCGCGCCCCGGGTTCAGCTCTTCGCGGGTTCCATGGGCAGCCCGATCGGGGCCGGGATCTGTTCCATGGTGAGCCGCTTGCGGAACACCCAGTACGTCCAGGCCTGGTAGACCAGCACGACCGGGACCAGGGCCACCGCGACCCAGCTCATCACCACCAGCGTGTAGTGGGTGGAGGAGGCGGCGACGGTGCCGTCGCGGCCGTCGACGGTGAGGCTGAACGCGTCGTTGATGGTGGACGGCAGCACATTCGGGAACAGCGACCCGAACAGCAGCACGGTGGCGGCCGCGATGGTGATCGCGGTGCCGGTGAACGCCCAGCCGTCGCGGCCCTGGCTCGCGGCGAAGCCCGCGATCAGCAGTCCGATCACGGCCAGCGCCAGCGGAATCCAGGTCCAGCCGTGCCCGTGGGCGAGCTGGGTCCAGACGCCGAAGGCGGCCACCACGACGGCGGTGGGCACGAACAGCACGCGGATGATGCGTTGCGCGTCGTCGCGGACCTCGTTGCCGGTCTTGAGGGCGATGAACAGCGCGCCGTGCAGCATGAACAGCAGCAGCGTGGTGAGCCCGCCGAGCAGCGCGTACGGGTTGAGCAGGTCGAGGAAGTTGCCCTCGATCTGCTTGCGCTCGTTGAGCTTCACCCCGTGCACGATGTTGGCGAAGGCCAGACCCCAGGCCAGCGCGGGGATCCAGGAGCCCAGGCCGATGCCGATGTCGCACCAGGTGCGCCAGCGCGGGTCGTTGATCTTGCCGCGCCATTCGATGGCGCAGGCCCGCGCGATCAGCCCGACCAGGATCAGCAGCAGCGCCAGGTAGAACCCGGAGAACAGGCTGGCGTACCACTCCGGGAAGGCGGCGAACATGGCGCCGCCGCCGGTGAGCAGCCACACCTCGTTGCCGTCCCACACCGGTCCGATGGTGTTGAGCACGGTGCGCTTCTTCTTCTCGTCGCCGCGCCCGATGATCGGCATCAGCATGCCGACGCCGAAGTCGAAGCCCTCCAGCACGAAGTAGCCGGTGAACAGCACCGCGATCAGCAGAAACCAGAATTCAGGGAGACTCATCCTCGGCTCCTAGTAGGCGAAGGAAAGCTTCTCGACGGGCTCCCCGGTCAGCTTCGGGGTGTCCGGGGTGGATGCCTGTTCGGGTCCGGCGATCACGTAGCGGCGCATCAGATAGAACCATCCGATGGCCAGCAGCCCGTAGAGCGCGGTGAACACGATCAGCGAGGTGAGGATCGTGCCCGCCGAGACCCCGGAGACGCCCTGCTGCACCGTCATCCGGATGTGCTGGTCGCCGGTCGGGTTGGGTGCGACGACCCAGGGCTGGCGGCCCATCTCGGTGAAGATCCAGCCGGAGATATTGCCCAGGAACGGGGTGGCGATCGCGATCAGCGACAGCCAGCTGAACCAGGTCTGGTCGGGGACCCGGCCGCGGCGGGTGACCCAGAATCCGGCCAGCGCCAACAGGATCGAGCCGGCCATCCAGGTGATCATGGCGCGGAAGGACCAGTAGGTGACGAACAGGTTGGGCCGGTAGTCGCCGACGCCGTACTTCTGGTTGTACTCGACCTGGAGGTCCTTGACGCCCTGCAGGGTGACGCCGGTGAATTCGCCGGTGGCCAGCCACGGCAGCACGTAGGGCACCTCGATGAGGTGATCCACGCTGTCGCAGTTGTTGTGGGTGCCGACGGTCAGCACCGAGAAGTCCGGATCGGTCTCGGTGTGGCAGAGCGATTCGGCCGAGGCCATCTTCATGGGCTGCTGTTTGAACATCAGCTTGCCCTGGATGTCACCGGTGAAGATCAGCGCCACCGCGGCGATGAGCACGACGTACAGGCCCATGCGCGCGCTCGGCCGCCACATGGTGCGGGCGTCCTCGAGGAGCGCGTCGTCGCCTTCCGCCTTGGCCTTTCGGGCATTGCGCACCATCCACCAGCCGGCGATGCCCGCCACGAAGGTGCCCGCGGTGAGGAAGGCTCCGGCGATGACGTGCGGGAAGGCTGCGAGGGTGGTGTTGTTGGTGAGCACCGCCCAGATGCTGTGCAGTTCGGCGCGGCCGGTCTCCGGGTTGTACTCCGCGCCGACCGGGTGCTGCATGAACGAGTTGGCGGCGATGATGAAGTAGGCGGAGGCGTTGGTGCCGATGGCGACCAGCCAGATGCACGCCAGGTGCACCTTTTTCGGCAGCCGGGTCCAGCCGAAGATCCACAGGCCCAGGAAGGTCGATTCCATGAAGAAGGCGACCAGCGCCTCCATGGCCAGCGGGGCGCCGAACACGTCGCCGACGAAGCGGGAGTATTCGCTCCAGCCCATGCCGAACTGGAATTCCTGCACGATGCCCGTGGCGACGCCGAGGGCGAAGTTGATCAGAAACAGTTTGCCGAAAAACTTTGTGAGCCTGAGCCAGTGCTCCTTACCGGTGATCACCCACGCGGTCTGCATTCCCGCGACGAGCGGTGCGAGGCCGATGGTGAGCGGCACCAGGATGAAGTGATAGACGGTGGTAATTCCGAACTGCCAGCGCGCCAGATCTACGACGCTCATCCGACCTCCCTGCCGATCTACGACATGACGTAGTACCTGAGACTACGCGTCGGGAGGCGCGGATCAACGTATGCCTCGCCACAGTCAGCCCGATATTTGCTGGAACGTGATCGGGACTACCAGTCGGCGAGGCTCCCGGAGAGCGCGATGCCGCGGTTCACCATCTCGACGATCTCGGCCGCGTTCTCCGGCGGCGACATGCGCAGTCCGTCCAGCGAATTGACCCGCGCGGCCAGGGTGATCGAGGACAGCATCCACACGGCGTCGGCGGTGATCAGGTCGGCCGTGAACAGCGGTTCGTAGCGGCACTCCCAGCCGGCCTTCTCCGCCTGCGTGAACAGCGCCCGCTGGGTGGTGCCGGGCAGGACGCCGTTGCGGGCGGGCGGGGTGATGAGCTGGTTGTCGCGCTGCACGACCACGGTCGAGCGCGGACCCTCGAGGACACGGTGCTCGGTGCTGGTGAAGATGACGTCGTCGGCGCCCATCCGCTGGGCGAAGCGCAGCGCGGACATATTCGTCGCGTACGACAGGGTTTTCGCGCCCATCAGCAGCCACGGCGCGTTCTGCGCCAGGTCGATGGAGATGCCCTTGGAGAGGGTGATCACCGAAACGCCTTCGGTGCGCGCCTTTTCCACCCGTGCGGGGACCCCGACCACGAAAACGTAACCGGTGGTGGCGGGTTCGGCTCCGGCCAGATCGCCGGTCTTGTTCGCCGGACGTTCGCCAGCACTGCCGTGATCGCTGTCACGTCCGCGGGTCAGGACCATCCGCAGGGTGCCCTCGCGGTCCTTGCCCCATTCCTCGGCGGCCAACTCGATCGCGAACCGCCACGCCTCGAGGTCCGGCGCGGGCAGATCCAGCGCCTCCGCCGAACGCCGTAGCCGCGCCAGATGCATTTCCAGCGCGCACGGCACACCGTCGCGCACCAGCACCGTCTCGAAGATGCCGTCGCCCCGCAACGCACCGATATCGTCCGCATACAACAACGGCGCGTCCGGATCCCGGATCGCGCCGTCGAGTGTCACCAAAACCCGTTCCACCATGCGACGAGCCTAGGGGAGTCGACGGGTCCTGGGTGCCATACTGTGCCACCCGACCCGTCAAGCCACCTGCCACGACCTGCTGGAAGCGGTGCTCGCGTTTCAAACCTGCCCAAATGCGCCACCGGCGCGTCCCGGGGGCGACATCGGTCCGGGGTCCCGCTCCCGAGCCGTGCGCCCGAGGCCTGTCGCCGCGAGCCGCTAGGGTGGAGTCGTGTCCTCCTCGGTTGCCAGTCCGATCTTGCAGGTTCCAGGGGCTGTCGCGGGGCTGCCGGAGTCACCGGATGCCGCGGTCGCGTGGCATTACGGCGATCCCTTCGGGGAGCAGCGCGCGGCGGCGGAGCGGGTCGCGGTGGTGGATCGCTCCCACCGGTTCGTGCTCTCGATCACCGGCAAGGAACGTCTGAGCTGGCTGCACACCATCTCCAGCCAGGCCGTCGCCGGTCTCGGTGACGGGGAGTCCGCGGAGAACCTGGACCTCGACCTCAACGGCCGCGTGTTGAATCACTTCGTGCTCACCGAACTCGACGGCACGGTGTGGATCGACACGGAGGGCGCGCGCGGACCCGACCTGCTGAGCTTCCTGCAGAAGATGGTGTTCTGGGCCGACGCCAAGCCCGTCGACGCCAACGACCACGCCGTCCTGAGCCTGCTGGGCCCGGCCGCGGCCGACCTGGTCGACGCCCTGGGCGTGCCCGCCCTGCCCGACACCTACCGCGCGGTCCCGCTGCCCGGCGGCGGTTTCCTGCGCCGCATGCCCTGGCCCACCGCCGACTCCTTCGACCTGCTGGTCCCCCGCGACCAGCTCGCCGCCTGGTGGACCAGGCTGCGCGACGCGGGCGCGGCGGCCGCGGGCCTGTGGGCGTTCGAGGCGCTGCGAGTGGCCGCCCTGCGCCCCCGCCTGGGCCTGGACACCGACGACCGCACCATCCCGCACGAGGTGAACTGGATCGGCGGCCCCGCCGAACACGGCGCCGTGCATCTGAACAAGGGCTGCTACCGCGGCCAGGAGACGGTCGCGCGGGTGCACAATCTGGGCAAGCCGCCCCGGCACCTGGTGCTGCTGCACCTGGACGGCTCGGCGGATTCCCGTCCGGCGCCCGGTGATCCGGTGACCGCGGGCGGCCGTGCGGTCGGCACGCTCGGCACGGTGATCGACCACTACGAGCTCGGCCCGATCGCGCTGGCCCTGATCAAACGCACCATCCCGGCGGACACCGAACTGGTGGCCGGCCCGTGCGCGGCGGCCATCGACCCGGATTCGGTGCCCGCGCACGACGAACCGCAGGCCGGGCGGCTCGCCGTCGAGAAGCTGCGCGGCCGATGACCGCCACCCCCGTCGGCCGGGTGCTGGCCGTCTGCGTCGTGCACGCCGAACTCGAGCTGCCCGCCAAGTCCTCGAAGGTGGGCCGCACCGCCATCGACAAACGTCCGGTGCCGCACCGGGTTCCGGTCCGGGCCCTCGGCCTGGACGGCGACCACGTGTGCGACACCAAGCATCACGGCGGCGTCCACCAGGCCGTCTACGCCTACGCCGAGGAGGACGCGCGGCGCTGGTCCGCCGAACTGGGCCGCGAGCTCGCGGCGGGCTGGTTCGGCGAGAACCTGCGCATCGCCGGGCTCCCCGTCAGTGACGCGGTGATCGGCGAGCGCTGGGCCATCGGCGACACCCTGCTCGAGGTGTCCGCGCCGCGGGTCCCGTGCGCCACCTTCCAGTGGCGTGCCGGTGAGCCGCAGTGGGTGAAACGCTTTACGGCACAGGCGAATACGGGCGCTTACCTGCGGGTTCTGACCGAGGGCGGGATCAGCGCGGGCGACGAGGTGCGGGTGGTGCACGTGCCCGAGCACGGGGTCACCGTCCGCGATCTGTTCACCGGCGCGGACCCCGGGCGCCTGGAGTTGCTGGAA
This sequence comes from Nocardia sp. NPDC005825, assembly GCF_040630175.1. NCBI lineage: Bacteria > Bacillati > Actinomycetota > Actinomycetes > Mycobacteriales > Nocardiaceae > Nocardia > Nocardia sp. NPDC005825. Next base: position 468,104 of record NZ_JBEXXC010000005.1, read on the forward strand.
TCCGCCGAGCCCACCATCTCCGACGATGTCCGCATGCAGATCGACCGTCACCGCCGCCGCCACGCCGCGGCGGCCCGATGACAGCGAAGGGGCACCGATGAGCGTCGATCTGGTCGAGGTGGTGCGGTCCGGTTTCCGCGAGTGCGTGCACCGCGGTTCCGCGGTGGTGCTGCGCCCCGACGGTGAGCCGCTGGTCGAGGTGGGTGCGGTGCACGGCCCGATCTTCCCGCGCTCCACCAACAAGCCGCTGCAGGCGCTCACCTTGCTGCGCAACGGTTTCGAACCGGTGGACGACGCCGAGCTGGCCATCGCCACCGCCTCGCATTTCGGCGAGCCGGATCATGTGGAGCTGGTGCGGCGGTTGCTGGACCGCTTCGGTTTCACCGAGGACGATCTGGAGTGCCCGCCGGATCTGCCGTTCGAGGAGCAGGCCCGGGCCCGGGTGCTGGCCGGCGCCGACCGCGACAAGGCGGCTCGACGGATCTTCATGAACTGCTCCGGCAAACATGCCGCCATGCTCGCCACCTGCGCGGTCAACGACTGGCCGACCCGCGGCTATCTCGAGGTCGGGCACCCGTTGCAGCGGGCGGTGCTGGACACCGTGGCCGAGGTGACCGGTGAGCCGGAGACCGATCTCGGCATCGACGGGTGCGGCCTGCCCATCGTGCCGGTGTCGCTGGTGAATCTGGCCCGCGCCTACGCCGGTTTCGCCACCGCGCCCGAGGGTGCGCCCGAACGCCGCGTCGCGGACGCGATCCGCGCCCATCCGCGAGTGATTTCCGGCACGGACGGCCCCGATTTCCGCGTTATGTCCGCGACGCCGGGACTGGTGTGCAAGATCGGCGCGGACGGGGTGCACGCGGGTGCGCTGCCGGACGGTTCGGCCTTCGCGTACAAGATCGATGACGGCGCCGATCGCGCGCGGCTTCCGCTGACGCTGGCCATTCTCCAGCGTATGGGGGTCGAGTGGACCGATGCGCACGCTGAGCTGGCAACGCCCGCGGTGCTGGGCGGCGGAGCTCGCGTCGGCATCATTCGAGCGATTCCCGGCGTCCTGTAGTCGCCGGTCGGCAGGGTTTTCAGGATCGCCCGGTCGTCGCCGGTCCCGGCCCCGGGACGTTTATCCCCCACTCCTGGAAGCGCGACCGCCTGACACACGCTAAAGTGTTCGTCAGGAAGAGTATTAATTCGAACGGGGCCGCCAAACCCACCCCAGGCCGCCCCGCAGTGACGCGAGGGGGTCAGCCATGGGCCGTGGCCGGGCTAAGGCAAAGCAGACCAAGGTTGCACGTGAGCTCAAGTACAGCTCACCATCGACCGACTTCACGAGCCTTCAGCGCGAACTGTCGGGGAGTCCCTCCGACACGCAGCTGAGTGGTGCTGTGCTTTCCGACGAGCACGACGCGAAGGACTCGCGTGCGGGCTGGGACGAAGACGACTACGACGACTGGCGTCGCTGACCTCGGATTTTCGCCGTGTAAGGGGGAGGCCCACTATGGCCTTCCCCTTTAGCACGTCGATATGCCCCGAGGTCAGGGCCATTCGCTGAGCATCCGCGGCGAACAACTACTGCCGGTCCCCCTTCCTACCGGCGAAAAGACAAACGGCCCCGGCACTCTCGCGAGTGCCGGGGCCGTTCTCTGTCTGCTCAGAAGCGCGGGTGGTCGCCCACCAGTGCGACGCGGGCGGCGTCGGCGTCCTTGGCCTTCTTCACCGTGCCGAGGGTCCAGCAGTCGATGTGGCGGGCGGTGAGGACGGCCAGCGCGCGGTCGGCGTCCTCGGGCGCGACGACGGCGACCATGCCGACGCCCATGTTGAAGGTCTTCTCCATCTCCAGGCGCTCGACGCGGCCGCGCTGGGCGATCATCTTGAAGACGGGGGCCGGGTTCCAGGTACCGCGGTCGAGCTCGGCGACGAGTCCGGCGGGGAGCACGCGGGCCAGGTTCTGGGCCAGGCCGCCGCCCGTCACGTGGCAGAAGGTGCGCACGTCGGTCTCGGCGATCAGGGCCAGGCAGTCCTTGGCGTAGATCTTGGTCGGCTCGAGCAGTTCCTCGCCGAGGGTGCGGCCGAATTCCTCGACGTGCCCGGTGAGGGACATGCGGTCGATGTCGAGCAGCACCTTGCGAGCCAGCGAGTAGCCGTTGGAGTGCAGGCCGGAGGAGCCCATGCCGATGACGACGTCGCCGGGGCGGACGCGGTCCGGGCCGAGCACGGCGTCGGCTTCGACGACGCCCACGCCGGTGGCGGACAGGTCGTAGTCGTCCACGCCCATCAGGCCTGGGTGTTCGGCGGTCTCGCCGCCGAGCAGGGCGCAGCCGGCGATGACGCAGCCCTCGGCGATGCCGGAGACGATCTGCGCGACGCGTTCCGGGACCACCTTGCCGACGGCGATGTAGTCCTGCAGGAACAGCGGTTCGGCGCCGCAGACCACCAGGTCGTCGACGACCATGGCGACCAGGTCGAGGCCGACGGTGTCGTGCTTGTCGAGCGCCTGCGCGACCGCGATCTTGGTGCCGACGCCGTCGGTGGAGGCGGCGAGCAGGGGCTCCTTGTAGCCGCCCTTCAGTGCGAACAGTCCTGCGAAGCCGCCGAGACCGCCCTGCACTTCGGGGCGGGAGGCCTTCTTGGCCAGGGGCGCGAACAGCTCGACTGCGCGGTCACCGGCTTCGATATCGACGCCGGCCGCCGCATACGAGGCACCGGCACCACTGGGGGTCTGTTCAGTCATTGTCGGGGAGAGCTCCAAGCCGAATCGTCGGATAGATGCCTGCTCACGCTAGCAGGAGCGCCGTTGCGCACCGGAGGCGCACGGCGTTGCGACCGTCCACCCGTTATGCGTGCGGGCGGGTAGTCACGGGAAAGCCACGGCGCCCGTTCGCGATTGCGCGAGCGGGCGCCGAGACCGCTTGCGCGGTGGCCACTCAGCGCTCAGCGCTAGGGGCGACTCAGCGCCGAGGCGTTGGCGTTGTCGGCCAGCAGCTCGGTTTCGGTGGTGCCGGACAGCATGCCCTCGAGCACGTTCTTGCCGATGGCGGTCTCCACCGGCAGCGCGATCGGGTAGTCGCCGTCGAAGCAGGCGCAGCACAGCCGCGAGCGTGGCTGTTCGGTGGCGGCGACCATGCTGTCGAGGGAGATGTAGCCGAGGCTGTCCGCGCCGATGGAGCGGCGCACGCCCTCCACCATGTCGTCGAGGCTCTCGCCCTCGATGCCGTCGGGGCCCGCGCCGTTGGCGATCAGCTCCGCGCGCGAGGCGAAGTCGATGCCGTAGAAGCAGGGCCACTTGACCGGCGGGGAGGCGATCCGGACGTGGATCTCCAAGGCGCCCGCCTCCCGCAGCATGCGGATCAACGCCCGCTGGGTGTTGCCGCGCACGATGGAGTCGTCGACCACGATGAGCCGCTTGCCGCGGATCACCTCGCGAAGCGGGTTGAGCTTCAAGCGGATTCCGAGCTGGCGGATGGTCTGGCTGGGCTGGATGAAGGTGCGGCCCACATAGGCGTTCTTCATCAGGCCCTGGCCGTAGGGAACGCCGGAGCCCTGCGCGTAGCCGACGGCGGCCGGGGTGCCGGATTCCGGGACCGGGATGACCAGGTCTGCCTCGACGGGGTGTTCGGCGGCCAGGCGGCGGCCGATGTCGACGCGGGTGGCGTGCACCGAGCGGCCCGAGATGGTGGAGTCGGGGCGGGCCAGGTACACGAATTCGAAGACGCAGCCCTTGGGGGTGGGGTTGGCGAAGCGCAGGGAGCGCACGCCGTCGGCGTCGATGGCGAGCAGTTCGCCCGGTTCGATCTCGCGGACGAACGAGGCGCCCACGATGTCGAGGGCCGCGGTCTCACTGGCGACCACCCAGCCGCGGTCGAGGCGGCCCAGGCACAGCGGGCGCACCCCGTGCGGGTCGCGGGCGGCGTAGAGGGTGTGCTCGTCCATGAAGGTGAGGCAGAACGCGCCCTTCAAGGTCGGCAGCAGCTCCATGGCGGCCTGCTCGATGCTCTTGTCGGCGGCGGCGTGCGCGAGCAGCGCGGTCATCACGTCGGAGTCGGAGGTGGCGGCCATACCGCCCGCCAGACGACCGGTGACCAGCCCGAGTTCCCGTGCGCGGGCACTCAATTCAGCGGTGTTGACCAGGTTTCCGTTGTGGCCCAACGCGATTCCGGTACCGACCGCGGTGGTGCGGAAGATCGGCTGCGCGTTCTCCCAGGTGGTGGAACCGGTTGTGGAGTAACGACAGTGGCCGACGGCCACGTGGCCGGGCATGGCGGCCAGGGTTTGTTCGTCGAAGACCTGACTGACCAGGCCGAGATCCTTGAATACCAGCACCTGCGAGCCGTCGGCGACCGCGATGCCCGCCGCCTCCTGCCCGCGATGCTGCAATGCGTATAGTCCGTAATACGTGAGCTTTGCCACATCTTCGCCCGGTGCCCAGACACCGAACACACCACACTCTTCGCGCGGTTCGTTCTCGTCCTGATCAACGGTCGTGGCGGAGGCGGGGAGATTCACCGTTTGCTCCCTGTTCGGCGGGCTGGGGGCGAGAGCCATTCTACGGGTAACCGCAAGGCAACCCGCCGTTGGGATAACGGAGATGGCAGGCGGTTTGCTGTTAGCGTGCGACGGTGGCGAGCACCGACAGCACCGGCCGCGCGGAAACCGGTCCACGACGCAGGCATCTGAGCCCTCTGCGGTGGGCGCTCCCGATCGTGGTGGTCACGCTGCTGGCCTCGCTCCTGGGCGTCATGTATCTCGACTACGTCGTGGACCCGGAGAAGAATCTGCACGATTTCCCGATCGCTCTGGTGAACCAGGACGTCGGCGACGATCTGAAGACCGGCGATCGGGTGCAGCACGTCAACTTCGGCGATCAGGTCGCGGACGGACTGACGAAGGCCGTCCCGGCGGACAAGATCGATCTGCGGGTGCTCGGCATCAACGAGGCGCAGCTCCAGATGCAGTCGGCCCGGGTGTACGGCACCATCATCATCCCCAGCGACTTCTCCAAGCGGCTCGGCATTCTCGGGGTCGGCAGCGTCGTGCCGGGCGAGATCTCCAAACCGGTGCTGACACTCCAGACCAATCCGCGCACCGGCGCGTTCGCGACCGCCGTGGTGCAGAAGTTCGGTGAGCAAGCTCTCACCCAGGTGAACGCCGAGGTCGGCAAGCAGCTCACCGATCAGGTGACCAAACAGCTGACGCCGCCGCCCGGCGCACCCCCGACCGAGCTGTCCGGGGCGACCCGGCTGGTGCTGGCGCAGCCGCTGGACATCGTGACCGAACAGTTCCGGCCGCTGCCGAGTGGTTCCGGCGAGGGCCTGACCGCGTTCTTCTACAGCCTGCTGCTCCTCCTGGTCGGCATGGTCGGCGCGATGATCATCCACCAGCTCATCGACTCCGCCCTCGGTTTCCTGCCGACCGAGTGGGGTCCCTGGTATGTGCACTTCCCGCGCGCGCCCATCTCCCGGACGCGCACCCTGCTGCTCAAGTGGTCGGCGATCGCGGTGATGGCGGTGCTGGTGTCGGCCACGCTGGAGGGCATCGCCGCGGCGATCGGCATGCCGATCGACAAACCGCTGCTGCTGTTCGTCTACGGCGCGCTGGTGATCATCGCGGTCGGCTTCACCTGCGCGTCGACGCTGGCCGCGGTCGGCACTGCGGGCCTGATCATCAACCTGATCGTGTTCATCATCCTGGGGCTGCCGTCCTCGGGCGGCACCATCCCGATCGAGGCCACCCCGAAGTACTTCGGCTGGCTGGCCAAGTTCGAGCCCATGCATCAGGTCTTCCTGGGCACCCGCTCGATTCTCTACTTCTTCGGCAACGGCCAGGCGGGCCTGACCCGGGGTGTGTGGATGGCCCTGCTGGGTTTGGCCATCGGCGTGGTGTTCGGCCTGGTCATCACTCGCTACTACGACCACAAGGGTTTGGAGCGCAAGCCGGTGGCGCTGCCGGAATCGGCGGCCGAGTAGTTCAGAGCGGCACCACCGGCAGCCAGCGCGCCACCTCGCCCGCGCGACTGCCGGACGCGGTGAGCGCCGCCGACTCCACCGCATCGGCGAAGTCCAGCAGCCCGGTGGCGAGCAACAGCCACGTCCGAGCATCGGTCTCGACAACATTGGGCGGATTGCCCCGGGTGTGCCGCGGCCCCTCGATGCACTGCACCGCCACGAACGGCGGCACCCGCACCTCCACCGAATGGCCCGGGGCGTCGGCGGCGAGGGCCCGCGCGGTCCCGCGCACGGCCGCCGCGAGCTCGGTCCGAGCGGGCTTCGGGACCGTCTCGTCACGCAGCCACTCCCCCACCGCGGCGACCGCCGCCCGCACCTCCGCCGGATCCACCGCACCTCGTCGCGCCATGCCGTGAGGCTACTGCGCGAGGCGGCGGGCCAGCCGAGGGGCGAGGGCTCCGCCCGCGTTCAGCGCCAGATGCAGCAGGGCCGGGGCGGTGGCGCTGCCGGTGTGGCGGCGCAGTAGGTCGAACACCAGACCCGCCCCCGTGGTGAGCGCGACGGTACCGGCGATCGGGTCGGCGGCGGCGCGGGCGGGCTGGATGTGGGAGAGACCGAAAACCAGTGCGCCCACACCGGTTCCGATCTCGCCCGCCGTGCGTTCCAGCAGCGGTGTCAGGGTGGAGCGATAGACGAGTTCCTCGGTCAGGACGGTGCCGCCCGGAATGTGCAGAGCCGTCCATTCCAGGGTGGAGACGCCGGGGCCGCGATCGGCGAGTCCGGCCAGGTGGCGGCGGGTCGCCGGAATGGCAAGAGCCGCAGCGTAGCCGGACAGCACGGTGGCCGCGGCGACAGCGCCGGCCCGGATGCCGCGGCGGGACAGGAAGTTCGGGTCTCCCCGAAAAGCGAGGGTGTACGCGAGCGCGTAGCCGGTGTTGGCGGCGGTGCGGCCGCGCAGGTCCAGGCGCAGTGCGGGGAGCAGGCGATTGCTCCAGATCAGCGGTATCGCCGTGGCGGCCAGGGCTTTCGGATGCGGCAGCGCGCGGGCCCGGGCGCGCACGCTACTTGACCGCCCGCTCGTACGCCTCGGCGAGCTCGATCTGGGTGCGGATGCGTTCCCCGAGGACCGGCGTCCAGTCCGGCGGCGCGGCGACGGCGGCCCAGCCGTCGAGGACCAGGGAGCCGTACCGGTGGCCGTGCCCGTCGCTGACGCCCTGGGCGTTGGTGAGGTCGGCGACGACCTGCCAGAAGGTGACGAACGGCCACCACCGCATCTGCGAGGACACGTCCGCGCCCCGCGGTTCGGACAGCCAATCCGGTTGGGAGAAGATGAGATCCGGCGACCACCACACGATGGGGTCGGACGGATGCTGCAGGTAGGCGATGCGCGGCTTGCGCCACTCCGGCGAGGGCCGGTTCAAATCCTCGGCGGTGGCGGCGAATCGGACCACCAGCCCGTCGGCGTAGATCGGATCCACTTCGCGGGTGCCCAGGTCGCGGCGTTGAACGAACTGCCGCCACAGTCGATTCGAGTTGGGCGGCCCCACCCACAGCGCGCCGTCGACCTTGGAGCGCAGATCGGCCAGCCCGTCGAAGGCGGATTCGGAGCCCTGCGAGCCGAGGCTCTCGCCGTAGACGAGCAGCTTGGGCCGATGGTCGGCCGGTCGTTGCGACCAGGCCCGGTACACCGCGTCGAACATGGTGCGCCCGTTGGCCGCGACCTTCTCGCGGTCCGCCAGGAACGACAGCACGCTCGGCAGATACGAGTACTGGGAGGCGACGATCGCGGTGTCGCCGCCCCACATGTATTCGAGCGCGGCGGCCGCCTCCCCGTTCACCCAGCCGGTCCCGGTGGTGGTGGCCAGCACCAGCACCTTGCGGTCGAAGGCCCCGGTGCGCTCGAGTTCGGCGACGGCCATGTCCTCCTCGCGCAGGTCCTGGGTCGCCGATTTCAGTCCCACGTACACCCGAATCGGTTCGCGCGCGGGCTTTCCGGTGACAGCGCTGATCAACACCGGATCGGGTCCGTGCGAGACGAACCACCGCCCCTCCGACCCCAGCGTCTCCCACTTGGCCAGCGAGGCCGGGCTCCCGGAACGCTCCGGTTTCGTCGGCTGCACCGCGAAGTCGCTCATCTTGTCGTTGCGCACACTGAACGCCGAGTTCGCGACCGCGAAGAAGGCCCGGGTGGCGACACCGTTGAACAGGGTCACGATCAGCACGGTCAGCAGCAGCGCCCCGATGGCGGGCGCCAGCGCGGGCGGCACCTTCACCCACCGGCTGAGCAGCCGAGCCAGGAACCGCACCGCTTCCCGCAGCGTCCGATACACGGCGACGACGAGCGCGCCGACCGCCACGCTCAGCCCGCCGGTGCGCAGATACGCGGCGCGGGTGGTGCCCTCCATGTTCATGAGGCTGGTGATCTCGCGCTGCCAGTCCGCCGACAGCACCAGCATGGCGGCCGCGACCAGCGCGCACGCCACGACGACCGCGACCTTCACCAGGTAGCGCACCCATTCGGGCGGGGTCTCGATCGGGATCCGGGGCCGCACCCACCGCAGGAACGCCCATTGCAGAACACATCCGACGCCGTACCCGATGGCGGCGTTGAGCCCGGAGATCAGGCCCTGGAACAACCAGTCCCGCGGCACCAGCGAGGGCGTCACCGACCAGGCGAAGAAGATGGTCGCCACCACCAACCCCGTGTGATTGAGGTCGATGACGTCCTCCGTCCGTCGCGCGACCACGGCGGCGCGGGTGCGCAACCGGGTCAGGGCGTGGGCGGAGTCCAGCACCCGTCAAGTATGGACGCAACCGGCGCGAATCCGGGGAGCCCCACGTGTGAGAGGGGCCATCACCCGGGCGTGTCGGACACGGCTTCTACCGACCCGGCTCGAGTAGATGTACTCGGTCGATTCGACGGCGCGACAGCCACACTCGGATTCATGAGCAACCCCAGCGCACAGACCAAGTCCACCACGGCGTTTCTGGCGCAGGCCGCGATCGCCTTCGGAATCAGCTTCTGCGCCTTGATCATCGGCATCGCCTACCTCCCCCTCGACATCTGGCAGCGCGGCTTCCTCCTGATGGCCATGCTGTTCCTGGTCAGCAGCAGCTTCACCCTCGCGAAAGTCATTCGCGACCAGCATGAATCGTCGAAGGTGCACCAGCGCATCGACGAGGCCAGGATGGAGAAACTGATGGCCGAACACGATCCTTTCAAGATCAACTAAATTGTCCCCCCGCTCGGATACGCTGGCCGTCCCCTTGATTTCCAAGGGGTTTGGTTAGGGGAGTACAAGCATGAAGAAGTCGATCCTGGGCCGCTCGAGCGCCGGATTCGCTGCCATGGCAGCGGTGGGGGCGGCCGCGATCGCGACAGCGACGACCGCGTCGGCGGGCGTGGTGAACACCCTGCAGCTGCAGGCCTCGCAGGCCTACTGCGTCGGCACCACCTACACGATCAGCCTGTCCGCCACCGATGCCACGGCATTGATGGCCCAGGCCGCCGGCTACTCGAGCATCACGTTCGTCTGGTCTCCCGCCCCGCAGGGCACGACCACCACCATCGCCACCCTGCCGTATGTCGCGGGCCAGGGCATGACCGTGAATTGGGCGCCCACCTACGCGGGCGACACCGTCCTCGGGGCATTCGCCTACGACTCGGTGCTGGGCCCCAACGCGATCATCGATTCCATGATCCCCAACGTCCACGTGGTCCAGAGCGCTCCCGCCGGAGCGAGCTGCACACCGACGACGCCGCCGACCACGACGCCGCCGACGACCGGAACCGGTAGCGCGAGTTCGATTCCGGTGATCGGCCCGCTGCTGAGCAGCCTGTTCCACTGAGTACACGGCGCGCGGCGACACCGTGATCGAGCTGTCCCGCGCGGGATACAGCGCGAGCCCGCCGGATCGAACCGGCGGGCTCGCGTGCCGGTTCGATCGCTACTGACCTTGCCCGCAATTCGAGCAGAACGCCGACCCGACCGGGATCTGATGCCCACAGCCGCGGCAGCCCGAACGCAGGTCCAAGCTGCTGCCGCAGGCTCCGCAGAACCGGCCGCCGGTGGTGTTGGAACCGCAGGTCGGACACAGCACGCGGGCGGGGGTCGAGATGTCGTGCTGCTGGACCCAGTCCTGACGCCGCGCCGCTTCCTGGATCTGTTCGCCGCGGGCGGCGGCCTGTGCCCGCGCGATCTCGTGCTGGACCATGGGTGAGCAACTCGTGCACTGCCCCACCTGCTCGTTCCAGCAGTTGCGCGCGCACATCCAGGAACCGCAGCCGCCACACTGGCGGAAGTTCGGCTCCACTTCCCGGATGGCGGCGGCGAAGGCCTTGTCCTTGGTGCTGGAGGACGAGCTGCCCCAGCTGTTGGAGTAGCTGTCGGCGGCCGAGGATGCCTTGTACAGCAGGGAGAAACGGTCACCGAACAGGTCCCGCAGCACCCGCAGCAGGCCCCGCCCTCGCGAGAGATAGTTCTGCTGGAACGCCGACTGGTAGACGGTTCTGCATCGGTCGCAGTGGAAGTCCCACTGGAAGCCCTCGTCGTTCGACATATCGGAATAGTTGCTGGTGAAGACGACCGGCGCGGCCATGGTGGTGTTCGGTTCCTTTGCAGCCGATGTACATACGTCGAAGGCGCTCGGGAATCGCCCGGGCACCAACAGGTCTGATATCGGCGCGAGATCACAAAGCGCAACATACGTCCCGCGACGCCGACAGGCCGCGGCCGGAGACGCGAGAGCCCGCCCGGACGAACCGGGCGGGCTCTCGATCATTCCTACGGCTGGGTGGCGCTTCGGTTCAGCGCCGCACGCGACCGCTCAGTGGTCGGCGTTGCCGAAGAGGGCGGGGAGGGTGCCCTCGTGGGCGGCGCGGAGCTCATCGAGGGTGGCCTTGAACAGGCCCTGGACCTCGACGGAGTCGGAGCCGTCGTCGACGACGCCGATGCGGGCCCACGGGAGGCCGCGGGCGTCGCACATCTTGGTGAAGCGGGTCTCCTCCGAGCGGGGGACGGCGACCAGGACGCGGCCGGCGGACTCGGAGAAGAGGGTGACGAACGGGTCGGCGCCCTCGGGAAGGATGATGCGGCAGGCGGTTTCGCCGGCCAGCGCGGCCTCGACGACGGTCTGGATCAGGCCGCCTTCGGAGACGTCGTGGGCGGCGGAGACCATGCCGTCGCGGGAGCCGGAGACCAGGATCTCGGAGATCAGCTGCTCGCGGGCGAAGTCGACCTTCGGGGGCAGGCCGCCGAGGTGGTCGTGCTCGACCTGCGCCCAGATGGAGCCGTCGAGCTCGTCGCAGGTCTCGCCGAGCAGGATCAGGGTCTCGCCGGGCTCGGTGCCCAGGCCGGTCGGGATGCGGCGGTGCACATCGTCGATGACGCCGAGCACGCCGACCACGGGGGTCGGCAGGATGGCGGTCTGGCCGGTCTGGTTGTAGAAGGACACATTGCCGCCAGTGACCGGAATGCCCAGGGCCGCACAGCCGTCCGCGAGACCGCGCACGGCCTGCTGGAACTGCCACATGACGCCCGGGTCCTCCGGCGAACCGAAGTTGAGGCAGTTGGTGACGGCCTTCGGGGTGGCGCCGGTGACGGCGACATTGCGGAAGGCCTCGGCCAGCGCCAGCTGCGCGCCGGTGTACGGGTCCAGCTTGGTGTAGCGGCCGGAGGCGTCGGTGGCCAGGGCGATGCCGCGGCCGGACTCCTCGTCGATGCGAACCACGCCGGCGTCGGCGTGCTCGGCGAGCACGGTGTTGCCGCGCACGTAGCGGTCGTACTGCTCGGTGATCCACTTGCGTGAGCACAGCTGCGGGCTGGCCAGCATCTTCATCAGGGTGGCGCGCAGTTCGTCGCCGGTCTGCGGGCGGTTCAGGCGCGAGGCCGAATCCGCGTTCAGCGCATCCTGATCCGCGGGCCGCTGCACCGGGCGCTCGTAGACCGGGCCCTGGTGGGCCACGGTGCGCGGCGGCACGTCGACGACGGTCTCGCCGTGCCAGGTGATGACCAGGCGGTCGCCGTCGGTGACCTCACCGATGACGTTGGCGTTGACGTCCCACTTCTGGCAGACGGCCATGAAGGCGTCGACGTTCTCGGGGGTGACGACCGCGCACATGCGCTCCTGCGATTCGCTCGACAGGATCTCGGCGGCGGTCATGTTGGCGGCGCGCAGCGGGACCTGGTCCAGGTCGACCAGCATGCCGCCGTCACCGGCCGCGGCCAGTTCGGAGGTGGCGCAGGACAGGCCGGCGCCGCCGAGGTCCTGGATGCCGACCACGAGTCCGGCGTGGTACAGCTCGAGACAGCACTCGATGAGGACCTTCTCGGCGAACGGGTCGCCGACCTGGACGCTGGGGAGCTTCTTGCGGCCGGAGCCGGATTCGTCGCCGGAGAAGGTGTCCGAGGCGAGCACGGACACGCCGCCGATGCCGTCGAGGCCGGTGCGCGCGCCGAACAGGATGATCTTGTTGCCCTTGCCGGAGGCGAAGGCCAGGTGCAGGTCCTCGACCCGCATGACGCCCGCGCACAGCGCGTTGACGAGCGGGTTGCCCTGGTAGGACGAGTCGAACACGGTCTCGCCGCCCACGTTCGGCAGGCCCAGCGAGTTGCCGTAGCCGCCGACGCCGCGGACGACGCCGTCGACCACGCGGCGGGTGTCGGGGTGGTCGGCCGCGCCGAAGCGCAGCTGGTCCATCACCGCGATCGGGCGCGCGCCCATGGCCATGATGTCGCGCACGATGCCGCCGACGCCGGTGGCCGCGCCCTGGTAGGGCTCCACGTAGGAGGGGTGGTTGTGCGATTCGACCTTGAAGGTGACCGCCCAGCCGTCGCCGATGTCGACCACGCCGGCGTTCTCGCCGATGCCCGCGAGCATCGACTTCTTCATCTCGTCGGTGGTGGTCTCACCGAAGTAGCGCAGGTGCACCTTGGAGGACTTGTAGGAGCAGTGCTCCGACCACATCACCGAGTACATGGCGAGCTCGGCGTCGGTGGGACGGCGCCCGAGGATCTCCTTGATCCGGGCGTACTCGTCGTCCTTGAGGCCGAGTTCCTTGTAGGGCTGCGGGTGGTCCGAGGTGGCCGCGGCGTTGCTGACGGTATCGACGTGGCTGGTCACGGGAATACCAGAGTCCTTTCGGCCGGGCAGGTCGGAAGCGAATGCCCGCGTTGCTGGATGTCGGCGAGATACGCACCGAGTCTATTGCCTGAGTTTTCCGCGCTTGACGCCACCTCCTCCGCCTCCCCGCGACTTCAGCGCCCGGCGAACGGGCCGTAACCGGTCCCACATGCGGACCGGCGGTCGATTTCCGAACCGATTCTGGGCGTGCCCAGGGAGTTACCCGCATCGGCGCGAAATCAGTTGTCACTACAGCGGACGAGAACAACACCGCCACGCTGTGACGACCGCCACTTCCCGGCCCTGGACCGCTGCCCGGGGCGAGGGCGGTCACCCGTTACTCTGTGGCGGTGAACGATCGATCCGGGGTCGCGGATCCGACCGAACAACCCGTGACCACGCCTGCTGGGCTGACTCGGCGGCAGGGAGAGCTGCTCCTCGTCGCGGTCGCACTGTTCGCGGTGTCCGCTTTCATCAGCTATCAGGCCAAGCTCTGGCACGGATACATCGACCTGCAGGTGTACCGCAACGGTGCGCGGGCCTGGCTCGACGGCAAGGATCTGTACGGCCCGATGCCGCCGGTCTACGGACTCGGACTGCCGTTCACCTATCCCCCGCTGGCCGCGTTGTTCTTCGCGCCGCTGGCCCTGATGCCGCTGGCCGTCGCCGAATGGGCGGTGCTGGCGGTGTCGATCGCCTCGCTGGGCGTGACCCTGTGGGTGGTGCTGGACCGGATCCGCCCGACCCTGGCCTGGCAGACCCGCCTGGCGATCGTGGTCGGCGCGGTTTCCCTGCTGCAGCTGCTGGAGCCGATCCGCCAGACCTACGGATTCGGCCAGATCAACCTGGTGCTGATGGCCGCGGTGGCGCTGGACTGCCTGGCGCGCAAGACCTTCTGGCCGCGCGGCATGCTGATCGGCATCGCGGTGTCGGTGAAGCTGACCCCCGGCGGTTATCTCCTCTACTTCCTGCTGCGCAAGGACTGGAAGGGCGCGATCACGCTCATCGTCTCCGCCATCGGCGCGGTGGCGGTCGGTTTCGTGCTGTTCCCGCACGATTCGCCGGAGTACTGGTTCCACACGCTGGCCGACACCGGCCGCATCGGCCCGCCCTGGTACGCGGGCAATCAGTCGATCAAGGGCTTCGTGTTCCGGCTCGGCTACTCGACCTCGATGTCCACCCTGATCTGGCTGGTGCTGTCGGTGGCCGCGGTGGCCCTGGCCGCGCTGTGGATGAAGCGGCTGCTGGACGCGGGCTCGAACGTGGCCGCGCTGATGGTGAATGCCGCGGCGGTGCTGCTGGTTTCGCCGGTCTCCTGGTCGCATCACTGGGTGTGGATCGCGCCCGCGCTGATCGTGGCCGCCGACGCGATCTCGCGCGGCCGCCGCAATCCGTGGTTCCTGGGCGCGGTGGGCGCGGCGGTGGTGATGTTCGCGATCGGCCCGATGTGGCTGCTCCCGCACGACCACGACCGCGAACTCACCTGGAACTGGTGGCAGCAGATCGTGGGCAACAGCTACGTGCTGTTCACGATGGCGGTGTTCGTGGTGGCGGCGCTGACCTATCACCCGAAGGCCGCGACGGCCGACGCCGAACCGGCGAAGGCCTAGTACCCCGAAGCGACAGGGCCGCCCGCACGAATTGTGCGGGCGGCCCTGCGTTTCGGACGGTGGATCAGCCTACGGCTTCCGGCGTCAGGAACGCCGCGAGCGCGGCCGCGTAGGCGGCCACATCGGCCGCGCCCATCATTTCCCGCGCCGAGTGCATGGCCAGCTGGGCCGCGCCGACATCCACGGTGGGCATGCCGGTGCGGGCCGCGGTCATCGGCCCGATGGTGGAGCCGCAGGGCAGGTCGGCCCGGTGCACGTAGCGCTGCAGCGGGACATCGGCCTGCGCGCAGGCCAGCGCGAAGGCGCCCGCGCCGGTGGCGTCGGTGGCGTAGCGCAGGTTCTGGTTGACCTTGAGCACCGGTCCCCCGTTCACCTCGATGCGGTGCAGGGGCTCGTGCCGGTCGGGGTAGTTGGGGTGGGTGGCGTGCGCCATGTCGCCGGACGCGCAGATCGAACCGGCCAGCGCCGTCAGGTATTCGGCGCGACCGCCGCCGCGGGTGAGCACGATGCGTTCCAGCACGGTGGGCAACAGGTCGGATTGCGCGCCGCGATCGGACTGGCTGCCGACCTCCTCGTGGTCGAACATGGCCAGCACCGGCACGGCCGCACCGGGTTCGGCGAGGGCGGCCAGGAAGGCGCGCAGGCCGGCGTAGCAGGTGCCTTGATTGTCGAGGCGGGGCGCGCTGACCAGGTCGCGGTCGCGGCCGATCAGCGTGGACGGCACCAGATCATGGGTCATGAGTTCCCAGCCGAGCACCGCCCCGGGCTCGATGCCGGAGCGTTCGGCGATGAACGCCAGGAAGGAGCGCGGTTCGCCGCCGATCCCCCACACCGCGTTCACGTGCCGCTGCGGATCCAGCTGCACCCCGCGCCGGTCGTCGGAGAGGTGGATGGCCAGTTGCGGCACCCGCAGGATGGGTTCGTCGATGCGAATCAGCCGCTCCCGCACCAGGTTTCCGTCGCGAACCGAGAGCCGTCCGGAGATGCCGAGGTCGCGGTCGAGCCAGGAGTTGAGCCAGGCGCCGCCGTAGGGTTCCAGTCCGACCATCTGCCAGCCCGCCACCGCGGTGTCCGGGTGCTGCTTCACCCGCAGGTTGGGGCTGTCGGTGTGCGCGCCGACGACGCGGAAGGGTGTGGCCTGCCCGGTGGGGGCACCGGGTCCGCCGTCCGCCCACGCGACCAGGGAGCCGCCGCGCACCACGTAGTAACGGCCCGCGCTGCCGGAGGGCCAGGGCGCAGATTCGGAGAGCCGGGTGAAACCCAGACCGTCGAGTTCCGCTGCGACAGTGCGGCAGACGTGGAACGGCGACGGGGAGGCATCGATGAATTCACACAGGCCGGCGGCGGTCGCGGTGGTCTCGGCTACGGGCATGCGTCGATCCTAGGCATGCCCGGCCGGGAGCAGCTCCCGGACTCGGCCGGGGTCTACTCCGGCAGCGGGGCTTCCGCGACCCGGCCGAGCAGGCGGACCAGCTCGAGGTAGTCGTCGCTGCCGAGGCTGCGGCGCATCTCGGCCTCGGCGCGGGCTTCCTCGGCGCGCACCTCGGCGACGAGTTCCTCGCCGCGGCGGCTCAATCCGATGAGGATGCGGCGGCGGTCGTCGGCGGCGGCGACCCGGAAGATGAGTCCGCGCTCGGCCAGGTGATCGGCGTGCCGGGTGGCCGAGGACGGGGCCAGCTGGGCCCGCGACGCCAGTTCACTCATGGTGATGCCGATGTCGGCGGAGAGATTGGTGAGCATGCACCACTGGTCGGCGGTCAGCCGTCGCGCGCACAGCGCGGCATCCAGGTGACGAAGCCAACTCCGCTCGGCCGCCCGGAGGGCTCCATGCAAGGTAGAAAATCCACCTAGAATTGTCGCCATATTTCCCGCCCGTCAGAAAACCGCTTGAACGAGGGGAAGGGTAACCGATGTCCCCGTTCGACGGGAATCCCGAGAACGTCTTCGAGATCATCAACATAGTTCCGCAGCAGGGTCCCGGCGGTATCTTCGGACCGTCCTGTGAGGCGGCCATTTCTCTGGCGTTGGAAGAAATCAACTCGGGCACCGGAATTCTGGGAAGAGAATTGCGCGTCACCCACATAGACGGGGGCCGGGAACCGGCCGTGGTGGCGGCGGAGGTGTCCGCGCTGCTGGCCACCGGCCTGGTGCGGGCTGTCACGGGATGGCACACCTCGGCGGTGCGGCGGGCGGTGGAGCGGGTGACCGCGGGGCGGGTGCCGTATCTGTTCGCCACCGATCACGAGGGTCTGGACTCGGCGGCGGCCCCCGCGGGCCTGTTCATGATCGGCGCGGATCCGCAGCATCAGATCCTGCCCGCCCTGGACTGGCTGCGCCGCTCCTGCGACGCGCGCCGCTGGGCGATCG
Source organism: Nocardia sp. NPDC005825 (assembly GCF_040630175.1). Taxonomy (NCBI): domain Bacteria; kingdom Bacillati; phylum Actinomycetota; class Actinomycetes; order Mycobacteriales; family Nocardiaceae; genus Nocardia; species Nocardia sp. NPDC005825. Next base: position 485,142 of record NZ_JBEXXC010000005.1, read on the forward strand.
TCGGCAACGACTACGTATGGCCGCGGCGCACGGCGGCGGCGGTGCGGGCCGCGCTCACCGATCCGGAGCTGATCCCGCTGGAGGTGTTCGTGCCCATGAACACCCACGATTTCCGATGTTTCCTCGACGATCCGCGCCTGGACGAGGCGGACGGGGTGATCGTGCTGCTGGTCGGCGCGGACGTGGCCCGCTTCAATGTGCAGTTCACCCGCACCGGCCGGACCGCGCAGCAGGTCCGGGTGAGCCCGGCGGTGGACGAGAACGTGCTGCTGGCCGCGGGCGGCGGCGCGAACCACAATTTGTTCGTGCCGTCCGGATTCTTCGTGAACGGCCCGCACGACCGGGAGCGGCAGAACCGCTACCGCCGACTACACGGGGGCTTCGCGCCCTCCCTGACGAACTTCAGCAACACCAGTTACGAGGCCATCCACACCCTGCGCGGCATGGCGGAGCTGGCCGGTTCCCTGGACGTGCGGCGGATCCAGTCCGCGATCGCGGACCGTCCGGTCATCGAAACCCCGTGGGGCGAGCTCGGATTCGAGGGCCGCCAAGCGATCCGCCCGACCTGGCTGGCCAGGGCGGGCGGCATCGACTTCGAGATCCTCGACGGGATCTAGTTATTCGTACTTTCGCGTGATTACGCGGAGACCAGGCTGTCCAGCACGGACAGGAACAGGCCCAGGCCGTCGTCGCTGGGGCCGGTGAGCGGCTCGGTGGCGTGCTCGGGGTGCGGCATCAGACCGACGATGCGACGGTTCGCGGAGGTGATGCCCGCGATGTCGCGCTGCGACCCGTTGGGGTTGCCGCCCGCGTAGCGGAAGACCACGCGGCCCTCACCCTCGAGCTCGTCGAGCACCTCGGCGGACGCCTGGAAGCGGCCCTCGGCGTTCTTCACGGGGATGAGGATCTGGGCGCCCGTCTCGTAGCGGGTGGTCCAGGCGGTGTCGGTCTGCTCGACGGTCAGCCACTGGTCGCGGCAGACGAAGTGCAGGCCCTCGTTGCGGGTCAGCGCGCCCGGCAGCAGGCCCGCCTCGCACAGGATCTGGAAGCCGTTGCAGATGCCCAGGATCGGCATGCCCTGCTCGGCGGCCTTGATGACCTCGCCCATGACCGGGGCCATCGAGGCGATGGCGCCCGCGCGCAGGTAGTCGCCGTAGGAGAACCCGCCGGGCACGACGACCGCGTCGACCTGCTTGAGGTCGGCATCGGCGTGCCACAGCGAAACGGGCTCGGATCCGGCCAGTTTCACGGCCCGGGCGGCGTCGACGTCGTCGAGCGTGCCCGGGAAGGTGATGACACCGATGCGGGCGCTCACAGCCGGACGACCTTCCAGTCCTCGATCACGACGTTGGCCAGCAGCGTTTCGGCGATCTGCTCGAGATCGGCGTCGCTGACGTCGTCGGCGACGTCCAGCTCGAATCGCTTGCCCTGCCGCACATCCGAGATCCCGGGGTGCCCGAGACGCCCCAGCGCTCCGACGATGGCCTGTCCCTGCGGATCCAGGATCTCGGCCTTCGGCATCACCTCGACCACGACACGTGCCACGCGTTGCTCCTCAGCTGGTGGGGCGGCGCTCGGTCCATGCATGCCAGGCCGAGCGGGGGGTATCGCTGATCAGCGTAGTTGGCGTGGGCGGCGCGGGCCGCGCCGGGGCTGACCGTCCGTGGCCTGCGCCACAGCCGGGTCGGCCGCGACCCGGGGCGACTGACGGAGCGTGCCAGGCCGGTGCGGGGCTACCGTTGTCCCATGCGCATAGCCCATTTCGGACATTCCTGCATTCTGGTGGAACTGAACGGCGCGAAGATCCTATTCGATCCGGGCAATTTCTCGCACGGATTCGAGGGCATCACCGGATTGGACGCGATCGCCGTCACCCATCAGCACCCCGACCACATCGACTCGAACCGGATCGGGGCTCTGATCGAGGCGAATCCGCAGGCCAGACTCCTGTCGGACCCGCAGACCGCGCTGCAGCGGGGTGAGCCCTGGGAGGCGGTTCATGCCGGAAATGTACTGAAAGTCGGTGACGTCCAAATTACCGGCGGCGGTGGCCGGCACGCGGTCATCCACCCCGAGATACCGGTAATAGACAACACTGTCTTCCAACTCGGCACCGCGGAAGATCCGTCCCAACTCGTCCACCCCGGTGATTCACTGTGGGTTCCGCCGACACCGGTCGGCGTTCTCGCCATTCCCGCCGTCGCACCGTGGATGCGTATCAGCGAGGCCGTGGATTACCTGCGGGCGGTAAATCCCCGCATCGCCTTCCCCATCCACTACGGGATCATCGAGCCCGCGGCACAGGGCATCTATTTCGGTCGGCTGGCCGAAATGGGTCCGGCCAATACCGAATTCCGGGTCGTGGAACCCGAGGACAACGCCGAATTCTGATTCCGCGCCACCGGGCGGGAGCGGCCACCGCCCGGCGGCGCGAGTTCGTGGAAACTACTGTGGCGGAGGCGGATTCGTTGTGAACTGCGCGACCGCCGCCCCGACCCCGGCGCCCACCAGAGCGCCGACCAGGGCGCTCGCGCCGCCGATGATGGCCGCGCCCAGGGTGCAGCCGCCGATGGTGCCGGTGATCGCACCGCCCGTGACGCCGAGCGCCGCGCCGGCCGCCGCGAATCCGGGCACCAGCGCCATCTCACCGGAGACGATGACCGGCGCCAGCAGCGCGGCCGCGATGATGCCCGCGATGAATCCGAGCACGCCGCCCGCGATCGCGCCGACGCCCGCGCCCGGTCCCGCGCCGAGGACACAGCCCGCCGCCGCCCCGGGGATGCCGCCGGCGAGCGCGCCGATAGCCGCGCCCTGCGCGACGGTGGTGTCGAACCGGTCCTTTTGCTGCTGCTGGGTGTCGGGCAGCGGCAGAGCGCCGGGGGCGGGGTCGAGAATGGCCTGGCCGGGATCGGATTCCGGGGTCAGCTCGACCGACTGGTCGGAGACCAGGGCCCGGATCGGGTACCGGAGGTCGTCGATCTTGTAGTACAGCGCCAGGGTGCGGACGACCTGCCCGCCCGGCTCTCGGATGACGAGAGTGCCGTTCTCGACGGCGAAGCTGCCGTTGTCGAGTGTGATCGAGGCAGTTCTGTCGGCCAGGCTCGCGGTGACGGTGACGTCTTCCGGGGCGGCCGTGGTGGTGCCGGAGGTGATGAACAGCGATGACAGTGTGACGGTGGTGAGGAACGCGGCCGCGGTGGCCGGGGTTCTGCCGTGCTTCATGCTGGCTCCCTCGAGTCGGCGAACCTTCCCTTCTCTGACCGAAATGACCAGTTCAGTGTTCACCGACTCGAGCACCCGCACGGCGGAACGCGAAAAAACTACCGCTGACCCGCGCTAACGGTAGGAAGCCAGGAAGAGCGCCTCGGCGAGGGCCATGTTCTCGATCTCGGTCGGATCGACGCTCTCGTTCGGCGCGTGGATCAGGCACTTGGGTTCCTCGACGCCCATGAGCATGATCTCGGCCTCCGGATAGGTGTCGGCGAAGACATTGCACAGCGGGATCGAGCCGCCCTGCCCCTCGGTGGTGGCGGGCCGGCCGTAGGCGGCCTCCAGGGCCGACGACATGGCCCGCCGCGCCGGGCCGTCGGTGCTGCCGACGAACGGCGAGCCGGTGCCCTCGGTCTCGACGGTCACCTTCGCGTGCCACGGCGCGTGCGACTTCAGGTGCGCGGTCAGAGCTTTCAGCGCCTCGTCCGGCTTGGTGCCCGGCGGGATCCGCAGGTTGAGCCGCGCTCGGGTCCTGGGCTGGATGGCCGCCGAGGAGCCGACCACGGCCGGGACGTCCATGCCGAGCACGGTCAGCGCCGGTCGCGCCCACAGCATGTCAGCCACCTTGCCGCTGCCGAGCAGGTCGACACCGTCGAGAACATCGGCGTCGGAACGGAATTGGCCCTCCGGGTAGTCGTGCCCCTCCCACACCTGATCGTTGCGCAGGCCGTCGACGGTGGTGTTGCCGTCGGCGTCGCGCAGCGTGCCCAGCAGGTGGATCATCGCCGCGAGCGCGTCGGGGGCCGGACCGCCGAACATGCCGGAATGCATGGGGCCGGACAGGGTTTCGACGGTGACGACCACGTTCACATTGCCGCGCAGGGTCTGGGTGAAGGTGGGGACGCCGACCGCGAAGTTGCCGCAGTCGCAGATCAGCAGGGTGTCGGCGCGCAGCAGGTCGGCATTGCCGGGCACGAACTCCTCCAGGCCGCCGGTGCCCTGCTCCTCGGAGCCCTCCGACACCAGCACCAGCCCGACCGGGAAGTCGTCGCCGTACACCTTGCGCAGCGCGCGCAGCGCGGTCAGATGCATGACGATATTGCCCTTGCAGTCGGCCGCGCCGCGCCCGTACCAGCGGCCGTTCTTCTCGGTGAGCTGCCAGACCGGGGTCTGCCAGGCGGCGTCGTCGAGCGGCGGCTGCACATCGTAGTGGCAGTACAGCATGATGGTCGGCGCACCGGCCGGGGCCTCGCTGCGCGCCACCACGGCCTGGCTGCCGTCGGGCGTCTTGTGCAAGCCCACCTCGGTGAGGCCCTCTGTCTTGAAGGCGTCGGCCACCCAGCGCGCGGTCTTCTCGCATTCCTCGATCGGGAACTGCCGGGCGTCGTACACCGACTTGAACGAGACGAGCTGGGCGAGATCGCTTTTCGCCCGGGGCATGAGTTCCCGCACCGCGGCGCGCAGGGCCGCGGTGGTCGAATCATCCTCGGTTTCAACGGTACTGGTCATGCGCGTCCTCCCAGGGTCAGTTGTGGTTGTCGGGTTCGACCGTGTCACCAGTCTTCAGGTCGCCGACGCTCTTCAGGTAGGAAGCGAGTTCGTCGGGGCAATAGGTGGTGATGGCGAGCGCGGTCGCCTTCAGCACATCGTCGTCGGCGATGACCGGGCGCGCGCCGGGCCCGGACGCGCCATTGCTGATCGACGCCCGGTAGCGGGCCTTGATCAATGGCGAGGACGGATCCTGGCAGACCAGCCCGCCGTCCTTGCCGAGGGTGTCGGCGATGGTCGTCGGGTCCGGTGCGGCCAGCCCCGCGGCCTCGAGCCGCGAACTCAGTTCGCGGGCCTTGGACATCGAGTCGTCGTCGTGGCTGCGGGTCTGCTGGAAGACGATGACCCCGGCGACGGCGATGGCCGCCAGCGACACTCCCACCGCGAGGTACACCATGCGGCGCACCGGCTCGGGTGCGCCCTCGAAGCCGCCCAATTCCTCGGTCATGCCAGCGCCTCCTGCGGCACGTCGATCTTCCATTCGGGCTTGCGGAATCGAAGGAACAGATACGGGACGAGCAGTCCGACCACGCCCATGCCGGCGCCGATGAGCAGCACGTAGCCCAGGGCATTGCCGCTGCCGTACTGCGACGGCGGCACGAAACCGATCAGGAACGCGGCGACCGAGGCCGCGGTGCCCAGGCCGCACAGGGCGATCAGGGCCGGAGCCCGGTAACCGCGCGGGTGGTCGGGCTGATTGCGGCGCAGGCGAATCGCGGCCGCGAACATGAGCACGTACATGATCAGATAGACCTGCGTCGTGATCACCGACAGAATCCAGTAGGCGCTCGACACGTTGGGGATGAACGCGTAGAGCAAGGCCAGCAGCGTGGTCACGATGCCCTGGGCGACCAGCATGTTCTGTTGCACGCCATGCTTGTTCACCCGGGTGAGGATGGGTGGCAGGTACCCCTCCTTGCGCCCGATCAGCAGCAGCCCCTTGGACGGCCCGGCCAGCCAGGTGAGCATGCCGCCCAGCGCCGCCGCCACCAGCATGATCCCCAGGATCGGCGTCAGGAACCCGATGCCGAAGTGATTGAAGAACCCGTCGAACGCCTGCATGACGCCCGCGGTGAGACTCAGGTTCTGCGACGGCACCACCCAGCTGATCACCACGGCGGGCACGATGAAGATGGTCAGCACCAGGCCCACCGCCAGCGCCATCGCCCTCGGGTACTCCTTGCCCGGATCCTTCAGCGCGGACACGTGCACCGCGTTCATCTCCATGCCCGCGTAGGACAGGAAGTTGTTGACGATGAGCACCAGACTGGCCAGGCCGGTCCAGGCCGGGAACAGGTGCCCGGCGTCCATCGGCGCGGCCGACGGATTGCCCTGCCCGAGGAAGACGAACCCGAGCACCACCAGCAGCGCGCCGGGAATCAGGGTGCCGATGATCAGGCCCATACTCGACAGTCCCGCAACGGTTTTGGTGCCCTGCGAGGACACGTACACCGCGACCCAGTAGATGGTGATGATGACGATGGCCACGTACACCCCGTTGGAGGCCAGCGACGGATTGATGATGTACGCGAAAGTGCTTGCCACATAGGCCAACAGGCTCGGGTAGTAGAAGATCGTCATGGCGAACTGGCACCACACCGCCAGGAATCCGAGCGGTTGCGAGAGCCCCTCCCCCACCCATTTGTAGACGCCGCCGGTCCATCCGGACGCCAGCTCCGCGGCTACGAACGCGGTCGGCAGCAGGAACAGCAGCGCGGGCACCAGGTACAGGAACACGCAGGCCAGCCCATACACCGCCATGGTCGGAGAGGACCGCAGACTGGCTACCGAACTGGTCGTCATGAGCGCCAATGTCACCCATGACATGTACTTGGTGGCCGTAGCCCCCTTGGTCACCGTGCCGGTCATCACTGGTCCTTTCCAGTCATTCCGCCGAAGCTGCCCCACAGGCCACTGCGCTGAATAGTAACCTTTCAGCAACTATCTCTTGATTACGAAACGGAAGCTTGCAGAACCAGTTTCGATGGAACGAGCTGGCTACCATCGATGCGGCAAACCTCTGCGTGCGCGAGATCGGAGCCCCTCATGACCGGCATTCTCGAACCGGACGACGTCTACGCGATGCCCGGACTCAAACGCGCCGCACCCCACCGGGGCTTCCCCGAACACGAGACGTTCCCCCAGGTCGCCTACCAGATCGTGCACGACGAGCTGCTGCTCGACGGCGTCGCCCGGATGAACCTGGCCACCTTCTGCACCACCTGGGTCGACGACCAGGCCCGGCGGCTGATGAACGAATGCCTCGACAAGAACATCGTCGACAAGGACGAGTACCCCCAGACCGCCGAACTCGAGCAGCGCTGCGTGCACATGCTGGCCGATCTGTGGAACTCCCCCGACGCGATGGGCACCCTCGGCACCTCCACCACCGGGTCCAGCGAGGCCGCCATGCTGGGCGGGCTGGCCGCGAAGTTCCGCTGGCGCAAACGCGGCGGCACCGGCCTCCCCAACTTCGTGTGCGGGCCGGTGCAGGTGTGCTGGGAGAAGTTCGCCCGCTACTTCGACGTGGAGATCCGGCAGGTCCCGCTGCGCGGCGACCGCTACACCCTGCACCCCGACGACATCGCCGCCCACTGCGACGAGAACACCATCATGGTGGTGCCGACCTTCGGCCAGACCTTCACCGGCCTGTTCGAGGACGTCGAGGGCATCAGCGCCGCCCTCGACGCACTACAGGAGAAGACCGGCCTCGACATCCCGATCCACGTCGACGCGGCCAGCGGCGGCTTCCTCGCCCCCTTCTGCGCGCCCGAGATCAGCTGGGATTTCCGGCTTCCCCGGGTCAAGTCCATCAACGCCTCCGGCCACAAGACCGGACTCGCGCCGCTGGGCGCGGGCTGGGCCATCTGGCGGACCCAGGAGGACCTGCCCGAGGAACTCATCTTCAACGTCGACTACCTCGGCGGCAATATGCCCACCTTCAACCTGAACTTCTCCCGCCCCGGCGGTCAGGCCGTCACCCAGTACTACGACTTCATCCGGCTCGGCCGCATCGGCTACCACAATGTGCAGACCGCCATCTACAACGCCGGACAGCATCTGGCCAAGGGGCTCACCGAGATCGGGCCGTTCGAACTGATCCACGACTCCGACCCGCGCCGGGGCATCACCGCCGTCTCCTGGAAGGTCGCGGGCGATTCGACACTCAACCTCTACGACCTGTCCGATCGCCTGCGCACCCGCGGCTGGCTGATCGCCGCCTACCCCCTGCCCGCCGACCGCCAGGACGAGACCATCCTGCGCGCGGTGCTGCGTCACGGCTTCACCCGCGACATGGCCGACCTGTTGCTCGCGGACCTGACCCGCAGTCTGAAGGTGCTGGACAAGCACCCGATGCGGACCTCGCTCACGCGCGAGGAGGCCGGCGGCTTCACCCACGACGCCGAGCCCGTCGTCCCCACGGCGGACCTGATGGCCGCCGTGAGGACCAAGCGAAAGAAAAAGAAGAAGTGAGCTAGGCGCCGCTCGCGCCCGCGGTGTCCAGCACCCAGGCGAACTCGAAGGCGACTTCCTTCCACTTCTCGTAGCGGCCACTGACGCCGCCGTGCCCGGCGCTCATCTCGGTCTTCAGCAGCAGCTGGGCGTCACCGGTCTTGGTGGCGCGCAGCTTGGCCACCCACTTGGCGGGCTCGACGTAGAGCACGCGGGTGTCGTTGAGGCCGGTGATGGCGAGGATCGCCGGGTAGTCCTGGGCCGTGACGTTCTCGTACGGCGAGTAGGACTTCATGTACTCGTAGACTTCCTTGTCCTCCAACGGGTTTCCCCACTCGTCCCACTCGGTGACGGTGAGCGGCAACGAGGGGTCGAGGATGGAGGTCAGCGGGTCCACGAACGGCACGTTGGACAGGATGCCCGCGAACAGTTCGGGGGCGATGTTCGCCACCGCGCCCATGAGCAGGCCGCCCGCGCTGCCGCCGTCGGCCACCATGCGGTCCGGCGCGGTCACCCCGGAATCCACCAGATGCCGTGCGACGGAGACGAAGTCGGTGAAGGTGTTCTTCTTGGTGAGGGTCTTGCCGTGCTCGTACCAGAGCCGCCCCATCTCACCGCCGCCGCGCACGTGCGCCACCGCGAACACCATGCCGCGGTCCAGCAGCGACAGCCGCGCCACCGAGAAGTACGGGTCGATGGCGGCCTCGTAGGAGCCGTACCCGTAGAGCAGCAACGGCTTCGGCTCCGCCACCGCGTCCTTCCGCATCACCAGCGAGATCGGCACCCGGGTGCCGTCCGCGGCCACCGCCCAATCCCGGTGCTGCACATACTCGTCGGCGTCGTAGCCGCCGAGCACCACCTGCTCCTTGCGCAGCAGCAGCTCACCGGTCTCGGGCACGTAGTCGAACACCTGGGTCGGGGTGATGAAGGAGGTGAGCCCGATGCGCAGCATGGGCTGCTCCCACTCCGGGTTCGCGCTCAGCCCGGCCGAGAACAGCGCCAGGTCGAAGTCGATGTCCTTCAGCTCGCCGTAGCCCTCGGCGGTCAGCGGCCACACCGCGACCCGGGGCAGCGCCTCGCGGCGGTAGCTCAGCACCAGCTTGTCGGCGAAGGCGTCGATGTCCTCGAGCCGCACGTCGTCGCGGTGCGGGATCAGGATCTTCATGGCGGCCGGCTCGGTCAGCGGAGCCTCGGCCAGCACGAAGTTGACGGCCTTCTCGCCGTCCACCACGTCGTTGTGCAGGATGAGCAGCTTGTCCTCGCCGCCGATGACGGCGTGCTCGGCCGAGTACTCCACGCCCTCGCGGCGCGGGATGAGCACCCGGAACTCGCCCTCGGGGTTGTCCGCCTCCAGGATCCAGTTCTCGGTGGTGATCTTGGAACCGGTCATGATGACCAGGAACTGCTCCGAGCGGGTGGCGCCGATGCTGACCCAGAAGCTCTCGTCCGGCTCGTGGAAGACCCGGACGTCGGCGGACTGCTCGGTGCCCAGCCGGTGCCGCCACACGCTGTCGGGCCGCCAGGAGTCGTCGAGGGTCTGATAGAAGACGTGGGTGCCGTCCAGCGACCAGGTCGCGCCCGGCGCGATGTTCGGGATCTCGTCGGCCAGCAGTTCACCGGTGCGCAGGTTCTTGACGCGCAGCGTGTACCGCTCGTTGCCGAGGGTGTCGGCCGAGTAGGCGAGCATGTCGCCGGCGTGGCTCAGCGAGTACGCGCCGAGCGCGAAGAAGTCGTGACCCTCGGCCAGCTCGTTGGAGTCGAGCACGATCTCCTCGCCCGGGATCTCGACGTCGGCCTCCAGCTTGGGCGGGGTCCAGTCGTCCGGGTCGGCGATCGGGCAGCGGCAGTGCACACCGTGCTGCTTGCCCTCGAAGGTGCGCGAGTAGTACCAGTAGTCGCCCATGCGGGTGGGCAGCGACAGGTCGGTTTCCTGGGTCCGCCCCTTGATCTCCTCGAAGATCTTCTCCCGGAGCGGGCCCAGCTTCGCGGTCTGCGCCTCGGTGTAGGCGTTCTCCGCCTCCAGATACGCGATGACCTCGGGGTTCTCCTTGTCCCGGAGCCACTCGTACTCTTCGATGACGACGTCCCCGTGGTGCACGCGCTCCGTCGGCACCCGCTTGGCGATCGGCGCCACCACCGCGCCGCTGACTGACGTCGTGCTCCCACTGTCCAAAGCCATGGGACCAACTTAGTGGGGAACCCCGCGGTGGGGGTCAACGGGCGCGGCGCTGCCTCGGCAGGGCCGTCACGCGCTGCTCGTACAGGTAGAAAACGGCCGCCTTCCGGCGAGCGCATTGATCGGTGGGGCAACTGCGGTGGATCCGCAGGATGCTGTGGGCCAATTCCACCGAGAACCGCTCGGGAACCACCGCACAGCTGTCGGAGACCGGGGCGGCGCGTTGCGGGGACCATGGCGTGCGCACCACATACCTCCTTCCGCTGACAGAAGATGGAATATCCGATCCGAACCCTTCACAAACACTGGCATGATGAGTGCGATCTACATCACCGACCAGTCCTGCTGGTCTGCGCACAGGGGAGGCGACAGTGGAAGCGAAGAACCGCGTGATCGAAGCCGACGTGGTGTGGCGGCGCGGGGACGACAGCGCCGACGGCGTCGAGATCGCCTTCCTGGCCAGCGGAAACATCGGATTACGGGATTCCCGGAATCCGGACGGCCCGGTGCTGATCTTCACTCCCGGCGAGTGGGAGGCCTTCGTCGCCGGCGCCAAGGACGGCGAATTCAACCGGCCCGGAGCCTGATTCGACCGTGCCCGGCTCGAAGCGAGCCGGGCACAACGCCGTTCGATCCCGGGCCGGGAACATGTTCAGGCCCCTATCGCCCCGCCGATCGTCGGCCAGGAATTGTGCAGCGTGTCCTGCCAGTACGACCACGAATGCGTGCCCACCGGTGAATGTTCCACCCGCGCCGGAATGTTCAACGAACGCAACCGCTGTTCGAACGCGGTGACACAGGCGTCCACCCCGAATTCGATCGGACCGCCGAAGAAGATGTTCTCCGGCAACTGCGGCTTGATCTCCAGCTCGTGCGGACCGGGCAGGCCGGTGCCGGTGGACAGGAAGATGGTCTTGCCGCGCAACGCCTCGGTCAGCACCGCCGGATTGTGGTCGGTCCAGGCCGGACCGCCCGGCGCGCCCCACATGTTCAGCGGATTTCCGCCGCGATTGGCCACCGAGAACATCATGGCGCCCTGCGCGATGGTGGTGTCCGGGCAGGCGCTGTAGCCCGCCACCGCCCGGTACATCTCCGGATGCCGCACCGCCAGCACGAACGCCGCGATCCCGCCCATGGACAGGCCGCCGATGGCATTCACGCCGTTACCGGCGAAATACCCGTCGATGATCGGCGGAAGTTCCTGCGTCAGAAAGGTTTCCCACTTGTAGCGGCCGAAGCGCGGATCGTCGGACACCCAGTCGGTGTAGTAGCTGGCCTGGCCGCCCATCGGCAGCACCACGTTCACGTTCTTGCCCTGGAAGAACGGCTCCGCGTCGGTGGCATTGGTCCAGGTGCTCTGGACGGCGCCGGGATCGAGGCCGTCGAGCAGGTAGTAGGTGGGGCGCTCGCCGCCGCCGGCCGGATGCAGCACCTGCACCTGGATCGTGCGGCCCATGGCCACGGAGTCGATGAACAGCGCCGAGCGGGTGGCGCTGAGCTCGTCGACCCGGACCACCTCGGCGGCGCGGGCGATGGTCGGTGGCGCGGCAGCCGGATAAAGCAAACCTGCGGCAATTGCCAAAACAGCTGCGGCAACGGCTTTTCTGCGCATTCCCCACCTCCATCAGCCCACCACAATCGCAAATCCAACGTAACTCGAGAAACTCGCGCGATGTCGGGGAATGCGGTTATGGCGTGTCCTTGGCAAACCAGACGGTTCGGATATGGTAATGCACTGCCGCTATGAATTTGCGGCAATTCGGGCCAATGCCCCCTTGATAGATCCAGCCAGATAATCCAGGTCCGCGCGCGCCGGGGACGTCGGGCGCGCCCGCAACCCGAAACCGTCCCCCGGAGTGCGCGGAATCACATGCAGATGCACATGGAACACCTCCTGACCCGCCGTCACCCCGTCGGCCAGGAAGAAGTTCACGCCGTCGCAGCCCACCTCGGACTCCCGCAGACCCGCCGCGATCCGCTGCCCCACCTGGAACAGCTTGCCGCCCATCGCCGGATCCAGCTCCGCCAGACTCCGCGCCGGCACCTTGGGAATCACCAGCACATGGCCCGGCGTCACCGGCCGAATGTCCATGAACGCCAGGCAATCCTCGTCCTCGTACACCCGCGAGGACGGGGCCCGACCGGCGACGATATCGGCGAAGATGGTGTAAGGATTCATGCCCGCAGCCTAGAGAGCGCGCCACCACCCGCCACGGCTCCCCCGACCACCGGGCCAACGACCCACGGCACACCCCGGACATGCGCTCGCCCCCGGCTCCGTACCGGAACAGGGGGCGAGAGTCGTTGTACCCCTACAGAATCGGCGACGGGGTGTAGCGGGCCGCCGCCGGGTCGGCGTCCACCAGCTTCTGCACCTGGGCGATCACCTCGGCGGTCTGCGCCTCGGCCGCGCCGATGAAGGCGGACCGGTCGGCCAGCGCCGCGTCCAGGGCGGCCCGGTCCAGCGGCATCCGGTCGTCGGCGGCCAGCCGGTCCAGCAGATCGGGCTCGCGGCCCTGCTCACGCATGGCCAGCGCCACCGCCACCGCGTGCTCCTTGATGACCTCGTGCGCGGTCTCGCGGCCCACGCCCGCACGCACCGCCGCCATCAGGATGCGAGTGGTGGCCAGGAACGGCAGGTAGCGGTTGAGCTCGCGGTCCACCACGGCCGGGTAGGCGCCGAACTCGGCCAGCACGGTCAGGAAGGTCTCCATCATGCCGTCGATGGCGAAGAAGGCGTCCGGCAGCGCGACGCGGCGCACCACCGAGCAGAACACGTCGCCCTCGTTCCACTGGGCGCCCGCCAGCTCGGCGGCCATCGAGCCGTAGCCGCGCAGCACCACCTGCAGGCCGTTGACGCGCTCGCAGGAGCGGGTGTTCATCTTGTGCGGCATGGCCGAGGAGCCGACCTGGCCGGGCTGGAAGCCCTCGGTGACCAGCTCGTGGCCCGCCATCAGGCGAATGGTGTGCGCGAACGAGGACGGGCCGGCGCCCACCTGCACCAGCGCGGAGATCACGTCGTGGTCCAGCGAGCGCGGGTAGATCTGGCCGACGCTGGTGAAGACGTTCGCGAAGCCCAGGTGCTTGGACACCTTCTGCTCCAGCTGCGCCAGCTTGGCCGCGTCGCCGCCGAGCAGGTCCAGCATGTCCTGGGCGGTGCCCATCGGGCCCTTGATGCCGCGCAGCGGGTAGCGGTCGATGAGCTCCCGCAGCCGGGTCAGCGCGATGAGCAATTCGTCTGCGGCGGAAGCGAATCGCTTGCCGAGGGTGGTGGCCTGCGCGGCCACGTTGTGCGAGCGTCCCGCCATCACCAGGGTCTGGTACTGGGCCGCGCGCTCGGCCAGCCGCGCCGCGATGGCCACGCCGTGGCCGTACACGTGCTGCAGCGACAGCCGGATCTGCAGCTGTTCCACATTCTCGGTGAGGTCGCGGGAGGTCATGCCCTTGTGCACGTGCTCGTGGCCCGCGAGCGCGTTGAACTCCTCGATTCGCGCCTTCACGTCGTGGCGGGTGACCCGCTCACGCTCGGCGATGGACTTCAGATCGACCTGATCGATGACCCGCTCGTAGTCCTCGACGACACCGGCCGGAACATCGATCCCCAGCTCGGCCTGCGCCCGGAGAACCTCGAGCCACAGCCGCCGCTCGAGCACGATCTTGTTCTCGGGCGACCAGAGGTGAACCAGCTCGGGGCTGGCGTAACGGGTGGCGAGGACGTTCGGCACAAGACTCACGTTGTGCCAGTTTACCGGCTGTGTGCTGCGGGTTAAGCCGGTGGGGCGACGATGTCGATGATCTCCAGGAGCGCCCCGCGCGCCATGCGGCGGGGCTGGGGGTCGAACTCACCGAGCGCGGTCACCACCGCCCCATCGACTACCGCCACCAGACGGCGGGTCTGTTCCGGGCGGACCACCCGGTCGGACCGACGCAGGACATCGGTCAGCAGTTCGTCCAGCTGGGCGCGTAGTCGCAGCTGGACCTCTCGTAGTTCGGGGTGGCGGGCCGAGGCGACGGAGCGTTCGTAGCGGGCGATCAACTGGCCGCGCGCGTCCTCGTCCTGAATCTCGGGGCCCACCAACAGGTCCAGCACCAGTTCGACCGTCGCCTCCGCGCCGCGGCGGCGGTGCGTCACCTCGCCGACCCGGCGGCGCATGGCCTCGAGTTCGGCGGTGCCGGAGAATTCGACCGCGCGCGCGATCAGGTCCTCCAGCGATTCGAAGTAGTAGGTGGTCGACGCGAGCGGCAGATCCGCCCGGGTCGCCACCGAGCGGTGCCGGACCGCCTCGAAGCCACCCTCGAGCAGTAGCTCGGCGGCGGCACAAACCAGTGCATGGCGACGCCGTTCGCCTTTCGGAGTCGTCGCAGTGGTCACGGTGCAATCGTGCCAGTCATCAGCGGCGCTGTGTTCATTTTGCCCACCGCGCTCAATCCTCTTGGCAGATCAGGCCAAATACCGTTCCAACCGGTCCAGTGCCGCTTCGATGTCGGCGGCGGCTCCGGCGAACGAGAAGCGAACGGTGTGATGGCCGTGGCGGGTGTCGAAGTCGATGCCGGGGGCGAGTGCCACACCGGTCGCGTCGAGCACCTCGGTGCACCAGCGCATCGAATCATCGGTCAGGTGCGCGATATCCGCGTAAACGTAGAACGCGCCGTCGGCGGGGGCGAGGTCGGCGATTCCAAGCTTCGGCAGGCCCGACAGCAGCAGCTGGCGATTTGCCGCATAGCGTTTCACATGACCGTCCAGTTCGGCTTTGGCTTCCGGACCGAACGCGTGCACCGCCGCAAACTGAGAAATAGCTGGAGGGCACACGGTCATGTTCGACGCGAGCCGTTGCAGCGCCGGACGCAGCGACTGCGGCACCAGCATCCAGCCCAGCCGCCAACCCGTCATCGAGAAGTACTTCGACACCGAGCCGATCACGACGGACTCCCGCGAGGTCTCCCACGCGGAGGACGTCGGTTCCGTGTCGTCATAGACGATGCCGTGATAGATCTCGTCCGAGATGAGCAGCGTCCCGTGCGCGTCGCACCAGCGGGCCAGCGCCGCCAGCTCCTCCGGCGCGATCATGGTGCCGGTCGGATTGGCCGGGCTGGCCACGATCAACCCCGCGGGCGGCTCGGGCAGCGCCTCCAGCATGGCCACGGTCGGCTGGAACCGAGTCTCCGGACCGCAGTCCAGCTCCACCACGTCACAGCCCAGCGCGGTCAGCGTGTTCCGGTAGGCCGGATACCCGGGCCGCGCCACCACCACGGTGTCCCCGGCGTCGAACGCGGCCAGGAACAGCAGTGTGAACGCACCGGACGACCCGGTCGTGACCACGACATCGTCCGCCTCCACCCGCACCCCGTAGGTGCTCCGATGGTGCTCGGCGATGGCCTCCCGCAACGCCAGAACCCCGAATGTCTCGGTATAACCCAGCAATTCGGTATCCATGGCCTGTTTGGTGGCCCGCAAAACCGCCTCCGGAGCGGGCGTGGAAGGCTGCCCCGCGGCCAGCACCAGCACGTCGCCGTGGGTCCGAGCCCGTTCAGCTGCTGCTTTCCAGACGTCCATCACGTAAAAAGGTGGAATGGTCGACCGGCGAGATTCGATACGCACCCGACAGACGGTAGAGCACCCGCTCCCCCGGCTGTCCGGGAACGGTCGTGCGAATGCCTGAGGAGGCCGCTGTGCAGGGGGGACCAGCAACCACCGGGAACACCCCGGACACCACCCCACCCCAGCCCACCTCACCCGCACCGGACGAATCCTCGGAGGGCCGCGGCCGTCAGCCACTCCGGGCGGGGGCCGCGATGCGCCGCATGCTCCGGCGCGCCGAGGCCACCACCGACCTTCGGCCTGCAACCGAGAGCGGCGAGCCACCGAACACGGACGTGGACCGGGGTGGGCAGCGTGGCCGCTTTCCGGCCACCGAGACATACACACCCGGGCTGCGGTCACTGCCGGGCGATGAAAGACCGTCGCCGGTCCGTAAGGCTTCGAAGCGGGCCGGGCGGTGGGTGGTTCAGCTCGTCGGGCGGGTGATCGCGTATCTGCGGGTATATGCGCCGATCGCGCGAGCACGGGCCGTCGAGTTGTGGTCGCGGCGGCCGCGCTCGTGGGGCGAAGCTGTCGAGCTAGGGCGGCGGGGGCGGGCGGAGGCGCGGCGGCAGTGGCCGGTGGTGCGAGCGTGGAGCATTCAGCATCGGGTGCTGATCGGGGGGATGACGGCGGTACTCGTGTTCGCGAGCGCGGACGGGGCGCTGGGGTTGATCCCCACCGACGCCGCGGTGAGTCCCGGTGTGGCGGTGCGCATTCCGGTGCAGTACCCGTTGCAGATCCAGGCCACGCGGGAATCGTCGAAGCGGTACATGGACGCCATCAACAATGGTGAACACCTGCGCGAGCAGGCCGTGGTCTCGGCTGCCGCGGCGGCGACCCTGGAACGTGCCAAGGCCGAGGCGGCAGCGGCCGTGGCCGGTCAGCCGCAGCCGTGGCTGACCCCGTCCCCGGACGCGACGCTGCCGCCGGGATTCGTGCTCCCGGGCGTCGGCGGTTTCGCGCTGCCCGCGAAGGGCCTGTTCACCTCCGGATTCGGCGCGCGCTGGGGCACTTTCCACGCGGGCATCGACATCGCCGCCCCGCTGGGATCACCGATCTACGCGGTCGCGGCCGGCACGGTCATCGACGCGGGCCCGGCCCAGGGCTTCGGCCTCTGGGTGCGCATCCGCCACGACGACGGCGCCATCTCGGTCTACGGCCACATGTACGACTTCTCGGTCTCCGTCGGCGAACGCGTCCCGGCGGGCATGCAGATCGCCCGCATCGGCAACCGCGGCGACTCCACCGGCCCCCACCTCCACTTCGAGATAGTCATCAACGGCCAGCACGTCGACCCCCAACCCTGGCTCGCCCAACGCGGCATCGTCCTCGGCTGATCCCGGCCCCGGTACGGGATACGGCTGGGCTTCGGACGAATACGAGAATGCCCGCCCGAACCAGGTTCGGGCGGGCATTCTTTCGTCGGTCGCGGTGCCGGAGTCGGCCGCGGCGAGCGGGATTCAGTTCGCGGTCGGCACCGTGATGCGGCCCTCGGTGGCGGCCAGGGCGATGTCGGTGCGGAAGTGGCCGCCCGGCAGCTTGATTCCGGCGAGGCGCTCGTAGGCGTTCTTGCGGGCCTCGACCAGGTCGGCGCCCTGGCCGACGATGGCGAGGACGCGGCCGCCCGCGGACACCAGCGCGCCGTCCTCACGCTGCGCGGTACCGGCGTGCAGCACCTCGGATTCGACTCCGGTGCCGGTGGATTCGGCGCCGGTGATGACGTCGCCGCTGCGCGGGCGGGCCGGGTAGTTCTCGGCGGCCAGCACCACGGTGACGGCCGCGCCGTCCTTCCAGCGCGGCGCGGCGACCTGGTCGAGGGTGCCGGTGGCGGTGGCGTGCAGGAGTTCCCCGAGGGGGCTGTCCAGCATGGCCAGCACGGCCTGGGTCTCGGGATCGCCGAAGCGGCAGTTGAATTCGACCACGGCGGGGCCGTTCTGGCCGATGGCGAGGCCGGCGTAGAGCAGGCCGCTGAACGGCACTCCGCGCTTCACCATCTCGGCGGCGACGGGCTTGACCACGTCGTCGACGATGGCCTGCAGGGTGGCCTCGGGCAGCCACGGCAGCGGCGTGTACGCGCCCATGCCGCCGGTGTTCGGGCCGGTGTCGCCGTCGCCGACCCGCTTGTGGTCCTGGGCGGGCAGCAGCGGCACCACGGTCTCACCGTCGACCAGGCAGAACAGCGACACCTCGGGGCCGTCGAGGAACGACTCCAGCAGCACCGGGTGGCCCTGCTCGAGCAGTTCGGCCCCATGCTCACGGGCGACCGACCGGTCCGGGGTCACCACGACACCCTTGCCCGCGGCCAGCCCGTCGTCCTTGACCACCCAGGTCGGGCCGAAACGGTCCAGCGCCGCATCCAATTCGCCCGGGTGATCCACGATCTCGCTGTGCGCGGTCCGCACGCCGGCCGCGTTCATCACGTCCTTGGCGAACGCCTTCGAGCCTTCGATCCGCGCGGCGGCGGCCGACGGGCCGAACACCGGGATCCCGGCCGCACGCACCGCGTCGGCCACACCGAGCACCAGCGGCACCTCGGGTCCGACCACCACGAGGTCGGCGGCCAGCTCCTGAGCCAGCGCCACCACCTCGTCGCCGGAGGAGGCGTCGACGGCCCGCACCTCGGCATGCTGGGCGATGCCGGCATTGCCGGGCGCCGCGTAGACCGCGGTCACCGCCGGGTCCTTGCGCAGTGCCAGGACGAGGGCATGTTCACGGGCTCCGGAACCGATGACGAGTACGCGCACGGCGAACAGCTTAGAGGGCTGGGTTGACGCCGCGGGTAGCGGTCTGTTCGTGCGTGCGCACGGGCTCGCGCGCCCGCGCGTAAGGTCCGGGTCTATGGCTTCTGTTTTCTCCGCAATCATCGACGGTCAGCTGCCCGGCCGGTTCGTCTGGGAGGACGACGAATTCGTCGGCTTCCTCACGATCGCCCCGGTGACGCAGGGACACACCCTGGTGGTGCCGCGCAAGGAGATCGACCAGTGGCAGGACGTCGATCCGGGCACCATGGCCCGTCTCACCGGCGTCGCCCAGAAGATCGGTCAGGCCGTGCGCACCGCCTGGGATGCCCCGCGCGCGGGCCTGCTCATCGCCGGACTCGAGGTGCCGCACCTGCACGTGCACGTGTTCCCGGCCTTCTCGATGGGCAACTTCGACATCTCCGGCGCCGACCCGAAGCCCAGCCCCGAATCCCTGGACGAGGCCCAGGCCATGATCAAGCAGGCCCTGCGCGACCTCGGCTACGGCGCGAACGTCCCGGAGTGACCCGACCGGGTGCGCGCCCACAGCGCGCACCCGCCGGTAGCCGGCTCACTCCTTCGCGCGCGGCAGCCGCACGGTGAACGTCGTGCCCTCCCCCGGCGCACTCGTCACCGACACCGCTCCCCCGTGGGCCGCCACCAGCGCCTGCACGATCGACAGTCCCAGCCCGGTCCCGCCGCTGACCCGGCTGCGCGACACATCGGTGCGATAGAACCGCTCGAACACGCGCTCGGCCTGCTCGGCCGCCAATCCCGGCCCGGTGTCGGCCACTTCGATCAGCACCTCGCTCGCGGCGGGTGTGAGCCGCACGGCCACCTCCGCGTCCGGCGGGGTGTGCACGAGCGCGTTGTTGATCAGGTTGGCGAGCACCTGCCGCAGCCGCGTCTCGTCGCCGAGGATCTCCAAAGTGCCGGGGCCGGGCCGGATCTCGAGGTCGATCTTGCGTTCCGGCCCTTCCGGATGCTGCGCCGCCGCCAGGGCGCGCGCCCCGTGCACGGCGTCGCTGGCCAGCATGAGCAGATCCACCGACCGCCGTTCGACGGGCCGCTGCGCGTCCAGCCGGGCCAGCATGAGCAGATCCTCGACCAGCAAGCCCATCCGGTTGGATTCGCGTTCGATGCGGTCCATGAGCAGGTCGGGCTCGGTGATCGCGCCCTGCCGGTACAGCTCGGAGAACCCTTTGATGGTGGTGAGCGGGGTGCGCAGTTCGTGGCTGGCGTCGGCGACGAACTGCCGCATCTTGGCCTCGGAGCGGCGGGCCGCCTCCTCCGACGCCTCGGTGGCGGCGAAGGCCTGCTGGATCTGGGTCAGCATGGTGTTCAGCGACTGCGAGAGGTGATCGACCTCGGTGTCGGTGCCGCGCACCGGAACTCGCCGATGCAGGTCGCCGCCCGCGATGGCGGCGGCCGTGCCCTCGACTTCCCGCAACGGCCGCAGACTGCGCCGGATCACCATGCGCGCCACCGCGGCCAGGGCCGCCAGCACCAGCGCGCCGATCACCAGTTGCAGCACGATCAGCTTGTCCAGCAGCGAGTTCGTCTCGTCCATGCGCAGCGCGATGGTGCTGGTGCCTTGATCGTTGACGGTCCGCAGCACCCGCCATTCCTCACCGGAGGCCCCGATCGACCCGACCGTGCGCGGCTTGCCGCCGAGATCGGCGGGCACGTCGGGTTCCTGCACCCCTGCTGTCAGGGTCAGCGTCGGCTGTCCGGCGGTGTCACGCACCTGCACCCAGTACAGGTGCGGCGGCCGTTCCCGCCCGCGCACGGTGGGCAGCGGTTCGGGTCGTTGCGCGCCGGGCGCGGCCCAGCTGTGGGCGGCGTCGGACAGCTGCCGGTCGATGCGCTCGACCAGCACGTTGCGCATGAGCGAGGTGACCGCGATCCCGGAGACCAGCAGCCCGAACCCGACCAGCGACACCAGCGCCAGCACCAGGGTCGTGCGCAGCGGCACCGCGGCGAGCCGGTCGGCGATCTTGCCGCGCAGTCCGCGAGCCGCCTCGGCCGCGTTCACTGTGCCGCCGTGCGACCGCGCGGCTCCCGCATCACGTATCCGACCCCGCGCAGCGTGTGGATGAGCCGATCGGGCCCGGTGTCGACCTTCTTGCGCAGGTACGACACGTAGGTCTCGACCACGCCGACCTCGCCGCCGAAGTCGTAGCGCCACACGTGGTCCAGGATCCGTGGCTTGCTCAGCACTGTGCCCGCGTTGACCAGGAAGTACCGCAGCAGCGTGAACTCGGTGGGCGACAGGGCGACCGGTTCGCCCGCCTTCCACACCTCGTGGGTGTCGTCGTCGAGCTCGATATCGGCGAACCGCAGCCGCGAGGACTTGGTCTCCGGCGCGGAGCGTCCGGCGCGGCGCAGGATCACTCGCAGCCGGGCCACCACTTCCTCGAGGCTGAACGGTTTGGTGACGTAGTCGTCGGCTCCGAGCGTCAGCCCGGTGATCTTGTCGTCCACATCGTCGCGGGCGGTCAGGAACAGCACCGGCGCGTCGATCCCGTCGGCCCGCAGCCGCCGCAGCAGCCCGAATCCGTCCATGCCGGGCATCATCACGTCGATGATCATGGCGTCGGGCCGGAAGGTCTTGGCCCGGTCCAGCCCTTCGGTCCCGCTGGCGGCGCTGGCGACCTCGAAGCCCTGATACCGCAGGCTCACGGACAGCAACTCGACGATCATCGGCTCGTCGTCGACGACGAGCACTTTGGCCTCGGGTTCGCGTCCTTGCGCAGGCACACCTGTCATGGCCTCATATTCTGCGCCGCGCCCGCGAGAACGCTGGTCCTTCCCTGGGAGTTTCCTGCGAACGCGCCGGGACCCCCGGATACGACGAACGCCGGTCGATGTCTCGACCGGCGTTCGTTCACGAGCCCCCTGTCAGGATTGAACTGACGACCTTCGCTTTACAAGAGCGGTGCTCTACCACTGAGCTAAGGAGGCGGAAAGCGGAGCCATCATAACCGGGGTGGCCGGCTGCGCGGAAAAGCCGGCTTCCCGGTCGGAACGATGCTGGCTGCGAACACCGGGACGCGGCCTGTCGACGCTCGTGGCATCGACGGCCGCGTTCGGAAGTCGTTCGCGCAGTATCGGACTAACCGCTGAGTGTCAGGACTGGGCCGCCTGACGAGCCGCGTCGTCCGCCGCCATGGCGTCACGCAGGCTCTTGGGCCGCATGTCGGTCCAGTTCTTCTCGACGTACTCGACGCATGCGGCGCGGGAGTCCTCGCCGAACACGACTCGCCAACCCGCCGGAACCTCGGCGAAGGCCGGCCAGAGGGAGTGCTGTTCCTCATCGTTGACCAGGACGAAGAACCGGCCGTCTTCGTCATCGAAGGGATTGGTGCTCATTTCACCTCACTGGATACTGGCGCTGTGTACGGGTACGTAGACGGATCGTCCAGCCACCGCAGTGTTGGAACGAGCCCCCGACGTTGATTCGACCCTAGCAAGGCAGGCGTTACCGCTGGGCGGTTACCTACACTTCGTTCAGGCCACGAAGAATTCGACAAGGATCTTATTGACGACCTCCGGTTGTTCCAGGTAGCCGAAGTGCCCGGCGTCGGGAACCTCCTGGTAGCGGGCACCCGGAATGATATCGGCGACCTCTCGTGCGAGGTAGGGCGGGATCATCCGGTCGTCGGCGAAGCCCAGCGCCAGGCAGGGCACGGTGATGCCCCGATAGGCCGCGGTGCGGTCGAAATCGTGGTCCATGCGGCGCTGCGCCCGCACGCCCGGGGTGACCGGGCCGCCGGTGAATTCGAACAGGTCGAGCCAGTCGCGGGCGGCGTGCTGGTCGGCCAGCGAGGCCGGGGACAGGTTCATCAGGGCGGTCATGGCGGCCTCGTATTTGGCGGGCAGCCGCACGCCGGCGTCGTCGAGGTCGTGCTCGCCGACGCCGAGCGTCTTCTGGAACTGGTCGAGCCGGGCGTGTCCGGCCATGAACACGGCCTTGCGAACCAGGTCGGGGCGAGCGAGCGCCACTTCCTGCGCGACTCGCGAGCCCATCGACTGGCCGACCAGGAAGACCGGCCCCTCACCGAGGAATTCGATCAGGGCGACGGTGTCGCGGACCAGGTCCTCGATGGTGATCCCGGCGGGCGATTCGAAGGAGGGCGCGATGCCGCGGTTGTCGAAGGTGCAGACCCGGTATCCGGCCGCGACCAGCGCGGGGACCTGGTGCAGTTCCCAGACCCGGCCGCCGCTGCCGGTGCCCATGATCATGACGATCAGCGGCGCCGACCCCTTGACGTCGGTGCCCTTGGACCGGTCTCCCTTGACCTGGTAGTTCAGCGAGATTCCGTTCACCGTCGCCAACGGCATGCTTGCGACCCCTCACACATCAGGTGTTGCCACTCTCTTTGCGTCCACCGTATAGGTCCGGGGCGACGGATTGTTTCGTCCCCGGTCGCATTGCGGTTAGGGCTCGCAATGCACGCAGCGGCGAGGCCCGACTTGCCTGGCAGATACGATGGACTCCTCGCACCGAGCAGACTTCTCCGAGAGGACATGAGATGGCCGCGAAGACCGGCGCAAACGACATCGCGGACGACGATCTGGAGCCGCTCGCCGACGAAACCGCTCGCCAGGCGCAGCGCGTGGTGGCGGCGTACGCCACGGACGCCGACGAATGCCGCATGCTGCTGTCGATGCTGGGCATCGCTCCGACGCGAGGCGAATGACCCGTGCACCCGGATAGCTCCGGCTCCGGTTTCGTCGTCGTCGCCAACCGGCTCCCGGTGGACCTGGAGCGCCTGCCCGACGGAACCACTCGCTGGAAGCGCAGCCCCGGCGGCCTGGTGACGGCACTGGAACCGGTACTGCGCAATAACAAGGGCGCCTGGGTCGGCTGGGCCGGCGTCCCGGACGTGGAGCTCGATCCGATCGTCGAGGACGGTCTGGAACTCCATCCCGTCCCGTTGTCGGGCGACGAGGTCGCCGATTACTACGAGGGCTTCTCCAACGCGACGCTGTGGCCGCTGTATCACGATGTGATCGTGCGGCCCGTCTACGACCGCCAGTGGTGGCAGGCGTACGTGCAGGTGAATCGGCGTTTCGCCGAGTACACCGCGAAGGTGGCCGCCGAGGGCGCGACCGTGTGGGTCCAGGACTACCAGCTACAGCTGGTGCCGAAGATGCTCCGCATGCTGCGCCCCGACCTGACCATCGGTTTCTTCTTGCACATTCCGTTCCCGCCGGTGGAACTGTTCATGCAGATGCCGTGGCGCACCGAGATCGTCGAGGGCCTGCTCGGCGCCGACCTGATCGGCTTCCATCTCCCGGGCGGCGCGCAGAACTTCCTGTATCTGGCCAGGAGGCTGGCCGGGCAGCCGACGTCGCGCGGCAATGTGGGCGTGCGTTCGAAACTCGGTGTGGTGCAGGTGGGTTTCCGCACCGTGCGGGTGGGCGCGTTCCCGATCTCCATCACCTCCGCGGAGCTGGACGAGTATTCGCGCCGCCGCGATGTGCGGGAGCGGGCCGCGAAGATCCGTGCGGAACTGGGCAATCCGAAGACGATCCTGCTGGGTGTCGACCGCCTCGACTACACCAAGGGCATCGACATCCGGCTCGCCGCGCTCGAGGAGCTGCTGCACGACGGCCGCATCGACCCCACGGACACGGTGATGGTGCAGCTGGCCACGCCGTCCCGCGAACGCGTCGAGTCCTACAAGCAGATGCGTGGCGATATCGAACGCCAGGTCGGCCGCATCAACGGCGAGTTCGCCCGGGTGGGTTATCCGGTGGTGCACTACCTGCACCGCCCCATCCCGCGCGAGGAGCTGATCGCGTTCTTCGTGGCCGCCGACGTCATGGTGGTGACCCCGCTGCGCGACGGCATGAACCTGGTCGCCAAGGAGTACGTGGCCTGCCAGGGCAGCCTCAACGGCGCACTCGTGCTGAGCGAGTTCACCGGCGCGGCAGCCGAATTGCGGCAGGCCTACCTGTGCAACCCGCACGACCTGGACAGCGTCAAGGACGCGTTGATCGGCGCGATCGACGACGACCGTGACACCCGCCGCCGGCGCATGCGCTCCATGCGACGCCAGGTCCTGACCCACGACGTCGACCGGTGGGCCCGCGCCTTCCTCGACGCCCTGGCCACCGACCGGGTCGCGGGCAGCGCGCTGCTCACCGACGACGACGTGGACCCGGACCTGAGCCGCTGACACGGAACCCGAACGCCCCCTGGAGCTTTCCAGGGGGCGTTCGCCGTCCTACAGCGCGTAGGTGACTCCCGTGAGCCGTTCCGACGCTTCCCACACCCGCGCCGCCAGTTCCGGATCGAGGGCCTGCGCACTGGGTTCGTTCAACACCGGGTACCCCTTGGTGAACCCCGTCGGCCCGAAGAGATCTCCCGGCCCGGCCTCGGAGTCGGTGGCCGCCCGCAGAATCGGCAGCGCACCCATCTCGACGGTCTGCATGGCGAACCGGAACGCCCAGCGCAGCGACGGCCGCGACAGGACCCGGGCGACGGGCCCGAGGTTCTGCGCGAAATCCGATTCGGCCGCCCCCGGATGCGCCGCGATCGACATCACCCGAGCCTCGGTCCCATTGAGCCGCCGCTGCAACTCGAACGCGCACAACACATTCGCCAGCTTCGACTGCGCGTACGCCTGAAGCCCCTTGTACCGCCGCCGCTCGAAGAACAGATCATCCAGCTCGATCACCGCCTCCTTCTTCGAGGCGAGCCCCGTGGTCACCGCCACCACCCGCCCCGCCGGCGCCGCCCGCAGCAGATCCAGCACCTGCCCGGTGAACGCGAACGCCCCGAGATGATTGGTCGCGAACGTCGTCTCGAACCCGTCCTCGGTGAGACTCCGTGTCCGACTCAGCATCCCGGCATTGTTGACCAGCAGATCAATCCGATCGACCTCGTCGTGTAGCCGCACCGCGGCCTTCCCGACCGACTCCAGCGAAGCCAGATCGATTTCCACGAACGACAATTCGGCGTCCGGCGCCTGCGCCCGGATGAGATCCGCGGCCGCCCCGGCCTTCTCGGCGTTGCGGCAGGCCAAGACCACCCGAGCGCCGTGCTCGGCCAGCCGCAGCGCGGTCTCCAGCCCCAGACCGGCACTGGCCCCGGTGACGATCGCGGTGCGCCCGTGGAGATCCGGAATATCGGCGGCGGTCCAGCGCGTGTTCTTGGTACCCATGCGTTACATCCTGAACGGTCCGCTTCCACTTAGCCTCGCCCGATGAGGCCTTCACGCAAATCCCTTGCGGTCCGGCATCTTTCACAGCGGGGGCATCCCACGCTGTGAGACGCGCCGAGCCGGCGGCCATTCGAGTGCGGGTCGACCGACGAAGAAACCCGCGTGGCGAGAGCCACGCGGGTTTCTTCGATTGCTCGGGGGCCGAAGGCTTCCCGGCCTCAGATCGGGGTGACCTCGGAGACGAGCCAGCGGTCGCCGCTCTTGTTCAGGTCGACCCGGACTCGGCTGCCGCTGGCGGTGGCCTGCGGCTGCTCCTTGCTGGTGGTCATCTGGTTGAGGAACAGCAACACCTTGGCGTGCTTGGTGTCGGAGTCGATGACACCGGCGGCCTGGGTGGAGGCGATGACGGTGAGCTGCTTTTCCTTCGCTCCGGGGGCGATGGATTCGTTGACGAGCTTGAGGTAGTCGTCCTTGAAGCCGCCCGAGAGGTCGTCGGCCACCTTGGGCAGGGCCTTGTCGACGCTGTTGAAGTCGTAGCTGAACATGGATTCGACCGTCTTGCGGGCGGCCGCGACCGAATCGGTGCGGGCGTGGTCGAGCTGCTTCATGTGGTACGCGTCGTAGCCGAACCAGCCGGCTGCCGCCAGCATGGCCACCATGACGGCCGCGATGGCCGAGATCCGGATGCGATTCTTGTTCACGAGACGAACTCCAGCTTCTCGGCGGTGAAATTGTCGCCGTCGTGGACGATCGTCACACGGAACCGATAGACGCGCTGCTGCGGCTGATCCGAGCCGGCATTGGTGAGGTTCTGCTTGGCGGCGACGAGAATCTGCGCGGATCTGTCGTCGTAGGACTCGACAGCGGTCTCGACGACCTGGCCGGTGGCCTTCACGTTCGCCTGCTTGATGACGTCGGCGTAAGCGTCGCTGCGCGAGGAGTACTCGTCCTTGAGCTGGCCCGACGCTACCGAGAGCACTCGGTTGATGTCGTCCTTGACACTGTCCACCTTGATGGTGGTGATGTTCAGGACGGCCTGCTTGGCGGTCTGGGTGTAGTCCGCGCGCAGCTGCTCGTTCTTGCTCGCGGTGTTGTGCGCCGGGATCCAGAAGATCAGGCTGGCCACCAGCGCGACCAGGCACAGCGCCGCGGCCGCGCCGAACAGCAGGACCGGCCACTGGCGGCCGCCCCGCGACGAGTCGTCCTCGGCATCGGACTCGGAGTCCTCGGCATCGGACGCGACCGCCGGAGCGCCCTCGACCACCTCGGGCGATTCGTCCTCCGGCTCATCCGATTCCGCCACGGCCGGAACGTCCGCGGCGTCCCCCGCATCGTCACCGGCTTCCGGCGCCACGACCGTCTTCACGGTCGCGGCGTCGTCGTCGGCGACTTCGGGAGTGACGGCCTCGGGTGTCGCGGCGACCGCCTCGGCGCCCGTGGCCTTCACGGTGGTGACCTCCACTGAGGGCGCGTCCCCGTCGTGGACGGGCGGTCCTTCTGACCGCACCGCCTTTCGCCGGTTCTTGCTGTTCACCACCGTGGGATCACTCATCGTTGTTGCTCCTGAAGCATTGTTTGCCAATTGGCCGGCACGATGCCGGAACCATCGGGCCCGATATCGGCCTGGCGGGTGGGTACACCGTCCGGCGAGAGATACGTGCCACTCTTCGGATCGTACGTTCTCGTCGTCACGCTCGCAGGCGCGACTCCTGGTTGCCCGTCCGACTGCTGCGAACTCGGAGCAAACGTGGGCTTGCCATTGTTGTCCACCGGATTCGGCTTACCGAACGCCGGGTTGTCGCCGAGCGGCTGGTAGCCCTCGGGGTCGTGGCACTGTTCCACGGTGGCCGCACGCTTGCCCGGCACGTCCATACAGGGGTTGTTGCGGACACCACGGACCACGTCGGGGGAGTTCTGCGGAATCTTGCAGTACAGCCCCTTCGGGGTCGACGGAACCGGACCCTTGTAGTCATTGGCGGAGCGGCGGTCCTCCGGCGCCAGGAAGCCCGTGGTGCAGCCCTTCGGATCATTGAGACCGATCTTGAAGTCGACCTTGCCGCCGTATTCGGTCGGGGTGCCCTTGGCGAGGGTCATCAGCGCACCGATCAGCGGCGGGAAAATGACCAGCAACTGCTCCACGCTGGCGTGGTAGGTGACGCCGACCTGACCGAGGCTGACCAGGTTCTGCGCCAGCAGCGGCACGGTCGGCTTCAAGTCCTCGAACAGCTTGGTGGCCTTGTTGAGCGCGCCCGGGCCGTTGTCGATCACATTGCGCAGCGCCGGATCGTGCTCGCGCAGTTGATCGGTGACGGTGGCCAGGTCCTTGGTCCACCCGCGGATGGCGGAGTCGGACTCGATCTGGGTGTCGAGCAGCGGGCCGATCTTCTCGATCAGATCCTTGGTGGCGTCGGTGTTGGTCTTGGCCTCCTGGACCAGCAGCGACGCGGAGTCGAGCAGCCGTTCCAGATCCGGGCCCGCGCCGTTGAAGGCGACGAACGCCTCCTCGATCACCTGCTGCAGGCGAGTGTCGGCGACGCTGGAGAGCAACCGGTCGGTGCGATCCAGAATGCCGCCGATATCCATGGGCAGCTTGGTGCGGTCGACCGGAATGACCGAGCCGTCGTGCAGATTGCCGCCCTGCGGATTGTCCTTGGGCACCAGATCCACGTACTGCTCACCGATGGCCGACACCGACTTGACCCAGGCGTCCACATCGGACGGGATCTTGAAATCGGAGTCGATGGACAGCTTGGCGTCGACGCCCTGCGGCGTCAGCACCACCGAATTCACCTTGCCCACATTGGTTCCGCGGTAGGCGACATTCGCGTGCTCGTACAGACCGCCGGTGGCAGCCAGCTTCACCGTCACGTCGTAGCGGCCGATGCCGAACATGGCGGGCAGCTTCACGTACTCCCCACCCATCACCGTGATGCCGATGACGGTCAGCACGGTGAAGATGGCGAGCTGAATCTTGACGAAGCGACTCAGTTTCATTTGCCCGGATCCCCTTGCGGCACGGTGATTCCGGGAATGGAGGGCAGGCCCGGAATGTTGAGGCCCGGCAGGCCGGGCACGGTCGGCGACGGCTGGGTCGAGGACGGTTGCGTCTGCTGCAGCGGGGTCTTGCCGGGATCACCCTGATCGCCGGCCACCCCGGCCGCCTGGCCGAGCGCGCCCTCGACACCGCCGAACCGGCCGCCCAGCGGGGTTCCGGTCAGGAAGTTGGAGTCGAGCCGAGCCGCGGTGATGTCGAAGGTGATCTTCACGTTCATGTAGTCACCGCGGATGTACCGGTCGATGTACTTGAAGGGGAACGGGAAGGTCAGCATCATGTTCAGCGACTTGCTGAAGTTGTCACTGGTGTTGGCGATCTGTTCGAGAGTCGGTCCCAGATCGGCGATCTCGGCCTTCAGATCGTCACCGGTGTTGTCGATGATCCGCTTCACCACATCACTGAGGTCGCCCACCGCGGTCAGCGCGTTGGTGATGTTCTCCCGCTTGTTCGCGAGCACGGTCAGCGCGGGATGGATGTTGTCGATGGCGCCGGCCACCCGATCCTTCTCCTGCGCCAGCGTTCCCGAGAGTCGGTCCAGCCCGCTCATGGCATTGATGATGTCGGTGGTCTGGGCGTTGAGCGTCCCGACCATCTGGTTGAGCTGCGGCAGCAGGTCGCGGATGGCGTCGGTGCGGCCGGTGAAGGCCGTGTTCAGCTCGTGGGTGATGTTCTCCAGCTGGCTGATGCCACCGCCGTTGAGCACCACCGACAGCGAGGACAGCGTCTGCTCGGTGGTCGGGAACACGCCCGCCCGGTCCAGCGTGATGGTGTCGCCGTCGTGCAGTTCGCCGGTGGCGGGAACGTCGGTCGGCGAGGCCAATTCGACGTGATTGGAACCCAGCAGCGAGGTCTGCCCGATCTTCGCGACAGCGTTGGCGGGCAGCTTCACATTCTTGTCGAGCCCGATGGTGACCAGCGCGTGCCAGTTCTCCACGTCGATGCCGGTGACGGTGCCGACGGTCACGTCGTTCACCAGGACCGGCGAATTACGGGTCAGGGTGGTGACATTCGGCATCTGCACCTTGATGTGCCAAGCATCGGAACCGGTTCCGACGGAACCCGGCATGGAGACGGTGTTGAGACCGTCCCAATCACATCCGGTGGCGCTCAGGGCGACCGCTACACCGATCGCCAGGCCCGCCACCCGGCGGTGACGAGTATTCATCAGTTTCCTCCCGGAATGGCGAGACCCGACAGCCCGTTCGGAATCCCGACCGGCGCCCGCTCACCCTGTGCGGCGTACCGCGCGGCGACGTCGGGCGTGCTGGGAATCAGCTGGTGCGGGAACGCCGTCGCGCCGGTGCCGTCGTTGAACAGCAGCGGTGGGTAGTTCATCGCCAGGTTCTGGATCACCGGGGCCAGGTACTGCGCGCACATCTTGGCGCTCTGCTCACCGTTGCCGGTGGAGAGTGTTTCGATGGAGCCGCAGATGAAGCTCAATGGTGAATTGAAGCCGGCGAATACCGGGTAGCCGGCGACGGTGCCCTGGGCGGGGTTGTACAGCTGATAGAAGTTCACGAGAGCGGTCGGCGCGGTGTGCAGCACCTGTTCGATCTGCGGCTTCTTCTCCACCAGCGTGCTGGTGACGTCGGCGAGCTGCGCCAGGTCGGTGCTCAGCGCCCCACCGCGCGCGTCGAGGAACCGCTTCACGTCGGAGACCGCGGAGTCCAGACTGTCCAAACCCGCTCCGAGATCACCGGATACGCCCGCCAGCACCTGCGACACCGACGCGAGCCGGCCGCCGAACTGCACGATCTGGTCGTTGCTCTTGGAGAGCACGTCCACGAACTGCTGCAGGTTCTTGATGGTGCCGAACAGGTCGGTGCGCCCGTCCGAGAGCGTGGTCAGCGTGGCCGACAGCTCCCTGAGGGTGTCGCGGAACGCCTGGCCGTTGCCGTCGAGGTTGTCGGCGGCGGTGTTGACGAAACGCCCGAAGGTGCCCTGCTTGTCCTCGCCGACCGGGCCGAGAGACGTTGCCAGCTTGTTCAATTCGACCTTGATGTCATCCCATTCGACCGGGATGGCGGTGCGCTCGAGCGGAATGACCGAGCCGTCGTGCATCTTGGCGCCGCCGGTGTAGGCCGGAGCCAACTGGATGAAGCGGGCCGACACCACCGACGGGGAGACCAGCACGGCCTTGGCGTCGGCGGGAATGTCGATGCCACGGTCGATAGTCATCTTCACCGCGGCCTTGTCCTTGCCCGGATCCACGGAATCGACGGTGCCCACCCGGACACCGAGAATCCGCACCTCGTCGCCTTTGTACAGGCCGACCGTGGACGGGAAGTAGGCGGTGATCTGCGGCTTGCCGATCCGGGTGACGCCGGTGTAGATGCCGCCGGCCGCGATCGCGACCAAGGCCACGATCGCCGCGACCCGGGTCCACCGCGGCAAGCCGCGGACCTTACCGAGGAAATTCGTCATTTCGGCAGCTCCGTGATGATCGGCTTTTGCTGAAAACCGCCGCGTTGCGTGTTCTGGAACGCCTCGGGCAGGTTCTGCGGCCAGACCAGGGCATCGGACAGGAGCTGCAACGCCGGGCTGTTCCAGTTCACGATGTACGCCTGGAAGTACGGACCGCTGCCGACCTGCTCGCCCAGCGCACCGGCGTAGGGACCGAGCGCGTCGAGCGCGTCGGAGATGTTCTGCTTGTTCTTCTGCAGCAGCGCCAGCACCGAATTCAGCTTGTCCAGAGCCGGTTTCAGCGCCGCCTCGTTGTCGTTGACGAAGCCGCTGAGCTGCTTGGCCAGGCCGTTGATGTAGGTGATCAGCTGCTGGATCGCACCGCGGCGGGCATCCAGCTCACCGAGCAGACTGTTGCCGTCCACGATCAGCGAATTGATCTTCTGCGCCCGATCCGAGAGCACCTTGGTGACGCCCTGCGCCTTGGACAGCAGGTCCGTCAGCGCCTTGTCACGGGTATTGATGCTCTTGGACAGCTGGGTGATTCCGTCCAGTGCCGAGCGCAGCGGGGCCGGGGTGTCCTTGAAGGTGCTCGACAGCGCGTCCAGGGTCTGGTTGACCCGGTCCATGTCGAGATCCTTCACGGTGCCGGAGAGATCCTGCAGCGCGTCGTTGAGCGAGTACGGAGAAGTGGTGCGGTCCAGGGGGATCGGCTGGTCGGCGCGCAGCGCGCCGTCACCGTCCGGGGCCACCTCGAGCGACTTGCGGCCGAGCACGGTGTTGGTCTTGATCGCCGCGCTGGTCTTGGTGCCCAGCACGATCGCTTCGTCCAGGGTGAAGGACACCTTCACCTTCGCGCCGTCCAGCGCGACCTTGTCCACCCGGCCGGACTTGACCCCGGCCACCTGGACCTGGTCACCGGGCAGCAGCCCGCCCGCGTCGGCGAAGTACGCGCTGAAGTGCGCACCCGAGCGGACGAACGGCAGCCGGTCGAACTGCAGGGCGGTGAGGCAGATGCTCACGACCACAACGATGCCGATGACACCGATATTGATCACACGCTGTCCCATGACTTATCCACACCTCCCGTCGAACTGGCTGCCGGGCAGGGCGATACGCACGTCCTTGCCGTCGGCCCCGGTGAACATGATGTCCGTGCTGCAGGCATAGATATTCAAGAACGATCCGTACGCGCCGATGCGAGTCAGCTTCTTGTAGGTGTCGGGCAGCGCCGAGAGCACCGTCTGGAACTGATCGCGACTGTCGTCGAGGACCCCGGCCGCACGGCCCAATTGGTCCACCGTGTTCTTCAGGTCCGGCCGGACGGCCTTGAGCAGCTCGGTGAGATCACCGGTGGCTCCGGCGATCCGGGGCAGGGCCGCGCCGATCGGATCCTTGTCGGCGGCCAATCCGCTGACCAGGCGCTGCAATTCGTCCAGGGTGGCGCCGAAGGCCTGATCCCGCTGGTCGATGGTGGACAGCACGGTCTTGAGGTTCTCGATCACGCTGCCGATCAGGGCATCCCGCGAGGCGAGCGTCTTGCCGAAGTCGCCGCCGCTGTTCAGCAGCGAGACCAGGGTGCCGCCCTGGCCCTGGAAGACCTGCAGCAGGGCCTCGGTCAGATTGTTGACCTGGGTCGGATCCAGGCCGCGCAGCAACGGTTTGAACCCGCCCAGCAGCATGTCCAGATCCAGCGCGGGCTGGGATTGGTCCAGGCCGATGGTGCCGCCGGAACGGAGCGGGGTCGCCGTGCCGGGGCCGTCCAGCAACTCCAGATAGCGATCGCCGGTGAGGTTCTCGTAGCGGATCGCGGCCTTGGTGCTGGCGTAGAGCCGGTACTTGCGGTCCACATCGAAGTCGATGTGCGCCTTGTGGTCCTTGCCCACGTAGACGCGGCTCACCGAACCCACCGGTACGCCGGCGATGCGCACCTTCGCCCCGGGCAGCATGCCCGAGGACGAGGTGAACACCCCGTGATAACTGGTCTCGCGGGCGAACCGCATCTGGCTGAAGACGACCACCAGCAGCGCCAGGATCAGCAGCATGGCGACGCCGAAGACGCTGAGTTTGACCGTGGTGGCATGTGGTTTGAATTTCACTTCTTACCCACCCCAGGCAGCTGGTCGAAAAGGATCTCGAAGACGGACTTGGACGCGTGCGGCTTCGTATCCGGCGCCCAGATGTGTCCCTCCGAGGTATCGGTCATCAGGTAGTTGGCCTTCTGCCCGCCCGTCAGGTCGACGGTGTTCTCACAGTGCGGGCCGCCGGTGGCGTTCACCTTCGGCAGGTCCTCCGGGTACTGGTACGGCGTACCGCTGGGCATGAAGCTGGCGTCCATGGCGAAGGCCGGATACCGGCCGCCGATGAGCTCGTCCATGAGCGGCAGGTTCTGACCGAAGGTCATGATCGTGCAGTACAGCGCCGACCGGTACTCGAAGAGCAGATCCGTGGTGGGCCGCAACAGGTTCAGCGACTTGATCAGATCGTTCTCGCTCGGCTTCAGCACCGAGTTCGAGGTGTCGGCCAGCCCGATGAGGTTGGTCAGCAGGTCATCCACGCGAGCCTGCTCGTCGGTGATGGTCTTCCCGGTCACCTGCATGTTGTCGGTGACACGCAGCAGGTCCCCGACGGTGTCGGAGTAGGTGCCGGTCACCGAGGCGGTCTTGCGCAGGTCCTGCTGCAGCGTGGGCAGCGAGGGGTTGATCTGCTTGAGGAACTCGTCGCTGTCCGACAGCAGCAGGCCGAGCTTCTCGCCGCGACCCTGCAGGGCGGTGCCCAGCGCGGTCAGCGTGGCGTTCAGCTTCTCCGGCTGCACCTTGTTGAGCACATCGCTCAAATGCTGGAAGAGCGTGTTGAATTCGACGGTCACGCCCTCGGCCTGCACGACCGAACCGGCGTGCAGCGAACCCGACGGGCTCTGCGGCTCTACGAAGTTGATGTACTTCGCGCCGAACACGGTGGTGGAGTTGATGTCCACGGTCGCGTTGGCCGGCACCAGCTTCAGCTTGTCCGGATCCATGGCGAGTTCGATGCGAGCGCCCTCGGGCGTCTCGCTGATCGAGCTGACGCGGCCGATCTCGACGCCGCGGATCTTCACCTTGGCGTCGCGATCCATGACCAGACCCGCGCGCGGCGAATTGACCGTCACCTTCGCGGTTTCGGTGAATCCGCCGGAAAAGCTCACCAGGCAGAGCACGACGACGGCGACGAGCGCGAGCACGAGGCCGGCGCCGGCCAGCCGGATCACCCACCCCTGTTCGAGGTAGCGCTTCGGCGCCGGCTTCTGGACGAACGGTGAGCCGATCGGACTCGCCATTCCGCCTTGTTGTTGAACCATATTCGTCTCGCCCCTACCCGGAGAGATGGAAATTGCCGGAGGTGCCGTAGATGGCCAGCGACATCATCAGCGTCACCATGACGACTGCGATCAGCGAGGCCCGCACCGCATTACCTACCGCCACGCCGACGCCGACCGGTCCGCCCGCGGCGTGATAGCCGTAGTAGGTGTGGATCAGCATGACCGCCATGGCCATGAGGATCGCCTGGGCGAAGGACCAGAGGATGTCGCTGGGGATCAGGAAGGTCGAGAAGTAGTGGTCGTACACACCGGCCGACTGGCCGTAGATCACCACGGTCGCGAAGCGCGAGGCGAGGAACGAGGCGATGACCGCCAGTGAGTACAACGGGATGATGGCGAGGATGCCCGCCAGCATGCGGGTGCCCACCAGGAAGGGCACCGGCCGGATGGCCATCACCTCGAGGGCGTCGATCTCTTCGGAGACGCGCATGGCCCCCAATTGTGCCGTGGTACCCGCGCCCAGCGTCGCCGCCAGGCCGATGCCCGAAATAACCGGCGCCGCAATGCGAACGTTGATGAACGCCGCGAAGAAGCCGGTCAGGGCCTCGACGCCGATATTGCCGAGCGAGCTGTAGCCCTGCACGGCGATGGTGCCACCGGCCGCCAGGGTCAGGAAGCCGACGATCACGACGGTGCCGCCGATGACCGCGAGAGCGCCGGTGCCCATGGAGATCTCGGCGATCAGCCGGATGGTCTCGGTGCGGTAGTGCACCAGCGCCTTGGGCACCGACGCGATCGAGCGCGCGTAGAACACCGCGTGCTTGCCGACCGAGTCGAGCGCCTCGGTGAAGCGCTGAAAGCGCCGGGTCACCTTGGGAAAACGAGACTGGATTACGAAAGCCACTTGATCACCGAGCCGCGAACTTGATGCTGATGGCGGTCATCACGACATTGATGACGAACAGCGCCATGAAGGCGAACACCACCGTCTGGTTGACGGCGTCGCCGACACTCTTGGGTCCACCCTTGACGTTCAGGCCCAGGTAACAGGCGACCAGTCCGGCGACGAGACCGAACAGCATGGCCTTCACCTCGGAGATCACGAGCTCCGGGAGGTGGGTCAGCAGCGTGATGCCGTTGACGAAGGCGCCCGGGTTCACGCCCTGCAGATAGACCGAGAACACGAAGCCGCCCAGGATGCCGATCGCCGACACCAGGCCGTTGAGCAGGAAGGCCACGAACATCGAGGCCAGCACGCGCGGAACCACCAGGCGCTGAATGGGATCGATGCCGAGCACCTTCATCGCGTCGATCTCTTCGCGGATGGTGCGAGCGCCGAGGTCGGCGCAGATGGCCGTCGCGCCCGCGCCGGCCACGATGAGCACGGTGACCATCGGGCCGATCTGGGTGATCGCGCCGAAGGCCGCACCCGCGCCCGAAAGGTCGGCCGCGCCGATCTCGCGCAAAAGAATGTTGAGCGTGAAGACCACGAGCACGGTGAACGGAATCGCCACCATCAGCGTGGGAAACATGGAGACCCTGGCGATGAACCAGGACTGATCGATGAATTCCCGTCGCTGGAACGGGGGCCGTACTGCAGCGCGAGCGACCGCGCCGGCGAGTTCGAAGAACCCTCCGACCGCCCGCAGCGGTACGGCAAGGACTTCATTCATTCCCGCTATTCCTCCTGCCCCTGCCTAGCGATAGCACCGAAATCTGAATGTGATCTCGGTCCCGCCGAAGATTAGAACACGTTCTCATACGGTTCGGGAAGGTTTCCAATGCTTTGAACAGGCCCTCTTTCTGAACTGGTGTCCAGTTTCAAGAACATGTTCAGGTGAGCCTAACCGTCAGAGGTATGCCGCATTGTGAGGCGACACACATAGTTGATCCCCATTCCTACCAATGATCGATCTCGCGATCAACCGCGGGGTCGGGGGCCGGGTCTGTCAAGCGGACACGCGGCCCCCGAGCGGGGGAATCGAGGTGAAAACCTCAGCCCAGATCCTTCAAAGAAGAGGCCGAGAAAGTGGCGCCCGAAGCGCGGTCGGCGAAGTAGCCGCCGAGGGTCGCGGCCAGGCCCTCACGGGTGAACTCGCCCTCGGCGTCGAAGCGCTGCTCGACGACGGGGGCCGCCATCAGGGCCACCATCGGGCCGTAGACGACGAACAGCTGGCCGGTGATCTTCTCGGCCGCCGGGGAGGCCAGGAAGGCCACCAGGCGCGCGACGTGATCGGGCGACAGCGGGTCCGGGCCCTGCTCGGGAGCCGCGGAGAAGACGTTCTCGGTCATGGCGGTCCGCGCGCGCGGCGCGATCGCGTTGGCGCGCACGCCGACCTGCTCCAGGGCACGGGCCGCGGACAGGGTCAGCGCGGTGATACCGGCCTTGGCCGCACCGTAGTTCGCCTGACCGGCGGGGCCGAGCAGACCGGCCTCGGAGGAGGTGTTGATGATGCGCCCGTAGACGGGGGCACCGGTCTCCTTGAACTTGGCACGCCAGTAGGCGGCCGCGTTGCGGGTCAGCAGGAAGTGCCCGCGCAGGTGCACGGCGACGACCGCGTCGAAGTCCTCGTCGGACATGTTGAACAACATCTTGTCCCGGGTGATCCCGGCATTGTTGACCACGATGTCCAGGCCACCGAGGGACTCCTCGGCGGTACGGATGATGGCATCGGCGGTGGACCGCTCGGCAATGCTGCCGCCGACGAACTCCGCCTTCACACCCAGCGCCCGGATATCGGCGAGGGTTGCGCTGACCGCGTCGTTCTCGGCAAGGTCGTTGACAATGATCGACGCGCCCGCGCGGGCCAGCTCGAGGGCTTCGGCCCGGCCGAGCCCGGCGCCGGCACCGGTAACGACGGCAACCCGGCCGGAAAGACTCACATCAGATTCGCTCACGACGGCGACTCTAGAACGTGTTCCACCCGCCGGGCAAGGACCGGCCCCGGCGGGCGGGGCTGGCCTCAGACCAGCTTCAGCGCAGCCTTGGGGCACTGCGCCACGGACGACTCGATGTCCTTGCGGTTGTCCTCGGTGACCGCGACCTCGTTGACGTGCAAGTTGTCGTCGTCATCGAGATCGAACACGTCAGGGGCGATTCCAACGCAGATCCCGTTCGCTTCGCACTGATCGAAATCGACGATGACCTTCATAGTTCTCTCCTTCAACACAGGTTCTGTTCGAGCCTAACAAGCAGACCCCCGCCCAGAACAGCAAAGTAGCCCTAACCGGAACCAATACTGGAACATGTTTCACTCGCGTGCGATGATCGGCAGAACCGAGAAACGAAGGCTAGAGGTACTGCTATGCGTATCGCCTACACGCCGCAACAGGAACAGCTGCGTGCCGAGCTGCGTGACTATTTCACCAAGCTCATCACTCCCGAACGGCGGCAAGCGCTTTCGGCCCAGACCGGAGAGTACGGCGAGGGCAATGTCTACCGCGAGGTCGTCGAGGAGATGGGCCGCGACGGCTGGCTCGCCCTGGGCTGGCCCAAGGAGTACGGCGGCCAGGACCGGTCCACCATGGATCAGCTGATCTTCACCGACGAGGCCGCCATCGCCGGCGCCCCGGTGCCGTTCCTGACCATCAACTCGGTCGCGCCGACCATCATGCACTACGGCACCGAAGAGCAGAAGAAGTTCTTCCTGCCCAAGATCGCCGCCGGTCAGCTGCACTTCGCCATCGGCTATTCGGAGCCCGGCGCCGGTACCGACCTGGCCTCGCTGCGCACCTCCGCGGTCCGCGACGGCGACGACTGGATCATCAACGGCCAGAAGATGTGGACCTCCCTCATCGCCTACGCCGACTACGTGTGGCTGGCCGCGCGCACCGACCCGAATGCCAAGAAGCACAAGGGCATCTCGATGTTCATCATGCCGACCGACGCCGAGGGCTTCTCCTGGACGCCCGTGCACACCATGGCCGGTCCGGACACCTCCGCCACCTACTACCAGGACGTGCGGGTCAAGCACTCCGACATGGTGGGCCCGGAGAACGGCGGCTGGGCGCTGGTCACCAACCAGCTCAACCACGAGCGCGTCGCGCTGACCTCCTCCGCGCCGCTGGCGCTGGCCGTCGCCCAGGTCAGCGAGTGGGCGCGCAACACCAAGACCGCCAACGGCCAGCGCGTCATCGACCAGGAATGGGTGCAGATCTCGCTGGCCCGCATCCACGCCAAGGTCGAATACCTGAAGCTGACCAACTGGGAGATCGCCTCGCGCGCCGACCAGGGCGGCGACGCCGCGCCGCGGCCGTGGGACGCCTCCGCCACCAAGGTGTACGGCACCGAACTGGCCACCGAGGCCTACCGGGCGCTGATGGAGATCCTCGGCCCGCAGGCCTACCTGCGCCAGGACTCGGCCGGCTCGCAGCTGCGCGGCCGCCTCGAGCGCATGCACCGCGCCTGCCTGATCCTCACCTTCGGCGGCGGCACCAACGAGGTGCAGCGCGACATCATCGCCATGACCGCCCTCAAGCAGCCCGCCGCCGCGCGCTAACCGAAACCAAGGTACCCATCATGGATTTCACCCTCACCGAGGCGCAGCAGGATCTGGCCCGCCTCACCGCCGAGGTCACCGGCAAGCTGGTCACCGCCGACCGGCTGCGTGAGCTCGACAAGAACACCGACGCCGACGGCAACCGCACCGTGCGCTTCGACGCCGGCCTGTGGGGCTCGCTCGCCGAGACCGGCGTGCTGGCCGCGGCCCTGCCGGAGAGCGTGGGCGGCAGCGACTTCGGCGTGCTCGAGCAGACCGCCATCCTGCGCGAGATCGGCAAGTCCGTTGCCCCCGTGCCCTACCTGTGGTCGATCGTGCTCGGCGCGGGCGCGCTGGCGCAGTTCGGTTCCGCCGCCCAGCGCGAGCTGGCCGCCCAGGCCGCGACCGGCGAGATCATCCTCACCGCCGCGCTGAGCGAGGAGCGCAACTGGGAGCCGGCCAAGCCCGTCACCACCGCCATCGCGGGCGACGGCTGGCAGCTCACCGGCCTCAAGACCACCGTGCCCTTCGCCCGCCAGGCGGCACGAATCCTGGTGTCCGCCAGCGTCGACGGCGCGCCCGCCGTCTTCCTGGTCGACCCGGCGCACGCCTCGGTGCGCATCGAGGACCAGATCGTCACCGACCGCTCCCCCGAGGCCGAGGTCGAATTCGCCGGCACCCCCGCCGAACTGGTGGGCACCCTCGAACAGGGCGGCGAGATCCTGACCTGGCTGCTGGAGCGGGCCTGGCTCGGCCTGGCCGCCACCCAGCTCGGTGTGGTCGAGAAGGGCCTGGAACTGGTCGCCGACTACGCCCGCGAGCGCGAGCAGTTCAACCGCAAGATCGGTAGCTTCCAGGCCGTGGCCCAGCGCCTCGCCGACGGCTACATCGACGTGCAGGGCGTGCGCCTGGCCGTGCAGCAGGCGGCCTGGCGGATCGCCGAGGGCCTGCCCGCCACCGCCGAGGTGCACACCGCCAAGTTCTGGGCCGCCGACGCCGGACACCGCGTCGCCCACACCGTGGTGCACGTGCACGGCGGCGTCGGCATCGACCGCGACCACATCGTGAACCAGTACTTCACGGCGGCCAAGCACAACGAGTTCGCACTCGGCGGCGCGACCGATCACCTGCGCGCCCTGGGCTCCCTGCTCGCCGACGCGCAGTAGGAACGCACAACTCCCACGGCCCGGTTGGGCCTGGAGACTCGGCCGACCCTGCAAACGCGGCCGACGGCGAGGCGGTGGCTCCCATACCGGCCACTGCCTCGCCGTTTTCGTGTCACCACCTGGCCGTTCCACGTGCCGGGAACGATGGACGCGGTCACGGCACCAGCGGACCCGCCAGGACCTG
The DNA here is from genome assembly GCF_040630175.1 of Nocardia sp. NPDC005825. Taxonomy (NCBI): domain Bacteria; kingdom Bacillati; phylum Actinomycetota; class Actinomycetes; order Mycobacteriales; family Nocardiaceae; genus Nocardia; species Nocardia sp. NPDC005825. The sequence continues at coordinate 525,607 of NZ_JBEXXC010000005.1, forward strand.
CTTGCCCGCCGCCCAGTTCCCCTGCCAGCTCAGCGCGGCGTCGTCGAGCTCCTTGCGCGCCCACAGCGCCAGCAGCAGATCCGACGCGGTGCCGGACAGTTCGGCCGCCGGCGCGCCCGGGCCGTAGGTCCAGCTGTCGCCGGTGTCGGTGGCGCGCACGCTGATCGCCGCGGTCGGCTCGCTCGCCAGGCCGCGCTTGATCATGCGGGGCGCGAACAGTTCGAACACCTCGGTCACGCCGTCGGAGGCGAGCGCCGGATCGAACGCCTCGGCCGTGCCCAGCGCGTCCTGGCCGTCCCACAGGTGCATGAGGGTTTCCTGCGCGCGGCGGCGCTGCCAGAAGCCGACCTTGCGCGGCATCTGCGAGGTGAAGGTCCAGGCCGGAGTCTCGGGATCGACCGACAGCGCGTCGATCATCGCCTTCGCCGTGCCGTCGTACCAGGTCCGCAGCCCCACCACGTCCTTGGGCGCGGGCTCGCCCTGGAAGTCCCCCCGCTGCTCCAGGACCGCCGCGGTCACCCACAGATTCCCCTGACCGACATGGTCGACCAGGTCGTAGAAGGTCCAGTCGCCGCAGGACGGGACGGGCGCGGACAGCTCGACCTCCGGCGTGATCAGTTCGCCGAACTCGTACAACTTCTCGCGCACAACGGCCAGGAAATCCATGCGGCTCACGCTAAACAGAGAAACCGCAGCGTGCCAGCCATATCCGGCCGGTGGCACGCGAAATTCGGCCAAACCTCCGGTGTCGCGCGGATGCTCAGGACTCGAGTTCGCGCACCGAGAAGACCCGCTCCCCCACCTGTTCGGGGTGTTCGGGCGACGGTTCCAGCTCACGCAGCAGCGCATCGCCGCGCGCGTCGCGGCGGATGGCGCGGCCCAGCTCGGCGGCCGCGCGATAGTGGGCCGGGGTACGCAGGGTATGGCGGACAGCCCGGGCGATACGCTGCGGAGTGGCGGTGCGCGGCAGGACGATTCCGGCGTCGTGACCGCGGACGCGGGCGGCGTTGTCGGCATTGTCGCGGCCGTGCGGGAGGACCACGACCGGTAGGTCGGCGGCGAAGGATTTCATCAGTGTGCCGTGACCGCCGTGGGTGACGACCAGGCTGGCGTGGCGCATGAGGTCGCGGTGCGGGGCGTCGCGCAGGACCGACACATTGCGGGGCACACGGAGTTCGGCGGGATCGATCGCCGGTCCCGTGGTGATGACGCCGCGCACGGGTAGCTGACCCAGGGCCTCGGAAATCCTTTGCAGGCAGTCGGTTTGATGCTGGAACGTGGTCGACAGCGCGACCAGGACCAGCGGATCGCCGCCGTCGGTCTGGGTCCAGGTGGTGTCGGCGACCCAGTCGGGTTCGTCGAGGATGGGGCCGACCCAGCGCACCCCGTCGGGTCCCTGACCCGGGAAATCGAAAGCGGCACTGGACAAGACGAGCTGGCGGCGGGCCAGTCGCGCCTGATCCTGGTAGTGCGCCAGACGTTCCAGCCCGAAATCCGACCGCAAGGCGTTGAGCCTGGGTAGCAGTTCCTCGTCCCACCGCCGCTGCACCAGCGAACCGACCAAGCGGTCACGTAGCCGTCCGACCGGTCCGTGCGCGGGCGTGAAGCCGGTGCCGGGCGGCGGACCACCCTCCACGGGTAGCGGATAGACACCCGGGATCAACACCGAGAACGGCGTCTCACAGGCCTGCGCGGCGACCATGGCACCGAAGGCGAAGAAGGAGGCCAGCACCAGGTCGGGCCGATTCGCGTCGATCTCGTCGGCGGTGTCGCGCGCGAACCCGGCACCGGCCCGGGGACGCAGCCGCGCGCCCGTCGCGGCCACCGCCTCGGCCAGCGACTCCTCCGCCAGCACCGTCACCCGATGGCCCCGGCGCACCAGCCGCCGCACCACCCCCAGCTCCGGCGGAACCGTTCCCCCGCTGCCGGTGAGGGCGATCAGATAGCTGTAGCTCATCGGGCACCTCCACCGGCAACTCTCGCACGACCGATGAGTTTCCCGCACCCGCTTCGTCCTCATCAGTACATCGAATGAGAGGGAACGCGCCACCATGCCGAGCAAGATGATCTTCATCAATCTGCCCGTCGCCGACCTGGACCGGTCCAAGCGCTTCTACGAGTCCATCGGCTGGAAGGTGAATCAGGATTTCACCGACGGCAATGCCGCCTGCATCGTGGTCGACGACAACATCTGCGTCATGCTGCTGACCCACGAGTTCTTCACCACCTTCGGCCGCCGCCCACTGGGCGACACCCGCGGCACCGTCGGCAGTGTCTACGCGCTCGCCCTGGGCAGCAACCAGGAGGTCGACGCGCTGGTGGAGGCCGCCCTCGCCGCGGGCGGCCAGGAGGAGGTCAGCGCGGACCGGCGGGCCCAGGAAGCCGAGGTCGGCATGTACGGCCGCACCTTCCTCGACCCCGACGGCCATCAGTGGGAGCCGTTCTACATGGCATATCCTGTCTGATCGATGCGCGCCGATAGTCCCGAGTCCGAAGGTCCCCACGGGATATCACTGGGCGCGTACCTCAAACGGGAACGACTCCGCCGCGGCATGACTCAGCGCGCGGTCGCCGAGGCGCTGCACATGTCCCGCAGCGGCTACGAGAAGATCGAGAACGGCCAGCGCCTCCCGCATCCCAGCATGCTCAACGCGCTGGCCGCGCTCTTCGAGATCCCGGTGAACCGGCGGCGGGTGCTGTGGTCCATCGCCACCGGCGACGACCTGTCGGTATCGGCCGCCGCCGGGGGCTCGGTGACCGACGGCATGCTGACCTTCATGCGCAATCTGCGCGGCCCGGCCTCGCTGCACCAGGTGCCCGAGAGCAACATCCTCGCCGCCAATGCCGTTGCGGTCCGGCTGTTCCCGTGGTTGGACCCGCGGCTCGGGTCCCGGGACCGGCCGCTCAATGTCATCATCGCCACGATGAACGACCCGCGCGCCGGCCGATACCTGGTCAACTGGGTCGATTTCGTCCACCGCCTGGTCTTCGGCCTGACCGAGTACTCGCTCGCCAACACCCCCGCCGACCGGGTCCGCGAGATCCGCGAAGCCTGCCGGGCCAGCCCCGAGTTCGACCGGATCTGGAACACCCCGTGCCCGCCCGCCGTACTCGCCGACGACACCGTCCTGCTCCGCGACCCCGACACCGGCGCCGTCACCGAGTATCAGATCGACTGTCTGCGCTGGGCTTTCCCGCACCGCGACGCGGAGCTGTTCACGCTGTCTCCGCGCGGCATCGACCCCGCCACCGCGGATCCGGACACCTCGGACATCATCCTCTGGTGATCCGCAAATCCGCGAGCCACCCAATGCGGGTGACTTCTTGATCTTGATATGGAACGGCCGGGCGGCGAGGGTAGGAGAGCCGCGGGCCGGGTTCATGTCTACACATCTGGACAGGAGGGGATCGGCCCGCGGAACACCCCCGCGCGCCCGGGCCTGACAGCTTCCTGCCAACCGATGAACCGGCGCTCCACCCTCGCGAAAACCAGGGTGAGCCCATGGCTTTCACTGTTGCAGACCTGTTCGAGCACGCGGTCGACGCGGTCCCGGAGCGGACCGCCCTCATCTGCGAGGACCGGCGACTCACCTATCGCGAACTCGACGACCGCGCCAACCGGCTCGCCCACCACCTGTCCGCCCGCGGCATCGGCTCCGGCGACCACGTCGGCGTCTACTCACGCAATTCCATCGAAGCTCTGGAAACGATGCTCGCGACCTACAAACTGCGCGCCGTATCGGTGAGCGTGAATTATCGGTACGTTGCCGACGAGGTGCGCTACCTCGTCGGCAACGCGGATTTGAAAGCAATTGTCCACGAAGCGAAATTCGGGGAGATCATTTCCGAGGTTCGGGAATCCGCGCCCGGCCCCACCGAAACCCTCGCCATCGGACCCGATTACGACGACGCCCTGGCCGCCCACTCCCCCGACCGGGATTTCGGTCCCCGCAGCGGCGACGATCTGTACATCCTCTACACGGGCGGCACCACCGGCCTGCCCAAGGGCGTCATGTGGCGGCACGAGGACGTCTGGCGGGCGCTCGGCGGCGGCATCAACCATGTCACCGGCGAATACGTCCCGGACGAATGGGCATTGGCAGCCGATGCCCGGTCCGCGCCCGAGGGCATCGTGATGGCCCCACTGTCTCCGCTCATCCACGGCGCGGCCCAGTGGGCGACGTTCCTCGCCCTGAACTCGGGCGGCACCGTGGTTTTCGTGCCGCGGTTCGACGCCGACGAGGTCTGGCGGGTGGTGGAGAAGCACCGGGTCAATGTGCTGACCGTGGTCGGCGACGCCATGGCCAAGCCGCTACTCGAGGCGTATCACGCGGGACGGTACGAGGTTCCGTCCCTGTGGGCGTTCAGCAGCCACGCCGCACTGTTCTCGCACTCGCTCAAACAGCGCATTACAGAACTCGGTATCGGTGACCCGGATCCGTGAGCCGAGGGTGAACTGCCGCAGCACCGACTGCCGTCCCCGGCTGCTCACGTACGCGGCCGACAGCAGCACCCGCACCTGTTTGCCGGCCTCGTGCAACTGCCGGAAAACCGTGTCCTCCGAGCGGTATTCGGTCTCCGGCCGCACCGGGCGGGCGATGGCCATGACCGCCTCGCGCCGTGCCCCCACCAGCATGCGGCGCAGGTTCTGCGCCCACCGCTCGTCCGCGTGCAACTCGACCGTCATGCGCCCCTCCCCGGACTCCCGTGGCGGAGAGCCTAGTTCGGGCGTAGCTCCATGGGGAGGCCGAAGAGGGGGAACAGCTTCTCGGTGTCGAGGAAGAAGGTGAGGCCGGAGATGCGGTCGCCGGAGAGTTCCAGCGTGGTGATGGACCACGGGATCCAGACGCCGGGCTCGTCGCCGGGCTTGTAGTGGCCGAAGGCGGGCAGGCCGTTCGCGCCCTCCAGCGGCACCATGCGGGAATCGCGGCAGGCCTGGCCGGTGCCGAGCATGAAGGCGGCCACGTTCTCGGGGCCGGACACCCACAGCGAGAACGGCGGCATGGACAGGGCCACATCGGCTTTCAGCAGCTCGGTCAGGGCGCTCATGTCGTAGGCCTCGAAGGCCTTCACGAAGTCGTCGACCAGTTTGCGCTGCTGCTCGTTGCGCTCGTCGAAGGGATCGGAGACGGTGGCGGTCTCCTGCACCTTCGACATGGTGGCGCGGGCGCGCTGCAGGGCGCTGTTCACCGAGGCGGGCGAGACGTTCAGCATGTCCGCGGTCTCACCGGCGGAGAAGCGGAGCACCTCACGCATGATGAGGATGGCGCGCTGACTGGCGGGCAGGTGCTGCACGGCGGCGACGAAGGCCAGGCGCAGGGTGTCCTTGGTGCTGGCGGCCTCGGCGGGGTCGGCGCCGAAGGCGAGCGCGTTCGGAATCGGTTCCACCCACACGTAATCCGGCTCCGGCGCGGGCAACTGCGAATCGGGTGTGGAGGGTCCGTTGAGGTCCATGGGCCGGGCCCGGCGCTGCGGGCCGTCCAGCATGTCCAGACAGACATTGGTGGCGATCTTGTACAGCCAGGAGCGAACGCTGGCCCGGCCCTCGAACGAGTCGTAGGACTTCCAGGCCCGCGTGAAGGTCTCCTGCACCGCGTCCTCGGCCTCGAACGAGGATCCGAGCATTCGATAGGCGTAGGCGCACAGTTCGCGCCGATGGCCCTCGAAAGACCGCAGTACATCATCCGATACGGTGCCGCCCACCTGCTCGCTCATGCCAGACAGCCTGACACAGCCCACCGACAACAAACACCCATCGGAAACAACCTGTGCCCGCCCGCAGAATGCGGGCGGGCACAGTGAACCCACAACAAACTTCGAGGCCGAGCTACTTGGTGCTGGGCGCCTGGGCGTGGTTGTCGGCCTCGCGGGCCTCGGTCTGCGCCTTGGCCCACTTGTAGTCCGGCTTGCCGGCGGGCGAGCGCTTGATCTCGTCCACGTACCACAGGCTGCGCGGCATCTTGTAGGAGGAGATCTCCTTGACCAGGGTGGGACGCAGTTCCTCGAGGGTCGGGCGGGCGCCTTCGGTGCACTGCACGACCGCGACGACGCGGTGGCCCCAGCGCTCGTCGGGCACGCCCACGACCAGCGCGTCGAAGACGTCCGGGTGCGCCTTGAGCGCGCCCTCGACCTCTTCGGGGAAGATCTTCTCGCCGCCGGAGTTGATGGACACCGAACCACGGCCGAGCATGGTGACGGTGCCGTCCTCCTCCACCCGGGCGAAGTCGCCGGGGATGGAGTAGCGGACGCCGTTGAAGGTCTTGAAGGTCTCGGCGGTCTTCACCGGGTCGTTGTAGTAACCCAGCGGGATGTTGCCGGTGCGCGCGAGCAGGCCGACCTGGCCGGTGCCGGCGACGACCTCGTTGCCTTCCTCGTCGATGACCTTGGTGGACCCGTCGATCTTCACCCGCGGGCCGCCGGTGTGGGTCGCGCCCTTGGTGGCCACGGCCAGACCGCCGAAGCCGGTCTCGGAGGCGCCGATGGAGTCGGTGATCAGCGCGTTCGGGAACTTCTCGATGAACTGGTCCTTCAGCGCCGGCGAGAACAGCGCGGCGCTGCTGGCCAGCACCCACATGCTCGAATGCTGGTACGGCTCACCGGTTTCCTGGTTGCCCTGGGCCAGCGCGTCGAGCAGCGGGCGAGCCATGGCGTCGCCGACGATGAAGATCATGTTGACGCCGTGGCGCTCCACGGCCCGCCACACGCCGTGCCCGCTGAACTCGGGCAGCATGACGGCGGTGCCGCCGTCGAACAGGCTGTGCAGGGTGGCGGTGAACGCGCCGCCGTGGATCAGCGGCGGGATCGGGTAGCGCACCATGGGCGCGTTGCCGCTGGCGCCGCCCTTGGCCTGCTCCCACTCGTCCTCGATGAAGACGCCGGTGTAGAAGTTGATGCCGCCGCCGAGGACGCGCCACCAGTCCTCCTGGCGCCACATGACGCCCTTGGGCATGCCGGTGGTGCCGCCGGTGTAGATCATCATGATGTCGTCGGAGGAGCGCTCGTCGAAGTCGCGCTCGCCGTGCGAGCCGGCCAGCACCGCTTCGTATTCGCCCGCGCCGGGGGGCAGCGGCAGGTCGGTGCCGTCCTCGACGGTGACGACCGACTTGATCTTCGGCGTGTTCGGCAGCACGTTGGCCACCTTGTCGGAATAGCGACGCTCGTGCAGCAGCGCGACCATGTCCGAGTTCTCGAAGATGTACTGCAACTCGTTCTCAACGTAGCGGTAGTTCACGTTGATCATGACTGCCCGCGCCTTGAAGATGGCCACCATGGCCTCGACGGCCTCGATGGTGTTGCGCGAGTAGACGCCGACCTTGTCACCCGGCTGCACTCCCTGTTCCTGCAGGTAGTGCGCCAGCCGGTTGGCACGGTCCTCCAGCTCGGCGTAGGTGACCGAGCGGGCGTCGTCAACCAGCGCGACACGTTCCGGCATGAGGTCGATGGTGTGCTCGACAAGGTCCGCAATGTTGTAGCTCACAGGGACCAAAATAGAACGTGTTCTTGTGTGTGACAAGCCACTGTTTTCGCTCACGTCCCGCTGAGCGGACGTGCCCCCGCTCACACAGTACGGCGACGTACGCCCCGCGGGGGACAAACGAGAAGAGCGCACCCCGCTCAGCGAGGCGCGCTCCGCACCGGATCACGACCGATTACGACTCGATGAGCGGCTTCAGCCGTTCGAACTGCGCCACGTCGCGGACGCCGACCAGCATCATGGTGACGCCCGCCTGCTCCCACACCTTCAGCTGCTCACGCACCTGCGCCTCGTTGCCGATGATGGTGGTGTCGAGGATCAGCTCGTCGGGCACCACCGCCGCGGCCTCCTCCTTGCGGCCGGTGCGGAAGAGCCGGGTGATCTCGTCGACCTGCTCGCCGTAGCCCATGCGCCGGTACACCTCGGCGTGGAAGTTGAGTTCCTCCGCGCCCATGCCGCCGATGTAGAGCGCCATGAACGGCCGCAGCCGATCCAGCTCGGCCTTGGGATCGTCGGTGAGGATGACCTGCGCGGTGGCCGCGATCTCGAAGTCCTCGCGCGAGCGCCGCGCGCCCGGCCGGGAGAAGCCCTCGTCGAGCCATTCGTTGTACATGTCGGCCAGCCGCGGCGTGTAGTAGATGGCCAGCCAGCCGTCCGCGATCTCCGCGGTCATCGCGACGTTCTTCGGGCCCTCGGCGCCGAGCCAGATCGGGATGTCCGAGCGCAGCGGGTGGGTGATCGGCTTGAGCGGCTTGCCGAATCCGGTGGCGCCCGGGCCGTTGTAGGGCAGCGGGTAGTGCGGGCCCGCGCTGGTCACCTTGCCCTCGCGGGCGAGCACCTGCCGCACGATCGAGACGTATTCACGGGTGCGCGCGAGGGGCTTGCCGAACGGCTGGCCGTACCAACCCTCGACCACCTGCGGACCGGAGACGCCGAGCCCGAGGATGTGCCGGCCACCGCTGAGGTGGTCGATGGTCAGCGCGGCCATGGCGGTCGCGGTGGGGGTACGGGCCGACATCTGCACGACCGAGGTGCCCAGCCGGACCCGGCTGGTGTCGGAGCCGTACCAGGCCAGTGGGGTGAAGGCGTCCGAGCCCCACGACTCGGCGGTGAAGACGGCGTCGAAGCCGGTCTCCTCAGCAGCCGCGATCAGCTCCCGCGTATTGGCGGGCGGCTGCGCGCCCCAATATCCGAGTTGTAGGCCAAAGCGCATTTCCGTGTTCCTTCCTAGAACATTCGGGACCGGTCGTCAGGGCCGCAGCCCGTACTCTTGCCACCGTCACTAGAACCTGTTCTACTCGATCTCGTGACTCTGGGGAACACCGAAGTACTGTCCGCACCGCTGCGGATGCAATTCGACTACACCCGCTCCACCGGTCCGACCATCGGGCGCTTCCTCACGGAACTGCGCGCCGGCAAGGTCATCGGGGTGCGGGGTTCCGATGGGCGCGTGATCGTGCCGCCCGCGGAATACGATCCGAAGACCGCCGAACCGCTGACGGAATTCGTCGACGTCTCCGACGTCGGCACCGTGCAGACCTGGTCCTGGGTGGCCGAGCCGCTCCCGAGCCAGCCGTTCGACCGGCCCTTCGCCTACGCGCTGATCAAGCTGGACGGCGCGGACACCGCCATCCTGCACGCGGTGGATGTGGCGAGCCCCGCCGACATCAGCACCGGCATGCGCGTGCGGGCCCGCTGGGCGGCCGAGCGCACCGGCGACATCCACGACATCGTGGCCTTCGAACCGGGCGAGACCTCCGCTCCCGCACCGGCTTCCACCGCCGACGCGGAGCCGGTCACCGGCATCGTGACCCCGGTCGACTTCTCGATCAAGCACACCGCCGCACCGCAGGAAGCCGTCTTCCTGAAGGGCCTGATGGAGGGCAAGCTGCTCGGCGCGCGCGCCAACCTCGACGGCAAGGTGTACTTCCCGCCGCGCGGCGCCGACCCGCGTGACGGCTCGCCGACCGACGACTTCGTCGAGGTGTCCGACAAGGGCATCGTGACCACCTTCTGCATCGTGAACGTGCCGTTCATGGGCCAGCGCCTGAAGCCGCCGTACGTGGCCGCCTACGTGCTGCTCGACGGCGCCGACATCCCGTTCCTGCACCTGGTGCTCGGCGTCGACGCGAACGAAGTGCGCATGGGCATGCGGGTCGAGGCCGTCTGGAAGCCGCGCGAGGAGTGGGGCCTGTCGATGGCCAATATCGACCACTTCCGGCCGACCGGCGAGCCCGACGCCGACTACGACTCGTTCGCGCACCACCTGTAGAGAGGCGCTGAAACACTGTGAGCAACACAGCAACCGACATCGCGGTGGTGGGCTTCGCCCACGCACCGCACGTGCCGGAGACCTTCGGCACCACCAATGGCGTGGAGATGCTCGCGCCGTGCTTCCAGGAGCTCAAGAGCAAGCTCGGCATCGGCGTGTCCGATATCGACTTCTGGTGCTCGGGTTCCTCGGATTACCTTGCCGGACGCGCGTTCTCGTTCATCTCGGCGATCGACTCCATCGGCGCGGTGCCGCCGATCAACGAGTCGCACGTGGAGATGGACGCGGCCTGGGCGCTGTACGAGGCGTGGGTGAAACTCCGCTCCGGACAGGCGCAGACCGCGCTGGTCTACGGCTTCGGCAAGTCCTCGGCCGGTACCCTGCGCCAGATCCTGGGTCTGCAGACCGACCCGTACCTGGTCGCGCCGCTGGGCGTGGACTCGCTGTCCATGGCCGGACTGCAGGCCCGCGCGGGCCTGGACGCGGGCCGCTGGACCGAGGCCGACATGGCCGCGGTGGCCGCCCGCACCACCGGCGGTGACATCGACAAGCTGCTGGCCGCGCCGAAGATCAACGATCCGCTGCGCGCCCACGACGTCGCCCCCATCACCGACGGCGCGGCCGCCATCGTGCTGGCCGTCGGCGACCGGGCCCGCGAACTGTGCGAGCGTCCGGCCTGGCTGACCGGCATGGCACACTACATCGACACCCCCGTGCTGGGCGCCCGCGACCTGACCGTCTCGGACTCCGCGGCCAAGGCGGCCAACGCCGTGACCGGCGGCGACGCAAGCGGTTTCGATGTCGCCGAGCTGCACGCGCAGTTCACCCACGAGGAGCTGATCCTGAAGCAGGCCATCGGCCTGAACGGGAACACCCGGATCAACCCGTCCGGCGGCGCGCTGTCGGGCAACCCCATGTTCGCGGCCGGCCTGGAGCGCATCGGCTTCGCGGCCCGCGAAATCATCAATGGCACCGCGAATCGCGCACTGGCGCATGCCGCCAGCGGCCCCGCGCTGCAGCAGAACCTGGTGGCCACCCTGGAGGCACGTTCATGAGTTACGCAGCTGCCGTCCTCGGCACCGGACAGACCCATCACGTGACCAAACGGTCCGATGTATCGATGGCCGGAATGATCCGGGAAGCCATCGACCGGGCACTCACGGACTCCGGCCTGACCATGGCCGATATCGACGCCGTCGTGATCGGCAAGGCCCCCGACTTCTTCGAGGGCTCCATGATGCCGGAGCTGTTCCTCGCGGACGCCATCGGAGCCACCGGAAAACCGATGCTCCGCGTGCACACCGCCGGTTCCGTCGGCGGTTCCACCGCCGTGGTCGCCGCCAACCAGGTCCAGGCCGGCGTGCACCGCCGGGTGCTGGCCGTGGCGTGGGAGAAGCAGTCCGAGTCCAACGCCATGTGGGCGCTGTCGAACCCGGTGCCGTTCACCATGCCGGTCGGCGCGGGCGCGGGCGGCTACTTCGCCCCGCACGTGCGCGCCTACATCCGCCGCTCCAACGCCCCGCTGCACGTGGGCGCCATGGTCGCGGTGAAGGACCGCCGCAACGGCGCGCGCAACCCGTTCGCGCACCTGCACCAGCCCGACATCAGCGTGGAATCGGTGATGGCGTCCCAGATGCTGTGGGACCCCATCCGTTTCGACGAGACCTGCCCGTCCTCGGACGGCGCCTGCGCCATCGTGATCGGTGACGAGGAATCGGCCAAGGCCGTGGAGGCGCAGGGCAAGAAGGTCGCGTGGGTGCACGGCACCGCCATGCGCACCGAGCCGCTCGCCTACGCTGGCCGCGACCAGGTGAACCCGCAGGCCGGTCAGGCCGCCGCGGCGGCGCTGTGGAAGCAGGCCGGGATCACCAACCCGCTCGAGGAGATCGACGCGGCCGAGATCTACGTCCCGTTCTCGTGGTTCGAGCCGATGTGGCTGGAGAACCTGGGCTTCATGCCTGAGGGCGAGGGCTGGAAGCTCACCGACGCCGGCGAGACCGCCATCGGCGGGAAGCTGCCGGTCAACCCGTCGGGCGGCGTGCTGTCCTCCAACCCGATCGGCGCGTCCGGCATGATCCGTTTCGCCGAGGCCGCCAAGCAGGTCATGGGCCGCGCGGGCGACTACCAGGTGGAGAACGCCCGCAAGGCCTTCGGCCACGCGTACGGCGGTGGCTCGCAGTACTTCTCGATGTGGGTCGTCGGGAGCGAGCAGCGATGACCACCACCACCGAGCACCCCGCGCGGGTGGCGGGCGCGGCCTCGCAGGCCGCGGTGCGCGCCAAGGACAAGGACGCCTGGGTGGCGCTGTTCGCCGCCGACGGCATCGTGGAGGATCCCGTCGGGCCGTCCTTCTTCGATCCCGAGGGCGTGGGACACCGTGGCGCGGAGGCGATCGCGGCGTTCTGGGACAAGGCGATCGCGCCCACCGAGTCGATCGAGTTCCTCTTCGACGACTCCTTCGCCTGCGGGCGTGAGGTGGCCTTCACCGGCCGCATCCGCACCACCATGGGCGGGCACATCGTGGATGCCGAGGGCGTGTTCACCTACAAGGTGGACGCGGACGGCAAGATCCTTGCGTTGCGCGCTTTCTGGGAGACCGAGCGCGCGATGGCGACCCTCACACCTCGCTGAAATCTCCCGTGCCCCGCATGCTTTCGCATGCGGGGCACGGTTCTCTGTTCGAGGCCCACCGAACGAAAGCGGGCGACTGGATGATCCAGTCGCCCGCTTCTTTTGTCTCCGCCCTGAGGAGTGAGAGGGGTACAGGGCGGATCAAACCATCAGTGCCTCAGTGCTTTACAGGGCAGCCGCCCTTGTAGTCCACCTGCATCTCCTTGATGCCGTTCAGCCAGCCCGAGCGCAGGCGCTTGGGGTCGCCCAGCTTGGTGATGTCGGGCATGTGGTCGGCGATGGCATTGAAGATGATCTCGATCTCGAGTCGAGCCAGGTTCGCGCCGATGCAGAAGTGCGCGCCGGTACCGCCGAAGGACAGGTGCGGGTTCGGGTCACGCAGGATGTTGAAGGTGTACGGGTCCTCGAACACCTCTTCGTCGAAGTTGGCCGAGCGGTAGGACAGGATGACCCGCTGGCCCTTCTTGATCTCCACGCCGCCGACCTCGACGTCCTCGAGCGCGGTGCGCTGGAAGGAGCTGACCGGGGTGGCCCAGCGGATGATCTCGTCGGCGGCGGTCTTGGGCCGCTCCTTCTTGAAGAGCTCCCACTGGTCGGGGTTCTCCATGAAGGCGATCATGCCGTGGGTGGTGGCGTTGCGGGTGGTCTCGTTGCCCGCGACGGCCAGCATCATGACGAAGAAGCCGAATTCCTCGGGCAGCAGCGCCTCGCCGTCCATGTCGGCGTTGATCAGCTGGGTGACGATGTCGTCGGCCGGGCAGGCGCGGCGAGCTTCGGCCATCTGGTACGAGTAGCCGAGGATCTCGGTGGAGGCGACCACCGGGTCGGCGTTCGATTCCGGATCGTCGTAGCTGGTCATGTCGTTCGACCACTGGAAGAGCTTCATGCGGTCTTCCTGCGGCACGCCGATCAGCTCGGCGATGGCCTGCAGCGGCAGCTCGGCGGCCACCTGCTCCACGAAGTCGCCGCTGCCGGACTCGACGGCGGCCTTCACGATGGACTCCGCGCGGGCGGTCAGCTCGGCACGCAGGCCGTTGATGACGCGCGGCGTGAAGCCCTTGGAGATGATCTTGCGGAGCTTGGTGTGCTCCGGGGCGTCCTTGTTGAGCAGGACGAAACGCTGCAGATCGATCTGCTCGCGGGTGATGTCGTCCTGGAACCGCGGGATCGCGGTGTTCTCATAGGTGGAGAACACGTCATCGCGGCGCGAGACAGTCTTCACATCGGCATGCTTGGACAGGACCCAGAAGCCGTCGTCGGTGAAGCCACCGACCTCCGGCGACTTCGGGTTCCACCAGATAGGCGCAGTTTTGCGCAGTTCGGCAAGCTCTTCGGCCGGCACTCGCTTCGCCCAAATTTCGGGGTCGGTGACGTCGAATCCATCCGGCACTCCGGGCCGGGCTGCAGTGTCAACCACCAGCAGTCTCCTTTGACCAACTGAAACACGTTCTACCGCTATTGAAGCACAGGGGGTAGAACAAGAGAAGGGACTAGGTAATAGTCCGGAACAGACTTACGTTACTGGTCGTGAACTCGTTGCAGTTCTGATCCGGAAGGAAAGACAATGGGTACTCCCGTCATCGTCGAGGCCGCGCGCACCCCGATCGGCAAGCGCAATGGCTGGCTCGCCGGCCTGCACGCCGCCGAGCTGCTCGGCGCCGCACAGCAGGGCGTGCTCCAGCGCGCGGAGCTGAACCCGGCTCTGGTCGAGCAGGTCGTCGGCGGCTGCGTCATGCAGGTGGGCGAGCAGGGCAACAATGTCACCCGCACCGCGTGGCTGCACGCCGGACTGCCGTGGCAGACCGGCGCCGTCACCATCGACAACCAGTGCGGTTCCGCGCAGCAGGCCGCGGGCATGGTGGCCGGCCTGATCGCCACCGGCGCCATCGAGGTCGGCATGGCCTGCGGCATCGAGTCCATGAGCCATGTTCCCTTGGGCGCCAACGTCGGAACGCACGCCGGGCCGCGCCGCCCCGCGTCGTGGGACATCGACATGCCCAACCAGTTCGAGGCCGCCGAGCGAATCGCCAAGCGGCGCGGCATCACTCGCGACGACGTCGAAGAGCTGGGCGTGCGTTCGCAGCGGCTGGCCGCGCAGGCGTGGGCCGAGGGCCGCTTCGACCGCGAGGTGCTGACCATCAAGAACGCCCCGCAGGTCGACAAGGAGGGCAACCTCACCGGCGAGTTCGCCGACATCAGCAAGGACCAGGGTCTGCGCGCGACCGACCGCGAGGGCCTGGCGAAGCTGAAGCCGGTGCTGGAGGGCGGAATTCACACCGCCGGTACGTCCTCGCAGATCTCCGACGGCGCCGCCGCCGTGCTGCTGATGGACGAAAAGGCCGCGCAGCGTGAGGGTTTGCGGCCGCGCGCCCGCATCGTCTCGCAGTGCCTGGTCGGTGGCGAGCCGGAATTCCACCTCGACGGCCCGGTGCAGGCGTGCGAGCGACTGCTCGAGCGTTCCGGCATGAGCATCTCCGATATCGACTTGTTCGAGATCAATGAGGCTTTCGCTTCCGTGGTGCTGTCCTGGGCCTCGGTGCACAAGCCTGATTTCGATCGCGTGAATGTCAATGGCGGTGCGATCGCGCTGGGCCACCCGGTCGGCAGCACCGGATCCCGCTTGATCACAACGGCTTTGCACGAGCTGGAGCGCACCGACAAGAGCACCGCCATGATCCTGATGTGCTGCGGCGGCGCCCTCGCGACGGGCACGATCATCGAACGGATCTAGTCTCTCAATGATTTTCGGCCAGGTTGAACGTTCATCCGTCTTGCCGTGAGACGTGGCGTACGCCACACAAAATCCGGTACAGACAAGAAGATGATCCGTCAGCTATCTTATGGCTACCCGAGGCCCGTCCGGGAAGACCCCCGCGACGGGCCAGAACCGGGGCTCTTAAGCCCTTGGCAAGAACCGTGGGGTTGGCCCGCAAACGCCCAAGCCACAGTGGGTGAACCGGATCACCGCCTAGAAGCTTCAAGGAAATCGCGAATCAGGCGTAGGTTTTCAGTTACTGAGCCGCTAATATCAATGATACGTATCCGAGATAACGACTGTTAGTACAGCGAAGGGAATTGGGCGGCTCACAATGGCTGATTTCGCGGCGCGGCTGAACAAGCTGTTCGAAACCGTGCATCCCCCGGGGCGTAAGCCGCACACGAACGCAGAGGTGGCGGCCGCCTTGACGGCATCCGGCCACCCGATCTCGAAACCGTATCTGTCGCAGTTGCGGTCGGGACAGCGCACGAACCCGTCGGATGAGACGGTGGCTGCTCTGGCAAAGTTCTTCAAGGTCAAACCGGACTACTTCTTCAACGACATCTACGCGGCGAAGATCGATCACGATCTCGAGCTGCTGTCCCAGCTGCAGGGCTATGGACTCCGTCGTCTGTCGAGCAGGGCGTTCGACCTGTCCGAAGAATCTCAGAATCTCCTCACGTCTATGGCGGAGAAGTTGCGGGCAAGCGAAGGTTTGCCCGAAATTCCTCCGGATGGCACGGAATAAGCACTGCCACAGAGCAACACAGTGCGGCTAGCTCGGAGGCCGCACTGTGTTGGTTTGTTACAGGGCTTGCTCCAGACCGGACATAAGGCGGGCGCCGGTACTGCTTGCAGGGCAGTACCGGCGTCTCCGCCGGACCATGCGGTCCGCGTGAAGGATGTTGCACCGGTCTCAGCCCGCTGAGGCCATGTGGCGCAGACCCCTGCGCTGGTGCACTATGCACAAAACTGGCATAACTCCGTCCGGGTGCACCCGGATGGCCGAATCAGTTGTTTTGTGCACTATGTCGTTTTGTGCACTGTGAGTGTTTCGCCCCATTGCACCAACCGCGACAAGCACGAGTGACAACTTCAAGTGACAAGCAAAGTCCCGTACCACGCACGGCAGGTTCGGTGAGACGAAACCTCGGATACGAAGTCTCATCGAGAAGGCCCGCCGGAATGCCGCGCCCATGGCAATCATGCGAGGTACGGGACTTGCGCATTTGCGACAAGATCACAAAAGCGTCGGTGATCTCCGCGTGATCAAGTTCGAGGCCCTTCCGGACGGTAATGCCCGGCGGACTCCGAAGGTAATGGAAGAGTAAATGTCTACCGTTTGGCGGACCCCGGGACCGTGGCCTGCGCCGGCGCCGCGTCATACGCGCGCGCGATGGCCTGCACCCAACCGCGCGGGCTGACACCCGCGGGCGGCGAGATCCAGCGGCCGTCGATCACCGTCTCGCCGAACGGATTCCGCGCCCACTCGGCCACCCGCCGCGCCCGCTCGGCCACCGAGACCGGCGGCTGACCCGCCGCGGCCAGCTCCACGCCGCCGCCGGACTGCAGGTAGAGCGCGTCCATGATCTGCGCGACCTGGTCCGAGGCCTTGAGCTGGGTGCCCGAACCGGTCTGTTCGTGCGCCACCACCTCCGGGAACCGCGCGATCAGCACCCGGTGCAGGGTGCGAATCTGTTTGAGCAGCACCCGCGCCCGCCACCACAGCTCGATCACGATCCACACCGCGCCGATGGCGATGAGCAGCGCCGCGATCTGCCAGATCGGCCAGAACCAGCCCTGGTCACCCGGATTCGGCATGGGCTCGTCGTTCACCGCGCGGCGAATCGACAGGGCCGCCAGCAAGCCGACCACCGCGGTACCGGTCGTGTACAGCGCGATGCCGCGGCCGAGGGTGGTCCAATCCAGGTTGCGCACACCGGTGATCACGATGAACACGCACTCCACCAGCACGATCGCCCAGCCGAAGGTGACCGACCAGAGCAGGGTCAGCAGCATGGCGAGCGCACCGCCGCCGTAGATCATCATGGCGATCTGGCGCAGATTGCGGCGCGACACCACCGGCCACGCGGCCGAGGCCACCACCGAGGTGGCGGTGGCGAACATGATCCACGCGGCCGTCACCACCCGGTCGCCCAGCCACAGACCGTGCACACCGTTCGGTATCAGATGGTCAACGGCCAGACCGATTTCCGGCACTCCGACCGTCACCGCCAACGCCACCGCCGCGACCGCGATCACGATCGCGACTCGAGCCGTGGTCGCCGGTTTCACCAGCACGCGCCCGACGCGTGCCCCCGAGGCCATCCACACCAGCATGGCCACCAACCAGAAGGTCATCCCAGCGCCTCATCGAATCGAAGGACCGAGACGCCCGCGCCCCGGCTGTTGAACACCCGCAGGCGGGTCATCAGCATGCTCGCGAAAGTCTCCGCCTCCCATTCGCACTGCTCGTCATCGCCCAGATCGATGGCCTTCTGATGCGCGCGCTGGCTGAGCATGTAGGCGATCAGATCGTCGCTGGCCTCCAGCACCACCTCGGTCGCCGCCTCGCCCGGATGGTCGAAGACGATGTGGCCGAGCTCGTGCGCGAGGGTGTGCTCACGGCTGGGCAGCGCCTGCGCCAGCACGATCACGTCCCGGTCCGGATAGCTGCGGCGCTGGCCGCACACGCCCGGACCCAGTGTGGCGCTGGCGATCTCGATCGGCCGCCGCCGCTCCGCGGAGATGGCGAGCACCACCTCGTCCAGGTCGGTGGCGTCGAAGTCGGCCGCCACCGCGCACACCGCGTCCACCGCGGCGGCCACCCGGCGGTAGGACCCGATGCTATGAGCCTTGCTCTCGGTCATCGCGGTCCCCTCATGCCCTCGGTCCGAAGAATGCCGCGCGCGCGGCGTCGACCCGGCCCTGCGCCGCGGACGCGCTCTGGAAACTGACCGCACCCGACCCGGTGCCCGCCAGCGCCATGGCGATCAGGCCGCCGAGCACCGACAGCGGCTTCCACGGCGGCAGCGGTGAGTTGTGCGAGGTCGGCTTCACATCCGGATCCGGTTGCGCCAGAACAGGAGCGGGCGCGGGTGCGGGCGGCGCCGGGGCGGCGGGCGCGGCCTCCGGCGCGGGCGCGGCGACGACCGGAGCCACCACCGCGGGGAGCGCCGGAACGACCGGGGGCTGCGGGATCTCCAGCGGCACCGGCGGCGCCGCGGGCGCGGGCGGCGGCGGAATCAGCAACAGCAGCAGCGGCGAGGCGCAGATGGCGGCGGACCCGAGTCCCGCCGAACCGAGCGCCGCGGAGCCCACCGCCGCCGAACCCAGATCGGCCGAGCCCGCGGCGGAACCCACACCGGCCGATCCGACACCCGAGCCGGTGGCGGCCGAACCCGCGCCGGAGCCCGCCGAACCCAGACCGGTGAGCGCACCGACCGCGGAACCCACACCGGCGGAACCGATTCCGGCCGAGCCGACCGCGGCCGAACCGGTGCACAGCGCGGCCAGTCCGGCCGAGCCGACGGCGGCCGAACCGACCGCGGCGGAACCCGTTGCGGCCGAGCCGGTGCCGAGCAGTAGCCCCAGCAACGCGGAGCCGGTGCCGATCCCCGCCGAGCCGACGCCCGCGGAGCCCAGGCCCAGCACCGATCCGGTGCCCAGTCCGGCGGAACCGACGGCGGCGGAACCGGTGCCCAGCACGGCCGAACCGGTGGCGGCGCCCGCGGAACCGGTGCCCGCCACGGCGGAACCCAATCCCGCGCCGGCGGAACCGGTTACGGCCGAACCGCTCCCGAGCGCCGCCGAACCGGTGCCGCCCAGCACGGCGCCCAGGCCCGCGGAGCCGACCGCGGCCGAGCCGACGCCCAGTCCGGCCGAGCCGGTACCGAGGCCGAGCAGAATGGAGAGCAGATCCTGAGGTCCGGCCACGGGGGTGCCGGGCACGGCGACCGGCTGCGAGGGGGCCGCCGATGCGGGCGTCTGACCGAGGGCCGCCGGATCCTGGCCGGCGGGCGCGGGATCGAGCGGCAGGCCCGGCTGCGCCTCCGCGGCAGCGGGTCCGAGCAATGCCGAACCGGCGACAGCTGCGATCACTGCCACCAGACGCATTGCACGATCGACGATCATGCGACAGCCATCCCCTCATCGATACCGCGCGCTTTGGCTTGCTCCGCACCAGGGGTACGGAATCCCGATCCGCGACAGGCGGTTCGGGACAGGTGTCGAGCTCACACTGTCGCCCCGATTGCCGGGCCGTTGCGGAACGCGGCCATCGTACCGGTCGCTCCGTGATTCCGCACAAGTCCCGATCGCATTAGGGGTGCTCACAAACCGTACGCCCGCGCTTACCCCCTCGTCCCCAATATCACCAAGCAGCGCAGGCGATTTGCCCGCGATCAGGCATTCTCGCCCGATCTCACCGGCGAATCCGCGGGCTGTGAGGTTCCGGACTCCCCTGGCGGGACCGTTAGTTCGGACAAACCGGACAGGTTAGCGGCCGGGTATCCGCCCCACCCGACCCCGGAAAGCGCGAAGCCGCCCCCGGGCGAGAGGTTCCGGGAGCGGCTCGGTGCGCCGGACATGCGGCGCGCAATGGATCCGATGGTGTGCGGATCCGGGGTGCGCGGCCGGGCTGTGGTGGCCGCGCACGTTCGGGGCGTCAGGCCGAGGTGGTGACGCGGTACTGGTTGAGGCTGTCGATGCGCTCGATCGCCTCGGTGATGATGTGCTCCATCAGGTCCTGCACGGTCGGCAGGTCCTCGATGATGCCCGCGACCTGGCCCGAGGCGAGGACACCGGCTTCGGTATTGCCCTCCACCAGACCGGCCTTCAGGTACATGGCGGTGTTCGCGCCCATGATGACCTGGGACCAGGTGAGGTCCTTGTGCTTGCGGGTGTTGAGGCCTTCCTTGGCCAAGGTCGTCCACTTCATGCCGGTCATCGACTTGAACTTGGCGGCGTTGACCAGCGCGGCGTAGAGGCCGCGGATGTTGCCGGAGTGCTCGAGCTTCTCGACCAGCTCGGTCTTCAGCACCCGGTGCGGCATGCCGTCGACCTTGAGCGAGACCACGGTGTCCTGCAGTCCGCGCTTGAGGTACTCCTGCTTCACCGAATCCGGGACGCTGGAGTCCTGGGTCAGCAGGAAGCGGGTGCCCATGGCGACACCGGCCGCGCCGTAGGACAGCGCGGCGGCCAGGCCGCGACCGTCGAAGAAGCCGCCACCGGCCACGACCGGGATGTCGACGGCGTCCAGGACGGACGGCAGCAGCAGCGTGGTCGCGACCGAACCGGTGTGGCCACCGCCCTCGCCGCCCTGCACGATCACCGCGTCGGCGCCCCAGGAGGCGACCTTCACCGCGTGCTTGGCCGCGCCGATGGACGGCATCACCACGACGCCGTTGTCCTTCAGCTTCGCGATCAGCTCCTTCTTGGGAGCCAGCGCGAAGGAGGCCACTTTCACGCCGTCGCGGATCATCATGTCGATGCGGTCCGGCGCGTCCGACAGGTCGGCGCGGATGTTCACGCCGAAAGGCTTGTCGGTCTTGGCCTTGGTCTTGGCGATGGCCACCTCGAGCTCGTCGAGGTCCATGGTCGCCGAGGCCAGGATGCCGAGGCCGCCCGCGTTGGCGGTGGCCGCGACCAGGCCGGGTCCGGCGACCCAGCCCATGCCGGTCTGGACGACCGGGTGCTCGATGCCGACCAGTTCGGTCAGCGGAGTCTTGAGCCGCTGAGCGGTCATGCTGTCACTTCCTTCTCGCGGAAACCCTTGGGGTCCAGCACGGTCCGGATGATGGTGAGCTCTTCCTCGGTCGGCAGCCGGGTCTCGCCCGCCTCGGCCAGACCCGCCACCTCGAACGAGGTGTTCTCCGCGACCTCGTCGGCGGTCACACCGGGGTGCAGCGACAGCGCGCGCAGGGTGTGGTCCGGGCCGTTGAAGTCGAACACGCCCAGGTTCGAGACCACCCGGTGCAGGTGGTGGAACCGGTAGGCCGGGTTCTCCGGGTCGATCTTGTCGTAGCCGATGCCGGACACGATGTCGACCTGGTCCACGAACACCCGCTTGTTGTGCTTGGGCACGAAGTAGCTGGTGGCGTGGTTGATGGTGTTGCCCGGCGCGCCGCGCACACCGAACATCTGGCGGGTCGGCTGCTGCAGCGGGCCGAACGCCGACAGGTTCTGGTTGCCGAAGCGGTCGATCTGGTTGGCGCCCATGACCACGTGGCGGCGACCGGAGTTCACGACGTCGAAGACCTTCGAGAACGGGATCCAGCCCTCGATGGGAGCCTTGCCGCCGATCGGCGGGACCTCGGCGAAGAACAGCGCCTCACCGTCGGACAGCAGCAGGTCGGGCTCGAAGGTGAGCCGCGCCAGGCGCGCGCCGATGGTGGTGACGGTGGACATCGGGGAGGCCATGATCTCGCCCGCGCCCCGGAAGATCTCGGCGGCGGCGACGACGCAGATCTCGGCCCGAGTGATCGTGGTGGTGTCGCTCATTACTTCTGCTCCTCGGCGAAAGCCTTGACGGCGGCCTGGTATTCGGCCTCGGACACGTCCAGGTAGCGAGCCTTGAACTCGGCCCACGACTCGGGCGTCTTGGCGGCCTCGACGTAGTGGCGCTGGAACTTCTCGTCGCGGCCGTAGCTGCCGGAGAAGGTGAAGTGCGCGCCGCCGGGAGCCTCGACGACCCCGTCGACCATCATGCGGTTGAGGACGAGGGCCTGCGTCGGAACGGCTTTCACCAGTTCCTCGGTCTCGACCAGGCGGTCCACCGACAGGTAGCGCTTCTCGGCCGAGAGCATGTACAGGTCGTCCATGTACGGGTCGACGCCGGTGTAGGCGGCGTTGCCGTGCTTGTCGCCCAGGTCCAGGTGCACGAAGGCGGCATCCAGGTTCAGCGCGGGCATGGCGACCAGGGTCTCGGTCTTGCCGTCGGTCTCGTAAGGCGACTGAACAGTTTTCAGCTCGCCCTCCCAGAAATCGACGACGGCGGAACCCAGGCCGGCGCGGATCGGCAGGAACGGCAGGCGGGCCGCGGCGGCCTGCAAGCCGCACTTGACCATGCCCTCGTCCATCTCGCGCACGGTGATCGCACCCTCGGTGCGGGCCTTGGCGAACCACGGGTCGTAGAACGGCGCGGAGTCCAGGGACACGAAGCCGTAGTACGCCTTCTTCACCTTGCCCGCCGAGCACAGCAGACCCAGGTCCGGGCCGCCGTAGGTGACGACGGTCAGATCGGTGACGTCCGAACGCAGCAGGGCGCGCACGAAGGCCATCGGCTTGCGCCGGGAACCCCAGCCGCCGATGCCGATGGTCATGCCGCTGCGCAGCTCGCCGACGACCTCGTCGAGGTTCATTCGCTTGTCGCGCATGGTTTTACTTCCCCTTCTTCTGCGCGGCCAGGTCGTCGTCGAAGCGCGCCCGGATCTCGTCGGCCACACCCGCGAGGTTCAGCTCCATGGTGAAGCCCTGCTCGAAGCGGTACGAGCGGTGCACGTCCTGCACGTCGATGCCGTTGAGCGCCTTCTTGGCGGCGCGGATCACGCGGCCGTCCTTGTTGGCGATGTTCTTGGCGACCTCCATGGCGGCGGCGTCCAGTTCGGCGCGCGGCACCACCTTGAAGACCGAGCCGTAGTGGTGCAGCTGCTGCGCGGTCAGGGTGCCCGCGGTGTAGAACATGGTCCGCATCAGGTGCTGGGGGACCAGTCGGGCCAGGTGGGTGGCCGCACCGAGCGCGCCGCGGTCGACCTCGGGGAGGCCGAAGGTCGCGTCGTCGGAGGCGACGATGACGTCGGAGTTGCCGACCAGGCCGATGCCGCCGCCGAGGCAGAAGCCGTTCACGGCGGTGACGACCGGGACCTCACAGTCGTAGATCGCGGCGAACGCGGCGAAGCAGCCGTGGTTCGCGCGGATCAGGGCGGTGTGGCCGGTGTCGGCGTTCATCTCCTTGATGTCCACGCCGGCATTGAAGCCGCGGCCCTCGGCGCGCAGCACCACGACCCGGGTCTCCGGGTTCTTACCGGCCTGGGTGACGGCGTCGGCCAGGGCGAACCAGCCGTCGGAAGGCAGAGCGTTGACCGGGGCGTAGTCGACAGTGACGACTTCGACGCCCTCGGTTTCGGTGTGACGGTTGATCCCCATCGCGAGTCCCATCGTTGGCAAAACAAGCAAGTGCTTGGTAGGTTAGCACGGTGGGAATCGAAGTAAACCTGTCCGGCTCGGTCGTCTTGGTCACCGGCGGCGTGCGCGGCGTCGGCGCCGGCATCAGCCGGGTGTTCCTGGACGCGGGCGCGACCGTGGTGGCCTGCGCGCGACGCCCCGGCGACACCCCCGTCGAAAGCAATGGCCGCACCATCGACTTCCTGCCGTGCGACGTGCGCGATACGGATTCGGTGCGCGAGCTCGTCGAGACGATCGTCGAGAAGTACGGGCGACTGGATACCGTCGTGAACAACGCCGGCGGCGCGCCCTTCGCCCTGGCCGCCGACGCCAGCGCCAACTTCCACTCGAAGATCGTGCAGCTCAACCTGCTCGCGCCGCTGCTGGTTTCGCAGATCGCCAACGAGGTCATGCAGAAGCAGGACACCGGCGGCTCGATCGTGATGATCTCCAGCGTCTCCGGACACCGGCCCTCCCCCGGCACCGCGGCCTACGGCGCCGCCAAAGCCGGTGTGGACAGCCTGGTTTCGTCGCTCGCGGTGGAATGGGCGCCCAAGGTCCGGATGAACTCCGTCATCTGCGGCCTGGTCAACACCGAGTCCTCGCACCTGCACTACGGCGACGAGGACGGCATCGCCTCGGTCAGCGCCACGGTGCCCATGGGCCGCATGGCCACCCCCGAGGACATCGGCCGCACCGCCGCCTTCCTGGCCTCGCCGCTCGCGTCCTACGTGACCGGCAGCGCGCTGCTGGTACACGGCGGCGGCGAGAAGCCCGCCTTCCTCGAGGCATCCACGGCAGACGTTCCGGCCGTCACGGGCCACTAGACCGATCGAACACGCTGAAACATTCACAAGCAGAGGTAATCGATATGACGGACAACAAGATCTGCGACGGCCGCGTCGTCATCGTCACCGGTGCGGGTCAGGGCATCGGCCGCGCGCACGCGCTGGCTTTCGCCGCCGCCGGCGCCAAGGTCGTGGTGAACGACCTGGGTGCCGAGCTCGACGGCACCCCCAAGCCGGACTCCGGTGCGGCGAAGGTGGTCGAGGAGATTCGTGCCGCCGGTGGCGAAGCCGTGGTGAACGGTGATGACGTCTCCGATTGGGAGGGCGCGCGTCGTCTGATCGCCACCGCCATCGAGACCTTCGGCGGTCTGGACGTGCTGGTGAACAATGCCGGTATCGTCCGCGACCGCATGCTGGTCAACCTCGGCGAGGACGAGTGGGACGCGGTCATCAAGGTGCACCTCAAGGGCCACTTCGCCCCGATGCGCCACGCCGCCGAATACTGGCGCAACGAGTCCAAGGCGGGCCGTCAGCCGCAGGCGCGCATCATCAACACCAGCTCGGGCGCGGGTCTGCTCGGTTCGGTCGGCCAGGGCAACTACTCCGCCGCCAAGGCCGGTATCGCGGGCCTGACCATCACCGCCGCTGCCGAAATGGGCCGCTACGGCATCACCGTGAACGCCATCGCCCCGGCCGCGCGCACCCGCATGACCGAAACCGTTTTCGCCGAGACGATGGCGGCCCCCGAGGACGGCAGCTTCGACGCCATGGCCCCGGAAAACGTCTCCCCCCTGGTGGTTTGGCTGGGTAGCACCGAGTCCGCCGCCGTCAGCGGCCGCATGTTCGAGGTCGAGGCCGGCAAGGTCACCGTCATGGACGGCCACCGCCACGGCGCCTCCGTCGATCGCGGCGCCCGCTGGAACCCGGCCGACCTGGGCCCGGCCGTCAACGATCTGCTGGCCAAGGCCACCACCCCCGAGCCGGTCTACGGCGCGTAATCCGCACCGCCCGAAGCGCTTCGACCGCCGGTACCCGTCTCGATGGGTACCGGCGGTTCGCGTTTCGGACTATTTCTTCTTGCTGATGCCCGTGACCAGGGCGAAGACGGTGTCCAGCACCGGAGTCGGGGTCAGGGCGGTGGCGACCACCTGGACCTTTCCGGCGAGGCCGGGGATGTAGCGAGCGCTCGGTCGCTTTGCGGTGAGCGCCTTGTCGACCTCCTTGACCACGGACTCGACCGGGGCGGCGATCTTGGGAACCTGCTGGGACATCCGGCGCAGGCCCGCGAGGTGGGCGGCGTAGAGGGTGCGCTGGTCATCGGTGAGGTGGGCGGTGGTGGAGTCGACCATGTCGGTCGCGCCGAACCAGAGGTCGGTGGCGATCGGGCCGGGCTCGATCAACGAGGTGCGGATTCCCCAGGGGCGCAGCTCCACTCGCAGGGCGTCCACCAGGCCCTCGAGCGCGAACTTGGACGCGTTGTACGCGCCGGTGCCGGGGGTCGAGATGCGGCCGGACAGCGAGGAGATGAAGACCACCCGGCCCTGGGTGGCACGCAGGCGCGGGAGGACGGCCTGGGTGACGGCGACCGCCCCGAAGACATTGACCTCGAACTGGTTTCGGAGTTCCTCCTGGGTGAGCAGCTCCACGGGGCCGTCGACGACGACGCCCGCGTTGTTGACCACGGCGGTGAGGTCGGCGGGCAGCACCGCGTCGAGAGCCGCGATCTGGTCGGGGTCGGTGACGTCCAGGACGACCGGGGTGATGGCGGGATTCGCGGCGGTCAGGGCCTCGCCGTCGGAGAGTTTGCGGACGCCCGCGTAGACCTGCCAGCCGCGCTGCGCCATCCGCAGGCAGATGGCTTTTCCGATACCGCGGGCCGCTCCGGTGACCAACACAGAATTCATGTGGTCAGCCTAATTCCGTCATGCCACCATGTGGCGATGGGGAATGTCCTGATTGTCGGAGACCTGCACGGGAACACCGAGCACGCGCTGAAGCTGGTGCGGGTCGCGGCACACCGTGACTGCGCGAGGCTGTTCGCGGTCGGCGACTTCGGGGCCTGGGAGCACACGCCGGCCGGGCGGCGGTACTTCGACGTGGTGAACAAGGCGGCCAAGAAGGCCGGGATCACCGTGTACTTCCTCGACGGCAACCACGACAAGACCTCGTTGCTGCACGAGCTCTACGACGAGCAGCGCGACGACGAGGGCTTCCTGATCTGCCGCAAGCACCTGCGGTACGCGCCCCGCGGACACCGCTGGACCTGGGAGGGCACCACCTTCGCCGCGTTCGGCGGGGCCCGCTCCACCGACAAGGGCCGCCGCCTGGCCTGGGAGGCGCGCAAGGCCGCGCAGGTCGACAAGCGCCGCCGCTACGGTTCCTCGAAACGCCCGGATACCGCCGGCACCCTCTGGTTTCCGGAGGAGGAGATGACCGACGACGAGCTGGCCGAGCTGCTCGCGGCCGACAGCTCGCCGGTGGACGTGCTGCTCACCCACGACAAACCCCGCGCCTCGCAACCGAAGTGGAATCGCAAGGACAAGCCCGAGTGCTATCCCAACCAGGACCGCATCCAGACCGTGGTGCGCACGCTGCGGCCGGACCTGCT
Organism: Nocardia sp. NPDC005825; assembly: GCF_040630175.1. Lineage (NCBI taxonomy): Bacteria > Bacillati > Actinomycetota > Actinomycetes > Mycobacteriales > Nocardiaceae > Nocardia > Nocardia sp. NPDC005825. Next base: position 552,301 of record NZ_JBEXXC010000005.1, read on the forward strand.
CTTCCACGGCCACCTGCACGTCCGCTACACCGACACCATCGCCGCCGGTGACGGCGACTGGACCCGGGTCGAGGGCCTGGCCTGCGATCCGGACGCCTCGCAGTACCTGGAGTATTCGACCGACCACACCTGGTATGTCCTGCAACTCCCCTATGCCGGGGCGGATACGGCCGAACCCCGTTCGCTACCCGCCTGATTCGTCGTAGGAGGAGGTGCCCTCGTCCAGCAGGGGCTCCTCCCCCTTGAAGTGCGCGGGCGCGAGCACGCGCAGCACGTGGTAGCCGGTGATGACGACCAGGGTGCCCAGCGCGATGCCGCTCAGGGTGAAGGTGTCGGTGAACTTCATGCTCACATTGCCGATGCCGATGATCAGGCCCGCCGCGGCCGGGACCAGGTTCAGCGGATTGCGCAGATCGACCCGGGCATTGGTCCAGATCTGCGCACCGAGCAGGCCGATCATGCCGTAGAGGATGACGGTGATCCCGCCCAGCACGCCGCCGGGGATGGCCGCGACGATGGCCCCGAACTTGGGACACAGGCCGAACAACAGGGCGAAGAACGCGGCGGCCCAGTAGGCGGCCGTGGAGTACACCCGGGTGGCGGCCATGACCCCGATGTTCTCGGAGTAGGTGGTGTTGGGCGGGCCGCCGACCGCGGTGGACAGCATGGAGGCCGCGCCGTCCGCGGCGATGGCGGTGCCGAGCTTGTCGTCGAGGTCGCCGCCGGTCATCTCGCCGACCGCCTTCACGTGCCCGGCGTTCTCGGCGACCAGCGCGATCACCACGGGCAGGGCCACCAGGACGGCCGACCACTGGAAGGCCGGGGCATGGAAACTGGGCAGTCCGATCCAATCCGCCTGGGCCACACCGGAAAGGTCGAGCCGCCAGTGGTCGGTGACCTTGCCGCTGCCGTCGGCGGAGTGGATCCGCCCGAACACCCGGTCCAGCAGCCAGGACAGCCCGTACCCGAACACCAGGCCCAGGAAGATGGCGATGCGCGCGAAGAAGCCGCGCAGCGCCACCACCGCCAGCCCGGTGAACAGCATGACCAGCAGCGCGGTCCACTGGTCCTGCGGCCAGTAGGTGGTGGCGGTGACCGGGGCCAGGTTGAAGCCGATCAGCATGACCACCGCGCCGGTCACCACCGGCGGCATGGCGGCGTGGATGACGCGCGCGCCGAAGCGCTGCACGGCCAGGCCGATCAGGAACAGCGCGGCCCCGACCACCAGGCAGGCCCCGGTAACCGTGGCGCTACTGCCGCCCTGCGCCCGGATCGCCGCGGCCACGCCGACGAACGACAGTGAGCAGCCCAGATAGCTGGGCACCCGGCCGCGGGTGGCCAGCAGGAACAGGGCGGTCGCGACGCCGGACATCATGATGGCGAGGTTGGGATCCAGCCCCATCAGGACGGGCGCGACGAAGCTCGCGCCGAACATCGCCACCACATGTTGCGCGCCGAGGCCGAAGGTGCGCGGCCAGGACAGCCGCTCGTCGGGCCGCACCACGGCTCCCGGTGCGGGCGTGCGACCGTCGCCGTGCACCGTCCAGCGGACACCCAAATCCATGAACTGCCCGCTTTCTCCCGAAGGTCCGAAATGCGTCCGCGGCCATCATAATCCGAGCAAACTCACAGCTCACGACCCCACGCGGCCGGGCCCGACGCCGGGCACGGGGGCTTCAAGATCACCAATGCCCGGATTCACGGTCCGGGCCCGCCACGGAGACAATGCCCCGCAACCTTCACCGTCGCCGGTCCACGCCGTAGCGCCGCCCGATGGCGAACGGCAGCGCATACGGATTCGGAGTCTCCGCCGGGGCGGATCCGGAACTATTCTGCGAGACACAGATATTCGACGGCTCGACGGCCGTGGGTAGCCATCGACGCAGGGCAGCCGCCACCGTCGGATCGGCGGTGAACTCGCGGCGCAGGGCGGCGACCCGCTCCCGCGCCCGCGCGTACGCGCACTCGTGGGCTCGCGTAACCGACTGTGCCATACCGGAATCCGGTAGCACCAGGGTGACGATCCGGCCGTCGAACGCCACCTCGACGCGCACGCCGTCCACCGCCGCGCGGGCGCGGACCCGCTCGACCGCGTCCTGGACCTGCCGGGCCAGGCGCGCCACCTCCTCGAACCGAGCATCCACCGAATTCGGCATGTGGAAAGCCTAGGAAGGATCGACGAGATGCCGTGCGGCATCGAGAACTTCGCGCACCCGCCGGTCAGGGCAGCACACGAATTCGCTGCATCATGTCGTGATCGGCGTGGTCGAGATTGTGGCAGTGCCAGACATAGCCGCGCACCTCCGCGGCCTCGCCCATCCCGTCGGGCATGGTCATGTCCGTGTCCGGGTGCGGCGCCACCACCTCCGCGCCCGGCGGCGCCGCGATGACGGCATCCGGATCGAATCCGAGTTCCGCGACCGACGGCCACCGCACCAGCACCCGGGTGATGGTGTCGGTCGGACACTCGACGGTGTCCTTCCAGCCGACTTCCCAAGGCGGCGGGCCTTGTTCGGGCCCGAGGGCGAAAGCGTCGGCGGACGGCGCCCAGCGGGTGCCGAATCGGGGCGGAGCGTTGGCGGCGATGTAGGCGGAGGTCAGGATGGGCTGACGGCCGATCACCCGCAGCCGGGCCAGGTGCAGGTGGACGGGGTGATCGAAGGGCGTGGTGTTGACGATGTCCCACCGCTCGGTGGTCCCGGCCCGCGCCAGGTCGATGTCCGAGCTCAGGAAGGCCAGATTGTTCAGCGCCATCATGGTCGAGAAGACCACCGGCCGGGAATCGTCGTTGAGGCCCATCAGGGTCACGGTGCGCACCGAGTCCGGCCGGTGGATCGGTTCCAGCGGATCGGGCAGTCCCGGACCGCCGCGCAGGACGGGCGGGATGTCGGCGGCGGGCCCGTCGCCCGCGCCGGTGAACCGCATGATCGACCGCAGCTCGGGGGCCATGAACACGGTATTGCCGAAATCGTTGAGGGCGGTGTTGATCAGGTCCACCTGCTCCCCGTCGCGCATCCCGCGGAAGTCGACGAGCAGGTCGACCCGCTCCCCCGGACTCACCCGCACCCACGGCGCGATCACCGGCGCGTCGAGCAGCCCGAGATCACCGCCGATGACGAAGAACGGCTGGGCATTGGAGAACTCCAAGACGTAGGGCCGCGAATTGGATCCGTTGAGCAGCCGGAACCGGTAGACGGTGCGCCGCACCTCCAGCCGCGGCCACACCGCTCCGTTCACGCAGCACACGTCGCCGAGCTGCCCGGATTGGTTGTAGCCCTGCGGAATATAGGTGGCCACCATGGGTTGCAGGCTGCCGTCGGCATTGAATGTGCGGTCCTGCACGATGAGCGGGATCTCGAATTCACCGCTGGGCAGGCCGAGCGGATTGCCGTCGCGGCCGGTGTCGAATTCGTCGCGCAGGTAATACATTCCGGCCAGCCCGGCCTGGATGTTCAATCTGGTGATCCCCATGGCGTGGTCGTGGTACCAGAGGGTGGCGGCCTCCTGCCGATTGCCGTAGGTGAAGGTCGGGCCGCCGCCATTGCGCCAGCCGATCATCGGATGCCCGTCGGCGTCGGGGGAATTCGCGCCGCCGTGCAGATGCACGGTGAAGCGTGGATCGGTGCGATCCGCCTCGGTGACCCCGTGCATGGTGGTGTCCACATGCGCGGCCAGCACGTGTTCGCCCAGCCGATTGCGAAACCTGATGCGCGCCATGCGATCCCGCACCGCCTCCAGGTTCGGGCCGAGAACCGGCCGCCCGAAGCCCCAGCTGCGGGTTTCCGGGAGGTCCCGGTGGTAGCGGTGCGTCCCCGATATCGCGTCCAATTCGCCTGCCGCCACGCGTGTTTCGGGAATGGGCAGCTCGTCGACGAAAGGCCGCAACGGCGGCGAGTGGTAGTTGAACGGCGTCACCGGGAGCGCCGGAATGGCCGGCAGCGGCACCGGCGGTGGCGGCAGGGGCGACGGTTCGGCCGCGGCCGCGGCCAGGTAGCCCATGCCCGCGATTCCGAAGGCCCCCAGGAGGAACCCCCGTCGCGGCAGGTTCTCGTTCATCCAGCTCAACCCCTGGACAATGCCCGACTGTCAACGGGTCCGCCTTCGACGATAACCGACGGGCCGGCACACGAAGCCGAAAGCCGCACACCGTAATCCGGTGCGCGGCTTTCGAAACGGTCGGGCGGGACTAGCCCAGGCGCTCGATGATGGTGACGTTGGCGGTGCCGCCACCCTCACAGATGGTGAGCAGACCGTAGCGGCCGTTCACCCGCTCCAGCTCGTTGAGCAGGGTGGAGAACAGCTTGGCGCCGGTGGCGCCCAGCGGGTGGCCGAGCGCGATGGCGCCACCGTTGACGTTCACCTTGTCCGGGTCGGCGCCGGTCTCCTTGATCCAGGCCAGGACGACCGAGGCGAAGGCCTCGTTGATCTCGATGACGTCCATGTCGTGGATGGTGAGGCCGGTCTTCTCCAGCGCCCACTGGGTGGCCGGGATCGGCGCGGTGAGCATGAAGATCGGGTCCGCGCCGCGGGCGCTCACGTGGTGGATGCGGGCGCGCGGGGTCAGGCCGTACTCCTGCACCGCCCACTCCGAGGCGAGCAGGGTGGCGCTGGAGCCGTCGGAGATCTGGCTGGCCAGCGCGGCGGTGATGCGGCTGCCCTCGGCGAGCGGCTGCAGGCCGGCCATCTTCTCCAGGGTGGTCTCGCGCGGGCACTCGTCGATCGAGAACTCGCCGACCGGGATGATCTCGCGGTCGAACTTGCCGTCCACGATGGCCTTGCGGGCGCGGTCGTGGCTGCGCAGCGCCCACTCCTCCATCTCCTGGCGGGAGATGTCCCACTTCTCGGCGATCATGGTGGCCGAATTGAACTGCGACACTTCACCGGTGCCGTAGCGGTGGTCCCAGCCCTGCGCGCCGACGAACGGCGAGTCGAAGCCGTACTGCTGGCCGGCCAGCATGGCCGCGGAGATCGGGATGGCGCTCATGTTCTGCACGCCGCCCGCCACGATCACCTCGGCGGTGCCGGACATGATGGCCTGCGCGCCGAAGGTGATGGCCTGCTGCGAGGAACCGCACTGGCGGTCCACGGTCACGCCCGGCACGGACTCCGGGTAGCCGGCGGCCAGCCACGAGGAGCGGGCGATATTGCCGGCCTGCGGGCCGATGGTGTCGCAGCAGCCGAACACCACGTCGTCCACGGCGGCCGGGTCCAGGTTGTGGCGCTCGAGCAGGCCCTTGATGGCGGCCGCGCCCAGGTCGGCCGGGTGCACGGCGGACAGCGAGCCGCCCCGCTTGCCGACCGGGGTGCGCACGGCGTCGATCACGTACGCCTCACGCATCGGCGAGTACTGGCGGCGGGACGGTGCTGACATGAAAACTCCTACTGCTCTAGGCGCGCTGGTCGGGGCTGGTGAGCCCGTCGAGAACGATGGTCAGGTACTGCTTGGCGAGGTTGTCCACGGTGATCCGGCCGCCGGGCTGGTACCAGCGCACCGACACCCAGACGGTGTCGCGCAGGAACCGGTAGGCCAGCTCGATGTCCATCTCCGGACGGAAGCTGCCGTCGGCGACGCCCTTGGCCAGCACCTGGTGCCAGAGCTCGCGGAACTCCTTGTTGTATTCGGCGATGTAGTCGAATCGTGGAGTGCCACTGAGGCGTTTGGCCTCGGCCTGGTAGATGGCGACGGCGGCGTGGAACCGGTCGAAGGATTCGTAGGACGCGGTGACCAGGGCCTCGAGGGTGTCGCGCGCGGGCACGCCCGCCGACACGATCTCGCGGTAGCGTCCGAAGAGGTCGTCGAGGAACCCGCGCAGGATCTCGTCCACCATGGCTTCTTTGGAATCGAAGTGGTGGTACAGACTCCCGGATAGAATCCCCGCCGCGTCGGCAATGTCGCGCACCGTGGTGGCACGCAGGCCACGCTCCGCGAATAGGTTCGCGGCGAGGCCGAGCAGCTCGGTGCGACGTGCCGATTTGGAGGGGTCTGGTTGGGTCACTCCGTCAATATACAACCAAGCATTTGCTTGGTCCAGGTGTGTTCCCACTCATCGCATCGAGAAGCGCAAGGGAGAGGACACCGATAGGTCGGCCAGCAGGCGGTCGCAGATGACGATCGGCGAGATGCCCGCGCGGGCCATCCGGGCCACCAGTGCCAATCTGCGCTCGGGACTGTCCCATTCGACGGTCAGCGGATCCCGGCCCGGCCCGGCGTCCACGGTGGCCATGACCCGAGGTGGCGCGTCGCCCCGCGCGGGTTCCTCGATGAGTTTCAACACCATGCCGCGCTGCCACGCGCGATAGGTCTCCATATCCGCGCCGACCACCAATTTGTCGGTGGCGGCGCACAATCCCTGCGCGATCCCGTCGGCGAAGGCCACATGGTCGTAGCGCAGGCGGCGGCAGGTCCGGACCACCTCGAGCAGGTCGGACCGCACCTCGCACAGCAGGGCCGTTCGTTTTCGGCGGCGTTGTTCGGCTTCGGTGTCCGGATGCCCGGCGGCCCGGGACAGACCGAGTCGGCGGGCGCGATCGCGGTCGCGAATCATGTCCTGCCGCAACGCGGCCCGCGGGTCACGTGTCACATCGGATTCGTCCACCGCGTGTTGTTCGAGGATCTGCGCCGCGCGCATGGCGGTGGCGCACTCGGAGTCGTGGTCGAGTAATTCCGCACCCAAAGTCAGTGCGGCCAGAACGCCATTGTCGAGCCTGCGACGCGCCAGTACGACCTCGCGCACGAGCTCGAGTTCCATTTCCTCGTGGGCGTGTTCTGGACGTGCTTGTTGTCGGCGATCCGGACCCATGGGTCGTGCCCTTCGACTAGCGGTACCGGCCTAAACAAGGATTGCACAACCAGAGGGTCGGCGCGCCAGCCATTTATTTCTTCGGTAAAACGGGCACTGCCGCGTCCCCGGAGGGAACGCGGCAGTGAGAAAAGCTGCGACCGCACGGCACAGCATTTCGTATCGGCCGAACGCACTAATTCGGCCGAGCCCGAAACGAATTACGCGCGCTGGCTCGAAATGGAGACGACCTCACCGGTCAGGTAGGTGGTGTAGTCGCTGGCGAGCATGGCGATGGTGGCGGCCACCTCCCATGGCTCGGCGGCGCGGCCGAAGGCCTCACCGGCGGCCAGGCGGTCGAGCAGGTCGCCCGAGGTGACCTTGTCCAGGAAGGCGTGGCGGGCGATGGACGGGGCCACTGCGTTGATCCGCACGCCGTACTCGGCGGCCTCGACGGCCGAGCAACGGGTCAGCGCCATCACGCCGGCCTTGGCGGCGGCGTAGTGGGCCTGGCCGTGCTGGGCGCGCCAGCCGAGCACCGAGGCGTTGTTCACGACGACGCCGCCGTGGCCCGCCTCGCGGAAGTACTTCAGCACCGCGCGGGTGGCGCGGAAGGTGCCGTTGAGGGTGATGTCGAGGACCTTGTCCCACTGCTCGTCGGTCATGTCGACGACCGGGACCTCGCCGCCCAGACCGGCGTTGTTGACCATGACGTCGATGCGGCCGAACGCGGCGACGGCGCCGGCGATCAGGGCGTCGACCTGCTCGGTGGAGCTGACGTCGCACGGCACCGAAGCGACCCGGCGGTCCGGGAACTCGGCCTGCAGGGCCTCCTCGGTCTCCTTCAGGCGACGCTCGTGCCAGTCGGAGATCACCACGTCCGCGCCCTCGGAGAGCAGGCGACGCGCGGTGGCCGACCCGATGCCGGTGCCCGCGGCGGCGGTGACCACGGCGATCTTGCCCGCCAGCAGGTTGTGGCCGGGGGTGATTTCGGGGGCGGTGGACAGATCCGTCACGGTCGAGCCTCTCGGGGAAGTCCGAGCACGCGCTCGGAGATGATATTGCGCTGCACTTCGTTCGAACCGCCGTAGATGGTGTCCGCGCGAGTGAAGAGGAACATGCGCTGCCAGGCGTTCAGGTCATCGCCCTCGCCGTCGGCGATCAGGCCGGGCGCGCCGAGCACGTCCATGGCCAGCTCACCGAGGTCGCGGTGCCAGTTGGCCCACAGCAGCTTGGTGACCGACGCCTGACCCGCGGCGGTGCGAGCGTCCACCGACGCGCCGTCGTGGCCGGACTCGAGGGTGCGCAGCACGTGGGCGCGCAGCACCCGCAGGCCGACCCACGCCTTGTCCAGGCGATCGGCGATGACCGGGTTGTCGATCGCGCCGTTCTCCTTGGCCACGGCCTCCAGATCGGCAAGCTCCCGCGCGTAGCGGATCTGCTGGCCTACCGTGGAGATGCCGCGCTCGAAGGTGAGCGTGCCCATGGCGACCTTCCAGCCGTCGCCGGGCTGCCCGACCACCAGATCTGCGGCGGTGCGGGCGTTCTCGAAGAAGACCTCGTTGAATTCCGCGGTCCCGGTGAGCTGGATGATCGGCCGCACCTCGACGCCCGGCTGCTTCATGGGCACGAGCAGATAGGACAGGCCGTGATGGCGGGTCGAGCCCTTCTCGGTGCGGGCGACCACGAAGCACCAGTCCGACAGATGCGCCAGCGAGGTCCAGACCTTCTGACCGTTGATGACCCACTCGTCGCCCTCGAGCTGGGCGGAGGTGGTGACGGCGGCCAGGTCCGAACCCGCGCCCGGCTCCGAGTAGCCCTGGCACCACAGTTCGGTGACATTGCGGATGCCGGGCAGGAAGCGCTGCTTCTGCTCCTCGGTGCCGAAGGCCAGAACGGTCGGGCCGAGCAGTTCCTCACCCAGGTGCGAGACCCGGGCCGGGGCGTCGGCCTTGGCGTATTCCTCGTGGAAGATGACCTGCTGGCGCAGGGTGGCGTCGCGACCGCCCCACTCCTTGGGCCAGCCCAGGCAGGTCAGCCCGGCGGCGGCGAGGGCGCGGTCCCATTCGAGCCGCTCCTCGAAAGCCTCGTGCTCGCGCCCGGGACCACCCAGACCGCGCAGCTCGCGGAACTGGCCGTTCAGGTTCTCGGCCAGCCATTCCCGCACCTCGGTGCGGAATTCGGCATCCTCGCGGGGCTCAGTCCCGCTGGCCGGTTCGGGGGTCTGGATCATGCTCACGTCGGTAGAGTAACCTACCAAGCACTTGCTTTGTTAGACCCATTCCCGGACAGCGAGGAAGCCCAGTGACATCTCCTCCGCAGACCACACCGCTCGCTCTGCACGCGGCGGCGGACGCCTACGGTGACGCGGCCGCCGTCGCCGACGGTGCCGTGCGACTGAGCTGGTCGCAACTGCTGGACTCGGTCCGTGAGACCGCCCGTGCGCTCATGGCCCGCGGCATCGAACGCGGCGATCGCATCGGCATCTGGGCGCCCAACACCCATCACTGGGTGACCGCGGTGCTGGCCACCCACTACGTGGGCGCGACCATCGTGCCGCTGAACACGCGGTACGTCGCCGACGAGGCGGCGGACACGCTGTCGCGGGTGCACGCCAAGGCGCTGTTCATCGCCGGTGAGTTCCTCGGCCGTGACCGGCTGGCCGAATTGCGGGCGCACGCACCCGAACTGGGCATCGAGACGATCGTCGTGATTCCGGTCGAGGGCGAGGCTCCCGTCGAGAACGCCATCGCCTGGTCCGATCTGGGCAAGGTGGCCGAGACCGTCAGCCTCGACGAGGTCGTGGCGCGCGCGGAATCGGTGTCGCCGGACGATCTTTCCGACATCCTGTTCACCTCGGGCACCACCGGACGCAGCAAGGGCGCGCTCATCGCGCACCGCCAGCTGCTGACCAGCGCCCGGGCCTGGGCCGACTGCGCCACCCTGAACAGCGACGACCGCTACCTGGTGGTGCCGCCGTTCTTCCACAGCTTCGGCTACAAGGCGGGCATCATCACCTGCCTGGCCACCGGCGCGACCATCGTGCCGCAGGCCGTGTTCGACGTGCCCGAGACCATGCGCTTGATCGCCGCCGAGCGCATCACCGTGCTCACCGGCCCGCCGACCATTCACCAGACCATCCTCGATCACCCCCAGCGGGATGCCGCGGATCTGTCCAGCCTGCGCGTCGCGGTGACCGGTGCGGCCACCGTGCCGGTGGTGCTCATCGAAAGACTGCGCTCGGAGCTGACTTTCGACGTGGTGCTGACCGCCTACGGCCAGACCGAGTCGGGCGGCTTCGGCACCATGTGCCGCCCCGAGGACTCCAGCGAGACCATCGCCAACACCTGCGGCCGCCCCATCGACGGCTTCGAGATGAAGCTGGCCGACAACGGCGAGCTGCTGCTGCGCAGCGACCAGGTGATGCGTGGCTACCTCGAAGACCCGCAGGCCACCGCCGCCACCATCGATCCGGACGGCTGGCTGCACACCGGCGATGTGGCGGTGATCGACGAGCGCGGGTACATGAAGGTCACCGACCGGCTCAAGGACATGTACATCTCCGGCGGCTTCAATGTGTATCCCGCCGAGGTGGAGCAGGCCATGGCCCGCATCGACGGCGTCGCCGAGACCGCGGTCATCGGCGTGCCCGACGAGCGCATGGGCGAGGTCGGCAAGGTGTACGTGGTGCGCCGGGCGGGCTCGGAACTGACCGCCGAGGACGTGATCGCGCAGGCCAAGACCATGCTGGCCAACTTCAAGGTGCCGCGGTTCGTGGAATTCCGTGACGCGCTGCCCTACAACGCGGCGGGCAAGGTCCTGAAGCGCAACCTACGTGATGAGGAGAAGGCGTGAGCCAGGAATTGGGGCCCATCCCCGATGAGGGCGAAGTCGTCCTCTACGAGAAGCGCGGCCCGATCGCGGTCGTCACGCTGAACCGGCCGGACTTCCGCAACGCGCAGAACTCGGTCATGACCTACGCGCTCGACGCCGCCTTCACCAAGGCCGTCGAGGACGCCGAGGTCAAGGTGATCGTCCTGGCCGGGGCCGGAAAGCATTTCAGCGCCGGGCACGATATCGGCACGCAGGGCCGCGACCACCACATCTCCTACGAGAACCAGGCCGTCATGTGGTGGGACCACGTGGACCGGCCGGGCGGCGATCAGCGGTTCGCGCGCGAGTCCGAGGTGTACCTGGGCATGTGCCGGCGCTGGCGGGAGATCCCCAAGCCGACCATCGCCATGGTGCAGGGCGCGTGCATCGCGGGCGCGCTCATGCTGGCGTGGGCCTGCGACATGATCGTGGCCTCCGAGGACGCGTTCTTCTCCGATCCGGTGGTGCGCATGGGCATTCCGGGCGTCGAGTACTTCGCGCACCCGTGGGTGCTGGGTCCGCGGCGCGCCAAGGAGGTGCTGTTCACCGGTGAGCGCTTCACCGCGGCACAGGCTTACGAGTGGGGAATGCTGAATCGCGTTGTCCCGCGCGAGGAGCTGGAGGCGCAGACCTTCGCGCTCGCCGAGAAGATCGCGGAGATGCCGCAGTTCGGGCTGGCGCTCACCAAGAAGGCCGTCAACCAGTGCGAGGACCTGATGGGGATGCGCGCGGGCATGGATTCCGTGTTCGGCCTGCATCACTTCGCGCACGCGCACAACGCCGAGGTCGGCACCGGCTCATTGGGCGGCATGGACGCCAAGTCCATGAAGGCTGCCGCTACCACCAACGACAGGGCAAAGTAAGTGGATCTCGAATTCGACAGCAAGACCGAGGAATTCCGCGCCGAGGTGCGCGACTTCCTGGCGGCCAACAAGCCCGCCGCTCCCCTGCCGTCCATGGACACCAAGGCCGGTTTCGAACTGCACCGCGAGTGGGAGGCCAAGCTGGCCGACGCCCGCCTGTCGTGTGTGGCCTGGCCCGCCGAGTACGGCGGCCGCGACGCCTCGCTGACCGAATGGGTCATCTTCGAGGAGGAGTACTACGCCGCGGGCGCGCCGGGTCGCGTCTCGCAGAACGGCATCTTCCTGCTGGCGCCCACCCTGTTCGAGCACGGTTCGCCCGAGCAGCTGGCCCGCATCCTGCCGAGAATGGCTCGCGCCGACGACATCTGGGCGCAGGCCTGGTCCGAGCCGGAGGCCGGTTCCGACCTGGCCGGTATCCGCTCCACCGCCAAGCGCACCGAGGGCGGCTGGCTGCTCAACGGCCAGAAGACCTGGAGCTCGCGGGCCTCGTTCGCGGACTGGGGTTTCGGCCTGTTCCGCAGTGACCCGGAGGCCGAGCGCCACCGCGGCCTCACCTACCTGATGTTCCCGCTCACCGCGGAAGGCATCACGGTGCGGCCGATTCCGCAGCTGGACGGCGAGCCGGGCTTCGCGGAGATCTTCCTGGACAACGTGTTCGTGCCGGATCAGGACGTGATCGGCGAGGCGAACAACGGCTGGAAGGTCGCCATGGCGACCTCGAGCAACGAGCGCGGTCTGTCGCTGCGCGCGCCGGGCCGGTTCAACGCCACCGCCCGCAAGCTGATCGAGCTGTGGACGGACTCTGCCGCCGAGTCCGACACCGCCGCGGCCGACCGCGTGGTCGACGCGTGGGTGGGCGCGGAGGCGTACCGCCTCAACACCTGGGCCACCGTGACCCGCCTGGCCGACGGCGGCCAGCTGGGCGCGGAGTCCTCGGTGAACAAGGTGTTCTGGTCGGATCTGGACATCGCCATGCACGAGACCGCGCTCGATCTGCACGGCGCGGCCGCGGAGCAGGAGTCGGCGTGGACCGACGGCTACCTGTTCTCGCTGGCGGGCCCGATCTACGCCGGCACCAACGAGATCCAGCGCAACATCATCGCCGAACGCCTGCTCGGCCTGCCGCGATAGCCACAGGGAGGACGACGACATGCGATTCGCATTGACCGCAGAACAGAACGATTTCGCCGCCAGCCTGCGCAAGATGGGCGAGGCCGCCAAGACGCCGGGCGTGGTCCGGGCGTGGGGCGAGGGCGAGGCCGCCGCCGGGCGCGCGCTGATCGGCCAGCTGGCCGAGGCGGGCGCGCTGGGGCTGACCGTCTCCGAGGACAACGGCGGCTTCGGCGCCGGTCCGGTCGAGATGATCGTGGCCTTCACCGAGATCGGCCGGGCCGCCGTGCCGGGTCCGCTGGTGGAGACCGCCGCCGCGATTCCCGCACTGCTGCAGGCGCTTCCGGACTCGGCGCTCGCCGCCGAGAAGCTGCCGGAGCTGGCCGAGGGCGCGAAGCTGGGCACCCTCGCGGTGACCGCGTCGGCCGGCGCGAACGCGGGCCGCTCCGCCGGCGCCGCCACCGCGCTGGACGCCGATATCGCCGACCTGGTGCTGATCGCCGAGGGCGACCGCATCGCGGTGGGCACCGCCGGTGACCTGGTGACGTCGGTGGACGCCGCGCGCCGCCTGTTCACCGTGACCGCGGGCGAGACCCTGGCCGAGGGCGAAGGCGTCAGCGCCGCCATCGATCTGGCCTTCGACACCGCCGCTCTGGCCGCCGCCGCGCAGCTGCTCGGCGCGGGCCGGGCCATGTTGGACACCAGCGTCGAGTACGTGAAGCAGCGCCAGCAGTTCGGTACCCCGATCGGCCGCAACCAGGCCATCAAGCACCACCTGGCCAATGCCCACATCGGCCTGGAGATGGCGCTGCCGCTGCTCTACCGCGCCGCCCTGACCCTGGAGTCGGGCGCGGACGCCGAGACCCGCGGTCGCGACATCTCCGCGGCCAAGCTGGCCTGCGGTGAGGCGGCGTACCAGACCGCGCGCATCGCGCTGCAGGTGCACGGCGCGATCGGCTACACCGCCGAATGCGATCTGTCGCTGTGGCTGACCAAGGTCACCGCCCTGCGTTCGGCCTGGGGCACCCCGGCCGAGCACCGCGCCCGCATCGCCGCCGCCCTGCGCGCCGGCAATGTGGCATGAGCACCTTTAATCCGTTGGGAGCGAACGCATGAGCCTCACTGCCGAACAGCAGGAACTCGTCACCACCGTGCGCGCGGTGCTGACCAAGCACGGTGACAGCGCGGCCATGCGGCGCGGGCTGGAGACCGAGCGCGGCTACGACGAACAGCTGTGGAAGCTGCTGTGCGAGCAGGTCGGCGTGGCGGCCCTGGCCATTCCGGAGGAGTTCGGCGGCATCGGGGTCGGCCTGGTCGAATCCCTGCTGGTGGTCGAGGAACTCGGCCGCACGCTGTCCGCGCCCCCGATGCTCGGTTCGACCGTGCTGGGCGTGCAGGCGCTGCTGCTGGCCGGGAACACCGAGGCCGGCGAGCGGCTGCTGCCGGAGGTCGCCGAGGGCGCGCGGACGCTGGCCCTGTGCTGGGCGGCGGCGAGCGGCTGGGACGCCTTCGGTGTCCAGTCGGCCGGTGGAACCCTCTCGGGCTCCGCGCATTACGTGCTCGACGGCGTGTTCGCCGACACCCTGCTGGTGCTCACCGCCGACGGCCTGTTCGAGGTCGCGGGCGACGCGGCGGGTGTCACCCGCACCGCCGTGGTCACCCAGGACCCGACCCGCAAGCTGGCGCGCGTCGACTTCGACTCCGTGGCGGCGACCCCGCTGGGGCAGCTCGACGTCACCCGCCTGCGTGAGATCGCCTGGGCCGCCATGGTTGCCGAGCAGATCGGCGCGGCCGAGCAGTGCCTCGACATGACCGTCGAGTACTCGAAGTCGCGTGTGCAGTTCGGTCGCCCGATCGGCAGCTTCCAGGCCCTCAAGCACCGCATGGCCGACATGTACGTGCTGGTGGAGTCGGCCCGCTCGCTGGGCTACCTGGCGATCGCCGGTCTCGCCGAGGGCGCGATCGACCCGATCGACATCCAGGCCGCTCGCCTGCACGCCATCGACACCTTCAACTCGGTGGTCTCGGAGACCGTCCAGATGCACGGCGGCATCGCCATCACCTGGGAACACGACGCGCACCTGTTCTTCAAGCGCGCCCACGCCGACGCCCAGCTGTTCGGCACTCCCGCCCGCCCCCTGGCCCGCCCGGCCTAGCGGCGACGCTTTCCCGAACGGCCCGTGCGCGATTCACCGCGCACGGGCCGTTCGCCGTCCCCGGCCCGTTCACCTGGATGCCGCCCGCGGTCGATTCCGCCCCGTACCATCCCGCTCATGAACCAACCCATGCCGCCGCAGCAGCCCTATCAGCAGCAGTACCCGCAGCAGGGTCCCGGCCAGCAGCCCTATCCCCCGCAGGGCCAGGCCCCCTACCCGCAGCAGGGCCAGCCGCAGCCGCAGCAGCCGCCGGCTCCGCAGTTCCCGATCCTGGTGTCCACCATGAACGATGTGCCGGGGCAGGAGATCGTCCGGGTGATCGGTGAGGTCGCGGGGCTGACCGTGCGCAGTCGTGGTCTCGGCGCGAACTTCGCGGCCGGGTTCCGGGCCTTGGGCGGCGGCGAGATTCACGAGTACACGCAGCTGCTGTACCAGTCGCGGCACGAGGCGATCATGCGAATGTGCCAACATGCGATGGCCTACGGCGCGAATGCGGTGATCGCAATGCGCTTCGACTGCAACGAGATTGCCAACACCATGAGCGAGGTAGCCGCCTACGGCACCGCGGTCGTGGTCAAACCCGCCGGGGAGTAATCGGGCGGTCAGTGGTGGAGCACCTCGACCTCGCGGACCGGCTTCTTGCGACCGAATCTGGCGCGCAGGGGGTAGATCGCCATGACCGCCAGGAGGCTGACGGTGGAGGCGATGAGCTGGTTGCGCTGGTCGGGGTTGCGGGCCATCGCGACGAAGACGGCGAACAGGGCGATGATCACGGCCCAGCTGACGTAGGGATAGCCCCACATGCGGTAGGTGAGGGCGGAGGGGTCCTCGCGGCGGAGACGGGCGCGCAGGCGGAGCTGGGAGAACATGATCGCCACGTAGACGAAGGCCAGCACCACGCCGATGGAGTTCACCAGGAAGGTGAAGACCTTGTCCGGGGAGACATAGGAGGCGATGACCGCGCCCCAGGCGGCGATGGTGCCGAGCAGGACGGCCCGGGCGGGGACGCCGCGCTTGTTGAGCTTCACCAGGGCGGCGGGGGCGTCACCGTCGCGGGTGAGGACGTAGAGCATGCGGGAGGAGACGTAGATGGCCGAGTTCAGCACCGACAGCACCGCGGTCAGGATGACGACCTGCATGATGGTGCCCGCGGCGGGGATGCCGATGTGTTCGAGGGCGCTGACGAACGGGCTCTTCAGCACCTTGGCGTCGTTCCAGGGCAGGATCGTGACCACCAGGAAGATCGAGGCCACGTAGAACAAGCCCACCCGCCACAGCACACTGTTGGTGGCCCGGGTGACGGCCTTGGCCGGTTCCTTGGTCTCGGCGGCCGCGACGGTGACGATCTCGGTGCCGCCGAAGGCGAACATCACCACCACGATTGCCGAGAAGATGCCGGTGACCCCGTTGGGCGCGAAACCGCCATGGCCGGTGAGATTCCCGAATCCGGACTGCGACCCGGGCCAGAGCCCGAAGATCCAGGCCAGCCCGACCGCCAGGAAGCCGACGATGGCCACCACCTTGATGGAGGCGAACCAGAACTCGAACTCGCCGAACGACTTCACCGACAGCAGGTTGACGGCGGTCATGATGATCAGCAGTCCGGCCGAGAGCACCCACTGGTCCAGGTCGACCCAGGTGCCGAGGATGGCCGCCCCGGCCACCGCCTCGGCCCCGACCAGGATGACGTAGAGGTACCAGTACAGCCAGCCGACGGTGAATCCGGCGAACGGGCCCATGGCCAGGCGCGCGTACTCCCCCATCGAGCCGGCGACCGGGCGGGCGACCACCATCTCACCGAGGGCGCGCAGCACGGCCAGCACCACCAGCCCGGCGGCCGCGTAGGACAGCACGGCGGCGGGCCCGGCGGTCTGGATGACCGATCCGCTGCCCACGAACAGGCCCGCCCCGATCGCCCCGCCGATGCCGATCATGGTCATGTGGCGGCGTCGGAGCCCGGTGCGCAGCCCCTGAGGCTCGGGTGGGGCGGCGTCGGCGCCCGCCGTCAGCGTGCCGTCCGGCCCCGTCACGAGCGTCTCGACCGGTTCCGACATCTGACCGCCACCTTCTTGTGTTGCCCATAAATTGCGAGCCCACCCTATCGAGCCTGGTCAGCCGGGGAAAATCGCCTCCCGCACCGAACTGGACACGCGTCGGCCCGCTTCCCGAATCCGCTTCGCCGCCAGCCGCTTCCATGGCGGGCGTACCGTCGGAAGGTATGACCGAGACTCAGCGCGGCCGAGTACGCGTCGAACCGAGCGCCAAGCGGGTACGCGCCTACCTCGGCGGTCACCTGGCCGCGGACACCGTCACTCCGACGCTGGTGTGGGAGTCCCCGCACTACCCCACCTACTACCTGCCGGTCGCCGACCTGCGGGCCAAGCTGGAACCCAATGGCAAGACCCGCCCGTCCCCCAGCCGCGGCACCGGCACCGAGTTCGATGTGGTGACCGACGGCGTGGTGGCGGCCGGGGCGGCCGTCCGGCACCTCGATTCCCCACTCCCGGAACTGCGTGACCTGGTGAAACTGGATTTCCACGCCATGACGGAATGGTTCGAGGAGGACGAACCGATCTACGTGCACCCGCGCGACCCCTACACCCGGGTGGACATCCTCGGCAGTTCCCGGCACGTGCGGGTGGAACTGAACGGCCAGGTGCTGGCCGATTCGCACGGCCCGCGCATCCTGTTCGAGACCGGCCTGCCGGCGCGCTACTACGTGCCGCTCACCGATGTCCGGATGGACCTGCTGACACCGTCGGACACCGAGACGCACTGTCCATACAAGGGCACCGCCGAATACTGGTCGGTCCGGCTCGGCGACGAGGTGTTCCCGGACCTGGTCTGGATCTACCGCACGCCGCTGCCGGAGAGCCAGAAGATCGCCGGGCTCGCCTGTTTCTACAACGAGAAGATCGACCTATGGATCGACGGCGAACTCCAGGCCCGCCCGAAGACCCCGTTCAGCTGAACCTCTCAGTCCCCCAGGATCTCCGACACCAACCGGGGTAGCGCGACCCCGATCGGTTCGCGCACGATCTCGGCGGCGTACTCGTCGTACGGGGTCGGCTCGGCGTTCACCACGACCAGGTCCGCGCCCGCGTCCACGGCCACCGCGCACATCGAGGCCGCGGGCTCGACCTGGAGCGTACTGCCCACGGCCAGAAAGATTTCCGCGGTCTCGGCGATCTGCACGGCCGCCCGGATCGCATCCGAATCCAGGTGCTGCCCGAACATGATGGTGGCCGCCTTGAGGATTCCGCCGCACTCCGGGCAGGCGGGATCCGGGTCCCCGGCGGCGACCTTCTCCAGGGTGGCCGCCATGGAGTCGGTGAATTCGCAGTCGACGCAGACGACTTCGAACATATTGCCGTGGATCTCCACGACCGTGTCCGAGCCCGCCCGTTGATGCAGCCGGTCGATGTTCTGCGTGATGATCCCGACCTGCCGCTCCGCCGCCAGCCTGGCCAGCGCGCGATGGGCGTCGTTCGGGGTGGCCGTCCAGGCCGGATTGTCGCGGCGGGCCAGCCAGGCCCGCGCCCGCAATTCCGGATCGGCCACATAGTTCTGATAGGTGGAGAGCAGTTCCGCGATCGGATCCTTGGTCCAGGCCCCGCGCGGCCCACGGAAATCCGGAATCCCGGAATCGGTGGAGATGCCCGCGCCCGTCAGTACCCCGATCGGTCCCTTGCGTGCACGCCAGTCCGTCACGCCTGCCAGCCTAGGCCGCCGCGCCGCCCTTCCGCCTCCGGATTCACCGGCCGTTCAGCAGCCCGCCCACCTCACACCGCGATGACCGCGGGCTGACCCTCCGCGCGCCGGTACTGTCCCGGCGCCAGCCCGTATTCGCGTTTGAACGCCTTGGCGAACGCGAATTCGCTCTGGTAGCCGACCTTTCGGGCGACGGTCGACAACGGGGTGTCGGACTCCCGGAGCAGCCGCGCCGCGGTGAGCATGCGCCACCGGGTGAGGTAGGACAGCGGCGGCTCGCCGACCGTGGCCGTGAACCGCCGGGCCAGGGTGGCCCGCGAAACACCCGCCACGGCAGCGAGTTCGGGTACCGCCCAGCCCCGCTCGGGCGCTTCGTGCATGGCACGCAGGGCGGTCGCGACGGCCGGATCGGTGAAGGCCGCGGCCCAGCCCGTCGGCGCGTCGGCCCGATCGTCGAACCAGGCGCGCAGGGCGAACAGCAGCAGGGTCTCCAGCAGGGCCGGGATGGCGGCGTCGGTGCCCGCCCGCGGTTCGGAGATCTCGGCGGCGAGCAGGTCCACCGCTCCGCGCAGGGCGGGGTGGCGGCCGGGACGGGCGGGGAGATGGATGAATTCGGGCAGCTCGTCCAGCAGCGGGTGGCTGCGCTGCCGCCCGAGTTCGTAGGCCCCGCAGACCAGCACGCAGCGCGCACCCGGCCCGGCGATCTCCCGCGGCTCGCCCGGCCGCGCCTGCTCGGTGACGGCGCTGTCGAGACGGTCCACCAGCAGGTGGTCAGCCCCGCGGGGCATGAAGATCACATCGCCGACGCCGAGGGCCATCGGCTCCCCGTCCGGCGGCACCAGCCAGCACGAACCCTGCAGCACCACATGGAATCCCGAGCCGGGCACCACCGGATACGCGCGGCCCCACGGCGCGTGCCGCACGAACATGCCGGAGGTGGGGTGACCGGTCCGAATGGCGGAGATGGCTTCGCTGAGCAGGTCCACGCTTCGACCATATCCGCTCGCCACAGCCTGTTGATTCTCGCGCCGCCCCGCATCCCGGGGCGTCGGGAAATACAGTGAACCGATGAGCGACGACCGTCCGAAACTGGCCGTGGAATTGGATCTTCAGCCGCATCCCGAGGGTGGCTGGTATCGCGAAACCTGGCGCAGCCCGGTGGAATTCACGCCGGATGACTATCCGGGGCCGCGGGCGAGCGGCACCGCGATCTACTTCCTGCTACTGCCGGGTGAGAAGTCCGCGCCGCACACGGTGGCCTCGGACGAGATCTGGTTCTGGCATCGGGGTGGTCCCCTGCTGCTGAACATCGGGGGTGAGGAGATCGTCCTCGGACCCGATGTCGAGCAGGGGCAGCGCCCCCAGGCGGTGGTTCCCGGCGGGATCAGCCAGGCCGCCCGTCCGGCGGGAGACGACTACGCGCTGGTGAGTTGCGTCGTCTCCCCCGGATTCGACTTCGCCGACTTCCGGCTCGACTGAGGGAGTGTCCACTCTTCAGTTCTCGTGCCCGCCGCGCTTTCGCGCGGCGGGCACGCTGCAAGTGAAACCCGGTGGGTCGACCGACTTCAGTCGTCGATCCCGAGAAGTCCTTCCGCGACCGCGTGGTCGATGGTCTTCTCGAGGTTCGGGCACGAGTCCGGCTTCCCGGTGGTGGGCCCGGACTCGGCCAGCTTGCGGAAGACGGGGCAGGTGGCGGCCGGGTCGGTCGTCCACTGCACCGTCTTCTGGTTGTGGCTGTGCTTGCGCACCTGCACCTGGGTGCCGCAGGTCTGACACGCGATCGGCGTCAGCCCGGACTCCATGTAGTGCTCTTTGTCGACGACCGTCTGGGCGCGCACCTGCGCTCGCTGTTCCGGCCGGTCCGCGAAATCGGGTGCCTTCGCCCAGGTGGTCATCAGGCGTTCGCCTCCTGCGCGGCGGCCGCTTCGGCCTCCGCCTTCTTGCGCAGGTTCTCCTCGACCTCGAGACCCCACTGCTCGTTGGCCTTGGAGGTGTCGATCTCGAATTCGAAGCGCTGCGTCATCTTCGGGTCGATGTCGGCGACATCGACGTAGAACTGCTCGTACCAGCGACGCAGCTGGTAGACCGGGCCGTCTTCCTCGGTCAGCAGCGGGTTGTCGATCTTGGACTTGTGCTTCCAGATCTCGACGTCCTGCAGGAAGCCCTCGGACACGCCCTCGGTCATCTTGGCCGCGAACTTCTCCGCCTGCTCCTCGGGCAGCCCCTGCGGCTTCTGCAGCGACACACCCCACTGCAGCACGAACGAGTCCTGCGAGACCGGGTAGTGGCAGTTGATGAGGACCGTCTTGACCTCGAAGCCGCTGTAGATGTTGAGCAGCGGGTTGATCATGTACGACGGGCCGAAGTACGACGCCTCGGACTTGAGCAGCACGTCGATGCCGTTCTCAGCGGCCTTGCCGACGTCCGGACGGCCCTTGGTCTCGAGGTACTGGGTGGCGACGTGACCTTCGAGGACGTTCTTGAAGTACGTCGGGAAGGCGTAGTGGATATAGAAGAAGTGCGCCATATCCACGACGTTGTCGATGATCTCGCGGCAGTTGGAACCCTCGATCAGCAGCGAGTGCCAGGTCCAGTCGGTCCAGCCGTCGTTGAGGCTCTCCGACGGGGTGCCGTCGGCATTGGTGTACGGACCCTCGATGTAGGGAATCGTCACCTCGTCCGAGGGCGGGTTGCCCTCGTGGTCGTGCCAGACGTACAGCTGGCCGTTGCGCTCGAGCGTGGTCCACGCGCGGGTGCGGGCCAGCGGGGGCACGCGGCGGGCGTACGGAATACCGGTGCACTTGCCGTTGCCGCCCCAGCGCCAGTCGTGGAACGGGCAAGCGATGGAGTCGCCCTTGACCTCACCCATGGAGAGGTCGCCGCCGAGATGGCGGCAGTAGGAGTCCAGGACCTTCAGTTCACCCTGGCTGTTCATGAAAACGACCAGCTTGGTGCCGAAAATATTGACCGAGTGCGGCTTGCCGTCCCGGAAGTCCTTGGCCAGGCCTACACAGTGCCAGCCCCGGGCGAAACGGGTGGGCGCGGAGCCCACGTCGATCTCGCGGACCTTCCCGCGGGGCCCTTGGGGGGTTGTCGCCATTTCCTGATCCTCCTATGGATGTACTAGAACACGTTACAAAATCGGCCGGAGGTTTGCCAGCGATAGGACCAACTACCAGGATGGCGTCTCTCTGAGCTGGGCGTGAACCGCGTTCTCGACAGGAATAAGAACGTGTTCTACTCTCAGGGGCAAACGAAGACCGCTTCCGGTCCCCGTACCAGGCAGGAGCAACTGGCGAGATGACGCAAGAAGTAGTTGAGCGGGTAGAGGCGCTGCTGCCGACCCTGCGTGAGCGCGCCCAGGAGACCGAGGATCTGCGCCGCCTTCCGGACCAGACCGTCAAGGATCTGCAGGCGACCGGCTTCTTCAAGCTCGTGCAGCCCAAGCAGTGGGGCGGCTACGCCGCGGATCCGGTGATCTTCTATGACCAGGTCCGCAAGCTGGCCAGCGCGTGTGGTTCCACCGGCTGGTGTGCCGGCATCCTCGGCATCCACAACTGGCACCTGGCGCTGTTCGACCAGAAGGCCCAGGAAGAGGTCTGGGGCAACGACACCGAGGTCCGGATCTCCTCCTCCTACGCCCCGATGGGCGCGGGCGTGGTGACCGAGGACGGCTCGGGCTACACCGTCAACGGTTCGTGGGCCTGGTCCTCCGGCTCCGATCACGCCGACTGGGTGTTCGTCGGCGGTCCGGTCATCAAGAACGGCAAGCCGGTCGACTTCGGCTCGTTCCTGATCCCCCGCAGCGAGTACGTCGTCAACGACGTGTGGCACGTGGTGGGCCTGCGCGGCACCGGCTCCAACACCGTCGTGGTCAAGGACGTTTTCGTTCCCAAGCACCGTTTCCTCAGCATGCGGACCATGGGCGAACTGAAATCGCCTGGCCTGGAGCAGAATACCGATCCGCTGTACAAGATGCCGTGGGGCAGCATCCACCCCGCCACCATCACCGCGCCGATCATCGGCATGGGTTACGGCGCCTACGAGGCCCACGTCGAGCACCAGGGCAAGCGCGTGCGCGCCGCCTT
Organism: Nocardia sp. NPDC005825; assembly: GCF_040630175.1. Lineage (NCBI taxonomy): Bacteria > Bacillati > Actinomycetota > Actinomycetes > Mycobacteriales > Nocardiaceae > Nocardia > Nocardia sp. NPDC005825. The sequence goes on from NZ_JBEXXC010000005.1 coordinate 574,881, forward strand.
CGCCGGCGAGAACGCCAAGGACGACCCGTTCGCCAAGGTCCGGATCGCCGAGGCCGCCAGTGACATCGACGCCGCCTGGCGTCAGCTGTCGGGCAATATCGCCGACGAGTACGCGTGCATCGTGGCGGGCAAGGACGTCCCGTTCGAGATGCGGGCCGCCGCCCGCCGCGACCAGGTGCGCGCCACCGGCCGCGTGATCGCCTCCGTCGACCGCCTCTTCGAGGCCGCCGGCGCCACCGCGCTGGTCGAAGGCACTCCGCTGCAGCGCTTCTGGCGTGACGCCCACGCCGGTCGCGTGCACGCCTCGCAGGATCCCGAGCGCGCCTACGTCATGTACGGCACCCACGCGTTCGGCCTGCCGGTCACCGACGGAATGGTGTAATCCGTGACGGCCGTAGAGGAAATCACCTACGAGTCCACCTCGCGCTTCGCGCAGGTGCGACCGGACCTGAAGCTGCACTATCACGAGGCGGGCGTCGGCAACGGCCCCACCATCGTGCTGCTGCACGGCGGCGGTCCGGGCGCGAGCTCCTGGTCGAACTTCGCCAAGAACATTCCGGTGCTGGCCAAGGACTTCCACGTCCTCGCCGTCGACCAGCCCGGCTTCGGGCAGTCCGACAAGCCGACCGAGCACCCGCAGTACTTCGTGCACTCGTCCTCGGCGCTGAAGGACCTGCTCGACACCCTCGGCATCACCGATCGCGTTCACCTGCTGGGCAATTCGCTCGGCGGCGGCGCGGCCACCCGCTTCGCGCTGGACTACCCGGACCGCGCCGGCAAGCTGGTGCTGATGGGCCCGGGCGGCCTGTCCACCAACCTGTTCGCGCCGGACCCGACCGAGGGCGTGAAGCTGCTGTCCAAGTTCAACTTCGAACCCACGAAGGAGAACCTGGAGGCGTTCCTGCGGATCATGGTCTTCGACCAGTCGCTGATCACGCCGGAACTCGTCGAGGAGCGTTTCGCCTCGGCCTCGCAGCCGGAATCCCTGGCCGCCACCCGCGCCATGGGCAAGTCCTTCGCGGGCGCCGACTTCGCCAAGGGCATGATCTGGCGCGACGCGTTCAAGCTGCGTCAGCCGGTGCTGATGATCTGGGGCCGCGAGGACCGCGTGAACCCGATCGACGGCGCGCTCGTGGCATTGAAGATGGTGCCGCGCGTGCAGCTGCACGTGTTCGGCGGTTGCGGCCACTGGGCGCAGTTGGAGAAGTTCGACGAATTCAACCGCCTGGCAACCGACTTCCTGCTCGGCGTCAAGGAGAAGTGACCATGAGTATCAAGGCACTCGGGTACATGCGCATCGAGGCCACCGACATGGCGGCCTGGCGCGAGTACGGCCTCAAGGTGCTCGGCATGATGGAGGGCAGCGGGCTCGACCCCGATGCGCTCTACCTGCGCATGGACGACTTCGCCGCGCGTCTGATCATCGTGCCGGGCGAGCAGGACCGCCTGCTGGTCTCCGGCTGGGAGGTCACCGACGCCAAGGGCATGCAGGAGCTGCGGGAGTCCCTGGAGAAGGCCGGGGTCGCCTACACCGAGGGCACCAAGGAAGAACTCGGTGAGCGCCGCGTCGAGGGCATGATCCGTTTCCAGGACCCGTCCGGGAACACCCTCGAGGCGTTCTACGGCGCGCAGTACCTGGGCCGCCGCTTCGTGAGCCCGTACGGCCACAAGTTCGTCACCGCCGAGCAGGGTCTGGGCCACGTGGTCCTCACCTGCACCGACGATGCCGCGGCGCAGGCGTTCTACCAGGACGTGCTGGGCTTCCGCCTGCGTGACTCCATGCGTCTGCCCCCGCAGATGGTGGGCCGTCCCGCCGACGGCGACCCGGCCTGGCTGCGCTTCTACGGCTGCAACCCGCGCCACCACGCGCTGGCGTTCCTGCCGCTGCCGAACCCGACCGGGATCGTGCACCTCATGGTCGAGGTGGAGAACTCCGACGATGTCGGCCTCTGCCTGGATCGCGCGAACCGCAAGAAGGTCAAGATGTCGGCTACTCTCGGCCGGCACATCAACGACAAGATGCTGTCGTTCTACATGAAGACGCCGGGCGGGTTCGACATCGAATTCGGCTGTGAGGGACTCGAGGTCGACGATCACTCGTGGATCGCGCGGGAGTCCACCGCGGTCAGCCTGTGGGGCCACGACTTCACCGTCGGCTTCAAGTAGCGAACACGGACAACAGGGGCGGCCGAACAGTGACCGAGGCAGAATTGACCACGAACGCGACCACCGACGGGCACCCCGTCATCGATGGGCGTCAGTTCCGGAATGTGCTGGGGCAGTTCTGCACCGGCATCACCGTCATCACCACCTTCGACGGCGAGGGCGACGAGCGGGCGCCGATCGGCTTCGCGTGCCAGTCGTTCGCCGCCCTGTCCCTCGATCCGCCACTGGTGCTGTTCTGCCCCACCAAGGGCTCCCGCTCCTGGGCGGCGATCGAACGCAACGGCAGTTTCGCCGTGAACATGCTGGCCGAGGAGCAACAGCCGGTGTGCGCCCGTTTCGGTTCCCGCGAACCCGACAAGTTCGGCGGAATCGACTGGCACACCTCGGAGCTGGACCTCCCGGTTTTGGACGGCGCGTTGGCCACGATCCAGTGCACTGTGGACAACGTGCTCGACGGCGGCGATCACTACATCGTGATCGGCCGGGTACAGGCCCTGTCGGAGTCCACGGACTCCGGCAGGCCGCTGCTCTTCTACCGCGGCCAGTACACGGCCATCGAACCGGAGAAGACCACCCCCGCCCCCTGGCGCGCGGATCTCGAACACTTCCTCACCACCACCACGCTCGACACCTGGCTGTGAGGCGGGTTCCTCCAGAACCCTGGCGATAGAAAAGGCCCCTGTGGATTTCATCCACAGGGGCCTTTCACATTGGGGAAGGCTGTGGACAAACCCACGCCCCCAACAACGCCGGGCCGCAACCGGAGTCGGTTGCGGCCCAGTGGAGACCGGGGTCAGGAGTGGGTGAGGACCACGTCGGCGAGGACGGGGGCGTCGTCGCGCTCGACGACGGTCACCGCGATGACGAGCTCGCCGTCCTGCTGCCAGATGCGCGAGCGGAGGGTCTCGCCGGGGTACATGACGCCGGCGAAGCGGGCGCGGAAGCCCTTGACGCGGGAGACGTCCGAGGCCAGGGCGGTGTCGGTGGCGGTCTTGAGGACCAGGCCGTAGGTGCACAGGCCGTGCAGGATCGGGTTCGGGAAGCCGGCGTTGCGGGCGAACTCGGGGTCCGAGTGCAGCGGGTTGCGGTCACCGCACATGCGGTAGAGGAGGGCCTGCTGCGGCAGAGTGGGGGTGAGGACCTCGAAATCCGGTGCGCGGTCGGGGAGTTCGGCCTTCGCGCTCGGGCCACGCTCGCCGCCGAAGCCGCCCTCGCCCTTGGCGAAGATGGAGGAGCGGGAGGTCCACAGGGGCTCGCCGTCGGAGCCGATCGCGACGTCCTCGCGCCAGATGACGGCGTTGCTGCCCTTGTCCCAGATCTCGGTGATCTTGCCGGAGATGGAGCCCTTGCCGGCGGCGGGGATCGGGCGGTGCACGATCGTCTCCTGGCTGCCGTGCACGACCTTCGCCAGGTCGATGTCGATGCCGTCGAACTTCACCTTCGGCGGCTCGGTCTCGTGGAACGAGGGCGCGACGGTCGCGAAGCTCGGCAGCACGGCCGGGTCCCGGTCGTCGAGGTAGCGCAGCTCGGCGGCGTCGGTCCAGCGGTTGCCCGCGCCCAGCGCCAGGTTGTAGGTCTGCACGTCGCTGGCCGACCAGCTGAAATCGCGCGCCGGGATCTGCGCGCCGAGCGCGACACTCAAGTCGATGGGCATGAAAGTTCTCCTCGTGATCGCGACCCCACTCGGGTCCGATGGTTCAACGCGGCCGCCGAGTCCGCAAGCTTGCGCCCGCTGACCGGGTAGCGCGTCGCCGCGCTCGGCTCCATATGCTCGGGATATACGCCGGACCCGCCATCGGAAAGAGCGTTCGCGATGGCGGATCCGGGTTCTTCAGTTGTCGTCACACACCCCGCCGGGATAGAGCGGTACGACGGGATGTGTGGGTGGGTTGGGCGCGGACTCGACGTGACCCGACTCGCGCCCAACCCGATCCTGAACCGGGTTGGGACGGTTCAGGACGCCTTGTCGGCCTTCACCGGCGCGCCGTTCTTCGCCTTGGCGGCGATGTCGAGGGCGGCCAGGTAGCCGAAGGTGATCGCGGGTCCGATGGTCGCGCCGGGACCGGCGTAGGTGTGGCCCATGACCGGCGACGAGGTGTTGCCGGCGGCGTAGAGGCCGTCGATCACGGTGCCGTCCTCGCGCAGCACGCGGGCGTCGTTGTCGGTGACCAGACCACCCTTGGTGCCCAGGTCGCCGGGGACCATCCTGACCGCGTAGAACGGGCCGACCTCGAGCTTGTTGAGGCACGGGTTCGGCTTGATGGTCTCGTCGCCGTAGTAGCGGTCGTAGGCGGAGTCGCCGCGCTTGTAGTCGAGATCCTTGCCGGTCTCGGCGAAGCCGTTGAAGCGCTCGATGGTGGCGGCCAGGTTGTCGGCCGAGACGCCGATCTTCTCCGCGAGAGCTTCTACCGAAGAGGCCTTGACAATGAGGTCGTTTTCCATCCAGCGGGACGGAATCGGCTGGCCAGGCTGCAATCCGGCGAAGATGTAGCGAGACCGGTAGCGCTGATCGAACACGAGCCAGCACGGCACGTTCTCGCCCGGACCCTCACCCTGCCCGTATTCGCCGCCGTACATGGTGTGCACAGCCTCGACGTAAGGAGCGGACTCATTACCGAATCGCTGACCTTGCGTGTTGATCATGATGGATCCGGGCAGGTTTCGCTCGGCGAGGCAGAACCAGGGCTTGCCTTCGCCGCGGAAGGTGGTCGGACCCCACCACGAGTCGTCCATGAAGTCGATCGCTCCGCCCGCTTCGATGCCCGCGCGGATGCCGTCGCCGGTGTTGGCCTCGGCGCCGGTGGTCCACTCGGTGGTGATGGGCTCACGCTGGTACTTGTGCCGCATGTCGGCGTTGCGCTCGAAGCCGCCGCTGCCCAGGATCACGCCGTACTTGGCGTTGAACCGCACGGTCTCGCCGTTCTCGGTGGCCTCGACGCCGGTGACCACGCCGTTCTCGATGACCAGACCGGTCAGCGGGGTGTTGAGCAGCACCGGGACGTTCGCGTCCAGCAGGCCCTTGCGCAGACCCGCGATGATCGCCTGGCCCATGCCGACCAGCGCCTTGCCGGTGGCCTTGCCCCACGCCCAGCGGGTGCCGACGCGCAGCACGCGCAGGATGCCGCTCGGGTGGCGGCGGATCAGGTTGAGCTTCTTGTAGTCGGCCTGCATGACGACCACGTTCAGCGGCGCCTTGCTGTAGGGCGGCTCCAGATTGAAGCGCTCTGCGCCCAGTACCTTCAGGTTGAAGGGCTTGGGCTCGCAGGAGCGGCCGTCCGCCTTGCCGCCCGGTGCCTCCGGGTAGTAGTCGGAGTAGCCCGGCACCCAGGTCATCTTCAGCGCGGAGTGGTCCAGGACGTAGTCGAACGCCTCGGCGCCGCGATCGATGTAGGTGTCGATCTTCTCCTTGGGCACCACGTCGCCGATGATGCTGTAGAGGTAGGTCCGCGCCTCGTCCAGGTCGTCGCCCTTGCCGGCGGCCTTGAGCACCTTGTTTCCGGGAATCCAGACGCCACCGCCCGAACGCGCGGTAGAACCGCCGTAATGAGCGGCTTTTTCGATGAGCACCGTGCGCAGACCGTGGTGCGCAGCGGTGAGGGCGGCGGACATACCGGCGGCACCGCTGCCGACCACCACCACGTCGTAATCCCGATCAGTCATGTAGAACACGTTATAGAATCAATCCTGGTTTGGTCTATGTTGGTCTGGCAGATGGGACTGCTGAAGCGATGTTCTTCACAAAAACTCGTTTCAATTTCTAGTCTCGTTACCGTAGGGCCACCGGCCGGTACCCCCGATGGAAGGAACACAGCGTGCTGACCGACGCGCTACGCAAGGAACTGGCGGACGAGCTCGCGGCGGCCGAACGGGATCGCACCCCGATCGACCCGCTGGTCGCGCGGCACCCCGAGATCGACGTGGTCGATGCCTATGAGATCCAGCTGATCAACATGCGGCAGCGGTTCGCCGGCGGCGCGAAGGTGGTGGGCCACAAGGTCGGCCTGTCCTCGCTGGCCATGCAGCAGATGATGGGCGTCGACGAGCCCGACTACGGGCACCTGCTCGCGGAAATGGAAGTCTTCGAAGACGTTCCGGTCGACACCTCCAAGTACCTGTACCCCCGCGTCGAGGTCGAGGTCGGGTTCATCCTGGGCGCCGACCTGCCCGGCGAGGACTGCACCGAGGAGGACGTCCGCAAGGCCACCGTCGCCTACGCGCCCTCCATCGAGCTGATCGACACCCGCATCAAGGAGTGGAAGATCGGCCTCTGCGACACCATCGCAGACAACGCCTCCTCCGCCGGCTACGTGCTCGGCCAGGCCCGCGTCGCGCCGGAACTGCTGGACATCAAGGCCATCGACGCCGTGCTGACCCGTAATGGCGAGGTCATCGCCGAGGGCCGTTCCGACGCCGTGCTCGGCGACCCCACCATCGCCGTGGCGTGGCTGGCCCGCAAGGTCGCCTCGTTCGGCGTGCGGTTGAAGGCGGGCGACATCGTGCTGCCCGGCTCCTGCACCCGTGCCATCGACGCCCGCCCGGGCGACGAGTTCATCGCCGAGTTCGCCGGACTCGGTTCCGTCCACCTGGGTTTCGCGTAAGCGCCGCCCCGACTGACACAGACCTCACCGAGTAGGAGAAAGCCGTGACTGCAAGCAAAGTCACCGCCGCGATCGTCGGGTCCGGCAACATCAGCACCGACCTGCTGTACAAGCTGCTGCGTTCGGACAAGATCGAGCCGCGCTGGATGATCGGCATCGACCCCGATTCCGAGGGCCTCAAGCGCGCCCGCGGCCTGGGCCTGGAGACCTCCGCCGAGGGCGCGGACTGGCTGCTGGCGCTGCCGGAGAAGCCGGACCTGCTGTTCGAGGCGACCTCCGCGTACGTGCACCGCGCCTACGCGCCGAAGTACGCCGAGGCCGGCATCCGTGCCATCGACCTCACCCCCGCCGCTGTCGGCCCCGCCGTCATCCCGCCGGTCAACCTCGACACCCTGCGTGACGAGATGAACGTCAACATGATCACCTGTGGTGGCCAGGCGACGATTCCGATGGTGCACGCGGTGTCCCGCGTCGTGCCGGTCGACTACGCCGAGATCGTGGCGTCGGTGTCCTCGGTGTCCGCCGGTCCGGGCACCCGCGCCAACATCGACGAGTTCACCAAGACCACCTCCGCGGGTGTCATGAACATCGGTGGCGCCAAGCGCGGCAAGGCGATCATCATCCTGAACCCGGCCGAGCCGCCGATGATCATGCGCGACACCATCTTCTGCTCGATCCCCGAGGATGCCGACCGCGACGCGATCACCGAGTCGGTGCACCGCATGGAGAAGGCCATCCAGGAGTACGTGCCCGGCTACCGCCTGCTCAACGAGCCGCAGTTCGACGAGCCGTCGCTGGTTTCCGGTGGCATGGCGAAGGTGTCGATCTTCGTCGAGGTCGAGGGCGCGGGCGACTTCCTGCCGCCGTACTCGGGCAACCTCGACATCATGACCGCGGCCGCCACCCAGGTGGGCAATGTGCTGGCCGACCAGATCATCTCGGCTCGGGTGTAAGGAGTACCGACAGTGAGCAATTCGAACATTCTGAAGCCGTTCTCCGCTGATCTGGACGTCCGGGTCACCGACACTTCGCTGCGTGACGGCTCGCACCACAAGCGCCACCAGTTCGTCGTCGAAGAGGTCCGCGACATCGTCGCCGCCCTCGACAACTCCGGCGTGCCGGTCATCGAGGTCACCCACGGTGACGGCCTGGGCGGTTCCTCGTTCAACTACGGGTTCTCGAAGACCCCTGAGCAGGAACTGATCAAGGTCGCGGCCGAGACCGCCAAGCAGGCCAAGATCGCCTTCCTGATGCTGCCGGGCGTCGGCGTCAAGGAAGACATCAAGATCTCGCAGGACAACGGCGCGTCGATCTGCCGCATCGCGACCCACTGCACCGAGGCCGACGTCTCGATCCAGCACTTCAACATGGCCCGCGACCTCGGTCTCGAGACCGTCGGCTTCCTGATGATGGCGCACTCCACCACCCCGGAGAACCTCGCCAAGCAGGCCCGCATCATGGCCGACGCGGGCTGCCAGTGCATCTACGTCGTCGACTCCGCCGGTGCGCTGGTGCTGGAGCAGGTCTCCGACCGCGTCTCCGCCCTGGTCGCCGAGCTCGGCAACGACGCGCAGGTCGGCTTCCACGGCCACGAGAACCTGGGCCTCGCGGTCGCGAACTCGGTGTACGCCGTGCGCGCGGGCGCCACCCAGATCGACGGCAGCGCACGCCGTTTCGGCGCGGGCGCGGGCAACCTGCCCGTCGAGGCCTTCATCGGCGTCTGCGACAAGCTCGGCATCAAGACCGGCGTCGACTTCTTCGCCATCACCGACGCCGCCGAAGACGTCGTCCGCCCGGCCATGCCGAGCGAATGCCTCCTCGACCGCCAGGCCCTCATGATGGGCTACGCGGGCGTCTACTCGTCGTTCCTGCGTCACGCCGAGCGCCAGGCCGAACGCTACGGCGTCTCCGCCGCCGAAATGCTCGTCCGCGCCGGCCAGCGCAAGCTCGTCGGCGGCCAGGAGGACCAGCTCATCGACATCGCCCTGGAACTCCAGCGCGAAAAGGAGAAGTCGGCCGCCAACGCCTGACCCACCCTCTCGACGCTGGGCCGCAACCGAATTCGGTTGCGGCCCAGCGTCGTTTCTACGAGATGCCGAATTCGTCTTCGAGCAGGTCCATCAGGTTTTCGTCGCTCATCGCCATGATGTCCGCCGAAGGGGACGGGTCCTCGTTCGCCCGTCCGGCGATTCGTGCCAGATTCACCAGTCTCGCGTAGAACTCATCGGTCATCCGGTTGCCGTCGACCATCTCCGTGACCTCGTTTTCCAAGCGCGACAGCGAGTCCAGGTGCGCCGGCGAGTCGGCGGCACCGGTGTCGGTGAGCTGGGTGAGGATGTACGCGGTGACCGCATCGGGTGTCGGATAGTCGAAGACGAGGGTCGCGGGCAGCCGCAACCCGGTCACGGCGTTCAGTCGATTGCGCGCCTCGACCGCGGTCAGTGAATCGAAGCCCAGATCCCGGAAATTGCGGTCGGCGTCGATACCCGCGCCGCTCTCGTGGCCCAAGACGGCCGCGACCTGGTCGCGAACCGTGTCCAGCGCCAACGCCTTTCGGTCGGCGTCGGCCAGTCCCGTCAACCGCTGCCGCAGACCCACCTCGACTCCCGTGGCCCGACGCACCCCGGTGATCAAGTCCTCGAACAGCGGGGCGAGCGTGCCCGCGCGCGCCCCGGTTGCCAAGGCGGCCATGTCCACGCGGGCGGCGACCACTCCCGAACGGTGTTGCGCCACAGCGGCGTCGAACATCGCCAGGCCCTGCTCGTCCGACATCGCGAGCACGCCGCTCCGGCCCAGACGCGTGGTGTCGGTGTCGCCGAGGTGACCGGTCATCCCGGTACCCGCGGCCCACAACCCCCACGCGATCGACACCGCCGTCCGGCCCTGGTTGCTGCGATGTTCGGCCAGCCCGTCGAGGAACGCGTTCGCGGCCGCGTAGTTGCCCTGCCCCGCCGTGCCCCACACACCGGCGACCGAGGAATACAACACGAACAACGGGAGATCCAGCTCGCGGGTCAGCTCGTGCAGATGCCACGCCGCATCCGCCTTGGCCGCCAGCACCGTATCCAGTTGTCCCGGGCTGAGCGACACCACGACCCCGTCGTCGAGCACACCCGCGGTATGCACCACGCCGGTCAACGGCGCGTCCGCGGGAACGGCGGCCAGCAACCGCACCACCGCCGCCCGATCGGACACGTCACCGGCCAGCACCCGCACCCGCGCGCCGAGCCCGGACAGCTCCGTGACCAGCTCCGCCGCGCCCGGTGCCGCCGGACCGCGCCGACTGACCAGCACCAGCGACCGCACCCCGTACTCGGTCACCAGATGCCGGGCCAGCATCGCCCCCAGTCCGCCGGTTCCGCCGGTCACCAACACCGTGCCCGCCGAAACCGCCGCCGCCACACCGGAATCCGCGTCCGGCGACTCGGTCAGCCGGGTCAGCCGAGCGAGGTGCAGTACCCCGCCGCGGACCATCACCTGGGGTTCGCCACAAGCCAGCACCCCGGCCAGATCCACCCCCGGCTCTCCAGGGTGGTCGGTGTCCAGGAGCACGATCCGGCCCGGGTCCTCCGTCTGCGCCGAACGCACCAGACCCCAGACCGCGGCACCGGCCAGATCGGCGATCTGCTCACCCGTCCGTGCGACCGCCCCGGAGGTCGACACCACCAACGTGCTCGCGGCGAACCGCGGATCACCCAGCCAGGCCTGCAATACGACCAGGATCCCACCGGCCGCCCGATGCACCCGCCGCGGCACATCCGTGGCGGTGTCGTCGATCTCGTGCTGATCGAACACCACGACCGGTGGCACCGACGCGGTCTCGTCGCGCGTCCACGCCACGAACTCCTCGACGGTGGTGAACGCCCGGGACTCCGGCACCGAACTCGGGATCGGCGTCGAGGCTGGAGTCCACCGCACCGCGCACAACCGCTCGCGGGTACGCGCGACGCCCAGTTGTCCCGGGGACACCGGCCGCAGGGTCAGCGACCCGGCGGTCAGGATCGGCCGCCCGGCCAGGTCGGCGACATCGATTGCCACCGCGCCGGTTCCGGATTCGGCAGGCCGGATCCGGGCCCGCACGGCCGATGCGCCGACCGCGTGCAGCGACACCTCCGACCACGCGAACGGCAGCAGCACATGGGCACCGGGATCGGCCGCCATCGCACTGCGCACGGCGGCGTGCAGCACCGCGTCCAGCAACGCCGGATGTAGCCCGAACCCCGACGCGTCACTCACCGAATCCGGCAGTGTGGCCTCGACGAACAGCTCCGCACCGCGACGCCACCAGGACCGCAACCCCTGGAAGGCCGGACCGTAGTCATATCCGCGGTCGGCCAGCAGCGGATACAGGTCGTCCACCGCGACAGCCTCCGCGCCCTGCGGCGGCCACACCGCCAACGCTTCCGTATCCGGCACGGCGGCAGCCGAATTCGCGAACTCGACAGCCTGCCTATCGAGCACCCCTTCGGCATGGGTGACCCACCCCGCCTGCGGATCTCCGGTGTCACGGGAGTAGACGACCACGCGCCGCGCACCCTGCGCGTCGGGTCCGTCGACCACGACTTGCAGCTGCACCGCGTTCTCGGCGGTCAAGACCAGTGGAGTCGTCACCATCATCTCCCGCAGTACCGAGCACCCGACCTCTTCGCCCGCGCGCAGCGCCAGCTCCACGAACCCGGTTCCCGGGAACAGCACCGTCCCACCGACCGCGTGATCGACCAGCCACGGCCGTATCGCCGACGACAACCGCCCGGTCAACACCGCGCCACCCGAATCCGCCGACGTCAGCACCGCACCCAGCAGCGGATGGCCGGCCCCCGACAACCCCAGCGACGCCGCGTCGCCGGTTCCGGCCGGGTTCGACCAGTACCGACGCCGCTGGAACGCGTAGCCCGGCAGTGGCACACGCCGTCCACGACCCCCGAACACCGCGTCCCACTCCACGCCCACACCCGCCACGTCCAAGCGGGCCATCGAGCGGGTGAACGCGAGCGCATCGTCCTGGTCTCGGTGCAGCGAACCCACGATCACCGGTTCACCATCACCGTCCGAAGCCGCAGCGGCACAGATCTGTTCGACGTCGACGCCCAGCAGCGGATGCGGGCTCGCCTCGACGAACACGGTGTACCCATCGCGGCACAACTGCCGCACCGCCTGCTCGAAACACACTGTGTCCCGAAGATTCCGGTACCAGTAGTCCGCATCCAACCCGGCCGGATCCAGGACCGTGCCGGTGACGGTCGAATAGAACGCCGCCCGCGACGCTCCGGTCTCGGGTGGTGAGGTCCGGTTCGCGGTCAGTACCCGCATCAGCTGATCCCGGAGCTGGTCGACCTGGGGTGAATGCGAGGCGTAGTCCACGGCCACCCGCCGGGCCCGGACCTCACGTCGCTCACACTCGCGCAGAAACGATTCCATCTGCCCGGTCTCGCCGGAGACCACCGTCGATCCCGGGCCGTTGACCACGGCCACCGCCAGCCCGTCGAACCCGTCGAGCAGTTCCTCGACCCGGTCCCGGGGCGCGAAAACCGACACCATCGCGCCCTGACCCGCCAATGCCCGCAACGCCGCCGACCGCCCGATCACGATCCGGGCCGCGTCCTCGAGCGACAAACCGCCCGCGACATGGGCCGCGGCGATCTCTCCCTGGGAATGCCCCACCACCGCATCGGGTTCGACGCCGACCGAACGCCACAGCGCCGCCAGCGACACCATCATCGCGAACAACACCGGCTGCACGATCTCGACCTGCTCGAGCCACCCCGTGTCATCGGTGGCGAGCACGTCCAGGATCGACCAATCCACCAGGGGAGCGAACGCCCGATCGCACGCGGCAATCTGCTGCGCGAACACCGGGGCCGACACCAGCAATTCCCGGCCCATCCCCAGCCACTGCGCGCCCTGGCCCGGAAAGACCAACACCGTCTTGCCCTGTGCGCGTGCGGTTCCCGACACCACACCATCGTCCTGCGACCCTCGCGCCACCGCGTCCAACCCCGCCAGCAACGCCGTCCGGTCTCGGCCCACGACCACCGCACGCCGCTCGAACCGCGATCGGCCCGCCAATGTCATCGCCACGTCCACCGGATCCACATCCGGGCACTCGCGCAGGTGACGTGACAGCTGGTCCGCCTGCCCGGCAAGCGCTTCCGGCGTCCGACCGGACACCACCCACGCCACCGACCCGTCCCCACCGGTATCGGTCACCAGCTCGGACTCCGATTCCGGTGCCTGTTCGAGAATGACGTGCGCGTTGGTGCCACTGATGCCGAACGCGGACACCGCCGCGCGGCGCGGCCGATCGACTGTCGGCCAATCCCGCTGCGCGGTCAGCAAACCCACATTTCCCGACGACCAATCCACGTGTGTGGACGGCTCATCCACATGCAAAGTCTTGGGCAGCACCCCGTGACGCAGGGCCTGCACCATCTTGATCACCCCGGCCATCCCGGCCGCCGCCTGGGTATGCCCGATATTGGACTTGATCGAACCCAGCCACAATGGCCGATCCTCCGGCCGATCCTGCCCGTAGGTGGCCAGCAGGGCCTGGGCTTCGATCGGGTCGCCCAAGGCGGTGCCGGTGCCGTGGGCCTCGACCACGTCGACCTCGGCGGCCGACACCCCGGCGGCCGCCAGTGCACGCCGGATCACCCGCTGCTGGGAAGGCCCGTTCGGCGCGGTCAACCCGTTCGACGCACCGTCCTGATTGACCGCGCTACCGCGCACCACCGCCAGTACCCGATGCCCGTTGCGCCGCGCATCGGACAGCCGCTCCACCACCAGCACGCCGACACCCTCGCCCCAGGCGGTCCCATCGGCCGCCTCCGCGAACGGCTTGCACCGACCATCCGGCGCCAGCCCCCGCTGCCGGGAGAACTCCACGAACATGCCCGCTGTCGCCATCACCGTCACCGCGCCCGCCAAGGCCAGGGAACACTCCCCCGCACGCACCGACGACACGGCCTGATGCAATGCGACGAGGCTCGACGAGCAGGCCGTATCCACCGACACCGCGGGCCCTTCCAGTCCCAGCACATACGACACCCGGCCCGACACCACGCTCGGTGTCACACCGGTCAACCCGTAACCGCCGTCGCCGTCGCCGGTGTCGAGGCCGGTGCCGTAGGACTGGTCGGTCACGCCGACGTACACGCCGGTATCGCTTCCCCGCAACGTCTCCGGCCGAATCCCCGCGTGTTCGAGGGCCTCCCACACCGTTTCGAGTATCAACCGCTGCTGCGGGTCCATGCCGGTCGCCTCGCGCGGACTGATCCCGAAGAACCCGGCATCGAACTCGGCTGCGTCGTAAAGGAATCCACCCTCGCGCACATACGACTTGCCCGCGCTACCCGGCACGGGATCGAATACCCCGCCCCAGCCGCGGTCGGCCGGGAACCCCGAGATCACGTCCCGCCCGTCTACCACCAACTGCCACAACTGTTCCGCGGAGGACACCCCACCCGGGAACCGGCATCCCACGCCCACGATCGCCACCGGATCCGATGACGACATCGCCGCCGCCGATTCCGATACCGCGGCGGTATCGGAATCAGCGAGCCGGCTGTGAATGTACGCGGCGACCGCGTCGGGCGTCGGATAGTCGAAAACCAGGGTCGCGGGCAGCCGCAGCCCGGTGATGGCACTCAACCGATGACACAGCTCGACCGCGGTCAGCGAATCGAGGCCCAGGTCCTTGAAATTGCGGTCGACATCGATGGCCGTGGCCCGGCCGTGCCCCAGCACCCGCGCGCTCTCGCCGCGAACGATGTCGGTCACCTGAGGCCGAGTCTCGGCCACCGGAAGTGCAGCCGACTCGGGTTCGACGCTCGCCGGTGGCCCCACGACAGCGTAGGTGTTGTCCAGCCAGAACCGATCCCGCCCGAAGGCATAGGTCGGCAACGTGATCCGGCGGCCGCCGGGGAACAGTTTCACCCAGTCGACCGCGGTGCCGGCCACGAAGGCGCTGGCCAGGCCGCGCAGCACCGCCGGCACTTCTGGCTGCCGTTTCCGCATCGTGCCGATGGTGAGCATGTCGTTCGCCGTGGACAGCTGTCCGACGAAGCCTGCCAGTCCGGCCGCGGGACCCAGCTCGACGAATGTGGTGACGCCCAACTCGCGGAGCGACTCCAATCCGGCTCCGAAGCGCACGGTTTCACGAATATGGCGGGACCAATACTGCGCCGACCCGTATCCCGGACCCGCCAGTCGGCCGTCCAGATTGGATACCAGCGGGATCGCCGGTTCGGTCGCCGCGATCGTCGCCGCCGACACCGTGAACTCACTCAGCATCGGATCCATCATCGAGGAATGGAACGCGTGCGACACGTTCAAGCGGGTCGCCCGACGCGAATGCTGTTGCAGGTGTAGCGCAATACGGTCGATCGAGTGTTCGGCACCGGCGACGACCACGGCGTCCGGCCCGTTGACCGCGGCAATGTCGACGCCCTCGATCGCCAGGTCTTCGAGCACCGCCCGGAGGTAGTCCTCGTCGGCCTGCACCGCGAGCATCGCGCCGCCGGTCGGCAACTGCTGCATCAACCGGCCACGCGTCGCGACCAGCAGCGCGGCGTCCCGGAGGGACAGCACACCGGCCAGGTGCGCGGCTGCCAGTTCGCCGACGGAGTGGCCGATCAGGAAGTCCGGTCGCAGCCCCCAGTCCTCGACCAGCCGGAACACGGCGATCTCGACGGCGAACAACCCCGCCTGCGTGAACCCGGTCTGCGCGAGCCGCTCGTCGTCCGATCCCCAGAGCACAGCCCGCAATTCACCGCCCAGATACGGTTCCAGCTCGGCGAGCACCGCATCCATGGCTCGAGCGAAGACCGGGAACGTCTCGTACAGCTCCCGGCCCATGCCGGCCCATTGCGCGCCCTGGCCCGGCAGCACGAACGCCGTCTTCCCCGACTTGGTCGCCGCCGCGGGCGCGATGACGGTCGCGGGCAACGACTCCGCCAGTTCGCGCAGCTCGCCGAGCAGCTCGTCGCGATCGAATCCCACCAGAACCGCGCGATACTCGAACAACGACCGAGTCGTCACCAGCGAGTAGCCGATATCCGCCGCCGACAGATCGGGATGTCGTTCGACATACTCCAGCAGCCGTCGAGCCTGGCGGAGCAGTCCGTCGCGGGTCCGCGCCGACACCACCCACACCAACGGCGTCCCCGCCGGCACCGGCTCCGACTCGGATTCGTCGAGCACGGGAGCCTGTTCGAGGATCACGTGTGCGTTCGTGCCGCTCAGCCCGAAGGACGACACCGCGGC
Organism: Nocardia sp. NPDC005825; assembly: GCF_040630175.1. Lineage (NCBI taxonomy): Bacteria > Bacillati > Actinomycetota > Actinomycetes > Mycobacteriales > Nocardiaceae > Nocardia > Nocardia sp. NPDC005825. The sequence goes on from NZ_JBEXXC010000005.1 coordinate 590,906, forward strand.
GCGGCGCGGCCGATCGACCGTCGGCCAGTCCCGTTGCGCGGTGAGCAGTTCCACCCGCCCGGCGGCCCAATCCACCTGAGTCGACGGGGTATTCACGTGCAGCGTCCCGGGCAGGATTCCGCGGGCGAGCGCCTGCACCATCTTGATCACCCCGGCCACACCGGCAGCCGCCTGGGTGTGCCCGATATTCGATTTGACCGAGCCCACGAACAGCGGCCGATCCTCCGGTCGATCCTGCCCGTAGGTCGCCAACAGGGCCCCGGCTTCGGTCGGATCACCCAGCCTGGTGCCGGTGCCGTGGGCCTCCACCACATCGACCTCGGTGGCCGGCACCCCGGCATCGACCAACGCCCGCCGGATCACTTGCTGCTGGGCGTGCCCGTTCGGCGCGGTCAGCCCATTCGAGGCACCGTCCTGATTGACCGCGCTGCCCCGTACCACCGCCAGCACCCGATGCCCGTTTCGCCGGGCATCCGACAACCGTTCCAGCACAACCACACCCGAGCCTTCGCCCCAAGCGGTCCCGTCGGCGGCTTCGTCGAACGGTTTGCACCGGCCATCGACGGCGAGCCCCCGCTGCCGGGAGAACTCGACGAATGTCGCGGGTGTGGACATCACCGTCACCCCGCCCGCCAGCGCCAGCGAACACTCCCCCGATCGCAACGCCCGGACCGCCAGATGCAGCGCCACCAACGACGACGAGGCCGACGTGTCCACCGACACCGCCGGGCCCTCCAGGCCCAACACGTACGACACCCGGCCCGACACCACACTGGAGGACCCGCCGGTCAGTTGATAACCCGCCACGTCGACCGGAGCCTGCCCGCCGCCGACCCCGTAGTCGTTGTGGAACACCCCGCAGAACACTCCGGTGTCACTGCCGCGCAGTGACACCGGGTCGATACCCGCGGATTCCACTGCCTCCCAAGCGGTTTCCAGCAGCACCCGCTGCTGCGGATCCATCGCCAGCGCCTCGCGCGGACTGATCCCGAAGAACTCGGCGTCGAACTCGGCTGATCGATGCAGGAATCCGCCCGTGCGCACATAGGTCTTGCCCGGCGCGCCCGGCTCCGGGTCGTACAGCTGTTCCAGGTCCCAGCCCCGGTCTGCCGGAAAGTCCGATAGCCCATCACGGCCGTCGATCAGCAACTGCCAGAGGTCTTCGGACGACTCCACATCGCCTGGAAACCTGCAGCCGGTGCCCACTATCGCGATCGGCTGGCGCATAACCTGTTCGTCGATCGGAAATAGCCGAGTCATACCAATCAAGCTAGAACACGTTCATGTGCCATGCAACCAATCAGTACCACGATTCTTACCAGCTCGACGCCGCCTATCAGCCCCGGGATACCCCTGGACACTGGAACGTGTTCCCGCTACAGTCCCATTGAGATCTGTTGATCAATGGGGAGGGTGGCAAAACCATGACGGCTATCGAATTCCGCAAGTCCGAGAGTTCAGCCGGACGCACTTTGCGATGGGTTCGCGAATGGGGGCAGTTGACTTCCCTGCTCTTCGTACCCGGAATTTCCGATCGATTCAGCCGGCTGTACGACAATTTCATCAACTCCTCCAACGTGCTGGGCGAGGAATCCCTATTCATCAACCTGGGCTACTGGAAGGACAACCCCGGAACCATCGATGAGGCGAGTGCGGCGCTGGCTCGGCTGGTAGCGACCGAAGCAGACCTCGGACCCGGCGATCTGGTGATCGACGTCGGTTTCGGCTTCGGCGATCAGGACTTTCTCTGGGCGAACGAGTTCGGCCCGAAGCGAATTACCGGCGTGAACATCTCCGCGAAACAGGTCGAGGTCGCGACCGCGCGGGCCGCCGAATTGGGGCTGGGCGACGTCATCGAGTATGTGCACGGGTCCGCGAGCGATCTGCCGCAGCCCGATGCGTCCGCGACGAAGGTGACCGCACTCGAATCGGCGCTGCACTTCCCATCGCGTTCGGAATTCTTCGAAGAGGCATTCCGAGTCCTGGCGCCCGGCGGCCGATTGGTGACCGCCGATGTGGTGCCGCTCGCGGATGAGCATGTTCCGAATCTTGCCGGTCGGTCGCGTTTCATCGGCAAGATCGCGCGCGGCACCTTCACAACCGCCCGGCAGAATCAGACCGATGCGGAGGAATATCGCCAGGCGCTCATCGCGGCCGGTTTCACAGAAGTCCGCGTCTATTCCATTCGCCATCACGTCTACCCCCAATACACGGAATATATGAGCGAGCGGCTCGAGCGTCCGGAAATGAAGCGACTCAATCCGGTGATGCGGTGGTTCTTCGGCCACAAGGGAGCCTCCTGGTGGGGACCGTGGCTGGACTACATCGTCGCTATCGCCGACAAGCCTGCCGCGGGAGGAGCGCGTTGATTCGTCGAGACCTGCCGCACCCCCCTCGACGCGTGCCCCTCGTGGGCGACATCAGCCATCTCGACCGCTACAACCCCATCCAGAACGAAATGGCCTTGGCCGCATCGCTCGGTCCCATATTCGAGCGACGAGTGCTCGGCCTGCACTTCATCTACGTGGCGGGCGCCAAGCTCGCGGCGCAGTGCTCCGATGAAACACATTGGGAGCGTGCACTGTACGGGCCGGTGCTCGAGTTCCAACGGTTCATGCCGGACAGCCTGTTCGTGGTGGACAACGACAATCCGCTGTGGGGTCAGGCGCGCCGCATCTTCACTCCGGCCTTCGCGCAGAAGGCGATGCGCAGCTATCACCAAGCGATGCAGTCGGTCGCCGATGATCTCGTCACGGAGTGGTCCGCCGGTGACGGGGTGGTCGACACGCACTCGGCGATGACGCGGGCCGCGGGGGAAGTCATCGGCCGGGCCGGATTCACCAGGGATCTCGGGCTTTTCCATGATGCGCCCGACAGCGGCGATTCTCGCGCGTTCATCGACGCGCTCTCGGACCTGCTGCGGATGGCATCGGACGCGGGCAATGCGCTCCCGGTCATCGGCCCGATCCGACGGCGGCTGCTCGAACCCAGGGTGCGGCGCAATAGTGCGGTGCTGCACAGCTTTTCCGACCGCATCATCGCCGAGCGACAGACTCGTCCGACCGATGACGAGGATCTGCTCAACCTGATGCTCACGGCCACCGACCCGGAATCCGGTGAGCGGTTGCCGTTGGACAACGTCCGCGAGCAAGTGCTGACCTTCATGGCGGGCGGATACGAAACCACCGCCGCACTGCTCGAGTCGACACTGCACTACATCGCCGCCGACCCGGAACTTCAAGAGCGAATTCGCGCCGAGGTTTCGGCACGCGGCGGGTTCGAGTACAAAGCGGTGACCGGGATGCACCTGATCCGGCACGTTCTCAACGAGTGCCTGAGATTGTGGCCGCCCGCACCGGGCTACTTCCGGCGGGCCCGCACCGACCAGGATCTCGGCGGGTATCGGATCCCCGCCGGGCAGATGGTTTTCGTCCTGGCCCTGGCCGCCCACCGAGACCAGGACGTCTGGGGTCCGGACGCCGCCGGCTTCGACCCGTACCGCTTCGAAACCGACCGGCTGCGCGGCCATCCCGACCGGTTCTTCGAGCCGTGGGGCACCGGGCCTCGCGGCTGCATCGGCCGTCAGTTCGCGCTCCACGAATCCACCCTGCTGATCGCCCGCATTCTGTCCGCCTTCGAATTGAGCACCGACGGGACACCGCTGGTGATGCGGGAACGTGGGACGCTGCGCCCCGAGCCGTATCGGCTGAAGGTCGTTCCCCGGGCCGACGGCTGAGGCGGGCGTCCCGCCCCGTTCACCGACCGAAGTGGTAGTCGGTGAACGGGAAATGCCGACCCCGCCACCGTGTTTCGAGGAGGCCGGCGGGCCGGAAGTACGGAGTGTCTCCGTGCGAGTTGCTGTAGTAGGTCGGAATGCCCTTGTTCAGCGTGCTGATGTAGTAGCGCAGCACCTGGCCGCGCTTGCGGATCTCGGCGTGGTGAGCGGTGTGCGCCCGCTCGCTCACCTCGACCACCGCGGCCCCGCGACGCCGTGCCTCGCGGATCGCTCGAATCGCGTGTGACGCAGTGGTTTCCACCATCCCGTGCCAGCCGATATCGGCCAGCGAGTACGGCCCGACCAGCATCCAGCGGTTCGGCAGACCGGGCAGGGCCACGCCCTCATAGGCCTGTACGCCATTGGCGCGGAAGAACTGTCCGAGGTCGAATCCATCGCGCCCGACGATGGCGCCTTCGGCGTAACTCTCCGGATCGGTGTGCATCTGGTAGCCGGTCGCCAGCACGATGACGTCGTATTTGTGCTCGGTGCCATCGCTGGTCCGGAGGCCGTGCTCGGTGAACCGCTCGATGCCGTCGGTGACCAGGCGGACGTTGTCGCGATTGAAGACCGCGGGATATCCGGTCGACAGGGTGAGTCGCTTCGTCATGGGGCCGTAGGCGGGCGTCAGTGCAGCGGCCGTCTCGGGGTCGTCGATGACCCGGCGGAGATAGCTTCCGTAGGCCCGGATGGCGAAGGCGTCGAATGCGGCCATCAACGGTTTCACCAGTCGCAACGGCAGATACGTGGCGAGTCGGGCGATGGGTTCCATCGCGAGCAAGATCATTCCCTGCTGGGCCGCCGCCACGCCCGGCACCCGCAGCGCGGATTGAAACCACGGCGGGACCGCCCAGTTCGGCTTGGGCACGCACCATACGGGCGTCCGCTGGTGGACATCGAGCTGAGCTACCTCGGGCGCGATCGCGGGCGTGATCTGTACGGAACTCGCGCCGGTGCCGACCACGGCGACGCGCTTACCCGCCAGGTCGAGACCGTGGTCCCAGGCGTCGGGGCAGAGCACCGTACCGGTGAAGTCAGCGAGACCCTCGATGCCGCAATCGGCTTTGGGTCGCAGGAAGGCCCCGACCGCGCTGATCACGAACCGGGCCGTAATGATCTGCTCGTCAGCGGTGTGCAGCTCCCATCGGCTGTGCTTCTCGTCCCAGACTTCGCGGACGATCTCGGTATGGAACCGCAGGTGCTGATAGAGGCCGTAGCGGCGGGCGACGTCCCGGTGATACGCCTGCACCTCGGCGCCCGCCGGGAACAACGTGGGCCAATCGGCCTTGCGGGCGAACGAGTACTGGTAGGTGAGCGCGGGTACGTCGACACTGATTCCGGGGTAGGTGTTGTCGCGCCAGCTGCCGCCGACCTCACCCGCGCGTTCCAGGATGGTGAACTGTTCGATGCCGGCGCGTTTGAGCAGCGCCCCCGCCGCGATACCGCCGGGTCCGGCACCGATCACCACGATCTCGTGATCGGGTCGCGTTGTCGTAGTACCCATGTGTGAATGTCCCTTACTGGATAGGTCGGGTGTCGGCGGTCAGCGGCGTGAGCCATTGATCTATCAACCGCGCCGCTTCGCGGGCCTTGGCACCGTGCAGCGCAACGTGATCGGCATCCGTGGTCTCGACGAGGAGCGTCGGGGTGTCGACGGGCTTGTGTTCGAGTCGCCTCGCCAGGTCGAACCACCAGCCGAACGCGGTCAACCGTGCGGTGGTCAGGCCCGCGCGGTCGGGGATCGTCGCGGCCAGCTCGAGCATGTGGTGCCCGCGGGCGTTCAGTTGGCCTTCGTCCACTTCTCGGTCGATGAAGCCGTCGAGAATGATCAGGCCTCGCAGCTGGGCACTTTCGTGTTCCAAGAGGCGAGTCGCCGCCGCGTGGGCGATGTTCGCGCCTATCGAGTAACCGCCGAGGACGAATTCGTCCTGGCCCACCGTGTCGAGGACCGCTTGCACGATGCTGTCGACGGCGGCGTCCAGCGATGCGGGAAGCGGTTCATCCGGGTCGTATCCGGGCAGCGGGATAGCCGAGACACGGCGGTCACCGCCCAGGTCGGCGGCGAGCTGCGTGTACTGGATGGACCCGCCGAGGAATTCCGGGGAATCGACGAATACCAAGTGCGGCAGGGCATCCCCGCCGCTGAGTCCGATGCCGCTCGGCACTCCCACGGTGACTTGGTCGGACACCGGACGGAGTTTCGCCGCCGCTCGCAAGAACGCCAGACCGCGCTCGAGCTTGTTGCCCGCGATCGCCTGCCGGATGACACCGACAACGGAATCCGAGGCGGATTCCTCCGCCACGGTCTCCGCATCGGCTCCGGTCAGTTCGCGCAGCATGTGCCGGGCGACGGTAGCCGGGGTGGGATGGTCGAAGATCAGGGTCGCGGGCAGTCGCAGTCCCGTGAGGGCATTGAGCCGGTTGCGTGCCTCGACCGCGGCCAGCGAATCGAAACCCAGCTCCCGGAAGTTGCGGTCCGGATCGATCGCGTCGGGACCGTCGTGACCGAGCACGACCGCCATCTGTTCTCGTACCACGCCCAAGAGCAGCGGCAGGCGCTCGGCGTCCGACAGCACCGAAATCCGCTCTCGCAGTATTGCTCCCGGATCTCCCGGGGGGTCGGCGATGGAACGAATTCCCGCGCTCGTCGCCAATTCCCGCAGTAGCGGGCTCAATGTCCCAGCTTTGACCCGCGCATCCAGCACCGCGTGATCCAGCGGTGCCGCGACCACCGCGGCCCGGTCCTGAACGATCGCGGCGTCGAACAGTGCCAATCCTTGCTCGGTCGACATGGGTGACAACCCGGCACGACTCAATCGAGCGGTGTCGGCGTCGGCGAGATGCCCGGTCATCCCGGTGTGGGAAGCCCACCACCCCCACGCGATCGACGTCGCGACCGATCCACGCGCCCGCCGATGCTCGGCCAGCCCGTCCAGGAAGACATTCGCGGCCGCGTAGTTGCCCTGACCCGCTCCGCCCAGCACACCCGCCGCCGACGAATAGAGCACGAACATCGGCAAATCCATACCGCCGGTGGCCTCGTGCAAATGCCAGGCGGCATCGGCCTTCGCCGCCAGCACCGCGTCCATTCGGTCCGGTGTCAGCGAGGCGATCACACCGTCATCGAGCACACCGGCCGCATGCACCACACCGGTCAGCGGGAGCTGCCCGGGCACCGCCGCCAGCACCTCGGCCACTCCATCGCGAGTCGCGATGTCACAGGCCATGATTCGTACCTGAGCGCCGAGATCGCCCAGTTCCGCCGCCAAGAGCGACGCTCCCGGCGCGGCGGCACCGCGACGACTCACCAACACCAGCGACCGCACCCCGTGGTTGGTCACCAGATGCCGGGCCAACGCCGCGCCCAGGCCACCGGTACCGCCGGTGACCAGCACCGTCCCCGCCGACACCACACCGCCCGCGCCTGATACCGGCTGTCGCGTGTCGACGGGCAGTCGGGTCAATCGGGCCGCATGCACGACGCCGGCACGGATCACGGCCTGGGTCTCACCCGAAACGACCACGGCCGCCAGTTCTTCGGCGGTCAGTTCATCGGAATCGGTGTCCACCAGGACGACCCGGCCCGGAGCCTCCGACTGAGCCGAACGCACCAGACCCCAGACCGCCGAGCCCGCCAGATCAGTGACATCGTGTCCGGCCGGACCGACGGCACCATGGGTGACCACGACCAGGGTGCTCGCCGCGGATCGTGACCCACTCAACCAGGCCTGCAACACCTTCAGCGTCTCGTGCGTCGCAGTGCGGACACGGCTCGGCACATCGTCGGTGCCGGCAGCGACCGCACCGCGGTCGCTATCGAAAATATCCACATCGCCGACGGTTTCGGGGTCGACAAGCGAGCTGTCCGGTGCCGCCAGTGGCGTCCACCGAACTCCGTGCAACCCGTCCAGCATCGAGAAGCCGTCCAGCATCGACTCCAGCACGGCGGGATCCACCGGCTCACCCTCGATGCCCAGCACGCCCTGTGCGTTCAGCACCCACGTGCCATCGGCGTCCTCGACACGGGAGTACATCGACGCCGATCGGCAGCCGAGCTCGTCGGCACCGTCCACCACCACCTGCAATCGGATCCCGACCTCGGCGCGCAGCACCAGCGGATTCAGCAGCGTCAGGTCCCGCACCAGTGCACAACCCACTTCCTCGGCAGCGCGGAACATCAACTCCACGTAGGTGGCCGCGGGTAGCAGTGCGACCCCATCCACGGCACGCTCGGCCAGCGCCGGATGGGTCGCCAGGTCGAGTCGACCCGTCAGCACCACACCGTCACCGGCCGGGGACTCGACCACCGCGCCCAACAGCGGATGACCGGCCGCCGAGAGCCCGAGCGACGACGCGTCCCCACGCCCCGGGCCGCCGGTCAGCCAATACCTGCGGCGCTGAAAGGCATACGTCGGCAAGGACACCCCGGACCCGTGGGCGGGTCCCAGCAATTCCTCCCAATTCACCCCCACGCCCGACACTTCCAACTGCGCCGCCGACCGCAGGAGGCCGTCGAGGCCCCCTTCGTCACGTCGCAGCGAACCCACGACGGTCACGGGATCCGTATTCGCCGGCAGGTCACACGATTGCTCGATGCCGACCGTGAGCAAAGGATGCGGGCTGGCTTCGACGAATACGTCGTAGCCGTCCTCCAGTAGGGCCTGGACCGTCTGCTGGAAACGCACCGGTTCCCGCAGATTCCGGAACCAGTAGTCCGCATCCAACCCGGTGCCGTCCAGGACGCCGCCGGTCACGCTGGACCAGAACGCCACCTTCGACGATCGGGGCTCGAGTTCGGCCAGCACCTTCAGCAGCGGTTCGCGGAGCCCATCGACCTGCGGCGAATGCGAGCCGTAGTCGACCGGGATTCGGCGGGCCCGAATGTTTTCGCGTGCACAGGCTTCCAGGAACTCCTCGAGCTGCGCCGCCGCACCGGAAACCACCGTCGCCTGCGGGCCGTTGACCGCGGCCACCGACAATTCGTCGTATCCGGCCAGCAGAGTGGTCACCCGATCGAGGGGCGTGGACACCGAGACCATCCCGCCCTGTCCGGCCACAGCATTCAACGCGGCGGACCGTAGCGCCACTACCCGGGCGGCGTCCTCGAGGCACAGTGCCCCGGCCACATACGCCGCGGCAATCTCACCTTGCGAGTGACCCACAACGGCGTCCGGAACAACGCCGACCGAGCGCCACAGCTCTGCCAAGGACACCATCACCGCGAACAGCACCGGCTGAACCACATCGACCCGCTCCAGCGGCGGCGCCCCTTCGGCACCCGCGAGCACGTCGAACAACGACCAATCCACCAGCGGTGAGAACGCGGCATCGCACTCGGCCATCTTTCGTGCGAACACCGGCGAGCAGTCCAGGAGCTGCCTGCCCATGCCCTGCCATTGAGCTCCCTGGCCAGGAAGAACCAGCACCGTTTTGCGGTGCGCCGCACCCACTCCCGTCACCACGCTGGGACTCGGCGTCTGCTCCGACAGCGCGGTCAGTCCGGCGAGCAGCTCGTCGCGGTTCGCGCCCACCACCACCGCGCGGTGGTCGAAGCGCGACCGCTGAGACACCAGCGACCGTGCCACGTCCCGCACGTTCATCGCCGGGTCAGCGGCCACGAAATCCCGCAGCCGCCGCACCTGCCCGGCCAGTGCTTGTGGCGTCCGACCCGACACCACCCAGGCCGCCGGACCGTCCCCACCGGTATCGGTCACCGGCTCGGACTCCGATTCCGGCGCCTGTTCGAGAATCACGTGCGCGTTGGTGCCACTGATACCGAACGCGGACACCGCCGCACGCCGCGGCCGATCGACAATCGGCCAATCCCGCTGCGCGGTCAGCAAACCCACATGCCCCGACGACCAATCCACATGTGTGGACGGCTCATCCACATGCAAAGTCTTCGGCAGCACCCCATGTTGGAGGGCCTGCACCATCTTGATCACCCCGGCCACCCCCGCAGCCGCCTGAGTGTGCCCGATATTGGACTTCACCGAACCCAGCCACAACGGCTCCAGAGCACGATCACGCCGGCCATAGGTCGCCAGCAACGCCTGCGCCTCGATCGGGTCGCCCAGCGTGGTGCCGGTGCCGTGCGCCTCCACCGCATCCACCCCGCCCACCGACAGCGCGGCATTCGCCAACGCGCGGCGGATCACCCGCTGCTGCGAAGGCCCGTTCGGCGCGGTCAACCCATTGGACGCACCGTCCTGATTGACCGCGCTGCCCCGCACCACCGCCAGCACCCGATGCCCGTTGCGCCGAGCATCCGATAACCGTTCCAGCACAACCACACCCGAGCCCTCGCCCCACCCCGTCCCGTCGGCCGCCTCCGCGAACGGCTTACACCGGCCATCCGCGGCCAACCCCCGCTGCCGGGAGAACTCCACGAACGTATCCGCCGTCGCCATCACCGCCACGCCGCCGGCCAACGCCAGCGAACACTCCCCCGACCGCACCGCCGACATCGCCTGATGCAATGCCACCAGACTCGACGAGCACGCCGTATCCAATGACACCGCAGGCCCTTCCAGCCCCAGCACATACGACACCCGGCCCGACACCACGCTCGATGACACACCCGTCAGGCTGTAACCCTCGTCGGCGGCATCAGCTCCGTAGCCCTGGTTCATGACGCCGACGTACACGCCGGTATCGCTGCCCCGCAACGTCTCCGGGCGGATCCCGGCATGCTCGAGCGCCTCCCACGCCGTCTCCAACAGCAGGCGCTGCTGCGGGTCCATCCCGACCGCTTCACGTGGACTGATCCCGAAGAACTCCGCATCGAACTCGGCTGCGGCGGAGAGGAATCCGCCCTCCCGCGCATACGACTTACCCGCGACACCTGGTTCCGGGGAGTACGAACCCGCCAGATCCCACCCACGATCGGACGGCCACTCCGACACCACGTCACGACCGTCGACCACCAGACGCCACAGATCGTCCGGCGACTCCACCCCGCCCGGAAAACGACACCCCATGCCCACGATGGCCACCGGCTCCGCGTTCGGCTCCGTCACCTCCCGCAGCTTGGCCCTGGTTTCCTGGAGTTCGGCGGTGACACGTCGCAGAAGATGCTGCAACTTCTGCTGATCAACCATTCGGAACCCCTATTCCAGAGAACTAGAACCCAATCCAGATTGAGACTTGGGTTCAGATCGCGGAATGCCTCGGCGGACGCCATCGTTCCAGCTCCGCCGCCGCCCACCCCAATCAAGCTGACTCGCAGTACTTGTCAGCTTCGCGTAGGAACACGTTCTAGTCAAGACGTGGACGACGCCAGTTCGCCGTGGCATGCTGGCGGCGAGGCAGGTCGAGACATCGGGGGGATCCATGAATGAGCAGCACACTGTCGAGTGGTCGATAATTCCCACTCCGACTTCGGTGCCCGCGGTGGCGCCCTGCGACTGGGCAGAAGCACTGAACGGCGACGCCGACAATGCCCAGGTAATAGTTCTGGACTGTCGCCGGGACGAATCCGGTGCGCTGCCAACGGATACACGCGCCGTGACACAGAAGGTGTCGGAGGCTATCGGGTCGTGGTCTGGACAGCGACGGTTCGATTCCAGCACCTTCCTGGTGCTCACGCGTGATGCGATTTCGGCTTCGCCCGATGAAGTCGCGCACCCGGCGGGAGCGGCGGTATGGGAACTCGTGCGGTCAGCACAATCCGAGCACCCGGGGCGGATCGTTCTCCTGGACACCGACTCCCCCGATAAGGGCCTCGCGGAATTGTCCGGACTCATGGCGGTACGGAATATGACCGTCCTCGCGATCGCCAGCGCCGAGCCGCATCTCGCCATGCGCGGAGATATCCTGCTCGTACCGCGCGGCGGCGGAATGAAATACACCCCCGCCGAGGCAGTCGCGCCGACCGCCCAGTCCGCTGATTCCTCCATTGTCCGCATGTTCAGACAGGCGATCGCAGACGATAAATTCGTCGACGGCCTGGAGTTCCTGCTAGCGGCCGCGCAGCTTCGTGAGACATTCGACCATTATTCGGCAGAAATACCGAAGGGCATCGCGCTCAGCGGCGGCACGCCCAACAATAGTGGCGGAGACGTCCTGCCCCATGTCGTATTGATCTGCACCCCGGCATTTCTCGGCGGATTCATTCAGTACATTCTGCTCGCCGCGCACCTGGGCGGACATCGCCGGCTCTCTGTCATCCCGCTGTCGGGATACGAGCCGGGCGAGCCCCTGCCCGCTTCGCTCGACGCCGCCATCGAGAGCATCGCCGAATCCGTCCGCGACACCGTCGGGGAGGATGAATTCGTGCTGGGCGGCATGTCGGGCGGCGGCAATCTCGCTCACGCCACGGCGGCTCGAATGCTCGAGCAGGGCCATACCCGGCCGCGGGGATTGATCATCTTCGATTCCTTCATCGCTCCGGAGGCGAACGAGCGCCAAATCGGAACCGCGAAGGACGCCGTGGTCGACACCGACGCGATGATCCCCGATCTCGCCGGCTTCACCACCGAACGGTTGACCGCGCTGGCGTGCTGGCTCGACCTGCTGTTGCAGTACGAGCATCGACCCGTCGACTGCGAGACGCTCGTGCTCAAGTGCACGAAACCGTCACCGACGCACAACCTCAACGAGTGGCCCGTCGAAACCTGGTCCACCACGCAGACCGCCCGGACCGTGGACGCGCAACATGTCGAACTGTGCAGCACCGAGGCGCCTACGACCGCGCAGTTGGTCGACGAATGGCTGGGACAGTTGAGCACTCCCCATGCGTGACCCGAACCCGCGCGCGTCCGAGTACGACTACATCGTCGTCGGAGCGGGCAGCGCCGGCGCCGTGGTCGCGGGCCGCCTCGCCGAACGCGGCGCCAGTGTCGTCCTGCTCGAGGCCGGGCGCGGCGACGACACCCGGCTGGTGCGGGTGCCCGGGATGACGTTCGTCGTCCACACCGTCCCGCAGCTGCGCGCCCGCCTGTGCTGGAAGCAGTACTCGGTACCGCAGAAACACGCTGCGGGACGGCGCATTCCGATGACCCGCGGCAAGGTGCTCGGCGGTTCCAGTTCGGTCAACGGCATGGTGTTCGTGCGCGGCAACCGGGAGAACTACGACGGCTGGGCCGCGCAGGGCTGCGACGGCTGGGGCTACGAGCAGGTGTTGCCCGCGTTCAAGCGCATGGAGACCTGGGAAGGCGGCCCGAGCGCGGTGCGCGGCGGCGACGGCCCGATCGCGGTCACCCGGGCCACCGACATCAGCGACGCCACCACCGGATTCCTCACCGCCGCTTCGGAAACGCTCGGCGTGCCGGTGATCGAGGACTACAACGGCGCATCCCAGGAAGGGCTGTCGCTGTTCCAGCAGACCACCCGGAACGGCGTGCGCTACAGCTCTTCCCACGCCTACCTGACCGATCGGTCGCGCCTGCGCATCGAAACCGGCGTCCAGGTGTCCCGGGTGGTGGTGGAGCACGGCCGGGCGACCGGAGTGGAGGTGCTCGATCGGTCCGGGCCCCGAATCATCCGGGCGGCACAGGAAGTCGTGCTGTCCGCCGGGGCGATCGGGTCGGCGCAGCTCCTGATGCTGTCCGGCATCGGCCCCGCCGCGCACCTGCGCGAGCACGGCATCGCCGTGCACGCCGACCTGCCCGTCGGCGACAATCTGCACGACCACCTGTTCGTGCCGCTCACCTACGTCGTGAAGAACTCGCCGCATCGCGGAACGCTCGGGCATTTCCTGGGCGGCATGCTCACCGAGACACGGCGGCCGGGATCGAGCTGGTTCGGGCGCACCTTCCTCGAAGGCGTCGGTTTCGTGCGCACCTCACGCGCCGAGGCCGTCCCGGACCTGCAAATCCACGCACTGCCCTGGGGTTACGTCGCACCCAACCAGGATCGCGACATTCTGCACCGGGTGGATCCCCGGCCCGCGTTCACCGTCCTGCCGACCATGATCTACCCCCGCAGCCGCGGCACCGTGCGCCTGGCCTCCCGGGATCCGCGACGGGCCCCGCTGATCGACCCCGCCTACCTGTCCGATCCCGCCGATGCCGAGGTGCTGCTGGAAGGGGTCGCCATGATGCGCGAGATCATGGCCCATCCGGAGATCGCGCGCGAGAGCCTCGGGGAGCTGCACCCCGGCCCGGACTTCACCGATCCCGCCGCGATGCGCCGCGAACTCGGCAATCGGATCCACTCGGTGTATCACCCGGTCGGCACCTGCCGGATGGGAGTCGACGAACGCGCCGTGGTGGACCCGCGGCTGCGCGTGCACGGGATCGAGGGCCTACGGGTCGCCGACACGTCGATCATGCCGGACATCACCGGCGGCAACACCAATGCGCCCGCGTTGCTCATCGGGGAGATGTGCGCGGGGTTCCTCTAGACGAACCACCATGCGCGGACGGGTTCGGGTCTCGTCCGAAAATAACTGTGCGAGTGGAATTTCCACTCGGCGGAGTGGGTCGCCGCTCCCTGCCTGGATCGTGAAGTCCACCGCCAGCAAACCGACCGTTTCGGTTTGCTTTGACGCGGGGAAGTTGCTGAAAGCGGCCGAAATTCGATTGTTCCTGACCCAGGACACGCTGGAGGCGTAACGTTTCAGGGCATACGGTGAATATCTAGCTAACCAACTGAATATCTCTCTGACTACATCCGATAGACATGGAGAAGGTGAACGAATGGCCGCCTGGCAAGTGTTCACGGCCACCCTCGCAGCGCTCGTGGTCACGGCAATCGCCATCATGAGCCTGCACCACCCCCACCAGGATCCGGATCGGCTCTCAGTGGATCGGATCCGCGATCGAATCACCAAGGAGCACAACGCCTTGGCGTTGGCTACCACCGCACCATCCTCCTGGTCGCACCTCGCCCCCGATCACCCCCTGGGCGTCCAGGAAGCCCACCGCACCATGCAGCAGCACCGCCGCTGCCCGGTCGCCGAATGTCAGCGCAAAGCCGCGGCATTCCGGGCGCTCATCGACGCCGGCCGGATCAAGCCGACCCGGATGCCGCCCGCGCTCCAATAATTCTCGCCCACAGTGGATTCCGTCCTGCTCGAGTCCTGCCGGGACCTCAGAGACCGGTGAGGTAACCGGGCGGGACGGCGGCCACCAGCCAGACCCCATTGGCGCTGACCCGGAACTCGTGCCCGTCGCGGTGCATCGCGGCGGCGTCCACGGTCAGCACGATGGGTCGGCCTCGACGTGAACCGACCTTGACGGCGGTCTCGGTATCCGCCGACAGATGGACATCGTGGCGGCGCATGGGCCGCAGGCCCTCGGCGCGAATTCCGGGCAGGGCCGCGGCAACGGTGCCGTGGTAGAGCAGTTCGGGCGGCGTGGTCGCCCGGTACTCCAGGTCAACGTCGACACTGTGCCCCTGACTCGCGCGGATCCGGGTCCCCGTCGCGTCGAATTCGAAGCGGCGCTTGTTGTTCCGTGCCACCACCTCGTCCAGTTCGGGCCGCGTGACGGTGCGGCCGTGCCGGGCCAGTCCCGCCAGCAGCGCGGTGACGTCCACCCAGCCGGCCGAGTCCAGGGTGAGCCCGATCGCCTCGGGTGCGTGCCGCAGATGCCGGGACAGCCGCTTGGAGGTCCGGACGAGCTGCTGCTCGTTCATGCGATAGTCGTTCATGTTCGCGAGTGAATCAGTCCCGCACGCGGATTCGAAGCGATTTTCGCCCGGGCGTCAGGCGGCCGGGTCGCTCGACAGTCCGCGCACCACCATGGCGTACAAGGCGATCACGGCGAACGGCGCGAGGATCGGCACCCAGGTCAGTCCGGCGGGCAGCACGGTCGCCGCCCCCGCCGCCACGGTGAACAGGAGCGCGCCCGCGACCGACGGAATCGTGGTGGGCACCACGCCCGCCGGGGCCGACACGGTGGCGATGTTCAGCAGATAGGTGGTGGCGACCAGCCCGATGCCGCCCGCGACCAGCGCCCCGGTGCCGACCCAGGCCAGCGCCGCCATGGCGGCCAGCACGGCCAGCACCGCGCAGGCCCGCCAGCGCCAGCCCGCCGCGGCCAGCACGGCCACCGGCAGTGCCGCCCAGGGCAGGACGACGGCCACCGCGCCCGCGAGCAGGACGCCGGACAGAACGGCCAGGAACTTCGTCATCGGCGGACCCTCACGGTGCGGCGGTGTTCGGGCAGCAGCCGCATCACCTGGTCGAGCCGGGTGTCCTCCGGCCAGGGCACGATGTCGACGCCGACGGTGCCCATGTCGCGGTACATGGAGGTGCGTTCCAGCTGCCACATGCGGGCGAGCGTATTGTCCAGGCCCTCGCCGAACGGCGGCCCGCGCAGCACGTCGATCACCACCACGACGTGGCCGCGTTTGCGCAGATCGATGAGGGCCAGGGCGAATTGGGTGTCCAGCAGGGTCGAGAAGGCGACGATGACCGCGCCGATCGGGACCGCGGAGTGCGGGGCCAGCGAGCCCTGCATGCCGATGTGCTCGTCGCCGACGTCGAGGACCGCGTCCACGATCCGATAGAACTGGCGGCGGCCGATATCGGGTCGCAGCCAGCGCGGGCTGCGGCCCAGGCACACCACCGCGGTGCGGTCACCGGCCTGCAGCGCGGACTGCGCCACCTGGGCGGCGCCGCGCACCGACAGCTCCAGCGACTCCGAGGCGGGGCCGGGTGCCTGCATCGAGGTGTCCACCAGCACCACCACGTCCGCCGCCCGGTTGGTGAAGCGTTCGGTCACGAACAGCTGCCCGCGTCGCGCGCTCACCGGCCAGTTGACGGTGCGCAGCTGGTCGCCCGGGGTGTAGGCCCGGATGTCGGCGTACTCCACGCCGGGCCCGTGCCGCCGGGTCAGGTGCGAGCCCATGCGTTCGGGAAGTTCGGTGCGCGGCAACCGCATCCGCTGCGGGTCGGTGATCGGGTAGATGTACAGCTCCCCCGCGGGCAGCCGCACCGAGGCCACCGCCAGTCCGGCGGGGCTGAGCGCGGTGATCCGCATGGGCACCGGGTATCGGCCCCAACGCTCCGCCGACAGCGCCAGCCGCAGCCCGGCCGGGGAGACGCCGGAGTCGACGGTCTCCTCGACGTGGATCTCCATGTCCGGCAGGGGTTCCGGATGCAGCCGCAGCAGCGCGTGGCCGCTCTCCACGAAGGCGGCGGCGGTCAGCACCACCTCCTCGGTCTCGAAGCAGCGCAACACCCCGGACCCGTCGATCTGGATCCGGGTGCGCGACTGCTGCAAGGGCGCGGAGGCCAGCACCCCGAGCATGGGCGCGGCGAACACCACCAGCTGCCATTTGCCCAGGATCACCGCCAGCACCAGCGCGAGCGCCGACACCGCGGCGAGCATGAACACCAACGGCGCGGGCCGCCAGCGCAGTTCGGCCTCGACGGAGGCGGTGGTGTCGCGATGCTTCATGCGTGCCTCAAGCGGTGGTGGCGCGCGGGACGGGCAGGCGGCGCAGCAGTTCGGAGATGACGTCCTCGCCGCGAATGCGACGCACCCACATCTCGGGGCGCAGCGTGATGCGGTGCGCCATGGCGGGAATGGCCAGCGCCTTCACGTCCTCGGGGACCACGTAGTCGCGGCCGTTCAGCAGGGCGCGAGCGCGGGCCATCTGCACCAGATCGAGTTCGGCGCGCGGGCTGGCACCGACCTCCACCTGCGGGTGGCCGCGGGTGGCGGAGGCGAGCGAGACCACGTAGCCGACCACATCGGGGTGCACGGTCACGAATTCGACGGACTGCCGCATCTCGAGCAGGCCCTCGGCGTCCACCACCTGCCCGATCTGGGCGGGCTGCGCGCCACGTTCCAGGCGGCGGCGGATCATGTTCATCTCGTCGTTCTCCGACAGGTACCCGAGCCGCAGCTGCATGGCGAAGCGGTCGAGCTGGGCCTCGGGCAGCGGGTAGGTGCCCTCATACTCGATCGGGTTGTCGGTGGCGAAGACGACGAAAGGCTGTGGCAGCGGGAAGGTCTCACCGTCGATCGAGACCTGGCCCTCCGCCATGGCCTCCAGCAGGGCGGCCTGGGTCTTGGGCGGGGTGCGGTTGACCTCGTCGGCCAGCAGCATATTGGTGAACACCGGGCCGCGCCGGAAACTGAAACGGCCCGAATGCATGTCGTAGATGGTGGAGCCGATCAGGTCGGCGGGCAGCAGGTCCGGGGTGAACTGCACGCGGGTGAAGTTCAGCCCGAGCGCGGTCGCGAAGGAGCGCGCGATCAGGGTCTTGCCCAGGCCAGGCAGATCCTCGATCAGGATGTGGCCGCCGGACAGCACCGCGATCATGATCAGCTGCAGCTCGTCCCGCTTGCCGACCACGACCCGGGATACTTCGCGCAGTACGGCGTCGGTGCGCTTGATGGTCACGTCCATCGGTGATGTCATGGCAACTCTCGCATCTCATCTCACATGTCTTGTAGCCGACGCAGGATCTCGTCGAGGGCTTCACGGCCGGGTGCGCGATTGACCTCGTCGCGCAGCGCCGAGTTGGCCGGGTCCACCCATCGCCACAGTTCGGGGCCGAACTGCAGCTGCCCCGCCACCTCGAGGGCCCGGCGGTTCTTGTTCATCCGATGCCCGCTGGTCAGCTCGAACTCCTTGGCCAGCAACGGCCGCAGGTGCCGGTCCCAGTCGGCGCGGGTGCCCTCGGACCGGTCGGCCAGCATTGTGGCGCGCGCCTGCCAGCGGCGCAGCATCTCGACGGGGCCGTTGTCGATGTCGTTGTCCTCCTCGACGAGGGCGAGCCGCCGCGACCGCTCGACCAGCGTCCACACCAGCAGTCCGAGCGCGCCCGCCACCGGAATGCCGGTGAGCAACGGCAGCAGTTCGCGCTGATTGCCGAGCGCGACGAACTCGAACACCACCACCAGCACCACCGCGCCGGTCACGATCGCGCCCCGATTCATGGCCGATCCCCCGTTCGGTCCCACCAGATCTCCTCCACCACAACAGCTTTCATGCGGCCAGCCCCTGGAGATCTGCCAATACGATACGCAGCAGCTGCTCGGCCCGCATCCGCTGCCACTCCAGCATGGAGTGCGGACTGAACCGCGCCTCCTCGAACAGCGACACCAGTTCCCGCGCCGAGGCGTCGTGCAGGAAGCCGCGGTCGAACGCCCGCGCCAGCACCTCGGAGGGGGTGTCGGAGGCCAGCGGCGCGACCTCCCGCGCCTGCGCCAGACCACTTTCCATGGCCACGTAGCAGGCGATGATGGCGGTGCGCGGATCCTGTCCGGGCGCGATCATGGCGGCCAGGCCCATCTCGGCCACCTTGGCCAGCGAGACCGCCTCGGTGGGGCTGGGCTGCGGCAGCGGGGTGCGGGTCAGCACGGGCCGGCGGTTCGAGTTGACCGCGACCACCACCAGGCCGGTCATGGCGATCAGCACCAGCACGGTGGCGGTGATGCCGACCAGCAGCAGCGCGGTGCCGCTCAGCGACGGCTCCGGCACCGAGTCCATCGGGGGCGCGGTGGTCTCCAGCGGTTCCGTGGTGGGCGCCACGGTGGGCTGGGTGCCGCTCTCGCCGTGCCGTGCGGGGGTCACCAGGTAGACCGACAGCACCGCGGTCACGATCAGCGCCAGCGCCGCGACGCCGACCACCACCAGCAGCCCGAGCCGCCGCAGTCCCGGGACGCGCACCAGGTTCTCGCGATCGGGTTCGGGCATGGCGAGCGGCAGCCGGTGCCGGCTGTTGATCACACCGGCCACCAGGATCACCATCGAGACCAGCAGCAGCACCGGCATCAATGCCAGGGACACCGCCGACGACGGATGCGGCGCCGCGGGTCCTCCGGTTCCCGGAACGTACCCGCGCAGTGCGACGACAGCCAGCACCACGAGACCGATCAGTGCGATCGTCCGCGTTGCCACCGTCCCCACCCCAGTCACGACCACTCCTAACCAGAGTCCAGCAGAAACAGGCACATAGTTACATGCCAAGCGGTTCGTCAGGACCAAAATCGGGAAGCTGGAATCACATACCCGCCGCGCATAAATCCCCCACCTGCGCGGCGAGCGTCACCAGCCCCGAAAACCCAGGTCATCCCACCCACGCCGGGCAGCCGACGCGCAACCCCACTTATCACCATCGGTGGTGGATCACGGGCGCGACGGACCGACCCTCGAGATCGAACGGCGGCGCCGGCGCGGGACCGGGAGTGCCGGAATCTACAGCGATCAGGCCGTGCGGCGCACCCGGGCGCGCAGGCGCGTCAGCGGCGACGGCAGGGCACGGGCCGGTTCGGCCACGTCCCGGATCGCGGTGGGGCCCGGGTAGGAGCTCCCGGCCGGTGCGCCGACCGCACCGGCGGCCGTCCGCGGCTCCACCAGGCGGCCCAGGGCGCGGAAGTCCCAGCCCGCGGCCAGCCACGGCTCCGGATCCAGGGTGTTGCGAGCGTCGATGATCACCCGCCCGCGCGCGACGGTGCGCAGGAAGCCGGGGTCCAGCTCCCGGAATTCCCGCCATTCGGTCAGGTGCAGCACCACATCGGCCTCGTGCAGGGCGGCGGCGGGGGTGGCCGCGAACACCAGCTGCGGCGCCACCGCGCGCGCCGGACCCGTCGCGGCCGGGTCGAAGACGGTCACCTCGACGCCCGCCGCGTGCAGCTGCCGCGCCACGTCCAGGGCCGGGGAGTCGCGCACGTCGTCGGAGAGCGGCTTGAAGGCCGCGCCCAGGATGCCCACCCGGCCGACCGGCCGGTGCACGCCGCCGAGCAGTTCTAGGGTCTCGCGCACCACCCGCTCGCGGCGACGCAGGTTCACCGCGTCGACGTCCCGCAGGAACGCCACCGACTCCCCCGCACCGAGTTCGGTCGCGCGGGCGATCAGGGCGCGCACGTCCTTCGGCAAGCAGCCGCCGCCGTAGCCGAGACCGGCGCCCAGGAACTTGCGGCCGATCCGGTCGTCGTGGCCCAGCGCGTCGGCCAGCAGGGTCACGTCCGCGCCGGTCAGATCGCACAGCTCGGCCATGGCGTTGATGAACGAGATCTTGGTCGCCAGGAAGGCGTTCGCGGACACCTTGATCAGCTCCGCGGTGGGCAGGTTGGTGATCACCACCGGCGATCCCCCGGCGATGGGGGTGGCGTAGACCTGCCGCAGCGCCCATTCGGCGTCCGGGGTGGTCACGCCGAACACCAGCCGGTTCGGGTGCAGGGTGTCGTGGACGGCGTGCCCCTCGCGCAGGAACTCGGGGTTCCAGGCCAGATCCACCGAGATGCCCGCGGGGGCCAGCTCGGCGATGCGCGCGGTGAGCGCCTCGGCCGTGCCCACCGGCACCGTGGACTTGCCGACGATCAGGCAGTTGCGGGTCAGGTGCGGCACCAGGCCGTCCAGCGCGCTGTAGAGCTGCGACAGGTCCGCGGCCCCGTTCACGCCGGGCGGCGTTCCCACACAGAGGAAATGGACGTCGGCGAACTCGGCGGCCGCGACCAGCGAGGTGCCGAAGCGCAGGCGGCCGTTGGCCACGTGCCCGGCCAGCAGGTCCGGCAGGCCGGGTTCGTGGAAGGGCACCCGCCCGGCCGACAGCGCCGCGGCCTTGGCCGGGTCGTTGTCCACCCCGAGCACGTCGAATCCGAGTTCGGCCATGCCCGCGGCGTGGGTGGCGCCCAGGTAGCCGGTGCCGATGACGGAGATGCGCAGCATCAGGATGCCTCCTTGGCAGCCGGGACCTCGCCCGGCACCGGGTCGGACCGCAGCGCCGAATCGGGCTGCGCGCGTTCCGCGATCACCTCGCGGTAGTGGCGGATGAGCAGGTCGTTGACCGCGGCCCAGGAGCGGTCGCGCACACTGCGCACCGCGGTGGCCGCGGTGTGCTCGCGCAGCCGGTCGTCCTCGACCAGGCGGCGCACCAGCGCGGTCATGGCGTCGGCGTCGCCGGGCGGGTAGAGGAACCCGGCGCCGGGCGTGATCACGTCGATCGGGCCGCCGGACTTGGGCGCGACCACCGGCACCCCGGAGGCCAGTGCCTCCTGCGCTGCCTGGCAATAGGTTTCGTGACGGCCGGTGTGCACGAAGACGTCCAGCGAGGCGTACGCGGCCGCGAGTTCCTCACCGTGCAGGACGCCGAGGAACTCCGCGTCCGGCAACAGCTTGCGCAGCCGCTTCTCCTCCGGGCCACCACCCACGATGACCAGCCGCACCCCGGGCAGCGGGCGCAGTGCGGCCAGCAGCTCGAGTTCCTTCTCCGGGGCGAGCCGCCCGATATAGCCGACCAGGGCTTCACCGTTGGGGGCCAGACGCTTTCGGAGTTCCTCCGAGCGACGGAAGGGCCCGAACTGCTGCAGGTCCACGCCCCGCGGCCAGCGGCCCAGCCCCGGGATGCCCATCAGCTCCAGCTGGCGCAGGCTGGCGGTGGAGGGCGCGAGGGTGCGGTCCACCCGCAGGTGGATGCGGCGGGTCAGGGCGGTCATGGCGCGCACGCCGCCGGGCAGGTCGTAGCGCAGCGCGAAACCCACCAGATCGGTCTGATAGATGGCGACCGTCGGAACCCCGAGTTCGCCCGCGACCTTCGCCGCCTGATAACCCAGCGTGGCAGGGGAGGCGATGTGCACGACGTCGGGCCGGAATTCGCGCATGATCTTGCGCAGCCGCCGGCGGGTCTCGAGCCCGATCCGGAAGTCCCGATAGAACGGCAGCCGGGCTCCGCGCACCACGTGCACGCGGAACCCGGCGTATTTCGCCGGTCCGGTCGGGGCCACCAGTGTGGCTTCGTGACCCTTGGCGGCCAGGTGATCCAGCACCCGCCGAACGGAGTTGGTCACGCCGTTGACCTGGGGAAGAAAGGACTCGGCGACAACCAACACCCGCAGGCGGGCACTGTTCCGGAGATGGGGGCTATTACTCGGTCTGCTCGGGTTCCGCGGCGCGGAATCCCTTGCCTGCTCGCGGATTCGCATCGGTCCCCTCCGGTTCGGTGCAGCTCCTGACGCCACGGTAGGAAGCGGCCCGAAACCCGAGCCCCCCTCCGCATGGCCGGAACGTGAACCGTGCGCGTCGATCTCCCCGGCCAGTTCACCGGGGCTTCGCCGAACGGCTATCGCGCCTCGAGATTGGCAGGTTCCCGCAGCTCGCCGAGGCGGCTGAGGGTGCGGTAGAGATCGGGGACGCGGCGCACCTCACCGCCGAGTTCGGCCAGCGGGACCTCGGCGTAGACCGACAGTTCGAGGTCGGCGTCGTAGAGCACGTCGACCAGGTTCACGAAGCGCATCACCCAGTCCGGCGGGACCGTGCCCAGCGGCGGGACGTCGCACACCACCCAGGTGTGGAGGTCGGCGGCGAGTTCGAGGAAATCGGCCGCCGACACCGGGATGCCGCACAGTTCCGCGAAATCGACGGTGATCACGCCGTTGTCGACCGCACGGGCGTGCAGCCGCCGGTGCGCGACCGGCAGGTCCACGGCCCCGGTCTCGGGGCAGGCGCCGACCACGTAGTGCCCGGCCGCGAATCCGGTGTGCCCCCCGCCGAGCGTGCGGTAGTCCGTCGGCCCGTTCACCGACACCACATCGAGGTGCTCGAGGATGCGGTCGATGGTCGGCACGAACATGGCGTGCATATAGGGATTGGGCAGCAGGTCCTGCGGCGGGTAGTTCGAGGTCACCACCAGCGTGATGTGCCGGGCGAACAGGGTGTCCAGCAGCCGGGCCACCAGGCGGGCGTCGCCCGAGTCGTGGACGTGGAATTCGTCGAAGCAGATCAGCTCGGCGTCGCCCAGCAGCGCGGCGGCCGAGGCGTCGATGCCGCCGTACTCGTGGATGCCCGCGTTCAGCCGCGCGAAGAAGGCGTGGAAGTGGTAACGCCGCTTGCGCGCCGTGGGGACCGATTCGAAGAAGCGGTTCATCAGCATGGTCTTGCCGCGGCCCGGCCCGCCGTACAGGTAGAGCCCGCGCGGCCGCCGCCACCGCTTGCCCACCCGGGCGGCGATGGCGTCGAGTCGTTCGGCGGCCGTCCGCTGGTCGGCGTCGAGCACGATCTCCGTGGTTTCCATTGCGACCTCCCGCTTCCTCTACTGCTGTAGAGCTTCCTCTATAGTTGTAGAGGATCGCGAAGCCGCAGAGGAGCGAAGGTGACCACTCCCACAACCGATCGGCGCAGTCTCATCGTGGACAGCGCCATAGATCTCATTGCCGCGCAAGGACTCCGGGCCCTCACCCATCGGGCCCTCGACACCGCGCTGGAACTCCCCGCGGGCTCGACGTCGTACTACTTCCGCACCAAACGCGCGCTCATCGAGGCCGTCGTGGACCGCATCACCACCCGCTCCCGCACCGATTTCACGACCGGACAGGGCGGTCTGATCACGCCCGCGGCCCTGCCGGGCACGCGCGCGGACATCGACCTGGACGCGCTCGCGACCGGCATCGCGGGCTGGCTGGATCATCTACTGGCACATCGCCGCAACCATCTGATCGCACGGCAGGCGCTCATTCTCGAACTGCTCGGCGACACCGAACTACGGCCGCGACTGGTGCGCAGCCTCTTCTCCCACCAGCACGCCACCGGCCTGTTCGAAACCCTCGGCGCGTCCGAACCCGCCACCGCCGCAGCCGATTTCATCGCGGTCATCGAAGGCCTGGTCTTCGACCGCTTCGCCGGCGCCCGCACCGACCTCACGCCGGGCACCCCGGCGAGCGTCGCCCAGCTGAAAGGTGTACTCGCCGTTCAACTCAGAGGTGCTTCGTCATCGTGATCCGGGTGTCCGGCCACGGCGGCCGCTTGATCATGGCCGCGGTCGCGAACGCCGCCGCGATCAGCCCGGTGAGCACGCCGAGCAGCGCGATCCGTTCACCGTTGGTGGCGCACACCCACTCGGCGTTGCCGCCGCTGACCACGAACACGCCGCACGCTCGCGGACCGAACAACCCGGACTCGGTCACGGTGATAACCGTTGTGCCGTCCTGGGTTTCGTACGGCTCCCCGAACACCGGCGTCGCACCCGGCCGCGACAGTTCGTTCAGACGGTCTCGCAAGGTCATGACGATCCCTTCCCCACAGGCGAATCCCGTCCCAATGTACGCTGCCCGCCCGAATGCAGAAGTCCACCGGCGCGGGGGGGGCCGGGGGCGTGCGGGGCCCCCCGCCCCTGGGGGTTTGGTGTGGTGAGCACGCCCCGCC